>NZ_JBHWID010000002.1:245518-722049 GCF_042732175.1 Kitasatospora sp. NPDC059795
TTTATCTACACCCCCTCCCCCCCCCCGCGGGCCCGCGCGGCCCCCCCGCGGGGGGCGCCGGCCGGACGGACCGGCCGCTGCCCGTACCGCCCGGACGTCCGCGTCCGCGCAGAGAGGGTGAGGAAGATGTTCCACCACCACCGCCACGAGCGCGCCGCCGACGGCACCCGCTCCCGGGCCACCTGGGCGGAGCTGTTCTACGACATCGTGCTCGCCTTCGGCGTCAGCCAGACCACCCACATCATCGGCCACTCGCCGAGCTGGGCGACGTTCGGCCAGGCCCTGCTGATGCTCACCCCGCTGTGGTGGGCCTGGGTGGACGTCGCGCTGGCCGTCACCATGGTCGAGGAGACCCACGTCGAGCGCCTGCTGCTGCTCGCCGCCGGCCTGGCCACCTACGGCATGGGCGTGGCCGCGCCGAGCGCGATGTCCGGGCACGCGGGGGCGGCGCTGTTCGCCGGCTCCTACCTGGTGCTGCGGCTGCTGATGGGCGAGGCCACCCGCCGCGAACGCCCCTTCGCCCGCACCATCCACCCCTACTCGGTCGGCGTGGTGTTCGCGCTGGCGCTGACCGTCGGAGCCTTCGTCAGCGGCCCGGCCCGGGCGGCGATCTGGGCCGCCGCCATTCTGGCCGAGGCGGTGCTGCCCGCGGTGATGAGCCGCCGGCTGCACGCCATGACCTACAGCGCGGCCCATCTGCCGGAACGCTTCGGCATGTTCATCATCATCGCGCTCGGCGAGAACATCCTCGCGGTCGGGGCCCGCGCCTCGGCCGGGGCGCTCACCGCCGCGCTGGTCGCCGCGCTGGTGCTCAGCTTCGTGATCGGCGGCGCGCTGTGGTGGCTGTACTTCCACCTCGCCGCTCCCGCCGTCGAGCACTCGATGCGGACCCACCGCACCCCGGCCACCGTGGTGCGCGACGTGCTCAGCTACGGCCACCTGGTGCTGGTGCTCGGCCTGCTGCTGGTCGCGGTCGGCACCGGCAACACGGTCGCCCACCCCACCGGCGTCTCGCACGACCCGAGCGCGGCCCTGCTCCCGATCGGCGCCGCGATCTTCGCGCTGACGTTCGGCTACACCCGCTGGCGGATGTTCGGCGCCGCCTCGGCCACCCGGGTCGGCGCCGGGCTGTGCCTGCTCGGCCTGGCCGCCGGAGCCCCGCACATGCCCGCGATCGCCACGCTCGGCGCGACCGCCGTCCTGCTGGTCGCGGTCAGCGGCCTGGAGCACTGGCTGGTCGCCACCGGGCGCCGCGTACCGCTGCTGTTCCACCGTCCTGTCCCCACCGGTCACGAGTTGACGTAGTGCCGCTGACGACCTTTCACAGTGCTCTGCGGGGGAGCGGTCCAAGCACTGGACTTCGGCCATCTGGCTAGCGTTTTGGACGCGGGCACGCCCAGCCGATGCCGTCACCCGAATCTGCTCACCGTGCACCGGAATCCACCTGCGAAACGAGGTCCCGTGAATCCTCGAAACCCCACCCCTGCCCTGCTCGCGCTGGCACTCGGCTACTTCAGCCTGGGCACCATCTCGCTCGCCGTCGTCGGCCTCAACGCCCCGATCGGCAAGAGCCTGGAGGTCGCCCCGGCCAGCGTCGGCCTGCTGGTCACCGTGTTCGCCCTCACCTTCGCGGTGGGCGCGCCGACGGCGCCGGCGCTGCTGCGCCGGATGGACCGCAAGAAGGTCCTGCTGCTCGGCCTGGCGCTGCTCACCGTCGGCGGCGGGCTCAGCGCCGTCGCCCCCGACTACACCACGATGACCCTCACCCGGGTGCTCGGGGCGATCGGCGCGGCGATCTTCGGACCGGCGTCCTCGGCGGCCGGCGCGGCCATCGTCGGACCGGAGCGGCGCCACCGTGCCCTGGCGACGGTGTTCGCCGGCATGACCGCCGCCTCCGTGCTCGGCGTCCCGCTCGCCTCCTTCCTGGGCTCCACGATGAGCTGGCGCCCGGCCCTGCTGGGCGTCAGCGCGCTCTCGCTGCTGTCCCTGGTGCTGGTGGCGGTGCTGGTACCGGACCTGCCGGCCGGCGAACCGCCGACCGCCCAGGCCTACCGGGCCGCGCTGCGCACCCCCGGCGCGCTGCCCACCGTCACCACCACCCTGCTGTTCATGGCCGCCCAGTTCACCGTGTACGGCGTGGCCGGCGCCTACCTGGCGGCCCGCTTCGACGCCAGCGCCGGAGTGGTCTCCGGCACCCTGATGGCCTTCGGCGTCGTCGGCGTGCTCGGCAACGCGCTGGCGCCGCGGATCAGCGAGAAGCTCGGCGGCACCCGCACCATCACGGTGTCGCTGGCCGGCCTGGGCGTGGCCCTGGCCCTGCTGGTCGTCACCCCGAAGCTGACGGTCGCCGGCCTGGTGCTGTTCGCCGTCTGGGCCTTCTTCAGCCAGATGTACCAGGCCCCGCAGCAGGCCCGGCTGATCGCCGTCCTGCCCGCCCACCCGGCGCTGATCCTGGCGCTGAACGCCTCCGCGCTGTACCTGGGCATGAGCCTGGGCAGCCTGCTCGGCTCCACCTTCCTGCCCTCCGTCGGCGCGACCCTGATGCCCGGGCTCGCCCTGCTGCTGCTCGTCGCGGCAGCCGGCGCGCACGTGCTGTCCGGTCGCGGCACCAAGGCTCCGGCGGCCCCGGTCTCGGCCGAGGCACCGGTCCCCGCACCATCCAACTCATGACCACCAGACACCACCGAAACCCACGAACGGGAGAATCCGCGATGTCCGAGCACAACAAGCAGCTGGTGACCGACTACCTCGACACCGTCTGGAACGAGGGCAAGGCCGACGAGGCCGACCGCTTCCTCGCCGAGAACCTCGTCCAGCACAACCCCAACCTGCCCGACGGCCGCAAGCCGGTGGTCGACTTCGTCGCCGGCTTCAAGACCCAGGTCCCGGAAGGCCGGTTCACGATCCAGCGGATCGCCTCCGACCACGACCTGGTCTTCGTGCACAGCCACTTCACCGCGCAGGACGGCGACCGCGGCATGGCCGTGGTGGACGTCTTCCGCATCGAGGGCGGCCTGATCGCGGAGCACTGGGACGTCAAGGAGAACGTCCCGGAGACCACCGCCAGTGGCCACCCGATCGTCTGATCGGCCATCTGCTGCCCGGAAGCACCGACGGCGCTTCCGGGCAGCGCCCTTCTCCAGACCCCGGAGGCTGCTGTGACCCCCATCGAAGAACAGACCGTCCTCATCACCGGCGCCACCGACGGCCTCGGCCGCGCCATGGCCCGCGAACTCGCCGCCCAGGGCGCCACCCTGGTACTGCACGGCCGCAGCCAGGAACGCGGCGACGCCCTCCTCGCCGAGCTGCGCGCCGAGACCGGCAACGACCGGATCAGCTACCTGCTGGCGGACTTCGCCCGGCTCTCCGACGTCCACAAGCTGGCCGAGCGGGTGTCCGGCCTGGAGCGGCTCGACGCGCTGGTCAACAACGCCGGCATCGGCGTCGAGCTCGACCGCCAGGAGAGCTGGGACGGCCACGAGATGACCTTCCAGGTCGACTACCTGGCCGCGTACGTGCTGGCGGTGCGCCTCGCCCCGCTGCTGGCCCTCTCCGCGCCCGCCCGGATCGTCAACGTCACCTCGGCCGGCCAGGCGCCCATCAACTTCGACGACGTGATGCTGCGCCGCCGCTGGGACGGCGTCCAGGCGTACTGCCAGGCCAAGCTGGCCCAGATCATGCTGACCTTCGACCTGGCCGAGGCGCTCGCCGGCACCGGGGTGACGGTCAACGCGCTGCACCCGGCGTCGTACATGCCCACCAAGATGGTGGTCAACCTCTTCACCCCGCAGAGCACCGTCGCCGAGGGCGTGCGGCACACCCTGCGGCTGGTCACCGACCCGGCGCTGGACGGGGTGACCGGACGGTACTTCAACCGCTCCGACGAGGCCCGGGCCAGCAGCCAGGCCTACGAGAGCAGCGCGCGGGCGCGACTGCGCCTGCTGAGCGAAGAGCTGACCGGGGTGCCGTTCGGCGCGGCGCGCTGAGCCGGGCCCGGACGCGCCACCGGACGCGACACTCGGGGGCGGCCCGTCGGGCCGCCCCCGAAGCACCGACGCCGCCGGCTGCACCGCCGACGGCGCCGATGGTGCCGGTCAGCCGGTGGCCGAGGTCTCGCGGGCGGACTCCAGGTCGGCCAGCCGGTCCAGCAGGTCGTAGCCGTGGGCGGCGGCGACCAGCGTGACGTGGTGGTGCCAGCCGCGGTAGGAGCGGCCCTCGAAGTCGCCGAGGCCGTAGTCGCGGTGCAGCCGTTCGACGGTGTCGGCGGAGCGGCCGCGCAGCTCGGCCAGGGCGACCAGTTCGGGCAGTCGGTGCACCGGGAGGTTGGTCACCCAGTAGGTGCGCGGCTGGGAGCGCCCGAACGGCCACTCGACCACCAGGTGGCGGGGCGCGGCGGGCACCAGCTCGGCGAAGCGGCCGCGGCGGGCGCTGCGCCCGTCGGTGAGCGGGACCACCAGGAACTGCGAGTGCCGCACCCGTGCGGTCGGCTCCTCCCGCCAGGCCAGCACCGCGCGCTCGCCCTGCGGGACCAGCTCGTCGGCGAGCTCGGCGGCCCGCCGCCGGACGGTGGCGGCCGGCCGGCGCACCGGCTGGGCGCCGTGGCCGCCGTGGGTGACCGGCAGGGCCCGCTGGGCACCGGTGGCGCAGGCGGGCAGCGCGGTGCCGGCGCCGACCTGGACCAGGTAGCCGAGCCCGCGTTCCTCCAGGCCGAGCAGCAGCGGCTCGACCTCCTTCTCGTTGCTCCAGTCGGCGAGCACGGGGGCGCTGGGCACGTCCCAGCCCAGTATCTCGTCGACCGAGTCGAGCAGGTGCTGCCAGCGCGGCAGGTGCCGGGCCTCCTCGGGGAGGTGGGCCTGGGTGCGCAGTTCCAGGTCGGTGTCCCAGTGCCGGGGCAGTGCCAGCTGCCAGGTGACCGGCTGGGCGCCGTGCGGGTGGATCAGCGAAGTGGCCATCGCCAGTTGGCAGTTCATGGTGCGGCCCTCGGTGGGGACGAACTGGCGGGCGACGCCGGCCGAGCGGGTGCCGTTCTTGGCGAACACCACGTCGTCGACGGCCCAGGCGTGCGGGGCGGCGGCCGAGGCGACCAGCTCGGCGAGCCGGCGGCGGACCTCGCCGACCCCCCAGGTGGACTGGTTGACGAACTGTTGGATGGGCTGCACCATGCGTTGGCCGAGCACCTGCTCGGAGATGTTGGCGGGCGTCTTGCGGCCGTCCGCCTGGCGCAGGCCGCGGAGGTAGACCTCGCCCCAGCGCCGTTGGTCGGAGCGGGCGAAGCAGCTGAAGAGCTCGTGGCAGTATGCGGAGATTCCGTCCTGCCGCAGGCCGGCGTGCGGTGTACGGAAGTTCGAAATCATGGACACATCGATCCTTGGGTGAGGTTCTGGCGCGATGGCGGTCGGGCCGGGCTCCGCCCCCGCCGGAGTGGGGCCGGCGGGGGCGGGGCGGGCCCGGCTCCCGCCGGGTGGGGGCGGCGGGGGCGGGGCGACGTCAGTCCGTGACGCAGGTCCGGTCGTCGTCGACCAGGAAGGCGTCGGTGGCCAGCAGGGCCTGGGTGACCTCGGGGAGACTGCAACCGACGATCACGAAGTCGACCTCAAGGCCCATCTTGGCGCGCTGGAACAGCAGTTCGTTGATGGCCGGGCGGCCGATCTCGGTCACCTTGCAGAGGTGGAACTCCACCCGGCGGGGCTCCACCGACAGCGCCTCGGTCAGGCAGCGGCGGAACTTCTCCAGCTCCTCGCGGTCGATCACGCCCTCGCAGTGGATGTGCGCGGTCTTCCCGTCGAAGTCGCTGGAGACCCGCAGCCGCATGTCGGCCGGCTCGACGTCCACCCGGACCTTCAGCGGACGGTTGCTCAGCGGCAGCCGGACGGTCAGCTGCTTGGGGTCGAAGTCCTCGTACGGCTCGTCGTCGATCCACACCCGGTCGATCTGGACCGAGCCGGCCGGCAGCAGGTCGGGCGACACCCGCAGCAGGCGGTCCGGGAAGGCCCCGGGCTGCGGCCGGAAGTGCAGGGTGAGCGGCGCCGAGGTGATCAGCAGGCCGGTGTAGGCGGCGGCCAGGTAGCACAGCTCCAGCGCGTGGTAGCCGGCCATCGAGTGGCTGCCCTTGAGCCGCTCGGTGCCGAGCAGGTACGGGATGCCGTTGGCCAGCACGTTGAAGTACACGCCGCCGTCGTCGTAGTCGAGGAAGTTGGCGTTGTAGAAGGCCGCCGACTCGCGGGCCAGGCGGCGGTGCTCCGGGTCGCCGGAGACGCCGGCCAGGATCAGGTAGGCGAGGATCGCCTGCTCCTGCTGCCACCAGGCCTTGCGGTCGTGCCAGACCAGGTGGTGGGCGCCGGTGTCCGGGTCGGCCACCCGCTCCACCACGTCGTACCAGCCGCCGCGCTGCTGGTCGCTGCCGACCGGCGGCATCAACTCGGCGATCCGCTCGGCCAGTTCGGAGTAGCGCTCCTTGTCGTGCAGGGCGCGGATCCGGGTCAGGTTCCAGGCGATCTTGAGGTTGTGGCCGACCACCGCGCGGTTCTGCTGCCAGCCCCAGGTCCGGTCGGCGCTCCAGTCGCCGTGGAAGCGCTCCTGGACGAACGGGCTGGCCGGCTCGTCGGGGAAGCGCTCGGCGATGGTGTCCGCGGTCTCCTCCAGCAGCTTGGAGAAGTCCTCCCGGCCGGTGGCGAGATAGGCGTTGATCAGGTACGCCGGGGCGTGGTCGCCGATCGAGTTCCAGTTCTTGCGGGACCGGTTGCGGCCGAGCGAGTCGGCCCGCGGGTCCATGGTGATCGGGTCGAGGTGGGAGAAGAAGCCGCCCTGGTCCTCGTCCCGGAAGAAGCGTTCGAACAGGGCGACCGTGCGGTCGATGTCGTCGAGGATCCGCGGGTCGCCGGTGATCCGGTAGGTCTGGGTCGGCCCGGCCAGCGCGTAGATCTGCTCGTACATCGGGATGGCGTCGAAGTCGTCGCCGAACTCCGAGGCGTAGACCTTGCGTTGGCCGGCCTCGGTGATGTCGATGCCGTGGTACCAGTAGACGACGCCCTCCGAGTCGTCGGCGACCCGCATGTGCTCGCGCAGGTACTCGGTGCCGGACTCGGCGGCGCTCAAGAACCGCTCCTCGCCGGTGAGCAGGAAGGCGGTGGCCAGGCCGTAGACCAGCCGGGAGATGGTGTCGGTCTCCTGCCGCACGTCCTCGCCGGTGAAGTCCGGGACGTGGGTGCCGCTCAGGGTGAGCCGGGTGCGGAAGTTGCGCCAGTCGTACCGGCCGTCCTTGTCGGGGCCGTCCGGGAAGTGGCCGCGCAGGTAGAAGTCGGCGATCTCGGCCGCCTGCTGCACCCACCAATTGGGGTGCTCGAAGACGTAGTTGCCGCGGCTGGTCTCCGGGAAGGTGATCTGCCGGGCCTCGATCCGCTCGCCGCCGTCCCAGCGGTAGAACAGGCCGTAGACGAAGACGTACCGGCCCTCGGCCAGCATGTCGCGGGTGGCCTCGCCGGTGTCGCGCGGGCCGTCGCCGAGGTTGCGGACGATCTCGGAGCTCAGGAAGCCGTTCAGGTGGATGGTGAACTCGCGCCCGTCCGAGGTCCGCAGGCCGAACCGGTCGTGCGCGGGGTCGTAGTTGGTGACATAACCGGCGATGCTGTCGGAGTACATCCGCCGGGTGTCGGGTGCGTTCATCGGTGCGTTCCTCCCTCATCGGGCAGCGCCGCCAGGACGACGACACTGCGGCCCTGGGCATGGAAGGTGTGGCCGGGGACGGGTGCCTCGGCGCCGGGGGCGAGGACGTCCTCGCCGGCGCCCTGCGCGGTGTCCACCAGGCGGGCCCACCGGTGGCCGTCGATCGACGGCAGCTCGAAGTCCAGGCCCAGGTGGAACATGTTGAGGACGACGTGCAGGTCCGGGTCGCCGTCGAAGCCGGCCAGGGTGAGCGCCAGCACCCTGGCCTGCGGGTCGTCCCAGCCCGGCTGCTCCAGCCGGGTGCCGTGCCAGGTGACGTCGGGCAGGCCGCGGGGGTTGGTGCGGCCGGAGAAGAACCGGGCCTCGCGCACCGCGCGGAAGCGCCGGCGCAGGGCGGTCATGTTCCGGAAGAAGTCCCGGACCTCGGTCTCCTTCTCGGCCTGGTTCCAGTCCAGCCAGGCGGTCTCGTTGTGCTGGCAGTACGCGTTGTTGTTGCCGCCCTGGCTGTTGCGGAACTCGTCGCCGGCCAGCAGCATCGGCACGCCCCGGCTGAGCAGCAGCACCGCGAGGTGGTTCTTGATCTGACGCACCCGCAGCCGCTCGACGTCCGCCGAGTCGCTGGGGCCCTCCACGCCGCAGTTCCAGCTGAAGTTCTCGTGGGCGCCGTCCGCGTCGGCCTCGCCGTTGGCCCAGTTGTGCTTCTCGTTGTAGCTGACCAGGTCGTTGAGCGTGAAGCCGTCGTGGCAGGTGATGAAGTTGATGCTGTTGGTGGGCAGTTCGCCGTTCCGGCCGAACAGGTCGGGCGAGCCGCCGAGCCGGGTGGCGACGGTGCCGACCAGGCCGGCGTCGCCGCGCACGAAGCGTCGGATGTCGTCCCGGTACGGGCCGTTCCACTGGGCCCAGCGCTTCCCCGGGAAACGGCCGACCTGGTAGAGGCCGCCGCCGTCCCACGGCTCGGCGATGATCTTCGACTCGGAGAGGATCCCGGACAGCTCGATCCCCCACAGCACCGGCGGCACGTCCATCTCGTAGCCGCCGGCCCCGCGCGAGAGCTCCGAGGCCAGGTCGAAGCGGAAGCCGTCGACGTGGTGCTCGGTCACCCAGTACTCCAGGCACTCGATGACGAACTTGGCCACCGCCGGGTGGTTGGCGTTGATCGCGTTCCCGCAGCCGGTGAAGTCCATGTAGTGCCGGCGGTCCTGCGGCCACAGGTGGTAGTACACCTCGTTGGCCTGGCCGCGGAAGCTGATCACCGGGCCGTTCTCGTTGCCCTCCGAGGTGTGGTTGAAGACCACGTCGAGGATCACCTCGATGCCGGCCCGGTGCAGCGCCTTCACCATGTCGCGGAACTCGGTGATGTGGGTGCACTCGCACGGGTCCGAGCAGTAGCCGGTGTGCGGCGCGAAGAACCCGAACGGGTCGTAGCCCCAGTAGTTGTACAGCGGCGCGCCGTTCGGCCCGATCCGCAGCACCTGCCGCTCGTCGAAGTCGAAGATCGGCAGCAGCTCGACCGCGGTGACGCCGAGCTCCTTCAGGTACGGGATCTTCTCCACCACCCCGTTGAAGGTGCCGGGGTGGACCACGTGCGAGGACGGCGAGGCGGTCAGCCCGCCCACGTGCATCTCGTAGATCACGGTGTCCGCCAGCGGGGTGCGCAGCGGCTCGTCGCCCTCCCAGTCGTAGCCGTCCAGGTCGACCACCATGCTGCGCATCGAGTACGCGCAGTTGTCCTCGGTGCCGATCGCCCGGGTGCGGTCCCACAGCGAGTTGACGTTGGCGCGGGCGTACGGGTCGATCAGCACCTTGCGGGGGTTGAAGAAGGTGCCGGAGTCCTTGGTGCGGCGGGGGCCGTCGACCCGGTACGCGTACACCTGGCCCTTGGTCAGGCCGGAGAGGTGGCAGTGCCAGAAGTGGTAGCTGCGGTGCCGCTCCGGGTCGAGCGGGATCACCCGGGTCGGCACCAGGTCCTCGTGGTGGGTGAAGAGCAGCAGGTCGACCCGGGTGGCGTGCTCGGAGTAGAGGGAGAAGTTGACGCCGTCGCCGTCGCCGTCGAGCGTGGCGCCGAGCGGCTGGGCGTGACCGGGTCCGATCTCGGCCGCCTCGATCTCGGCCCTGCGAGTCTCGTGGTGTTCGCTCATGTCGGCGTCAGCCCACCGGGGTCCGGTCGCCCTGGAGCCCGGCGAACGCCTCGCTCCACGCCGGGAAGGTGCTGCCGGGCTCGTTGAAGATCTCGAAGGTGACGCCGTCCGCGGCCGGCTGGAGCAGCGCCTGGACGCAGGCCTCGGCCAGGTCCGGCCGGGAGACCTGGCCGAAGCCCTGGTCGCCCTGCTCCAGCCGGACCCGCTCGCCCGCCTCCCGGGTGTCGGTGAGCCAGCCCGGCCGGATCACGGTGTACGGCAGGCCGGATTCGCGGACCGCGTTCTCGCCGGCCAGCCGCCACTCCAGCACCCGGCCGTAGGCGTTCAGCGGGTGGGCCAGGTGGGTGGCGTGGATCTGGCTGACCAGCACCACCCGGGGGCGGTGGCCCCCCTCGGCGACGGCCGCCAGGGCGTTGCGCACGCCCTGGTAGACGGTGGTCTCCGGCCGGTCCGGGCCGCTGTCGGCGGTGCCCGGGGCGACGCAGTAGACCAGGGCCGAGGTGCCGGCCAGCGGTTCGATCAGGGTCTCCGGCCGGCGGACGTCGCCCTCGAAGTAGAGCGCGCCGGGCGGCAGGCTGCGCCGGGCGTGCTGCACGCTGCGGCCGATCGCGCGGACCGGTTCGCCGCGGTCCAGCAGACGCTGGGCGATCAGGCGGCCCAGCCGTCCCGAGCCGCCGATCACCGCCACGGGGTTGTCCATCGCTTGCTCCTCGTCTCTCGGGCTTGCTCGGGGTCTGTCGGGCTGCTCGGGTGTGCTCAGATCCAGCGCAGGATGTCGTCGGAGTTGGTCAGCCGGGTGCCCGAGGGCAGGTTGGCCAGGGCCGGCACCCGCAGCCGCGGATAGATGCTCACCCCGGTGAGGCGGGTGCCCTGCCAGACGTGCACGCCGTCGCCGACCGCGCAGTAGCCGTCCATCCGGACCGGGTTGTCCCGGGTGGAGTGGATGTCGGCCATCGGACCGATGTAGGAGTCGCTGATCCGGGCGTACGGGCCGACCATCGAGGAGTCGCCGAGCGAGGTTCCGCTCAACCGGGCGCCCTCGCGCAGCTCCGCTCCGTCGCCGATGTCGGCGTGCTCCAGCCGGACGCCGGAGCCGATGGTGACGTGCCGGCCGATCCGTACGCCCTGGCCGATCACCACGTCGCCGCTGGCGATCTTGTCGGCGAGGGTGGTGCCGGAGACGTCGTCCTTGGTGTGCAGGCTGCTCTCGTGGATCCAGTACCGCGGGCGGTCGCTGCGCGGCTCGGGCATCAGCTGGTTCATCTGGTGGAAGTCGCCGGCCAGCACCTGGCGCAGCGTCACCAGGTAGTCCTCGACGTTGCCGAGGTCGCCGAGCCGGGCGATGTGGTGCGCGGCCACCGCGCGGCCGTGCTCGACCAGCCAGGGCAGCAGGTCGCCGCCCCAGTCCAGGCGCTGCTGGGCCTGCCGCATCAGCTGCGGCTCCCGGGCGGCCAGCCGCAGCCGACGGCAGTCCACCAGGTACATGCCCGCGTTGGTGGGCACCAGGGCGCAGTTGTCGCTGGTCGCCTCCGGGAAGATCTCGTGCACCCGGGCCAGGCTGGGCTTCTCGACGAAGCCGGAGACCAGGCCGTCGGCGTCGGTGCGCATCGCGCCGTACTTGCCGGCCACTTCGAGCGGGCTGCGGGCCACCGCGGCCACGGTGACCACGGCGCCGGTCGCCTCGTGGGTGGCCTCCAGCTCGGCGAGCGAGAAGTCGAAGACCGAGTCGACCGGGAGCACCAGCGCCCGCTCGGTGAGGTCCCACTGCTCCAGGTTGTGCAGGGTGGCGGCGCCGGACCCGACGTTGTACCGGTCGAAGCTGGAGCGCGAATAGCGCACTTCGACCCCGTACTGCTCGCCGTGGCCCAGCAGCAGTTTGATCTGGCTGCGGTTCTCCAGGCCCTGCGCCACCACGTAGAAGCGGCGGATGCCCTGCTCGCGGCAGGCGTCGATGACCCACTCGATCAGCCGTCGGCCCGCGAACGGGATCAGCGCCTTGCTCCGGATGTAGTCCGCGGACTCGAGGGTGATGGGCTTCGCGCGTTCTCCTCGTCCGCCGGCCAGGATGATCCCGACCGTCCCGCCGTCTCGCTCGGCCATCTCGCTTCCCCTGACTAGGCGACCTTGGTGCGGCAGATACAACACCAGATGTCAAATCGTGTCAAGGGAGGCTGTAAAGTTCATGGGCATGCCCATGTCATGTGCCCCGTGACGAGCGGGGACCGAATCAATATCGGCCGGAATGCTATTCCGCCAGGAATAGGGAATCTGCTGCCGCCGAAGTCGAGACTTCACGACGGCAAATGCGTGCGGCATGATTACCCGGTTGGTAGCGCCCCGCGCGCGAACAGAGCGGGAGCAGTACGGGAACGGAGGAGCGTGATCATCCGGCGTGGCCGCCGCGCGGCATTCTTCGACGTGAGATACAACCTGCTGTCGGCCGGCTCGGCACTCACCGTGCTGGAGGCCGCGGCCCACCATCGCTCGGCCGGCGACCTGCTGGTCTGCGTCGCCGACGGTCCGTCGCCCGGCGTCCCCGCCGCCCGTCCGGCCGTCGGCCGGGCGACCGTCTCGGGCGCCGGTCTGGCGGCGGATCTGGTGCTGTACACGGACGCGCCGGACGAGGCGGGCTCCGAGGTGGTGGTGGAGGCGATGGCCCGGCTCGGCCTGGACCCGGCCCAGTGCTTCGCGTACGGCGACCGCCGCGAGGGCCTCACCATCCTGCGGGTGGTCGGCAATCCGCGGGTGGTCGGCCGCGATCCGCTGATGACGGAACTGGCCCGCGACCGCGGCTGGCCCATCCTGCACACCGCCCGGTACTGACCGGAACTCGCCCCTCCGAAAAGCCCGGGTATCCGATAGTCGCCCACCGCACCTGACGCAGTACCGTATCCGGCCCGCGGTGGGCGACGGCCCGCCGACGGGGCTGCGTATCGTGCCCTGTATTCGTTCCGATCGCGCGTATTCCGGCCATTCGGCGGGACGGCCGCGACAATGGGAAAGGGTTGGTGTTGACCTTGGCTGAAACGACTCGTCGCGGGTTCCTCGGGGTGGCTGCCGCGCTCGGCGGCACTGTCGCGCTCCCCGCGATTGACAGTTTTGCCGCCGACTCTGTCAACAGCACTGTCGATTCGGCCGCGCTGTGGACACCGCCCGCCCGCACCATCCCGCCCACCGACCCGCGCTACCTCGACCTCACCTCGCGCGGCTACAACGGACGCTTCGTCGGACAGCCCGACTCGGTGCGCGTGGTGTACACCACCGCGCAGGTGATCGCGGTGGTGAACGAGGCGGTGCAGGGCGGGCGGCGGATCGCCGTCCGCGGCGGCGGCCACTGCCTGGACGGACTGGTCGACGACCCCGCGGTGCGGACGCTGATCGACACGTCCGAGATGAACGCGGTCTCCTACGACTCCGCCCGCCGCGCCTTCATGGTCGAGGCCGGCGCCACCCTGGGCCACGTCTACCGCACCCTCTACCTCGACTTCGGCGTCACCGTCCCCGGCGGCACCTGCCCGACCGTCGGCGTCGGCGGCCACGTCACCGGCGGCGGCTACGGCGCGCTCTGCCGCGCCTACGGCTCGATCGTCGACCACCTGTACGCGCTGGAGGTGGTCGTGGTGGACGCCTCCGGCACCGCCCGTGCGGTGGTCGCCACCAGCGACCCGGGCGACGCCAACCGCGAGCTGTGGTGGGCGCACACCGGTGGCGGCGGCGGCAACTTCGGCGTGGTCACCCGCTACTGGTTCCGCACCCCCGGCGCCACCGGCACCGACCCGGCCGGGCTGCTGCCCAAGCCCCCGGCCACCCTGCTGAAGGCCACCGCGGTGTGGAAGTGGAGCGACCTGAACGCGGCCGACTTCGCCGCCGTCGTCCGCAACCACGGCGCCTGGCACGCCGCCAACAGCGCCGACGGCTCGCCCTACGCCGGCCTGCACAGCGTGCTGATCCTCGGCAACGCCGCGGTCGGCACCCTGACCCTCAGCGCCCAGATCGACGGCACCGTCGCCAACCCGGCCGGCCTGATGACCGGCTACCTCGACGCGGTCTCGGCCGGCGTCCAGGCGCCCGCCGCCCGCACCCAGTCCACCTCGCCGTGGCTGAAGGCCACCCTCAAGGACCCGTACGACACCGGCGCGTTCAACCGCACCAAGTCCAAGGGCGCCTACCTGCGCAAGGGTTGGGACGCCGGCCAGATATCGACCCTGTACCAGTACCTCTCCGACCCCGGCTACGACGGGCACGCGTCGATCCTGCTCTACTCCTACGGCGGCCGGGCCAACGCCGTCGCCCCCGACGCCACCGCGATGCCGCAGCGCGACTCGATCCTCAAGGCCAACTTCACCACCTACTGGGCCGACCCCTCCCAGGACGCCCGCCACGTGGCCTGGATGCGCGCGCTCTACCGGGACGTGTACGCCGCCACCGGCGGCGTGCCGGTCAGCAACGCGGCCAACGACGGCTCCTACATCAACTACCCGGACGTCGACCTCGCCGACCCGCAGTGGAACACCTCCGGCGTGTCCTGGCAGACGCTCTACTACAAGGGCAACTACCCCCGTCTGCAGCAGGTGAAGGCCGTCTGGGACCCGACCAACGTGTTCCACCACGCACTGTCGATCACGGCCAACTGACCCGGACCGACCGACGGCCCGGCCGGGCGACCCCGGCCGGGCCGCGGGCCTGCCCGCACGCGGCACGGTTCCGGCACCGGCGGGGCGGCCGGGCACTCCCCGCCGCAGGCCGCTGCGCGGTGGCCCGTAGTCGGGCCATCACCGCAGGTCACGGCATATATGCAGACTGGTGCCCAGAGCCGGACTCGAACCGGCACGGCCTTCCGGCCAAGCAGTTTTAAGCTGCCCGTGTCTGCGTTCCACCATCTGGGCCTGGGAGCGCAATGAGCTCGACCACTGAGCCTAGTCGGCCGGGCGAGGGTTTCGCATATTTCCTGGGACGGAAGTTGTCATGCTTCCATGCGATCTGACGAAGCGTCTGTCATTTCGGCCACCCTTCGGCGCTTCTCGGCCACCGCGGGCTCTCGGGGTGCGAGTCATACCGAAGGAGGAGACCCCGGCGGGGTCCGTACGCCTGCGGGCGGGGCGGCAACCGTTCGACGGATCGACGAATTCCATGATCACGAAGGAGAGGATGGAGTAGCGGTCGACGTACGTGCGGACCGCCCTCCAGTGACGATCCCAGCACCTCCCGGACAAGGAGTCCCCTTCGTGAGCACCTCGACCGCGTACGCAGCCCACACCGGTCTGGCGGCGGCCCGCGCCACCGGTCTCAACAAGGTCTACGGCGAAGGCGACACCCGCGTCGTCGCGCTCGACAACGTCTCGGTCTCCTTCGGCCAGGGCGAGTTCACCGCGATCATGGGCCCCTCGGGCTCCGGCAAGTCCACCCTGATGCACTGCATGGCGGGCCTGGACACCGTCAGCTCCGGCTCGGCGACCATCGGCGACACCGAGCTGGTCGGCCTGAAGGACAAGCAGCTGACCAAGCTCCGCCGCGACAAGATCGGCTTCATCTTCCAGGCGTTCAACCTGCTGCCGACGCTCACCGCGCTGGAGAACATCACGCTGCCGATGGACATCGCCGGCCGCAAGGTCGACAAGCCCTGGCTGGACCGCGTGGTGGAGACCGTCGGCCTCTCCGGCCGGCTCTCGCACCGCCCGGCGCAGCTGTCCGGCGGCCAGCAGCAGCGCGTCGCCTGCGCCCGGGCGCTGGCCTCCAAGCCGGAGATCATCTTCGCCGACGAGCCCACCGGCAACCTGGACTCCCGCTCCGGCGCCGAGATCCTCTCCTTCCTGCGCAACTCGGTGCGCGAACTCGGCCAGACCGTGGTGATGGTGACCCACGACCCGGTCGCCGCCTCCTACGCGGACCGCGTGGTGTTCCTCGCCGACGGCCGGATCGTCGACGAGCTGGCCAACCCCACCGCCGACTCCGTCCTCGACCGGATGCGTCGTTTCGACGCCAAGGGCCGCACCAGCTGACGGCCCACAGCAGCGCCGACCCGACCACACCACCCCAGGACTGACCCATGTATCGCACCGCACTGCGCAATGTGCTGGCCCACAAGGGCCGACTGCTGATGACGGCACTCGCCGTCATGCTGGGCACCGCCTTCGTCGCCGGCACCCTGGTGTTCTCGGACACCATGGGCCAGGCCATGAGCAACAGCTTCTCCAAGAGCTACTCCGACGTCTCGGTGCAGGTCTCCGACCACCGCGTCGGCAACCTCAACCACAACGACGGCGCGCAGACGCCGGACCAGAAGAAGCGCGAGACGCTGAACGACGCCACCCTCAAGGACCTGACCGCCCTGCCGGGCGTCGAGCGGGCCCGCGGCGTGGTCTACGCGTTCACCGGCGTCGCCGACAAGAAGGGCAACCTGGTCGGCGAGGCGTGGAGCGCCCGAGGCACCAACTTCGTGCCCGACGGCTCCGGCCAGGACCCGCGCTACCCGATCGCACAGGGCCGCGGCCCGAAGACGGCCGGCGAGGTCGCGCTCAACCAGCAGGCCGCCGACAAGACCGGCTACCACGTCGGCGACAAGATCCGGGTGGCCGGCAACGGCGCCGCCGAGGACGTCACCCTGGTCGGCGTCTTCACCACCGACGACCCGCAGGTCACCTCCGGCGGCACGCTGGTCCTGATGGACACCGCCACCGCCCAGCAGCGCATGCTGGAGCCCGGCCGCTACAGCTCGATCGTGCTGACCGCCAAGCCCGGCACCTCGGAGAGCGCCCTGCTGGACGCCGTCCGGGCCAAGCTGCCCGCCGACTCGGTCTCGCTGGAGACCGGCCAGCAGCTCAAGGACGACCAGGCCAAGATGGTCGCCGACTCGGTCAAGGGCACCAAGACCATGCTGCTGGTGTTCGCCGGCATCTCGCTGTTCGTCGGCATCTTCATCATCGTCAACACCTTCACCATGCTGATCGCCCAGCGCCTGAAGGAACTGGCGCTGCTGCGCGCGGTCGGCGCCGGCCGGGCCCAGGTCACCAAGTCGGTGCTGGTCGAGGCGCTGCTGATCGGCGTGCTCTCCTCCGCGGCCGGCCTGCTCGCCGGTGTCGGCATCGGCGCGGGCATGCAGTCCCTGATCCACTCCATGAACGAGGGCATGCCCACCGGCTCGCTGGTGATCGCCCCGGTCACCGTGGTCACCACCCTGATCGTCGGCATCGTGGTCACCGTGCTGTCCGCGCTGTTCCCCGCGATCCGCGCCTCCCGGATCCCCCCGGTGGCGGCGATGAGCGCGGGCGACCTGCCCAGCACCCAGCGCGGCCTGGTGATCCGCAACTCGATCGGCGCGGTGATCGCCGGCGGCGGCATCGCACTGATCCTGGCCGGCGCGTTCGGCAAGGGCGACGGCGCCCGCGCCATGCTGGAGATCGGCGCCCCGTTCACCCTGATCGGCGTGTTCGTCCTGCTGCCGCTGCTGTCCCGCCCGGTGGTCGCCCTGGTCGGCCCGCTGCTCGGCAAGGTGTTCGGCACCCCCGGCAAGCTGGCCCGGCTGAACGCCGTCCGCAACCCGCGCCGCACCGCCAGCACCGCGGCCGCGCTGACCATCGGTCTGACCCTGGTCACCGCGCTGACCGTGATCGGCAGCTCCGTCACCACCACCGTCACCAAGATGGTCAGCGGCTCGATGAACGCCGACTACGTGGTCTCGATGGCCAACGGCCACGAGCTCTCCCGTGACCTGCCCGGCCTGATCGCCAAGGCGAACGGCGTGACCGCCGTCAGCCCGGTTGCGAACGTGATGTGGACGGTCGACGGCGAGGACCGGGCCGTCACGGGCCTGGACGCCGCCGCCTTCGACCAGCTGGTGAAGATCGACCTGAACTCCGGCTCCACCGGCGCGCTGAAGCAGGGCCAGATCCTGGTCAACGACGAGTACGCCGCGAAGCACAACGTGACCCAGGGCTCCACCGTCAAGATCGAGGTGGCCGAGGGCAAGACGGCGGACGTCACCGTCGGCGGCGTCTTCCAGCGCAACGACAGCCTGTCGCCGGTCATCGCCCCCAACGCGCTGATCGACCAGTACGAGCCCGACGCCTACGTCAACGAGATCATGGTCAAGGGCGCCAACGGCCCGTCCGCCGAGCTCAAGCAGTCCATCAAGGACGCGACCGGCCGCAACCCGGTGATCGAGGTGCTGACCGAGAAGGACATGGTCGACCAGTTCAGCCGCATCATCACCACCGCGCTGAACATCATGTACGGCCTGCTGGGCATGGCGGTGATCGTCGCCGTCCTCGGTGTCATCAACACGCTGGCGATGTCGGTGTTCGAGCGCAAGCGCGAGATCGGCATGCTGCGGGCGATCGGTCTGGACCGGCGCGGCATCAAGCGGATGGTCCGCCTGGAGTCCGTGGTGATCTCGGTCTTCGGCGCCCTGGTCGGTGTCGGGCTCGGCGTGTTCCTGGCCTGGGCCGCGACCCGGGTGCTCTCCTCCGACCTGAAGGGCCTGACCACCGTGATCCCCTACGGCAGTGTGCTGCTGTTCCTCGCCCTGGCCGCCCTGGTCGGCATCGTCGCCGCCCTCTGGCCGGCCCGCCGGGCCTCCCGGATGGACATCCTGAGCAGCATCAAGACCGACTGACGCCCGATCGACGACAGCGCCGCCCGTCCCCTTCCAACCGGGGGCGGGCGGCGCTGTCGTGGCGCGGTCAGCGGGTCTCGATCACGACCTTCTCGATCACCACGTCCTGCACCGGGCGGTCGTTGCGCGGGTTGGTGTCGGTGGTGGCGATCGCGTCCACCACCCGCTGGCTCGCCTCGTCCGCGACCTCGCCGAAGATGGTGTGCTTGCCGGTCAGCCAGGTGGTCGCGCCGACCGTGACGAAGAACTGCGAACCGTTGGTGCCCGGGCCCGCGTTGGCCATCGCCAGCAGGTACGGCTTGGTGAACGCCAGGTCCGGGTGGAACTCGTCGGCGAACTTGTAGCCCGGGCCGCCGGTGCCATTGCCCAGCGGGTCGCCGCCCTGGATCATGAAGCCTTCGATGACCCGGTGGAAGACCGTTCCGTCGTACAGCGGCGCGTTGCTGGGCTGCCCGGTGTTCGGGTCGATCCACTGGCGCTCGCCGGTCGCCAGCTCCACGAAGTTCTTGACCGTCTTGGGCGCGTGGTTCGGCAGCAGCCGGATCACGATGTCGCCCTTGTTGGTCTTCAGGGTGGCGTACAGCTCCTCGGCCATCCGGAGGGCCGCCTTTCTGATCGGGTGTCAGTTGCGTCTCCCACCCTGCCGTCTCGGGGGCCCCGCGCGCAGGCGACACGGGATCCTCCTCACGGCTGACGCGGAATACTTTGCCAAACCATTACTGTTGTGGTCTGAGTGGGTGGTGCTGTACCGCCCCGGAGGGAATGTGATGAGAAGCAGAAACCCGGTCTTCTCGCGGGAGGGGTCCTTCACCCGCGACAACCAGTACGCGGGGTTCGGCACGCAGCCGGCCGGGCAGCAGGCCCAGGCGTACGGCAACCCGTACGCCAACAACCCGTACGGCAACAACGCCTACGGCCAGCCCGGCGGTCAGCCCATGACCGACCAGCAGCTCGCCGAGATGTACGCCGCCCCTGCCGCGGGCCCGGCCCAGACCGGCCGGATGACGCTGGACGACGTGGTCGCCCGCACCGCGATGACGCTGCTCACCCTGGTCGCCGCCGGCGCGGTGGCCTGGTTCGTGGTGCCGGTCGAGAACTACGCGCTGGCCGGCGTCGCCGCGATCGCCGCGATGGTCATCGGCCTCGTGATCAGCTTCAAGCGGAGCGTCAACCCGGCGCTGATCCTGACGTACGCGGGCCTGGAAGGCTTCTTCCTCGGCGCGATCAGCAAGGCCCTCAACACCCTGCTGCCGGGCATCGCCATCCAGGCCGTGCTGGGCACCACCGCGGTCTTCGCGGCCACGCTGATCGCCTACAAGAGCGGCAGGATCCGGGTCACCCCGCGGTACACCCGGATCGGCATCTCGATCGCGATCGGCTTCGTGATCCTGATGTTCGTCAACGTCATCGCCACCATGTTCGGCGCGGACTTCGGCCTGCGCTCCGGCCCGCTCGGCATCGTGGTCGGCCTGGTCGGCATCGCCCTCGGCGCGTTCTTCCTCACCCTGGACTTCAACGAGGTCGAGGAGGGCATCCGGCACGGCGCCCCCGAGCGCGAGTCCTGGCGGGCGGCCTTCGGCCTGACGCTGTCGCTGGTGTGGATCTACCTGGAGATGCTGCGCCTGATCGCCATCCTGCGCGGCGACGACTAGCAGTTGCGGCGGTACAGCGGCGGGCCCCGGAGGAGCATCCTCCGGGGCCCGCCGCGTTCCGTTCCGCCCCGGCTTGGCTACCCTCGGGGCCATGTCCGAGGAGCCTCCCGTCACCCCCGCCCAGTTGACCGCCGCCGTGGACCGGCTGGCCGACCGCTTCCGGGCGCTGCCGCAGAGCCGCCTGCTGGCCGCCGTCCCCGGCCACCCCTCGCGGGCCGCCGCGGTGCTCGCGCTGGCCGGCCGGCTCGCCGACGCCGGCCGCGCGCTGGAGGGCCTGCCGCCGCTGCCCGTCCCCGACTGCGGGGCGTTCGCGGTCGGCGACCAACTCGCCGTCACCGGCCACGACCTGGCCGCCGCGGCCGCCGACCACCCCGAGGTGCTGGCCGACGCGCTCGCCGACCTCGCGGAGACCGACCGGACCACCGCCTGACGCGCCGCCTGACGCGCCGCCGGGAGAACGCCCGCGAGAACGCCGGAGGGGCGCCGATCCGCGCGGGCAACCCCTTGCCGCGCGGTCGACGCCCCTCCGGGCGTGGCTCAGATCGAGGCGACCACCCGGTCGGCCAGCACGTAGACGGTGTCGCCGTCGGTGGAGAAGGTCAGCGAGTACGACCCGGAGAACCGGGAGCCGCCCAGCAGCCGGACGTCCTCGCCGGCCCGGACGGCGTCGATCAGCCGGTACGCCGCCTCCCGGTCGCCGGGGGCCACGCACAGCGTGGTGCCGTCCGCGAACGCGTACACGTCCAGCGTGCCGAGCGGGCCCGGGCGGACGTCGGTGAGGGCGATCCGCTCCTCGGCGAGCGCGGCGAGCCGGTCGTCGGTCCACTCGCGGGACGGGGTCGGGCTGGGCACGAAGTCGGGGTGCGAGGGGTGGCGGCGCGGGTCGGGCGCGGCGGCGGGCTCGGCCTCGGCGTCCAGCAGCCCGGCCTCCAGGCCGGTGGCGAGCAGGTCGGCCTCCCGGCGGGCCTTCACGTCCCCGTTGTCGCCGGGCGCCGGGAAGCCGCCGCCCTGGCTCGGGTGCCGGATCCCGCCGTCGGCCGAACTGCCGTCCGCAGGGCCGTCCTTGACCAGGTCCTCCAGGGCGTTCCGCAGCGCCTCGCCGAACTCCGGGTCCATCACCCCGTGGTTGTCGGCGGCCTCCTGCGGGCCGGTCGGACGCGGGAAGAAGATCGGCCATTCCTCGCCGGTGGTGGTGAACGGGGTGTCGAACAACGGCGCGTCCTCGGCGGCGCGCGCCTCCTGCTCGGCCCAGAACGCCCGGGCCTCGGTGATCTCCCGTTCCCGGTCGGCGGCGAGCGCCTCGGCGACGGCACGGCGTATCAGCGCCTCGTCGAGCTGCGGGGCGGGCTGCGCGGTGCGCTGCACGGCGTCCAACTTCCGTCCCAGGGCCCGGAGGTGGAGCAGGACGGCGGCGGTCAGGGCGATCAGGGCCAGCAGCAGGGAGGTGTGGACGACGCTCACGGAACGTACTCCCAACGAGGAGCGGAACGGGGTTACGGCTCCACACTGCCGTATTGGCGGCCGTTACTGCAGAGGCTGATGTCCGATTTGCTGGTGACTTTCCTACTTGTCCTTAAATTGTTGGGTAATACCGTTCCACGCAGCGGAGTTGATCCATTCCGGTGCGTCGCCATTTCGGTCCCGGAGGGCAGAAAAAAGGGCCGGATCGCACCTCGGGTGTGATCCGGCCCTCAATTACGGACGGTGACTCCGGATGGGTGAGACGTCCGTCACGGCGTCACCGTCGCGATCAGCTCAGGCGCTCGATGACCATCGCCATGCCCTGGCCGCCGCCCACGCACATGGTCTCCAGGCCGAACTGCTTGTCGTGCCACTGCAGCGAGTTGATCAGCGTGGTGGTGATCCGGGCGCCGGTCATGCCGAAGGGGTGGCCGACCGCGATCGCGCCGCCGTTGACGTTCAGCCGGTCCAGGTCGATGCCGAGGTCCCGGTAGGAGGGGATGACCTGCGCCGCGAACGCCTCGTTGATCTCCACCAGGTCGATGTCGCCGATCGACAGGCCGGCCCGCTTCAGCGCCTGCTTGGACGCCTCCACCGGGCCGTAGCCCATGATCTCCGGCGACAGCGCCGAGACGCCGGTGGAGACCACCCGGGCCAGCGGGGTGATGCCCAGCTCGCGGGCCTTGGTGTCCGACATGATCACCAGCGCGGCGGCGCCGTCGTTCAGCGGGCAGCAGTTACCGGCGGTCACGGTGCCGTCGGGGCGGAACACCGGCTTCAGGCCGGACACGCCCTCCACCGTGACGCCCGCACGCGGGCCGTCGTCCGCGCTCACCACGGTGCCGTCCGGCAGCGTCACCGGGGTGATCTCGCGCTGCCAGAAGCCCGCCTTGATCGCGGCCTCGGCGAGGTTCTGCGAGCGGACGCCGAACTCGTCCTGCTCGGCCCGGGTGATGCCCTTCAGTGCGGCCAGGTTCTCCGCGGTCTGGCCCATCGCGATGTACGCGTCCGGCAGCAGGCCGTCCTCGCGCGGGTCGTGCCACTTGCCGCCGCCGACCTCGGCGCGGTGCGCGGTGCGGGCCTGGGCGTCGGCGAACAGCGGGTTCATGGTGCCCGGCATGCCGTCCGAGGTGCCGTGGATCGACCGCGAGACGGTCTCCACGCCGGCCGAGATGAAGACGTCGCCCTCGCCGGCCTTGATCGCGTGCAGTGCCATCCGGGTGGTCTGCAGCGAGGACGAGCAGTAGCGGGTGATGGTGGCGCCCGGCAGGTAGTCCATGCCCATCTGGACGGCCACGATCCGGGCCAGGTTGTGGCCCTGCTCGCCGCCCGGCAGGCCGCAGCCCAGCATCAGGTCGTCGATCAGGCGCGGGTCCAGCTGCGGGACCTTGGCCAGCGCGGCGCCGATGATCTGTGCGGTCAGGTCGTCCGGGCGGATGTCCTTCAGCGAGCCCTTGAAGGCCCGGCCGATCGGCGAACGGGCGGCGCTGACGATGACGGCTTCGGGCATGGCGGGCTCCTCGCTGAGTGACCTCGGGACGCGATCCGGTGGATCTCCCGGGAAAGTTACCGCTTGGTAGCTCCGGCGTCATCCGCCTCCGGCTGTGAGTTGGCCGACGCGATCGCCCGCAGCCGCGCACCGTCCGCGAGGGCGTCCGGCTCCGGGTCCTCGCCGCCGGGCAGCGCCAGCCGGAACCGCTGCTTGAGCGTCGCCCACCGCCAGGTGCCGTTCGACGGGCCCGCCGCCGTCACCTCGGTGCCCGAACGCCCCGCCGCCGCCGCGGCCGCCACCGCCACCGGCAGCACCGCCTGCGGCTCCACCGGGCCGCCCACCGCCGCCGGGGTGTCCTGCGGCCACAGCTCCAGCGCCGCGCACACCGACGGCAGCATCGCCATCGACGCCGTCGCGTAGCCCTGTGCGGACGGGTGGTAGCGGTCCGCCGAGAAAAGCTCCGGCCGGGTCGCGAACTCCGGGCCCAGCAGCGACCCCACCGAGACCGTCCGGCCGCCCGCCTCCACCACGGCGATGGTCTGCGCCGCCGCGAGCTGCCGGCTCAGCCGGCGCGCCACCCAGCGCAGCGGCGGGCGCACCGGCTTGATCGTGCCCAGGTCCGGGCAGGTGCCGACCACCACCTCGCAGCCCGCCGCGACCAGCCGGCCCACCGCCTCGCCCAGCTCCCGCACACTGCGGGCGGCCGGGGCGTGCCGCGTCACGTCGTTGGCGCCGATCATCAGCACCGCGATGTCCGGGAGGTGCGGCAGCGCCCGCTCCACCTGGCTCGCGAGATCGCCCGAGCGGGCGCCCGACTTCGCCACGTTCAGCAGTCGCACCCGGCGCTCGGCGACCGACGCCAGGCCGGACGCGAGCAGCGCGCCCGGCGTCTCCTGCGCCCGCTGCACGCCCAGGCCCGCGGCCGTCGAGTCGCCCAGGAACGCCATCACCAACGGGGGGCGGGTGTCCGCGGGATCGGCGAACGCCTCGCCGTGCAGGCCGTCGGCGCGCGGCGGATCGCCGTCCAGATTGCCGATCGCCCGGATCGCCATCCGGCTCTCGGTCAGCAGCACCCCGGCCAACCCGACCCCGAGCAGCCCCAAGCCACCACCGCCGTACGCTGCGGCGGTGGCGATCCGTCGCGCCACCCGCGCCCTCGACGCCTGCGAGCCGGCCATTCGGCCACCCCCTCTCCCTTTCCCCCTGCTCGTACCCGCTCCCCCCGATCCCCTACCGTCCACCCCTGCCAACCACCCGGCCGGAGCCCCGTACGGCCGGGTGTTTCGGGCCTGCCGGGTGGGGCGGTCGGGCGCGGTGGGGGGAAGTCGGGCCCCAGGGCCTGTCCGGTCGATCTTGTCGGATCGGCGCGCGGCGTCGGGCGCCCGGCTGGGAGTGCCGGCGAACCGTCCTCGTACTGGGTGTACTTGGATGGTTTGCCGGTGCTTCCAGGCGGGATGATCCGGCGTCGCGCGCCCGGCAAGATCGACCGGGCAGGCCCTAGGCTGGGGGTTTCGGCAATCAGGGCTGCCATTTACCGGGAGGACCCCCGTGCGGTACCACAATTCGATCATCGAGCTGGTCGGCGACACCCCGTTGGTGAAGCTCAACAAGGTCACCGAGGGCATCAGCGCCACCGTGCTGGCGAAGGTCGAGTACTTCAATCCGGGCGGTTCGGTGAAGGACCGGATCGCGATGCGGATGATCGAGGCGGCGGAGGCCTCGGGTGCGCTCAAGCCGGGCGGCACCATCGTCGAGCCCACCAGCGGCAACACCGGTGTGGGCCTGGCGATCGTGGCTCAGCAGAAGGGCTACAAGTGCATCTTCGTCTGCCCGGACAAGGTGTCCACGGACAAGATCAACACGCTGCGGGCGTACGGCGCGGAGGTCGTGGTCTGCCCGACCGCGGTCGCTCCGGAGCACCCGGACTCGTACTACAACGTCTCCGACCGGCTGGTCCGTGAGACCCCGAACGCCTGGAAGCCGGACCAGTACTCGAACCCGGAGAACCCGGCGTCGCACTACCACTCCACCGGTCCGGAGCTGTGGAAGCAGACCGAGGGCCGGATCACCCACTTCGTGGCGGGCGTGGGCACCGGCGGCACCATCTCGGGCACCGGCCGGTACCTGAAGGAGGCGTCCGGCGGCACGGTGCAGGTCGTCGGCGCGGACCCGGAGGGCTCGGTGTACTCGGGCGGCACCGGCCGTCCGTACCTGGTGGAGGGCGTCGGCGAGGACTTCTGGCCGACCGCGTACGACCGCGAGGTCGCGGACCGGATCGTCGCGGTCTCCGACAAGGACTCGTTCCGGATGACCCGCCGCCTGGCGAAGGAGGAGGGCCTGCTGGTCGGCGGTTCCTGCGGCATGGCCGTGGTGGCCGCGCTGGAGGTGGCCCGCGAGCTGGGTCCGGACGACGTCGTGGTCGTGCTGCTGCCGGACGGCGGCCGCGGCTACCTGTCGAAGATCTTCAACGACGACTGGATGGCCGACTACGGCTTCCTGCCGACCGCCACCGACGAGGCGCACATCGGCGAGGTGCTGGCCCGCAAGGACGCGCTGGAGCACGAGGGCATCCCGCAGTTCGTGCACATGCACCCGGGCGAGACGGTCGCCGAGGCGGTGCGGGTGCTGCGCGACTTCGGCGTCTCGCAGATGCCCGTGGTGTCGCCGGGCGCCGGCCACCCGGACATCATGGCCGGCGAGGTGATCGGCTCGATCGTCGAGCGGGAGCTGCTGGAGGGCCTGTTCAGCAAGCGGATCGAGCTCACCGACACGCTGGACAAGGCGATGTCCAAGCCGCTGCCGGTGGTCGGCTCCGGCGAGTCGGTGACCAACCTGATGTCCGTGCTGGAGAAGGCGGACGCGGTGGTGGTGCTGGTGGAGGGCAAGCCGCAGGGCATCGTCACCCGCCAGGACCTGCTGGCCTTCCTGACCGCCCGGGCCGGCCACTGACGTACCGTCACCGCCCCTCGGTCGACGGAACGCGGACGTCACAAGCGCGCAGCATCGGGTTAACACGGCTCGGGCATTGTGGTGGTCACGGCAAGAGAAGCCGAGCACGGTGACGGCGGGGTCGGGAGCGGCTCTCCGACCCCCGCGGTCACACCACGCGCCGTGAGGCGCGGCTTCCGCGCAGTCCCGGGTGGGGGAGTGCGCGCGAGGCGGCAGGGCCGGTCCGGGTACTCCGGGCCGGCCCTCGCCGCTTGCCGGAGCAGGGCCGCCGTTTCCGATGGACCGGGCGACCCCCTACGCTCGCTGTCATGACCAGCACTGACCTGCCCGAGCAGGACGCCCCGCGTTACGTTCGCCTCACCATCGAGCTGATCGCCGAAATCACCGACGAGCGGGCCCTGAAGGCCGCTGCCCTGACCCAGGTCGCCGACGACGAGTACCTGGACGACGAGGAGCGCGCCCAGGCCGTCGAGGCCATCGAGGTGGACCCGACCGGTTCGCTCGCCCACTTCGTCGACCCGGTGGCGCTGCTCGGCGAGGTTCCCGGCGTGGAGCTCGCCTCCGCGACCTGGGAGTCCGCCACCACCGACTACGACCCGGACGACGAGGGTTGGGACGAGTACGAGGTGCAGTAGGCGCCCACGCGCGCAAGGCCCGGTCCGGGGTTCCCGGGCCGGGCCTTTTGTCCGTTCTTTGGACTCCTTGAGTACTCTCGTATGATCTGCACATTTTTGAGCGATCTTGAGTGATCCGGGTACCGAGGAGCATGGACGTGGGCGCAGGGGAGAAGCAGGACCGGCCGCTCGGCGGCACTTGGAGCCGCCGCGGCGTGCTCGGCGGGCTGCTCGGCGCCCCCGTGCTGCTGCTCGCCGCCTGCCAGAGCGGCAGCGGCTCCAAGCCCGCCGCCGGCGCTGCTGCGGGCGGGGAGAGCCCGTCGGTCAGCCCGAAGGCGTCCGTCGCGAAGATCGCCATCACCCCGGCCGACGGCGCGACCGCCGCGCCGTTCACCGCGCCGGTCACCGTCGCCGTGCAGGACGGCACGCTGACCTCCGTCACCGTCACCGACGGCGCGGGCAAGCAGATAGCGGGGCAGCTCGCCGCCGACGGTGCGAGCTGGACCTCCAGCGACCCGCTCGCCAGCGGCAGCACGTACAGCGTCGCCGCGTCCGCCCAGGACAAGGACAAGCGCCCGGCGGACGCCAACGCGAGCTTCTCCACCGCCTCCCCGGCCAACACCTTCGTCGGCTACTTCACCCCCGAGGACGGCTCCACGGTCGGAGTCGGCATGCCGGTGTCGATCAACTTCAACAAGGCGATCACCGACCGCAGGGCCGTGCAGCAGGCGATCACCGTGGTCGCGGACCCGCCGGTGGAGATCGTCGGCCACTGGTACGACTCGACCCGGCTGGAGTTCCGCCCGCAGCAGTACTGGGCGAAGGGCACCACCGTCACGTTGAAGCTGCGGCTGAAGGACGTGGCCGGCGCCAAGGGCGTCTACGGCACGCAGTCGAAGAACGTCACCTTCACCGTCGGCCGCAGCCAGGTCTCGGTCGCCGACCTGAAGGCCGACACCCTCACCGTCACCACCGACGGCAGGGTCACCGCCACCTACCCGGTGATCGGCGGGTCGCCCGAGCACCGCACCTGGGCCGGCAAGATGGTGATCTCCGAGCGGTACAAGGAGACCCGGATGAACTCCAACACCGTCGGTCTCGGCAGCGAGTACGACATCCCGGACGTGCCGCACGCCCAGCGGCTCACCACCTCCGGCACCTTCATCCACGGCAACTACTGGTCGGCGGCATCACAGTTCGGCAACTCCAACACCAGCCACGGCTGCATCGCACTGCAGGACGTGCAGGGCGGCAACAACCCGAACACCAACGGCGCCCGGTTCTTCGCGAGCTCGATGGTCGGCGACGTCGTCGAGGTGGTCAACTCCGGTGACAAGACGGTGAATCCGTCGAACGGCCTGAACGGCTGGAACATGTCCTGGGCGGACTGGAAGGCCGGCAGCGCACTCTGACGCACCGTGCGGACGGGCGTCGGGGGCGGGGGCGTTTGTGAGAGTGTCCTAAACGAATGGTAAAAAATACTCGCGTGCGGGGGGATGCGTCGATGTGCTGAGGTGGCCTCCGCGGCAGGGCCGATCGGGCCCGAGTTCCGCGTTCAGGCACAGGAGTTCAGCCATCAACATCGCCCTTCGCCGGTCCGTCCGCGCCGGCATAGCCGTCACCACCGGAGCCGTTGTGCTCGCCGCCGGCCTCACCGCCTGTGGTACTGCCAAGCAGCTGAGCGCCGGCGAGAAGCTCTCCGGCGCATTCGAGAAGCTCGGCGACGCCAAGTCGCTGAGCTTCCAGCTGTCCGCCGACGCCACGGCGGAGCAGATCGTCGCCTTCGGCAAGGCCGTCGACGACCCGATCGAGCAGAAGGACGCCGAGCTGCTCTCGGACCTGACGCTGTCCATGTCGATGAGCGCCGACAAGCCGCTCAAGGACACCGAGGCGTTCAAGGCGTACCGCGCCGACCAGTTGAACGACACGTTCGACCTCAAGGGCGTGGCGATCGGCTACTCGCTGACCAGCAAGAAGTCCGGCAAGGCCCTCGCGGACATCCGGCTGGTCGGCGACAAGATGTACGTCCAGGCGGACGTCAAGGGCATCGCCAAGCTGGGCGGCGAGGACACCGCCGAGATGGACCGGTTCGTCTCCGCGCTGCCCGCCGAGGCCGGCCCGATCAAGGACGTCTTCGCCGGCAAGTGGATCTCGCTGGACCTGAAGAAGCTCAACGAGCTCGGCAAGAAGCAGCAGGGCTCCGGCGCGGCCGGCGCCAACCCGCTGAACCCGATGTTCGGCGGCGGCATGCCGGACCTCGACCCGGCCGAGCTGCAGCGCTTCGGCAAGACGATCAAGTCCGTGCTGTCGAAGAACGTCACGGTGGAGGAGAAGGGCAAGTCCGGCGACGCGGACGTCATCCAGGTCTCCGCGCCCGCCCGCCCGCTGGTCGAGGGCCTGCTGAAGGCCGTCGAGAAGCTGGCCTCCGGCACCACCGGCTTCCCGCCGGTCCCGTCCGAGGACATGTCCAAGGTGCCGGACCGCAAGTTCTCCGCCGACGTGCTGATCAAGAACGGCAAGGCGCAGGCCGTCACCCTCGACCTGATGCAGTTCGCCGACAAGCCCGACGCGTCGGCGCACTTCCCGCTGCGGCTCG
This sequence comes from Kitasatospora sp. NPDC059795, assembly GCF_042732175.1. NCBI lineage: Bacteria > Bacillati > Actinomycetota > Actinomycetes > Kitasatosporales > Streptomycetaceae > Kitasatospora > Kitasatospora sp. NPDC059795. Next base: position 274,694 of record NZ_JBHWID010000002.1, read on the forward strand.
GCTTCGCCGCCGACGCCCCGGCCGTCGCCGCGCCCACCGGCGCCACCGAACTCGACCTGGCCCAGCTGGAGAAGACCTTCGCCGAGCTGGCCTCCACCGACGGCCTGGGCGGCTCGGACGGCGAGGACGGCCCGGGCACCCCGGCCACCCCGCTGACCGAGGAGCAGTACACCAAGCTGGCCGCCGCGGGCATCGACCGGGCGCAGGCCAAGAGCATGAACGAGGCCGGTCTCTCCTTCGAGGAGATCATCGAGCTCAAGGACATCATCAAGGGCTGACCGCCCGACGGCGGGCGTCCGCACCACGGCCCGTCGCAGCTCCGGCTGCGGCGGGCCGTCGCACGTCCCCGACCCGGCAGACGCGATGTCCGGAACCCGCCGGAACGCGGCGGGCGGCGGGCGCAGGCTGGGGTGCATGAACACCACCGACACCACCCTCGACGTGCGGGCCGTCCCCGCGGAGACGCTCGCCGAACTGCGCCGACTCGACGACAGCGGACGCTGCCACCCCGTCACCGTCACCGAGGGCGCCGGCGCGCCGCTGCGCTGCTGCCTCACCCGGGCCCGGGTCGGCGAGCGGGTCGTCCTGCTGTCGTACGCGCCGCTGCGCCGCTGGGCCGAGGCGGCGGGCTGCGACCCGGGCGCGTACCTGGAGACCGGGCCGGTGTTCGTGCACGCCGACCCGTGCGAGGGCTTCGCGGGCGGTTGGCCGGACGGCTTCCACGGCGGGCAGCGCGTGGTGCGGGCCTACTCGAAGGACGGCCGGATCCTCGGCGGCCGGGTCGGCGAGCCGGACGAACTGCCGAAGCTGGCCGCCGAGTTGCTGGCCGACCCGGAGATCGCAGTGGTGCATGTGCGGGCCGTCGAGTACGGCTGCTTCATGCACGAGGTGCGGCGGGCCGCCTGAGGTGCGGCTTCGGCTTCAGCTCCGCTTCGCGTAGTCGGTGAAGCCCTGCCAGTCGACGACCACGCAGGCCACGTCGCCGATCACCCAGGCGTCGTGGCCGGGCGGGCAGATCATGACGTCGCCGGCCCCGAACTCCTCGGCCTGGCCGTCGTCCATCTCGATCCGCATCCGGCCGGAGATCACGTAACCGACGTGCGAGGCCTGGCAGCTGTCCGTGCCGGCGATCGGCTTCACGTGCTGCGACCAGCGCCAGCCCGGTTCGAACACGCCCCGGCCGACGCCGCCGGCCTTCAGGTTCACCAGTGCCACCTGTCCCTTGCCGCCCTCGAACGGGCGGACCTCCTCGGGGGAGTCCAGACTCATCCGCACCAACCCGGCCATCACCGTTCACCTCCGGCAGACAACGCCCCGCGCCCCCGTCGCCGGGCTCGGCGACGGGGGCGCGGCTGACGCTTCCCATCCTGGTGACCCGGCGCGCTCCGCGCCAGGCACGGCGGTCACTGCGCGGTGGCCGCCGTGACGATGTAGACCCGCCGGTCGGCGAACCGGTCGACCGGGTTCTCCCAGTACGTCCACGGCTCGGGGACGATCGGGCCGAGCGCGCGCAGGTGCGGCATCGCGTCGGCGTCCCGGCCCGACTGGGCCAGCACCCAGACCAACCAGCCGTGCGCGTAGGCGCGGTGGCGGTCGTCGGGGTCGGCCAGCTCCAGGTCGGCGACCACCGCGTCGGCGGCGGCCCGCACCTCGGGGGAGGTGTACGGCTCCTTCTCCCCGGTGAACTGCTCGAAGTACGCGTCCAGCTTGAGCGCGGTCAGCAGGCTGCCCGCCGGGGCGGCGGCGATCGCGGCGTCCGCGAAGGCGTGCATCTGCTCGTGGCTGCCCTTCCACTTGGCGCACCAGTACTGCAGGGCGCCGGTGTGGGCCGAGAAGTTGTGCGGGTCGCGGGAGACGATCTCCTGCCAGAGCGCCCGGAAGCGCTCGTTGTCCCAGCTCTGACCCATCGCCAGCGGGATCTGCAGGACGAACGGCAGCGGGTCGGCCGGGTCGGCGAGCCGGACGGCCTCGGCGGCGGCCGCCTCGGCGTCGGTCAGCACCTTGCCGAAGGCGGCCCAGCGCTCCGAGGTGACCTGGTGGGCGCGCTTGCTGGTGCGCACGTTCCAGGCCAGGACGATCAGCCCGTCCTGGGCGAGCAGCGCGGCGTCCGCGCTGTCCGGCTGCTCGGCGCGCCAGGCCAGCAGCCAGGCGTCGTCCTCGGCGGCGGGCTCGGCGAAGCGGCGCAGCAGGCCCCGGCGGCGGTCGTGGTCGCCGGCGGCGGCGGCCAGGAGTTCGGCGGCCGGGCGCCAGTCGCCGCCCTTCACCGCGGCCAGGGCGGCGTCCACGTCCGGGCCGCTCAGGCCCGGGTCGACGAACAGGTCGTCCCGGTGGAGCATGCCGTGGTCGGTCGGGTAGATGACCGGGCGGCTCGCCTTCTCGTACTCGTCGATGGTGGCCTGCGCGGCCTCGGCGCGGGCGTTGAGGGAGGCGACGCGGCGCTTCATCAGCCAGGTGGCGAGCTTGATCCCGACGATCAGGAGCAGCGGAATGATGACGATCAGACGGGCCATCGGACGGATCAGCTCCAGGGTGTCAGGACCGGGCGGCGGTCAGCTCGGCCAGCAGGGTGCGCAGCGGGGCGGTGTCCGGGGCGTCGGCGACCGCGGCGTCCAGCGCCTCGGTCAGCCGCCGGTCGGCGTCGCCGGGCAGCACCAGGGCGGCCGGGCGGCTCCACGAAAGCTCCCAGCGGGCCGCGTTCTTCGAGGCCAGCGCGAGCACCGTGAGCGACCGCAGCGCGCCCCGCAGCAGCGGGCGGCGGAACTCGCGGGCGGCCCGGCCGGTGGCCTGCGCGGCCTCCTCGCTCTGCGGCAGCCGCTGCGCGAGCTCCGCCGAGCGCCCGGCGTCCAGCGCGTCGAGCATCGCCTCGACGGTGCCGTGCAGGCCGCTGTCGGTGAGGGCGCGCAGCACCGGCTGGGCGTCCTCGCGGGCGTGCGCGAGCATCGCCTCGTGGACCAGGTCCGGCCAGTCCAGCCGGCGCATCTGCCGGGCCTCCGGGATCAGCGCCAGCGTCTCCAGGTCGGCGAGGCGCTGCTGCGGGTCGCGCAGCAGCGCCAGCGCGGGCCGGTCCGCGGTGAGGCCGCGCAGACCGGGGGTGTCCTCCAGCGCCTCGACGGCGGCGACCCGCTGGCTGATCGGCGGGTGCGAGTCGTACGGGTCGGGCTGCTCGTCGGGCAGTTCCAGGCCCAGCTCGGCGAGTTCCTCGCGGCGCTCCGGGTCGGCCAGCAGGCGGTCCAGGCCGCCGAAGAACTGGCCGGGCAGCGGGAGCAGTCCGGCGTCGACGCCCATGGTGGCGTAGCTGTTCAGGTAGAAGCTCTGCGCGGCGTCCAGCACGGGGATGCGGCGCAGCGCGGAGGCGGTGGCGTCGCGGCCGGCGATCCTTGCGGCGTGCCGGTCGGCGGCGTACTCCTGGCTGCGGCTGATCGACTCGGAGACCCGGAAGTACAGCTTGGCGTACAGGGTGAAGAACTTGGCGAGGTAGCGCTCGATGCCGCCGTTGCCGGTGTCCTCGTCGTTGCGGGTCTTGCGGCCGCGGGCCGACCGGTAGGCGTTGTCCTCGGCGATCTCGCGGGCCTTGTCGGCCACGTTCTGGTCGGCGCGGGCGTGCAGGGTGGCGATGGTGTGGCCGATCGCGGTGCGGCCGGACACGGTGACGGCCGCCAGGCGGACGTCGTTGTTGGCGTAGTGGCCGAACTCGTGGGCGAGCACCGAGTCCAGCTCGGCCTCGGTCAGGCCGATCAGCAGCGGCGCGCCGATGATCAGGTGGCGGGGGCCGGGGATCAGGCCGAGCAGCCTGGTCTCCTCGTACACGCCGGCGTTGACCTGCGGCACCAGGCGGATCTCGGCCGGGCCGCGGACGCCGGTGGCCTCGGCGATCCGGTCGACCCGGGCCCACAGTTCGGGCTGCTCCTCGCGGGTCAGCGGCAGGCCCTCCTCGCTGTCGTCGCGCCGACGGCGGGTCAGGAACACCACCCGCAGCACCGGGTAGGCGATGGCGGCGCTGAGCAGCCAGATCTTGATCATGGCGGGACGGAGGTGGTCGGAGTTGACGACCAGTTCGACGTTCAGCCAGACCAGGCCGACCACGACGGCCGCCGCGAGCAGGTAGAACCCGGCCAGCAGCGCGACCGCCAGCAGGGCCCGGGTGGATGTGCGCATGCCGGTGCGCTCGGTGGACATGTCCGCGCCCCCAAGTGTGTCGATCATGTGTGCGGCTGGCAGATCGTAGCGGTACGACCTGACATCCCGCGAGGCAGAAAAGGTGTCGGTACGGCAACCTGACGCGCCGACCGGGCGCACCCGCACAACCGCCGCCGGTGATCCGTCCGCCGCACTAGGCTCGACGACATGACCGAGCACCAGCTTTCCCACGGCTTCGAAACCCTCGCCATCCACGCGGGCCAGGAAGCGGACCCCCGGACCGGGGCAGTCGTCACACCGATCTACCAGGTGTCCACCTACAAGCAGGACGGCGTCGGCGGACTGCGCGAGGGCTACGAGTACAGCCGCTCCGCGAACCCCACCCGCACCGCCCTGGAGGAGTGCCTCGCCGCGATCGAGGGCGGCTCCCGCGGCCTCGCCTTCGCCTCCGGCCTGGCCGCCGAGGACACCCTGCTGCGCACCGTCCTCAAGCCCGGCGACCACATCGTCATCCCCAACGACGCCTACGGCGGCACCTTCCGGCTGTTCGCCAAGGTGCTGACCCGCTGGGGCGTCGACTTCTCCGTCGCCGACACCCACCACCCCGAGAAGGTGCGCGAGGCGATCCGCCCCAACACCCGCGCGGTGTGGGTGGAGACCCCGTCCAACCCGCTGCTCGGCATCACCGACCTGGCCGCGGTCGCCGAGATCGCGCACGCCGCCGGCGCGCTGCTGGTCGTCGACAACACCTTCGCCAGCCCCTACCTGCAGCAGCCGCTGTCGTTCGGCGCGGACGTCGTCGTGCACTCCACCACCAAGTACATGGGCGGCCACTCCGACGTGGTCGGCGGCGCCCTGGTGGTCGCCGACGCCGGCCTCGCCGAGGAGGTCGCCTACCACCAGAACGCGATGGGCGCCGTCGCCGGGCCGTTCGACGCCTGGCTGGTGATGCGCGGCATCAAGACCCTCGGCGTCCGGATGGACCGGCACTCCGACAACGCCGCCCGGATCGCCGAACTGCTGTCCGGCCACCCGAAGGTGACGCAGGTGCTGTACCCCGGTCTGCCCACCCACCCCGGGCACGGCATCGCCGCGAAGCAGATGAAGGCGTTCGGCGGCATGGTGTCGTTCCGCGTCGCCGGCGGCGAGCAGGCCGCCGTCGAGGTGTGCAACCGCGCCCAGCTGTTCACCCTCGGCGAGTCGCTCGGCGGCGTCGAGTCGCTGATCGAGCACCCCGGCCGGATGACCCACGCCTCCGCGGCCGGCTCCCCGCTGGAGGTGCCCGCCGACCTGGTGCGCATCTCGGTCGGCATCGAGTCCGCCGCCGACCTGCTCGCCGACCTGGAGCAGGCGCTCGGCTGACCTCACCGGGCAGGGCTCAACGGCGGCGGTGCGGACCGCCGTTGAGCCGCTGGTGGCTCAAAGGCGGTTGCGCAGACTGCCGTTGGCTCTCTCAGGGTTCAACGGCGTTTGCGCAGACCGTCGTTGAACCGCTCCAACAGTGCGCAGAACACCGCGCGCTCGTCCGCCGTCCAGGCCGCCGTCAACTCGGCGACCAGCCGCAGCCGCTGCTCGCGCACCTGCGCCAGCCGGCCCGCGCCGAGCGGGGTCAGCGCCAGGCGTACCGCCCGCCGGTCCGCCGGGTACGGCACCCGGGCCAGCAGCCGCTCGCGCAGCAGCGGCGCGGCCTGCCTGGTCACCGTGGAGGAGTCCACGCCCAGCGCGGCCGCCAGCGTCTTCACATTGGCCGGCCCGCCGGCGGCGAGCTGATCCAGCAACAGGAACGTGGCCCGGTCGAACTCCCCGGCGGCACTGATCCGCCGGGCGAACACCGCGACCTGGTAGGGGAGTCGGCAATCGGGCTCGGGATCGGGGGCATCGGGCGGGGAAAGGCTCATCGCGGCTCACGGGGGTGCGGGCGACTCGTGCCCAGCAGCGTACGCGCGCCGGGTGGGTACCGGAACTGCCCCGTTCTAAGCTGATCTTCATGCAGAACTGGCCGATCACGCTGGACGACGTCCGCGGCGCACAGAAGATGCTCGCCGGGGTGGCCCGGGTCACCCCCATGCAGAGCAGCCGCCACCTGTCCGGGGTGGCCGGCACGCCCGTGCACCTGAAGTGCGAGAACCTCCAGCGCACCGGCTCGTTCAAGCTGCGCGGCGCGTACCTGCGGATCGCGGGCCTGCTGCCGGTGGAGCGCGCCGCCGGCGTGGTCGCCGCCAGCGCGGGCAACCACGCGCAGGGCGTGGCGCTGGCCGCCGCACTGCTCGGGGTGCGCTCCACCGTCTTCATGCCGCTCGCCGCGCCGCTGCCGAAGGTCGCCGCCACCCGCGAGTACGGTGCCGAGGTGCGGCTGCACGGCGCCAACGTCGACCAGGCGCTGGAGGCGGCCCGCGAGTACGCCGACGCCACCGGCGCGGTGTTCATCCACCCCTTCGACCACTGGGACGTGATCACCGGCCAGGCCACCGTCGGCCTGGAGATCCTCGAACAGTGCCCCGAGGTCCGCACCGTGCTGGTCGGCACCGGCGGCGGCGGACTGCTGGCCGGCGTGGCGATCGCGATCAAGGCGCTGCGCCCGGACGTCCGGGTGATCGGCGTGCAGGCGGCGGCCGCCGCCGCGTACCCGCTGTCGCTGGCGGCGGGCCGTCCGGTCTCGCTGGAGCGGTTCTCCACCATGGCGGACGGGATCATGGTCGGCCGCCCCGGCGACATCCCGTTCGAGGTGGTCAACTCCCTCGCCGACGGCGTGCGGACGGTCTCCGAGGACGAGCTGTCCCGGGCCCTGCTGATCGGCCTGGAGCGGCTCAAGCTGGTGGTCGAGCCCGCCGGGGCCGCGCCGATCGCCGCGCTGCTGGCCGAGCCGGGCCGGTTCGAGGGCCCGGTGGTCGGGGTGCTGTCGGGCGGCAACATCGACCCGCAGCTGATGCAGCGGGTGCTGCGGCACGGTCTCGCCGCGGCCGGCCGCTACCTGTCGCTGCGGGTGCGCCTGGCCGACAAGCCGGGCGCGCTGGCCGACCTGCTCGGCGTGCTGACCCGGGTCGACGCCAACGTGCTGGACGTGGCGCACGTGCGGATCGACCCGCAGCTGGGCCTGACCGAGGTCGAGGTGGACCTGCACCTGGAGACCAAGGGGCCGGAGCACTGCGCGGCGGTGATCGGGGAACTGCGCGAGGACGGCTTCGTGGTCACGCACTGACGCCCGTCGGCCGGGACCCGCGTCACCTTCCGGGTTGACGCGATATATCGCGAGTGGCAGCATCTTGCGATGTATCGCGAGCTTCGCCATCGGCGGATCCGGGTATCAATTCGGGTGATCTGCGCCCAAATCCGGCTCGCATCGTGTGTGCGCATCCGACTTCAGGGAGATGAGGCACGACCATGGCGTCAGCCATCGAAGCCGAGAACCTGGTCAAGACCTTCGGCCCCGTCCGCGCCCTCGACGGCGTGAGCCTGGACGTTCCCGAAGGCACCGTGCTCGGACTGCTCGGCCCCAACGGCGCCGGCAAGACCACCGCCGTCCGGGTACTGACCACCCTGCTCCAACCCGACTCCGGTCGGGCCGCCGTGGCCGGCGTCGACGTGCTCAAGAACCCCAACCAGGTGCGCAGCCTGATCGGCCTGTCCGGCCAATATGCCGCCGTGGACGAGTACCTCACCGGCCGCGAGAACCTCCAGATGGTCGGCGAGCTCTACCAGATGAGCGCCCGCGACGCGAAGAAGCGGGCGCTGGAACTGCTCGAATGGTTCGGCCTGTCGGATGCCATGGACCGCACCGCCAAGACCTACTCCGGCGGCATGCGCCGCCGCCTCGACCTGGCCGCCGCCCTGGTGGTCCGCCCGCCGGTGATGTTCCTCGACGAGCCCACCACCGGCCTCGACCCGCGCAACCGGCTCGCCCTGTGGGAGGTCATCGAGACCCTGGTCGAGCAGGGCACCACGCTGCTGCTCACCACCCAGTACCTGGAGGAGGCCGACCGCCTCGCCCACGACATCGCGGTGGTCGACCACGGCAAGGTGATCGCCCGCGGCACCGCCGACCACCTGAAGGCGCAGATCGGCGGCGAACGCATCGAGGTCGTCGTGCACCGCTCCGACCTGGTCCCCGAGGCGGTCGCCGCGCTCGCCCCCTACGCCAAGGGCGACCCGGCGGTCGAGAAGAACACCCGCCGGATCACCGTCCCGGTCAGCGGCGGCGCCAAGGTGCTCGCCGCCGTCATCCGCGAACTGGACGCCCGCTCCATAGAGATCGACGACATCGGCCTGCGCCGCCCCACCCTCGACGACGTCTTCCTCTCCCTCACCGGCCACGCCACCGAGGACGGGAAGGACGCCGACGAGGACGGGAAGCCGGCGAAGAAGGGCCGTCGAGGCCACGGGAAGGACGCCTGAGATGGCCACCGCACTGCCCGACGCGGCGATCGGCCCCGTCCCCGTCACCCCCCGGCACGGCGCCGTCGCCATGCTGCACGACTCCTGGGTCGTCGCCAAGCGCAATTTGCGCAGAATGACCCGGATTCCGGAAATTGTCGTTTTTGGGCTCATGCAGCCGATCATGTTCGTGCTGCTGTTCTCGTACGTGATGGGCGGCGCGATCGCCATCCCCGGCGCCGCGCCCAACCACGACGTGTACATCCAGTACCTGATGGCCGGCATCTTCGCCCAGACCGTCACCTTCGCGGTGGCCGGCGCCTCGGCCGGCATCGCGGAGGACATGACCAAGGGCCTGGTCGACCGGTTCCGCTCGCTGCCGATGTCCCGCGCCGCGGTGCTCACCGGCCGCACCCTCGCCGACCTGGTGCAGACCGCGATCACCGTGGTCGTGCTGGCCCTGGTCGCGCTGCTGGTCGGCTGGCGGATCCACGACGGCTTCCTGAAGGCGCTCGGCGCGTTCGGCCTGCTGCTGCTGCTCGGCTACGCGTTCTCCTGGATCGGCGCGCTGATCGGCCTGTCCGTGCGCAGCCCCGAGGCCGCCACCTCGGCCGGGCTGATCTGGCTGTTCCCGCTGACGTTCATCTCCAACGCCTTCGTGCCGATCGGCTCGATGCCGGGCTGGCTGCAGCCGATCGCCTACTGGAACCCGTTCTCCGCCACCGTGCAGGCCTGCCGCAGCCTGTTCGGCAACCAGATCGGCCCCGCCCCCGACGTCTGGCCGATGCAGCATGCCGTGGTGGTGTCGATCGGCTGGTCGGTGCTGATCACGGTGGTGTTCTCCTGGCTGTCGGTGCGCAAGTACCGGCGCGCGGCGGGCTGAGGCCTTCCACGCGGCGGGCCGAGGCCTTCTGCGCGGCGGACCGAAGCCTTCTGCGCGGCGGACCGACGGGCCCACCCGGAAACGACGGACGGCCGCTCCCCCCACCCGGGGGAGCGGCCGTCCGTCGTCACCTCGTCGGTCAGCCGGAGAACGGCTTGGCCTCGACGATCTTCACGCCGGCCTTCTTGCCGTTCGGCAGCTCGTACTGCGCGTCCTCGCCGACCGACCTGCCGATGATCGCGCGGCCCAGCGGGGACTGCGGCGAGTACACGTCGATGTCGCCGTCGGTGACCTCGCGGGAGGCCAGCAGGAACTCCATGGTGTCGTCCAGGTCGCCGTCGAAGGCCACCTTCACCACCATGCCGGGGGCCACCACGCCGGAGTCGGCCGGAGCCTCGCCGACCTTCGCCCGCTCCAGCAGCTGGGACAGCTGGCGGATACGCGCCTCGGTCTTGCCCTGCTCGTCCTTGGCCGCGTGGTAGCCGGCGTTCTCCTTGAGGTCGCCCTCCTCGCGCGCCGCCTCGATCTTCTGGGCGATCTCGATGCGCCAGGGCCCGGTCAGGTGGTCAAGCTCGGCCTTGAGCTTGTTGTAGTGGTCCTGAGTGAGCCAGGTCACGTCATCGTTGGTCTGGGTCACAGGGTGCTCCTCGTCGGTGCTGGCGCTGCTGTGAGGGTGGTTCGGCAGCAGTGGGTCGATTTTCTGGGCAGATGCAAAGCAACGCCCGCTTCCGTGCCGTTCGGCAGGGAAGGGGCGAAATCACGAGCCTAACAAGTTCTTCGCGCGGGCGGGAAGGGCTGTGGGCGCCGAGGGCGCGCCGCTCCTCCGACTATGCGCTCGAAAGGGTGAGCGGAGCAAAGGCCCTCGGCGGGGACACGGCGGGACAGGGCGGGACCGTGTGGGGACCGGGCGGGGTTTCGGCGGGGGTTACTTCTTGTCGTCGGGGGTGCAGCCCAGGAGTTCGGCGGTGGAGCCGCGGGCGGTGGTGCGCAGCGTCACGACCTTGTCGTAGGTGGTGCCCTCGGCCGGCACCTGGAAGTCGGACTGGCCGACCACCGCGCCGTCCGTGCCCTGCGAGCGGACGGTGCACACGCCCGAGACGCCGTCGCCCTTGCGCACCGACAGCTGCAACTGCACCTCGCCGTCGGACACCGTCTGGAAAGTCGGCACCGTACCGTTCAGCTTCGTCTCGCGCAGCAGGTAGGAGGAGCCGAGCCAGGCGATCACGCCCACCAGCAGTGCGCCGAACAGCGCGCCGGCGATCCGCAGCCGGCGGTCGGTCGTCCGGTCGTCGGAACGGCTGTAGCGGCCCGCGGGGGGCGCCAGGGGCGGCTGGGGCGTAGGGCTCTGGTCCATGGTGCGGCTCGGTCCTTTCGCGGAGGAACGTTCGGCCGTCCGCGGGAATGGACGCGCCCTCCAGTCCGTCACTATAGGAGGGGCACGTCCGCGCCACAGGCGGCGGGGGAGCCGGCCCGACGAAGCGGACATACCTGTACCTGGAAGGGATACCCAGGCGTTGAGCGAGCAGTTGCGGTTGATGGCGGTACACGCGCACCCGGACGACGAGTCCAGCAAGGGCGCCGCCACCATGGCGATGTACGTGGCCCAGGGGGTGGAGGTCCTCGTCGCCACCTGCACCGGGGGCGAGCGGGGGTCGATCCTCAACCCCAAGCTGCAGGGCGACCCGTGGGTCGAGGAGAACATTCACGAAGTGCGCCGCAAGGAGATGGACGCCGCCCGGGAGATCCTCGGCGTCCAGCAGGCGTGGCTCGGCTACGTCGACTCCGGCCTTCCCGAGGGCGACCCACTGCCCCCGCTGCCCGAGGGCTGCTTCGCCCTTGAGGACGTGGACGTGGCCGCGGGCGCCCTGGTCAAGCTGATCCGCGAGTTCCGCCCGCACGTGATCACCACGTACGACGAGAACGGCGGCTACCCGCACCCCGACCACATCATGACCCACAAGATCACCATGGCGGCCTTCGACGCCGCCGCGGACCCGGAGGCCTACCCGAAGGCCGGCGAGCCCTGGCAGCCGCTGAAGCTCTACTACAACCACGGCTTCCCGATGGGCCGCATCCGCGCCCTGCACGCCTACCTCACCGAGCACGGCCACGACTCGCCCTACGGCGAGTGGATCGAGGGCTGGGAGAAGTCCGGGCGCGCCGAGCGGGAGATCACCACCCAGGTCGAGTGCGGCGAGTACTTCGAGGTCCGCGACAAGGCGCTGATCGCCCACGCCACCCAGATCGACCCCGACGGCCCCTGGTTCCGCGTCCCGATCGACATCCAGCGGGACGTCTGGCCCACCGAGGACTACGAACTCGCGAAGTCCCTGATCGACACCGACCTCCCGGAGTCCGACCTCTTCGCAGGCCTCCGCAAATAATCCCGTACCACCCCCCGGTGACCCGGCCCGCGTAGGGCCGGGTCACCATGGATGAATGAGCACCCCCGTGAACGTCACCCAGCTCGCCGCCGATCTCGCCCTCGACGAAACCAAGGTCACCCCCGGCCTGCTCGGCTTCGTCGTCTTCGCCGCGCTCGGCATCGCCACCTGGTTCCTCCTGAAGTCGATGAACGCCCGCTTCAAGAAGATCGACTTCACCGAACAGCCCGACCCGAAGGACGACTGACCCCCCACACGTGACCCCTCACGCGCCGGGAGCGGACGGCCTCGACCGCCCCGCGTGGTGTCCTGCTGCGCCGGCTACGTCAGGACCTTGAGCAGCTCCTGGGCCAGGGGGCCGGAGGAGGCCGGGTTCTGGCCGGTGTGGAGGTTGCGGTCGGTGACGGTGTAGGGCTGCCAGACGGGGCCGCGTTCGAAACGGACGCCCAGGCGGACGAGTTCGTCCTCCAGGAGCCAGCGGGCCTTGGGTGCGAGGCCCACGGCGTGTTCCTCGTCGTTGGTGAAGGCGGTGACGCGGTAGCCGGCGAAGGGGGAGACGCCGCGGATACGGGTGGCGAGGAGCGCGGCAGGGGCGTGGCAGACCACGGCGAGGGGTTTGCCGGAGGCGAGCGCTGCGGTGAGGAGGCGGCCGGCGTCGGCGTCGAGCCAGAGGTCCTCCATCGGGCCGTGGCCGCCGGGGAAGTAGACGGCGTCGTAGTCGTCGAGGCGGGCCTCGGAGAGCCGGAGGGGCCGGCGGAGCTCCTCGGCCGAGCGGATGACGGCCTCCAGGTCGAGGGCGGCCTGCGCGCCGCCGGCCAGCTCGGGCCGCAGGCTCATCATGTCGACGCCGGGGACCACCCCGTTCGGCGTGGCCACCACCACCTGGTGGTCGGCCCCGGTGAGGATCCGGTAGGGGGCCGCGAACTCCTCGGCCCAGTAGCCGGTGGCGTGCCGGGTGCCGTCCTTGAGGGTCCAGTAGACGGCTCCGGTCACCACGAAGAGCAGTTTCGCCATCGTCGATCACTCCTGGTCCACGCGCGGGGGTGCTGCCTCGGCCACGATCCCCCAGGACGCGGGCACCCGCATCCGCCCGTCGGGCGGACCCGGGCGGGACCGTGGCCCCATATCCTGAGAGGCGACAGGAAGGAGCCGTTGATGAGCGTCGACGCGGTCATGCACACCGAGTTCCCCGCTGGGTACGTGGTCTTCTTCGGTACCGACGGGAAGGTGATCATGACTCCGCAGAGCTTTGAGCACTCCAGCACGATCAAGTCGATGCAGATCGACTCGCTCTCGCTCGGCCGGCACGCGAAGACCGCCTCCGACGTCTACCTGGACTTCCCGGCCGACGAGAACTCCGCCCCGGACTTCGCGATCCTGCGGGAGGACGCGCAGCGGCAGGGCAAGCGCTACGGCTTCGAGGACGTGCTGTTGATCGCCGAGGTGGTCTCGGCCTCCTCCGCACGCAAGGACTACGACGACTGCACCGCGAAGTACGGCCGCTACGGCATCCCCGTCTACGTGGTGGTGGACCCGTACGCCGCTGAGGTCGTCGTCCACACCCGGCCCACCGGCTCCGGCTACATCGCGGCGCACACGCACAAGTACGGCTCGGGCAAGCTGCCCATCGACCTGGCCGACGGGCGGACCTACACCCTCGACCTCGACGAGCTGCCCCGGCCCGAGCCGGACGCCCGCTGACCTGTCGGGCAGACCTGTACCCGTCGTCGGGGGAGGACGTAGGTGCAGACGAGGGGAACGCCGTTGGCGGTCCGACGCGCGAGTCGGCAGATCGGCCGGTTCACCGACCCGGTGAACCGGCTGTTTCGGTCGAGACCGTCGGAACGGGAGCCGAGGTGTCCCCGGGGAGGGACGCAGCGGTGCCCCGCTCGCCGGTGATGCCGATGGTGCCGTCGGGGAGGAGCCGGACCGAGCGCACGCCGGGCAGCAGATTCAGCAGCACGCACGGCGTGCCGATGACGGCTGCGGCAGCCAGCAGTGTCGTGCGCGTCCCGAGGAACTCGGCGACCGGACCGGCGGCGGCGTAGCCGGCGGGCATGGCGATGAACGAGATCATCCAGTCCAGTGAACTGACCCGCGCCAGCATCTCCTTGGGGAAGAGCTGCTGCTGAACAGTCGCCAGGACCTCGTTGACGAGCGCGGTCATGAGGAAGGCCACGGCCACCCCGATGGCGATGACGAACACCGGGGCAGGGGGAGCGAGCAGAGCCAGTGGGCCGATGCCGAACACGGCGGTCGCGTTGGCGACAACCAGCGGACGGCGCGGCCGGTAACGCAGTGCGGCCAGCCCGCCGACGATGGAGCCCACCGCGCCGGTGATCAGGATGATGCTCCAAGCGGTGGCCCCGCCATGGCCGTGCTGCATCACGACCGGCCCCAGGACGAAGAAGAAGGCGATCGCGAAGTTCCATATGCCCCAGGCGAGCAGGTTGGCCAGGTACCAGCGGCGCCGGGCCACCACCACCCAACCGTCGCGCAGCTCCGCGAAGAAGTGGTGCTTCTCGGGCCGTTCCACCGGCCTGGACAGGTGCATCCGGGAGACCAGCACGAAGCTCACCAGGAAGCTGACGGAATCGACCAGGATCGCCGTGCCCGGACTGGAGACCGCCAGCAGCAGCGCGGCGAGGGCCGGGCCCACCACCTTGGTGGTGCTGTCGGTCAGGCCGAGCAGGGCGTTCGCCGGTTGCAGGTTCCCGGCATCGACGAGCTCGGGCACGACAGCCCTGGACGCCGGGGTGAAGAAGGCGAAGGCCATGCCGGCCACCGTGTAGGCGACGCCGAACTGCCAGACCGCGGCGTGGTTCAGGAACACCAGTACGGCGAGCAGGCCGTAGCAGACCGCCTGGACGGCGTCGGTCGCCATCAGGACGAGCTTGCGCGACAGCCGGTCCGCCCAGACCCCGCCCACCGGCAGCATCACCACCTGGCCGACCGCTTGGCAGGTCAGCACGGTGCCGACGTCCAGGGCGCTGCCGCCCGAGCGCAGGATGGCGAAGACCACTGTCACCGGCATCAGGGCATTGCCCATGGCGGAGATGCTGCGAGCGGTCCACAGGAGCCGGAAGGGACGATCTCGCAGGATGTGCAACGACTTCGGCAAGGGCATGGGTGGGCTTCCTTTCCGGGCGACGGGTTTCGCGGAACTGCCATGGGGGCGCAGCGAAACGACAGGCGGAGAAGTGGCAAGGGGTGCCCGCGCCGCCGTCGTCGAGGACGGTCTTCCGGGCAGGGAGCAGCGCCGTCCCACGCGCGGGTGGACCGGGATCGGGGGAGGACGTCGTCAGGCGGTCGTGCGGACCCGGCGCCGGTAGGCCGCGGGCGTCGTGCCGATCCGCTTGCGCAGCGCTCGGTGGAGCGTCTCCACCGAGCCGAGCCCGCACTCGGCGGCGACCTGGTCCAAGGTCCGGTCGGTGTCCTCCAGAAGCCGGCGGGCCGCTTCCACCCGCACGGCCTCGACGTAGGCGCCCGGAGTGGTCCCGGTCTGCTGGCGGAAGACCCGCGCGAAGTGACGCTCGCTCAGGTACATGCGTGCCGCGAGGGCGGCGGCGGACAGGTCGCCGGCCAGATGGTCGACGATGAACATCCGCAGATCGTCGATGTCTCGGCGGGTCGCGGGCGGCCGGCTCAGCGGGGCCGAGACCTGGCTCTGGCCGCCCGGGCGCTTGAGGTACACGACCAGCTGCCGGGCCACTGCCAGGGCGACCTCCTCGCCCAGGTCCTCGGCGACCAGCGCCAGTGCCAGGTCCACGCACGAGCTGATCCCGGCGCCGGTCCACACGTTGCCGCAGCGTACGAAGATCGGGTCGGGGTCGACGGTGACCCCGGGATGCTCGGCCGCCAACCGCGCCGCGGTCGACCAGTGCGTCGTCGCCGTCCTGCCGTCGAGCAGCCCGGCGGCGGCCAGCAGGTGCGTGCCCGTGCACACCGACACGACCCGCCGGGCCAGCGGCGCGACCCTGGCGACCCACGCCACCACGTCGTCCGAACCGGCGGCCCGGTCGTCGGGGCCGGCATTGACCGCTCCGGGGACCAGCAGCGTGTCCAGGACGCCGTCCACCTCGGCGAAGGCAAGGTCCGCGACCAGCCGCAGCCCCGCCGACGTGGCGACCTCGCCGCGGGTTCGCGCCACGAGCTCGACCTGGTAGCCGGCGGCGCCTCCGGTCTCCCGGTTGGTCAGGGCGAAGACCTCGGCCGGGCCGGTGACGTCGAGGAGGTCGACGCCCGGGAAGACCGCGATGACGACACGGCGGGTGCTGGACATGGGTCCATCCTGACCCGCGTCGCTCGGCGGCGACAATGACGGTCTGCTGTCAGATCCGGACATGCCGGTCCGCCATGCGCGCCGGTCGTAGGGGAACGCCGTTGGCGGTCTGCTCGATCCGCCAGTAGAAGGCGATACCGGCCTGGGCGTACCGATCCACCTTCACGATGCGGTCGGTGGTCTCCGAACCCGGTGGCACGACCTCGACGACCAGGAGAACGTGCTCCGGGCGGGTGGGCGTGATGTCGACGGTCTCGGCCCGGTAGACCACGACGTCGGGCCGCCGGTTGGTCAGGGGCGCGTCCTGCAACCGGACGTCGGAGTCCGTGTCGGCGTTCCAGTCCGGACCGGCGGCTGCCTCCAGGGCGTTCGCCAGGATCCGGGCCAGGCGGTTGTGCCGCTTGGACGCACGCGGGCTCACGGCGACCATCCCGTCCACAATCTCGATGCCCGCGCACTGCTCCGCGGACCAGGAGTCGTCCTCGTCCGCGGTGATCTGCCGGTGCATCCACTCAGGAGCGACCATCTCGGCGGTCATCGGCGTACCTTTTCGGGGCTCGACGGGCCCGGTGCTGCCGGGCCAGCGTACTGTGCGGTCGCAGGGCGCGTGGTGTTCTCCGGTGCCGACGGGAAACCGGCCCACCGGCACATCCACCGCCGTCCGAAGCCGCTTGCGCATGGTGCGGCCCGCAATGTTGCGGTGGTTGAGATACTGCGCGCATGGTGAACCGTCTGGCTGATGCCGCGTCCCCCTACCTCCAGCAGCACGCCGAGAACCCCGTCGACTGGTGGGAGTGGTCTCCCGACGCGTTCGCGGAGGCGGAGCGGCGCGGGGTGCCGGTGCTGCTGTCCGTCGGCTATTCGAGTTGTCACTGGTGTCACGTCATGGCGCACGAGTCGTTCGAGGACGAGGAGACCGCCGGGTACCTGAACGAGCGGTTCGTCGCGGTGAAGGTCGACCGGGAGGAGCGGCCGGACGTCGACGCGGTGTACATGGAGGCGGTGCAGGCGGCCACCGGGCAGGGCGGGTGGCCGATGACGGTGTTCCTGACGCCCGAGAAGCAGCCGTTCTACTTCGGGACGTACTTCCCGCCGCAGCCCCGGCACGGGATGCCGTCGTTCCGGCAGGTGCTGGAGGGCGTGGACAAGGCGTGGACGGGGCGGCGGGCCGAGGTCGGGGAGGTCGCGGCGCGGATCAGCAAGGACCTCGCCGAGCGGGCCTCGGTGTACGCGGTCGGGAGCGGCATCGCCCAGCCGCCCGGGGACGCCGAACTGCACGGCGCGGTCGTGGAGTTGACCCGGTCGTTCGACGAGCGGCGGGGCGGGTTCGGCGGGGCGCCGAAGTTCCCGCCGTCGATGGTGCTGGAGTTCCTGCTGCGCCACCACGCCCGGACGGGCTCGGAAGCCGCGCTGCAGATGGTGCGGCGCAGCTGCGAGGCGATGGCCCGCGGCGGGATCTACGACCAGTTGGGCGGCGGGTTCGCCCGGTACGCGGTGGACGCCACCTGGACCGTCCCGCACTTCGAGAAGATGCTTTACGACAACGCGCTGCTGCTGCGGGTGTACCTGCACCTGTGGCGCGCCACCGGCGACGAGCAGGCCCGCCGGGTCGCGCTGGAGACCGCCGACTTCCTGCTGCGCGAACTGCGCACCCCGGAGGGCGGGTTCGCCTCCGCGCTGGACGCCGACTCGCTGGACCCGGCGAGCGGGAAGACCACCGAGGGCGCGTACTACGCGTGGACGCCCGAGCAGCTGACCGAGGTGCTGGGCGAGGCGGACGCCGACCTCGCGGTGCGGCTCTTCGACGTCACCGGCACCTTCGAGCACGGCACCTCGGTCCTGCAACTCCCGCACGACCCCGAGGACATGGACGCCTACCGGCGGATCCGCGAGCAGCTCTTCGAGGCCCGCGCGCAGCGCCCCGCCCCGGCCCGGGACGACAAGGTGGTCGCCGCCTGGAACGGCCTGGCGATCGCCGCCCTCGCCGAGGCCGGCGCGCTGCTGGAACGCCCCGACCTGATCGAGGCCGCCGAGCGCGCCGCCGACCTGCTGATCGCCGTCCACCTCACGCCCGAGGGACGGCTGCTGCGCACCTCCCGGGACGGCATCGCGGGCGCGAACGCGGGCGTGCTGGAGGACTACGCGGACGTCGCCGAAGGCTTCCTCGCGCTGTACGCGGTCGGCGGCGAGGCGGCCTGGCTGCAACTCGCCGGGGAGCTCCTCGACCTGGTGCTGCTGCACTTCGCGGACCAGGAGTCCGGCGCGCTGTACGACACCGCCGACGACGCCGAACAGCTGATCCGCCGCCCGCAGGACCCCACCGACAACGCCGTCCCGTCCGGCTGGACCGCCGCCGCCGGGGCGCTGCTCGGCTACGCCGCGTACACCGGCTCCGCGCGCCACCGCACCGCCGCCGAAAGGGCGTTGGGCATCGTCTCGACGCTCGGGGCGCGCGCGCCGCGGTTCACCGGCTGGGGGCTGGCCGTCGCCGAGGCGCTGCTCGACGGGCCGCGCGAGGTTGCGGTGGTCGGCCCCGCCGGCGACGCCGGGCGCGCCGCGCTGCACCTGGCGGCGCTGCGCTCCACCGCCCCCGGCGCGGTGGTCGCCGTCGGCGAGGTCGGCGACACCGAGGTGCCGCTGCTCGCCGACCGCCCGCTCCTGGACGGGAAGCCCGCCGCGTACGTCTGCCGGCACTTCGTCTGCGAGCGGCCGGTCGCGGACGCCTCGGAACTGGCGGAACGCCTGCACGGCAAGTGACCGGAACGACGGTGCCGCCGACCGAAAAGCGCTGGTCGGCGGCACTGTCCGCAGGGCAGGATGAGTCATGGGCTGGACACTGACCACATCACCGGACGACTTCCGCGCCGCCGCCGGGGAGTTCCTCGCGGCCGACCCCGTCGCGAACACCGTGCTGCTCACCATCCTCGACCGCCTCACCCGGGACGGCCTGCACGCGTACGGCGCGCAGCCGCCGCGCTTCGGCTGGTGGCAGGGCCCGGACGGCGAGGTCGCCGGCACCTGCGTGCGCACCCCGCCGTGGGGGCAGCGCCTCGGACCGATGCCGGCGGCCGCCGCCGAGGAGCTGGCCCGCACGCTCGCCGCCGGCGACGCCGCCGACCGCCCCGACACGGTGGCCGGCGACCACGACACCGCCCTCGCCTTCGCCGCCGAGTGGCACCGGGCCACCGGCGTCGACTGGCACCTGGAGCGGAGCGAACGACTGTACCGGCTGGGCGAGTTGACGCCTCCGTCGGTGCCGCCCGCCGGCCGCTCCCGGATCGCCGGGCCCGCCGACCGGGAGACCGTCGCCCGTTGGTTGGTGGACTTCTGCGTCGAGGCCGAGATCCTGCCGCCCGCCGACGCGGCGGCCGACGCCGAGCAGCGGATCGCCGCCGAGGTCCTGCTGCTGTGGGAGACCGAGGACGGGCGGGCGGTCTCGCTCGCCGGAGCCAGCCCCGCCGTCGCCGGGATGTCCCGGATCGGCCCCGTCTACACTCCGCCCGCCGACCGCGGCCACGGCTACGCGAGCGCCCTGACGGCTGCCGCCACCCGGCACGCACAGTCCCGCGGTGCGGCCGAGGTCCTGCTCTACACGGACCTCGCGAACCCGGTCAGCAACGCGATCTACCCCCGCCTCGGCTACCGGCCCGTCACCGACGCGGCCGAGGTCGCGTTCAAGTAGCGCTCCACGAAGGGCCCTTGGGGGAGAACCCGCCGGGGCCCTTTCGCGTGCCCTGGTCGAGCTGCGACGTCGACTGCGCAACCCCTCGGGGCCGGGCGGCCGTGGCCTCGTGCGGGTGGCTCGGCAGGGCGAGGTCGTCGGTCGGCGCTCAAGTGGGGGTCCGCGGAGGGTTTTGGGGAGCGCCCCCGGGGCCTTTCGCGCGCCCGGGGTGGGCTGCCGCTGCGCGGGGGTCCGGAGACGTCGGTTGTGCGCGCTTCCCGGGGGCGGGGGCCGGGCGGCCGTGGTCTGGTGCGGGTGGCTCGGCGGGGCGAGGTTGCCCGTCGGCGCTCAAGTGGTGCTCAACGGAGGGTTTTTGGGGAGCGCCCGGGGTGAGCTGCCGCTGAGCGGGGGTCCGGAGACGTCGGTTGTGCGCGCTTCCCGGGGGCGGGGGTGGGCAGCCTGGCAGGGCGAGGTTGCCTGTCGGCGTTCAAGTAGCGCTCCACGAACGGCCTTTTGCCCCCGGCTCTGCCGCCTGCCCTGGGTCGGCTGCCATCTCGCCGACCACCCTCAGGCCCCTGTCGCCTCCCTGAGGGGGAGTCAGCGGGGGCGCATGGTGCGGTAGCCGGGGTGGATGCCAGGGGTGAGGTGTTGCTGTGCGGCGATCCGGCCGAGCAGGGATGTCAGGTGTGCGTGCTCCTCGGGGGTGAGGGCCTGGGTGACGTCCTGTTCGTGGGCCATTGCCGCTTCGCGCAGGCGGCCGAGCAGGGCGAGGCCGTCGTCGGTGAGGTGCAGTGCGTACAGGCGGCGGTCCTCCGCGTTGCGGCGGCGTTCGATCAGGCCGCGCTGCTCCAGGCCGTCGGCGAACGGGACGAAGCGGCTGGGGGGCATGCCGAGCGCGTCGGCGAGTTCGCGCTGGCTGCGGCCCGGGTTCTGCACCAGCAGCCGGAGCAGGCCGGCCTGTGCGGGGGTGAGGTCGAGTGCGGAGATCCGTTCGGCGAAGCGCTCGGCGGCGTGCGCGCCCAGTTGGGCCAGCAGGAATGCCGCACCGCCGCCGGGCGGCCCGCCCGGGCCGGGCGCTGCCTGCGGGGTGCCGTCGGGCCGGTCCTGGCGGTCCGCCTCTCGATTCATGCTCATGCCGACATCGTACCCGTTTGACAATCGTTCCACGATGTAATCATTATTCCGAGTGTATCGATGGATGCGCGTCGACGGATGTCATGGAGGAACCATGAGCACCACCGCCCAGCCCCGCCCCGCCCCGGCCGCCCGGCCGAAGGGCGGCCCGCAGACCGGCCCGCCGCTGCTCGCGCCGACCCTCTCGGTCACCGGGCTGACGATCGCCTACACCGTGGTCAACCGGGCCACCCCGCACCCGGACGCCACCGGCGCCGAGGTGGTGCGGTACGCGCAGGAGCACGGCGGCACGGCCCGTCTCGGCGCGCTGCTGCTGCTGGCCGCCGCGGTGCCGCTGGCGCTGTGCGCGGCGCTGCTCTACCGGCGGCTGCGGGCGCTCGGCATCACCGCGCCCGGCTCCGCGATCACGCTGGTCGGCGGCGTGCTGGCGGCGTCCGCGCTGTTCCTGAGCGCGGCCGGGGCGTGGGCGGGCGGGCGGTTGTCGGCCGACGCGCCGCCCGCGCTGGGCCGGGCGCTGGCCGACGTGTCCTTCCTGGCGGGCGGGCCCGCGTTCGCGGCGGGCTTCGGTCTGCTGGCGGCGGGCGTCTCGGTGTCGGCGATGCTCACCGACCTGCTGCCCCGCGCCGTGACCTGGTCCGGCCTGGTGGTGGCCGCCGCCGGGATGCTCGCGCTGTTCGCCCTGGTGGCGGACGGCTTCATGTACCTGCTGCCGGTGGTCCGGTTCGGCGGGCTGGTATGGCTGCTGTTCGTGGCCGCCCTGCTGCCGAAGACCCGCCGTCGCAGCACCGAACACTGATCACAGGGGAGTTGAGTGCGATGACCGGAACGTATGCGGAACTGAAGGGCCGGACGGTGGTGGTCACCGGCGGTTCGCGCGGGATCGGGGCGCACACCGCGCGGGCGTTCGCCGCGCAGGGCGCGTCGGTGTGCGTGGTCGGCCGGGACGAGGCGGCGCTGGCGGCGGTGGTCGCCGAGATCGCCGCCGCGGGCGGCGAGGCGGTGGCCGCCGTCGCCGACGTGACGGACAGCGCGGCGCTGGACGGCGTGCGCCGGACGGTGGACGAGCGGTTCGGCCCGGTGGACGTGCTGGCGGCGTTCGCCGGCGGCCAGGGCTTCCCGGTGCCGACGGCCGAACTGTCCGAGCAGCGCTGGCGCGAGGTGCTGGACTCCGACCTGACCTCGGTGTTCCTCACCGTGCAGGCCTTCCTGCCGGGCATGCTGGAGCGCGGCGCGGGCAGCATCCTCACCATGTCCTCGGCGGCCGGCCGCCAGCCCAGCGGCGCCAACCTGGCGTACGGGGTGGCCAACGCGGGCGTGGTGATGCTGACCAGGCACCTGTCGGCCGAGCTCGGGCCGCACGGCATCCGCGTCAACTGCCTTGCCCCGTCGGCGATCCTGACCGAACGGGTGCAGCAGCGGATGCCCGCCGAGGTGCAGGCCAGGGTCGCGGCCACCCACCCGCTGAACCGGCTCGGCACCCCGGCCGACGTGGCGGACGCCGCGCTGTTCCTGGCCTCCGACGGCGCGGGCTGGCTGACCGGACTGACCGTCGACGTGGCCGGCGGGCGGATCACCAACTAGGGCGGACAGGCCCTGGGGCGGAGGCCCTGGCGGGCTGGGCTCACTCCCAGTCCCAGCGCAGCCCGAGCAGGCAGGGCGGCAGCCCCTCGGCCACCAGGTGTGCGCAGTGGTGCCCGTCGAGGGTCAACTCCTCGGTCTCCAGGGGGGATTGGCCGGGGGTGCGGACGGTGAACCGGTCGCAGCGGACGGGCAGCGCGGCCGGGTCGAAGGTCACCTGGAGCACGTACTGCCCGGCCCCCGCGTTGAAGCCGCGCACGTACTCGCGGCTGGGCTGCGGCGACGGCGACTCGTCGAAGCCGTAGCCCAGCAGGTGGGTGTCGCCGGTGCGCAGCCGGCGGTCCAGCAGGAGTTCCACGACCAGCAGGTGCGCGGCGGGGTCGCGGCGGATCCGGCCGACCCGGCAGTTCTCCTCGGCCCGGACCCGGACCCGGCCGATGTCGCAGCCCGGGTCGCCCTGGTAAATGGCGAGGTAGCGGTCGATGCCGTCGCGGTGGGCGCGCAGCACGTGCTGGGAGTCGCGGCGCCGCAGCCGCCGGTCCGCGCCGACCCGGATCCGTTCGATGTGGGTGACGGTGTGCAGCCCGGTGTCGGGCGGCCCGGAGAGGACGGCGATCAGGCCGTCCACCGCCTCGGCGGGGGTGATCAGGTCGCGGTACGGGCGGACGGGCGGCGAGGCGGGGTCGGGGGCGGTGCGGCGGGGGCCGAGCAGTCGGGTGAGCGAGTGCTCGGGCAGCTCCAGCACCTCTTCGAGCGCGGCGACGGCGCGCAGCGACTCGGCCCGTTCGGGGCGGCGCAGGCCCTGCTGCCAGTAGCTGAGGCTGGTGACGCCGACGTGCACGCCGCGCTGCGCGAGGTGTCGGCGCAGCCGGTGCAGGGCGAGGCCGCGGGCGGCGATGGCGGCCCGCAGGGCGAGGTGGAACGGTCCGGTGCGCAGGGCCAGGGCCAGTTCGGGCGGTGCGGTCGGCTGCGGCATGGCCGGCTCCTCAACTGAGCGTGAATATTCACACCTTGTGGACGGCGGGTCGCCGCCCCGGTCGATATTCGCGCTGCCCGGCGGGGGCGCGTTCACACCCGGCGGAGGCCGTTCACACCTCGACTCCCCGGCCGGGCGCGGCCGTTGACCGCCCGGTGGCAACGGCCGGATGCTCGTCGGCAGCGCGTCCGGACGCCGCCCCCACACCCCCACTCCTCTGCCAGGAGGACATTCCCCATGCCACTCACCCCGATGCGGCTGCGTCGGACGGTCGCCGTACTCGCCCTGGGCGTTCTCGCCCCGGCGTTGAGCGCGGCCGCCGCCGTTCCGGCCGTGGCCGCCCCCGCCGTGGCCGCTCAGACCCCCGCCGCGATACAGCCCGCCGCGATACAGTCCGCCACCGCCGCGAAGCCGCAGGCCCCGCTGGCGGCGGGCACCGCGCGCACCCTCAACCTGACCATGCAGGCCCAGCAGCAGACCAACTGGTGCTGGGCGGCCTCCGGCAACACCATCGCCTCCTACTACGGCTACACCTGGAGCCAGAACCAGTTCTGCAACGCCGCATTCGGCCGCTCCACCAACGCAAGCTGCCCGAACAGCCAGGCCAGCCTGGCCGAGGTGCAGAACGCGCTGTACACGATCGGCATCAACCCGGGCTCGTACGTCAGCGGCTACCTGCGCTACTCCACCGTGCAGGGCGAGATCGACGCCGGCCGGCCGGTGGAGACCCGGATCCAGTGGAGCTCCGGCGGCGGCCACATGAACGTGCTGTACGGCTACGACAGCGGCAACAACTGGCTGTACTGGGGCGACCCGTGGCCGTCCAACTACCGCTACAACTGGGGCGACTACAACTACTACGTGAACAACGGGTCGTTCTCCTGGACCCACTCCCTGTACCGGATCGGCGCGTGAGGAGCCCCGTCATGAGCAGCCACCGCGTCCGACTCGCCCGCGCCGCCGCCGCACTCGCCGCGGCCACCGCCCTCGGCCTCGCCGCCGCCCCGCTCGCGCAGGCCGCCGATCAGCAGCTCGGCTCCGGCGACCTCGCCGCCGCCCGGGCCGCCGCCCAGAACCCGTCCGTGCTCGACCAGTTGGGGCACTTCTTCGCCCGCAAGGGGGTGCCGCCGACCCAGCCGTTGGCGATCGGCCCGAGCGACGAGGCCCGGGCGGCGAGCGACGCCGCGCCCCGGCTCAGCGGCGACACGGTGCCGGTCCGCACCCTCGATGCCGGCTTCGTGGCCGGCCGGCCCGGCGCACCGGTCGCCACCGTCGAGTTCACCGCCACCAAGGCCGTCGCCGCCGACGGGCAGAGCGCCTCGGTCTGGACGGCGCAGCAGAACGGCAGCTGGCGGGTGGTCAACATCGCCTCCGGCAGCGACGAGACCGACTACGCGGCCCGGGCCGCCGCCGACGGCGGAACCGCCTTCCGCGAACCGCAGTTGGGCGCCTGGTACGAGCTCAAGGACGGCCGGGTCCTGCCGCTCGACGACACCGCCCGCCGCTCGGTCGGCGCGCACGGCGCCACCGTCGCCGCCTACCAGCAGCTGGTCCACCAGCGGTACGGCGACAAGCTGCCCGGCTCCGCGTACGACCGGGCCGGCAAGGCGGGCGGCTTCCAGGCCGACGCACCCACCGCCTCCACGAGCACCGCACCGCTGCTCGCCGCAGGCACCGCACTGGGCGCAACTGCCCTGGTGGGCACGGTGATCGGGGTGCGCCGCCGCCGCAGGGGCTAGTGCCGCGGCACTAGTTCCCGGCGAAGGTCCGCCGGTAGGCGAGCGGCGAGACGCCGATCGCCGCGTGCAGGTGCTGACGCAGCGACACCGCGTTGGCGAAGCCGACCCGGCCGGCGATCCGGTCGACGGTCAGGTCGGTGGATTCGAGCAGGTCACGGGCCAGGGCGACGCGCTGCTGGGTGAGCCAGCGGCCGGGGCTCTGGCCCGTCTCGTCGTGGAAGCGGCGGGCGAAGGTACGGGTGCTCATCGCGGCGTGCCCGGCCAGCTCGGCCAGCGTCAGCGGCAGGTGCAGCCGCTCCAGCGCCCAGGCGCGGGTGGCGGCGGTGCCGACGGCCCCCGCCGCCGGGACGGGCTGCTCGATGTACTGGGCCTGCCCGCCGTCGCGCCACGGCGGGACGACGGCCAGCCGGGCGGCGTGGTTGGCGACGGCCGCGCCGTGGTCGCGGCGCAGCACGTGCAGGCACAGGTCGACGCCGGAGGCCGCGCCCGCCGAGGTGAGGATGTCGCCGTCGTCGACGAACAGCACGTCCGGGTCGAGCCGTACCCGGGGGAAGAGCCGGCGGAAGCGGTCGGCGAGCGCCCAGTGGGTGGTGGCGGGCCGGCCGTCCAGCAGGCCGGCGGCGGCGAGCACGTACGCGCCGGTGCAGATCGAGATCAGCCGGGTGCCGGGCCGGATCAGCGCCAGCGCCGCGGCGACGGCGGGGTCGAGGTCGGCGGTGGCGAGGGCGGGCGAGAACGGCGGGATGACCACGCTGTCGGCCGCGCGGAGGATCTCCGGGCCGTGCTCGACGCCGATGGTGAAGTCCGCGTCCGAACGCACCGGCCGCCCGTCCACGGTGCAGGTGGCCAGCTCGTAGCGGTCGCCCGCGGCGGCGAACACCCTTCGGGGGATGCCGAGTTCGAACGGGTAGACGCCCTCCAGGGCGAGCACGGCGATCCGGTGCGGCGGTGTCTTCGCGGCGTTCGGCACGGCAGCCTCCTGGCAGAATCCCATCGGACAGTGGCCATCATGCCACTGCCGCGCCCGCCCCGGCCGGGACAGGCTGAGGGCATGACGACGAACACGATGCGTGCGATCAGCCAGGACGTCCTGGGCGGCCCCGAAGTCCTGAACGTGGTGGAACTCCCGCGCCCCGAGCCCGGGACGAGCGAGATCCTGGTCAAGGTCCGGGCGGCCGGCCTGAACCCGACGGACTGGAAGCACCGGGCGAACGGCCTCTTCCTCGGCAAGCCCCCGTTCGTGCTCGGCTGGGACGTCGCGGGCACCGTCGAGGCCGTCGGCTTCGGGGTCACCCTGTTCAAGCCCGGTGACGAGGTCTTCGGCATGCTGCCCTACCCGCACGGCGTCGGCGCCCACGCCGAGTACGTCACCGGCCCGACCCGGACGTTCGTGACCCGGCCCGAGGGGGTGGACGTCGTCCAGGCCGGCGCGCTGCCGCTGGCCGCGCTGACCGCCTGGCAGGCGCTGGTCGACACCGCCCGGGTGAAGGCCGGCGACCGGGTGCTGGTGCACGCCGCGGCCGGCGGCGTCGGCCACCTCGCCGTGCAGATCGCCAAGGCCCGCGGCGCCCACGTGATCGGCACGGCCAGCGCCGCCAAGCACGACTTCCTGCGCGGCATCGGCGTGGACGAGCCGGTCGACTACCGCGCCGCCGACTTCGCCGAGACCGTCCGGGACGTCGACGTCGTGCTGGACACCGTCGGCGGCGAGTACCAGCTGCGCTCCCTGCGCACCCTGCGCCCGGGCGGCCTGCTGGTGTCGATCCTGCCCGTGCCGTACGAGGGGCTGGCGGAGGAGGCCGACCGGCTCGGCGTGCGTACCGCGATGATGCTGGTGGAGGCCGACCACGCCGGGATGGCCGCCGTCGCCGACCTGGCCGGACGCGGCCTGCTGCGGGCCGAGATCGCCGATGTCCTCCCGCTGGAGGAGGCCGCGAAGGCACACGCCCTGGGCGACACCGGCCGCACCACCGGCAAGCTGGTGCTGCGGGTGGACTGACCCGGCGTCAGAGGTTCTGCAGGTGGGCGAGGGCCCGGTCGAGCAGGTCCGCCAGGTTGTCCCGGGCGCCGTTGTCGGCCCAGTACAGCGAGGTCTCGGTGAGCGCGGCGGAGACCGTGGCGGCGGTGATCCGCAGTTCGAGGGTGGGGGCGTCCAGGCCGGCTCGTTCGGTGAGCAGGCCGAGCAGCATCCCGGTCGGCTGGCCGGAGCCGTTGAGCATCCGGGCCCGCAGGCTCGGGACCGAGGCGGTCAGTTGCATCCGCTGGTACAGCTCGGCGTGCTCCCGCTCGTCGATCCGGCGGACCAGCCCGACCAGCACCTCCCGCGCGGAGGTGAGGAAGGGCTCGTCCGCCGGCCGGGACCGGATCGCGGCGGCCATCAGCGGGTCGTACTCGTCGCTGAGGACCAGGTCCTCCTTGGTCGGGAAGTACCGGAAGAAGGTGGACGGGGAGACCTCCGCCGCCGCCGCGATCCGGTCGACGGTGGTGGCCTCCCAGCCCTGCTCCGCGAACAGCCGGAACGCCTCCCGGCGCAGGGACTGGCGGGTCTTCAGCTTCTTGCGCTCGCGCAGCGACAGCGGTGCTTCGACCAGCTCCTCCAACGAACCGGAGGAGTCGTCGGACGGGCGGGGCCGGGCGCTGCGCGGGGTGGTCATGCGGTCGATTCTCCGGGATCACCCGCCGCCGCGGCCACCGGCCGCACCTCGGGGGCGTCCGCGGCCACCGGGTCGCCGGCGCCCGGCATCCGGGCCGCGACCAGCACGGCGGCCACCGCCGCGAGCAGCCCGGCCGTCAGCAGCACCAGGCCCATGCCGTGCACGTACGCGCCGTGCGCGGACGCGGCCAGCCCCGGATCGGCCAGCCGCTCGGCGACCGCGTCGGCGGCGACCACCGAACCGCGGACCCGCTGCGCGGCGTCCGCCGGGAGCGTCGGGAGGTGCAGTCCGGAGCGGTAGCCGGCAGCCAGCAGGCTGCCGAACACGGCGACGCCGATCGCGCCGCCGACCTGGCGGAGCGTCTGCACCAGCCCGGCGCCGACCCCGGCCTTGGCCGGCGGCAGCAGGAGCAGCGCGGACGCCGTCGCGGTGATCAGGACCAGGCCGAGTCCGGCGCCGAACAGCACCAGCCACAGCGCCGTCCACCCGTAGCCGTCGCCGACCGAGGTGCGGCTGCCGAGCAGCATCGCGAGGGCGATCAGCGCCAGCCCGGCGGTGATCACGCCGCGCGGGGCGAAGCGGCGCACCAGGCGCTCGCCGAGCCGGGCGGCGACCAGCAGGCCGCCCATCATCGGCATCAGCCGCAGGCCGCTGCCGAGCGCGTCGGCGCCCAGCACGCTCCGGAAGTACGCCGGCAGCACGAAGAACCCGCCGAACAGGGCGATCGAGACCAGCGTGACGGCGATCGCGCACCAGCGGAACATCGGCTCGGCGAGCAGCCGCAGGTCGAGCATCGGGTGCTCCCGGCGGCGGCTGCGCAGTACCAGCGCCGTCAGCGCGGCCGCGGCGCCGACCAGCGCGCCGAGCACCAGGGCGTCGCCCCAGCCGCGTTCGGGGCCCTCGATGATGCCCCAGGTGAGCGCGGCCAGACCGCCGGCGGCCAGGCCCGCGGACGGCAGGTCGATCCGGGGCGCGGCCGGGTCGGCGGACTCCGGGAGCAGCAGCAGGCAGGCGACCACCCCGAGCAGCACCAGCGGCACGTTGATCAGGAAGATCGAGCCCCACCAGAAACCGCGCAGCAGCAGGCCGCCGATGATCGGCCCGAGCGGCACGCCGAGCGCGGTCATGGTGCTCAACAGGGCGGTGGCGCGGCGCTGTTCGGCGGGCGGGAAGATCGCGGGGATCACCGCCATCGACATCGGCATCACGAACGCGGCGGCCAGACCCATCGCGGCGCGGGCCGCGATCAGCGTGGCGGGGCTGCCGGCCAGGGCGCCGAGCACCGAGGCCGCACCGAACAGGGCGAGGCCGAGCACCAGCGTGCGGCGGCGGCCGAACCTGTCGCCCAGCAGGCCGGCCGGGAGCATGGCGGCGGCGAACACCACCGTGTAGGCGTCGACGATCCACTGCTGCTGCCCGGTGCCGGCGTTCAACTGCCGGGCCAGGTCGGGCAGGGCGACGTTCAGCACCGTGGTGTCGAAGCCGATGACGAGAACGCTGAGTGCGACCGCGACCAACGCGATCCAGCGCCGTGGGTGTGGAGCAGACATGACGGAACCCCCATCCGATGGCATCTCTCGAATGAGAGTAACTGTCAAAAGATGGCAGGTGTCAACCGAAGCCCGCGCTGCGGGATCCCCACGTCTGGAATTGATGCGCTGTTGATCCCCCGTTCGCCCGCGCTGCGTGCCGGACGTGTCACTGTAGGTGGGGAGTTCTCTGACGACCTGTCAGATAACCTGTCGGCCGGCGGGAGGTTTGCCAATGGAGTACGGAGCGACCGGGTTCTGGAGCGGCGTGGTCGGTGTGCTGGCCGCGCTGGCGGTCATAGCCGGGTACTTGATCGGCGGAGCCCGCCTGGTCTGGGTGGTGTCGGCGGTCGAGGTGGCGGCCGTGATGGTCTGGGTCGGGTACCGCTTCCGCGGCCGGGCCCACCAGCGGGCGGCAGGCGAAGGGCCCGACGCGGCGCATTGCGAGCGCTGCCGTCGGGCCCGGGAGCGGCTGGAGGCGCGGGCGGCCCAGCCGGTGCGGTACTGAGTGGAGCAGGAGCGTTTCTGCGGCGGTCAGCCGGCGGCGGTGTACGCCACCAGCGAGACCCCCACGTACTGCACGATGAACGCGCCGAGGGTGAACGCGTGGAACACCTCGTGGAAGCCGAACCAGCGCGGTGACGGGTTCGGGCGCTTGATGCCGTAGATGACCCCGCCGATGGTGTAGAGCGCGCCGCCGACGACGATCAGCGTCAGCACGGCCGCGCCGCCCTTGTGCAGGAAGTCCGGCAGGAAGAACACCGCCGCCCAGCCGAGTGCCAGGTAGCACGGGGTGTACAGCCAGCGCGGGGCGCCGACCCAGAACACCCGGAACGCTATGCCGGCCAGCGCCCCGCCCCACACCAGCCACAGCAGGATCTGCTGCCGCGCGCCGTCCAGCAGCAGGATGGTGAACGGGGTGTACGTCCCCGCGATGATCAGGAAGATGTTCGCGTGGTCCAGTCGGCGCAGCACCGCCTCGCCGCGCGGACCCCAGGTGAAGCGGTGGTACACCGCGCTCACCCCGAACAGCATCCAGGCGCTCACCGAGTAGACGACGCAGGCGACCCGCGCCGCCGTCGACTCGGCCAGGCAGATCAACACGATTCCGGCGGCCAGCGAGGCCGGGAACATGCCGGCATGGAGCCAGCCGCGCCACTTGGGCTTGACGAGTTCGAGGGCTTCCGCGGTCATGGGCAACATCTTACGGAACCGTAGGTTACCGGCTCGTAGGAAAGTGGCGATCCTCACTTTTAGACGTTCTGGAGTGTTCGGGGGGTGTCGGAGAGGGCCGTTCGGGGCGTCGGCCGGGCGGTTCACGGCCCCTGAACCAGACACTACGTAGTAAAGATCTCGTCAATAGCGCCATTTCGACGAATGGAGGGGGGGTTCGCCGGTCTACCGTGTAAGGACCCTCAACCCCCGCGTAGCCGTCTCCTGGCCGAGATGGTGTGAAACGGAGCGATCGTGTCGCCTCAGATCTCTGCGCTCGCCGAGTCCGCGCCCACCCGCCACCAGCGTCTGGTGGAGTGGGTCGACGAGATTGCCGCCCTCACCGAGCCCGACCGGGTGGTGTGGTGCGACGGCTCCGAGGAGGAGTACCACCGCCTCGCCGAGCAGCTCGTCGCCCAGGGCACCTTCACCAAGCTCGACGAGAGCAAGCGGCCCAACTCCTACTACGCGGCCTCCGACCCGTCCGACGTCGCCCGCGTCGAGGACCGCACCTTCATCTGCTCCGAGCAGGAGAAGGACGCCGGCCCGACCAACCACTGGAAGGCCCCCGCCGAGATGCGGGAGATCTTCCAGGGCGAGAAGGGCCTGTTCCGCGGCGCGATGAAGGGCCGCACCATGTACGTGGTGCCGTTCTCGATGGGCCCGGTCGGCTCCCCGCTGGCCGCGTACGGCGTCGAGCTCACCGACTCCGCGTACGTCGCCGTCTCGATGCGCGTGATGACCCGCATGGGCCAGGCCGTGCTCGACCAGCTCGGCGAGGACGGCGACTTCGTCAAGGCCGTCCACACCGTCGGCGCCCCGCTCGCCGAGGGCGAGGCCGACGTCGCCTGGCCGTGCAACACCACCAAGTACATCTCGCACTTCCCCGAGACCCGCGAGATCTGGTCCTTCGGCTCCGGCTACGGCGGCAACGCCCTGCTCGGCAAGAAGTGCTACGCGCTGCGCATCGCCTCCACCATGGCCCGCGACGAGGGCTGGCTGGCCGAGCACATGCTCATCCTGAAGCTCACCCCGCCGTCCGGTGAGGTCAAGTACGTCGCCGCCGCGTTCCCGTCCGCCTGCGGCAAGACCAACCTCGCCATGCTCCAGCCGACCATCCCGGGCTGGAAGGTCGAGACCATCGGCGACGACATCGCCTGGATGCGCTTCGGCGCCGACGGCCGGCTCTACGCCATCAACCCCGAGGCCGGCTTCTTCGGCGTCGCCCCCGGCACCGGCGAGGACACCAACGCCAACGCCATCAAGACCCTCTGGGGCAACACCGTCTTCACCAACGTCGCGCTCACCGACGACGGCGACGTGTGGTGGGAGGGCCTCACCGAGGACGCCCCCGCGCACCTCACCGACTGGCGCGGCAACGACTGGACCCCCGAGTCCGGCACCCCCGCCGCCCACCCGAACGCGCGCTTCGCCGTCCCGGCCTCGCAGTGCCCGACCATCGCCGACGAGTGGGAGGACCCGGCGGGCGTCCCGATCTCCGCGATCCTCTTCGGCGGCCGCCGCGCCACCGCCGTCCCGCTGGTCACCGAGTCCTTCGACTGGCAGCACGGCGTCTTCCTCGGCGCCAACATCGCCTCCGAGAAGACCGCCGCCGCCGAGGGCACCGTCGGCGAGCTGCGCCGCGACCCGTTCGCCATGCTGCCGTTCTGCGGCTACAACATGGGCGACTACTTCGCGCACTGGCTGAAGGTCGGCGCCGAGGCCGACGCCGCCAAGCTGCCGAAGATCTACTACGTCAACTGGTTCCGCAAGAACGCCGACGGCAAGTTCGTGTGGCCCGGCTACGGCGAGAACAGCCGGGTCCTGAAGTGGATCGTCGAGCGCCTCGAAGGCACCGCCGAGGGCGTCGACACCCCGATCGGCGTCCTGCCGAAGGTCGAGGGCTTCGACCTCGACGGGCTGGAGATCCCGGCGGCCGACCAGGAGCTGCTGTTCTCGGTCGACAACGAGATCTGGAAGCAGGAGGCCGCGCTGGTCCCGGCCCACCTGGAGATGTTCGGCGAGCACACGCCGAAGGCGCTGTGGGACGAGTACCAGGCGCTTGTGAAGCGACTCGGCTGACGCCGGACGACCCCTGCGCAAGGTCCGGTCGAGGAGGGACGTCCCTCTTCGGCCGGACCTTGCTGCGCGTTACGTCTGGACGTAGCCCGAGAGGAAGTCGCCGATGCGGGTGACCGCGTCCGTGATGTCCTCCGGGCGGGGCAGGGTGACCAGGCGGAAGTGGTCGGGGGCGGGCCAGTTGAAGCCGGTGCCCTGGACGATCAGGATGCGCTGGGCGCGCAGCAGGTCGAGGACCATCCGCGCGTCGTCCTTGATCTTGTAGACCTGCGGGTCGAGCCGCGGGAACGCGTACAGCGCGCCCTTGGGCTTCACGCAGGAGACGCCGGGGATCTCGTTGAGGAGCCGGTGGGCGGCGTCGCGCGAGGCGAGCAGGCGCCCGCCGGGCAGGATCAGGTCGTGGATGGACTGCCGTCCGCCGAGCGCCGCGGCGACCGCGTGCTGGGCGGGCATGTTGGCGCACAGGCGCATCGAGGCGAGGACGTTGAGGCCCTCGATGTAGGAGCGGGCGCGCTGCCGGTCGCCGGAGAGCACCATCCAGCCGCTGCGGAAGCCGGCCACCCGGTACGACTTGGACATGCCGTTGAAGGTGACGCAGAAGAGGTCCGGGGCGAGGGTGGCGAGCGGGGTGTGCTCCACGCCGTCGTAGAGGATCTTGTCGTAGATCTCGTCCGCGTAGATCACCAGCCGGTGCCGGCGGGCGAGTTCGGCGATCCCCTCCAGCAGTTCGCGCGGATAGACCGCGCCGGTGGGGTTGTTGGGGTTGATGACGACGATCGCCCGGGTGCGGTCGGTGATCTTCGCGGCGATGTCGGCGAGGTCGGGGTACCACTCGGCCTGTTCGTCGCAGCGGTAGTGGACGGCGGTGCCGCCGGCCAGCGAGACCGAGGCCGTCCACAGCGGGTAGTCGGGCGCGGGGACGAGGACTTCGTCGCCGTCGTCGAGCAGGGCGGTCATGGCGAGCTGGATCAGCTCGGAGACGCCGTTGCCCAGGTAGACGTCCTCGACCGACAGACCGTGCAGGCCGCGTTCCTCGTAGTGCATGACCACGGCGCGGCGGGCCGACAGCAGGCCCTTGGAGTCGCCGTAGCCGTGCGCGGAGGACAGGTTGCGGAGGATGTCCTGGAGGATCTCGGGCGGGGCGTCGAAACCGAACGCGGCCGGGTTGCCGGTGTTGAGCTTGAGGATGCGGTGGCCCTGCTCCTCCAGCCGCATCGCCTCGTCGAGCACCGGGCCGCGAATGTCGTAGCAGACATTGGCGAGTTTGCTGGACTGGATGACCTGCATGCCCGGTTACTTTACGGCCGCGCGGGGCGGGTGTCGGCGTGGTGTTCGCCACCTGGACACGGACGGGCGAACGGCGGTGCGGCGGTAGGGTCGCGGCGGGTCGTCAGGGGAGGCAGCGGATGCTGGGAACGACGGTGGGGGCGGTGCTCGGCCTGCTGGCCGGGGTGCTGCTGCGCTCCGCGGTGGTGCGGTTCGCGGTGCCGGCCGGCGAGGCGTGGCGGTCCTGCGCGGTGACGCCGCTGGGCCGCTGCGTGCGCTGCGGCGGGCGGTCCTGGCCGCCGCCGCTGACCGTCGAACTGGCCGCCGCGGCCGTCGGCGCGGTGCTCGCCGCGCACGCCCCGCAGGGCCGGCTGCCGCTGCTGGTGTGGGTGGCGCTGTTCGGCACCGTGCTGGCCTTCGTGGACGCGGGCGTCCAGCGGCTGCCGGACGCCCTGACCCTGCCGCTGCTGGCCGGGACGGCCCTGCTGGTCCCGCTCGCCGACCACCGCCCGGCGGTGTGGCTGCGCTGCGCGCTGGCGGCGGGCGCGCTGGGCGCGCTGTTCCTGCTGATGGCGCTGTTCGCGCCGATGGGCCTCGGCGACGCCAAGCTCGCCCCGTCGCTGGGCGCGGTGCTCGGCCTGGCCGGCTGGCGGACGTTCTACGCCGGTCTGCTGTACATGTGGCTGATCGCCGCGCTGTGGGCGGTCGCCCTGCTGGTGCTGCGCCGGGCCGGCCGCCGCAGCGAGTTCGCGTTCGGCCCGGCGATGCTGCTGGGCACCCTGGCGGCGGTGCTGGTCACGTCCTGACACAGGGACGGGGCCCGCCGTACCCCCAGTGGTACGACGGGCCCCTGGTGTGCACCTGCTCCACCCTCAAGGAGCGGCGCACCGACGGAAGGTCACTGCATGCCGCGGACGAACGCCCCGACGTTGTTGGAGAAGTCGTTGCCGTTGTTGGCGTCCCAGTTGGTCGACCAGGTCATCGCACCGCGGATGGTCGGCCACTTGGCCGGCGGGACGAAGCTGCCGCAGTGGTTGCCGGTGGCCAGGCAGTCCAGCGCGTTGTTCACCACGGTGGAGTTGACGTAGCCGCCGCCCGCCGCCTTGCTGGAGGCGGGGACGCCGATGCCGACCTGGTCCGGACGCAGACCGCCCTGGATGTGGGTGCAGACCTGCGCGGTGATGAAGTCGACGGTGCCCTGGGTGTAGACCTTGCCGTCGCAGCCGTTCATGCCACCGGAGTTGTAGAACTGGGTGTTGACGACGGTGAGGATGTCCTTGGTGGCCAGCGCCAGCTGGAAGTACGCACCGGCGGTGGAGTACATCCCGATGGTCTCGGGCGCCATGGTCAGCACGAAGCCGGAGCCGACCTTGGCCTGGAGGGTGTGCAGCGCCTGCGCCATGTAGGTGGCGTTGACGCCGTTCTCCAGGTCGACGTCGATGCCGTCGAAGCCGTACTGCTGGATCAGCTTGTACGCCGAGTCGGAGAACGCGGTCGCGGCGGCCGAACTGCCCACCGAGATCGCGCCGTTCTGGCCGCCGATGGAGAGGACGACCTTCTTGCCGGCCGCGTGCTTGGCGGCGATGTCGGCCTTGAAGTCGGCGTCGGTGTAGCCGCCGAGCTTGGTGGCCAGCGCCGGGTCCAGGGTGAAGGAGATCGCGCCCTGGGTGGTGGTCGAGTCGGCGAAGGAGACCGCGATGATGTCGTACGCGCCCTGCACGTCACGCAGCTTCTGCACGGTCGAGCCGTTGTCGAAGTTCTGCCAGTAGCCGGTCAGCACGTGCTTCGGCAGGCCGGTGTTCGGCGGCGGGGTGCTCGCGGAGCCGGACGGGCTCGGCGAGTTGGACGGGCTGGGGGAGCTGGACGCCGACGGCGAGGCGCTCTGCGACGGCGACGCGGAGGCCGAGGCCGAGGCGGACGGCTTCGGCGAGGCCGAGGTGGCGGAGGCCGACGGTGTCGGGGTGGCGGTGCCGCCCGGGCCGATCAGCTGGATGTCGTCCGCGTAGTAGGTGGGCTGCCCGTACCAGCCGTGCACGTACAGGGTGACGCTGGTGGTGTTGGCGCCGGTGGTGAAGGTGGTGTTCAGCTGGTTCCAGCTGCTCTGCGCCGACCAGGTCGACGGGTCGGTGCCGCCGGTGCCGCGGGCGCCCAGGTAGACGTACGAGCCCTGGACCCAGCCGTTCAGCTGGTAGGCGGTGTTGGGGAGCACCGAGACGGTCTGGGTGCACTCGGCGGTGTCGCCGGCGCCCGGGGTGGCGGCCAGCGCGCCGGTGCCGGAGTGGACCGGGGTGGAGACCGTGGTGGTGCTGCCGGTGCAGGTCCAGCCGGAGAGGCCGGAGTCGAAGCCGCCGTTGCTCACCAGGTTGCCGACCGCGGCGTTCGCGCCGCCGGCGGACAGGGCCAGTCCAGTGCCGGCCAGCGCCAGCGCGGTCGCGGTGGCGAGCACCGCCGGGAACTTGTTGCGGCGCCGGTGGGACGGCTGCTGCAGGGTACGGGCCATGACAGGCTCCAGAACAGGAGATGGGGGAGGGGTGTGGGGGAAGCAGACGTGGCGGGGGAAGGGAGAGCCGCCGCGGTGGGGGTCGCGGCGGCTCCGCTGTGGGGGTGGTCCGCTGTGGTGCTGACCACACGCTGGACTAGACCAATGGCAAGCGTCAAGACCCGGAATCCGGTTTAGGGACCGTTTAAGGATTCGGAGACCGTTCCGTATCCCGCCCCGTGCGCCCACTGTGACAAGACCGGTACCTGCGGTTTTACCTTCGGTAATGCCGGGCGGAGTAGGCTGCCGCAGGGATTTCGCACCCGGAGCAATCAGCACGGAGGGGCCGTTCACGATGGGTCTGCGCGATGTGGTGGAGCGCACGCCGGGACTGCGCACCCTGCTGGACAGGGCCTACCGGCTGTACGGCCGCCGGGTCGAGGTGCACCTGGCCAACACCCCGCACCACATCGGCGTGATCCTGGACGGCAACCGCCGCTGGGCCAAGGCCACCGGCGGCACCACCGCGTACGGCCACCAGCGCGGCGCCGACAAGATCAGCGAGTTCCTGGGCTGGTGCGCGGAGACCGACGTCCGGGTGGTCACCCTGTGGATGCTCTCCACCGACAACCTGGCCCGCCCCGCCGAGGAACTCGTCCCGCTGCTCGGCATCATCGAGGACGCCGTCCAGGGCCTGGTCGACGCCGGCCGCTGGAAGGTCCACCCGGTCGGCGCGCTCGACCTGCTGCCCGCGCCCACCGCCGAGGTGCTCAAGCGCGCCGAACAGCAGACCGCGCACATCGACGGGCTGACCGTGAACGTCGCCATCGGCTACGGCGGCCGGCAGGAGATCGCCGACGCCGTCCGCTCGCTGCTCCAGGAGCACGCCGGACGCGGCACCTCGATCGAGGAACTGGCCGAAATCCTCGACGTCGAGCACATCGCCGAGCACCTGTACACCAAGG
This sequence comes from Kitasatospora sp. NPDC059795, assembly GCF_042732175.1. Taxonomy (NCBI): domain Bacteria; kingdom Bacillati; phylum Actinomycetota; class Actinomycetes; order Kitasatosporales; family Streptomycetaceae; genus Kitasatospora; species Kitasatospora sp. NPDC059795. The sequence continues at coordinate 312,023 of NZ_JBHWID010000002.1, forward strand.
GCCAGCCCGACCCGGACCTGGTGATCCGCACCTCCGGCGAGCAGCGGCTGTCCGGCTTCCTGCTCTGGCAGTCCGCGCACAGCGAGTTCTACTTCTGCGAGGCCTACTGGCCGGCCTTCCGCAAGGTCGACTTCCTGCGGGCGCTGCGCGACTACCAGTTGCGCAACCGGCGGCTGGGTCGCTGACGCGCGCTCAACTCCCCCTGTTCGCAAGGGAACGAGCATCGGCAGCCGGTCAATTCCCCATACCCGTCCGGCCGACACGAAAACGTTCATCGGTTGTGTTCCTGCCGTTCGCTCCGGCGCGAATGCGGGCCTCCTCGCCTGGGAAGACTCCCTCCAGACCGTCCCCCCGGCCAGCGGGGCCGCGGGGACCGGTGGGCCGCGGGTGACGTCGGGTCACCCGCTCTGGAGGGCTAGTGGTCAGTTCCAAGAGCCGCCGGACACCTGACCGGCGCACGTACGTCCTCGACACCAGCGTGCTCCTGGCCGACCCCCTCGCCATGACGCGTTTCGAGGAGCACGAGGTGGTCCTCCCGGTCGTCGTGGTCACCGAGTTGGAGGCCAAACGGCACCACCCGGAACTCGGCTACTTCGCCCGCCAGGCGCTGCGCCTGCTGGACGACTACCGGATCCGCCACGGCCGGCTCGACGAGCCGATCCCGGTGGGGGAGTTGGGCGGCACCATCCGGGTCGAGTTGAACCACTCCGACCTGTCGATCCTGCCGGCCGGCTACCGGGCCGGCGGCGGCGAGGCGGACACCCGGATCCTCGCGGTCGCCCGCAACCTGCAGGCCGAGGGCTACGACGTCACCGTCGTCTCCAAGGACCTGCCGCTGCGGATCAAGGCGAGCTCGGTCGGCCTGCTGGCCGAGGAGTACCGGGCCGAGCTGGCGATCACCTCCGGGTGGACGGGCATGACCGAACTGCACGTCCCCGCCGACCAGGTGGACGAGCTGTTCGCCGGCCAGGACCACGCGCTCGCCGTCGACGGCGCCGAGCAACTCCCGGTCCACACCGGCCTGGTGCTGCACTCCGAACGCGGCCGCGCGCTCGGCCGGGTGGCCTCCGACGGCCGGGTCCGGCTGGTCCGCGGCGACCGCGAGGCGTTCGGCCTGCGCGGCCGCAGCGCCGAGCAGCGGATCGCCCTCGACCTGCTGCTCGATCCGGAGATCGGGATCATCTCGATGGGCGGCCGGGCCGGCACCGGCAAGTCCGCACTCGCCCTGTGCGCCGGCCTGGAGGCCGTCCTGGAGCGCCGCCAGCACCGCAAGGTGATGGTGTTCCGCCCGCTGTACGCGGTCGGCGGCCAGGAACTCGGCTACCTGCCCGGCAGCGAGGCCGAGAAGATGGGCCCCTGGGCGCAGGCGGTGTTCGACACCCTCTCCGCCGTCACCACCCAGGACGTGATCGAGGAGGTCATCTCCCGCGGCATGCTGGAGGTCCTGCCGCTCACCCACATCCGCGGGCGCTCCCTGCACGACGCCTTCGTGATCGTGGACGAGGCGCAGTCGCTGGAGCGCAACGTGCTGCTCACGGTGCTCTCCCGGATCGGCCAGAACTCCCGCGTGGTGCTCACCCACGACGTCGCCCAGCGGGACAACCTGCGGGTCGGCCGGTACGACGGCGTGGTCGCGGTGGTGGAGAAGCTGAAGGGCCACCCGCTGTTCGCCCACGTGACGCTCACGCGTTCGGAGCGTTCGCCGATCGCCGCGCTGGTGACCGAGATGCTGGAGGACATCCAGCCGTAGGCATAACCGGACGTACCGGGGCAAAGGGGTCTGACGCCTACCGTCAGGCCCCTTCGCTGTCAGCACTGCTGACGGCCCCTCGACGGACCGTTCGCCAAACTCCCTGGTGGGAAAGTTTGTGAGATCCGCCACGGCACAGGGAATTGCGTAGACACCATCGCGTGCGGCATGGTGAGGGTTCTGTCAGGCCCCGCGTACGGCAATACCACACCCGCCAACTCCGGTCGGCGGGCGGAAAACTGAATACCGAAAGGCCGTACGCCGCTCGATTCCACCGCCGCTCCGGGCCCGCCCGGGGGGACGGCCGAGCCAGCGCCTCCCGTGACCAGAGCTCTACGGAGGCCAGTGACCAGGGGGCAGATATGCGCCCGGACGGTCACGCGCCGGGCGACGCTGGAAGGAAACCATGTGACTCGGATCTCGGTCCGGGGAGTCGCTGTCGCCTCCGCCACCGCGGTGACCGCCGTCGGTGCTGTCGTGGGTGCGGCCTCTGGCAGTGAGGGCAAGACCGTTCAGACGGTCGACGTCGCGAGCGCCACCCTGCTCGCCGACGCGCCCACCGGTGCACAGGCCCAGAACGTCAGCGACGGCATCAACCGTCAGGCCAACGCCCAGCAGGTCTCCGCCGACGCCGCCGCCAAGAAGGCCGCGGAAGAGGCGGCCCGGCAGAAGGCCGCCGCCGACGCCCAGGCGAAGGCCGACGCGGAGAAGGCCGCCAAGGCGGCCGAGGAGAAGCGCGCGAAGGAAGAGGCCAACCGCGCCTCCGCCCGCAGCGTGCTCGCCACCGTCAGCCCCGGCTCGGTCCAGGAAATGGCGCTGCGCATCGTCGGCGACAGCAACCAGTTCCAGTGCTTCAGCCAGATCGTGAAGCGCGAGAGCGGCTGGGACTACACCGCCACCAACGCCTCCTCCGGTGCCTACGGCCTGGTCCAGGCGCTGCCGGGCTCCAAGATGGCCTCGGCCGGCGCGGACTGGCGGACCAACCCCGAGACCCAGATCAAGTGGGGCCTCAACTACATGAACAGCCGCTACGGCAGCCCCTGCGGCGCCTGGTCGTTCTGGCAGTCCCACCACTGGTACTAGGCCTGCCCGGCCTGCCCACAGCTCGCACGGAAGGGCCCCGCTCTCGCACGGTCGAGAACGGGGCCCTTCGTGCTGCCGCGAGACAGCTGACGGGCCGTGCCGCCCGGGCGGCGCTGACCAGTGCGCAGCGGACGGCGCGGCCTGGTGCGGACGCGGGGGAGCGGAGCGGGTCCTGGTCTCTCCGCTCCCGGCCGGTCCGCGGACAGATGGTCTGACTGGCCCCTTCCCCGCTCCCGGCGGACAAAACAGGATGATTGGTGGGATTTGCCGGAAATCTCCGGGAAGCGGTCGGTGATACCCCCGCGACCGGGGCCCCCGACGGCAGGTAGCGTTCCTCACCGACGGCCGCGCGACCCGCGGCCGCGCAGTGGACGAACACGGGGGAGACCGGGGCAGTGACGGAAGAGACGAGCGGCGGCCGTTGGCGCGGCCTCGCCAAGATAGGGGCGGTGGCGGCCGGCCTGTTCGCCGCCGCGGAACGCCGCCGGCGCGCCGCCATCTCGGCCGAGGCACAGGCGCTCGCCACCGAACAGGCCGTCGAACTCGCCGCCGAGCGGGCCGCCCGGCGCACCGCCGAACAGACCGCCCGCCAACTCGCCGAACACGGCGGCGGCGCCCCGGCCGACGGTGGTCAGGCTCTCGCCGTCGCACCCCCGGAAGGAGCGCCCGTGCGGACCGAGGAGACCGTGCCGCCCCCGCGCGCCCCGCACAGCACCGAACAGCCGGCCGGCGCCGCCCCGCCCGGCCGGCCCGCCAACCCGGTGGACGCCGTGCCGTGGACGCTGCGGGTCGCCGCCGAGTCCACCTGGCGCCTGCTGCTGCTCGGCGTCGCCCTGTACGTGGTGTTCCGGGTCATCGACACGCTGCGGCTGGTCGCCTTCTCGGCCCTCGCCGCGCTGCTGATCTCCGCACTGCTGGAGCCCACCGTCTCCTGGCTGCGCCGGCACGGCGTCCCGCGCTCGGTGGCGGCCGCCGGCACCTTCCTGTCCGGCCTGGCCGGCATCGGGCTGGTCGGCTGGTTCGTGTTCTGGCAGGTGTCCACCAACCTCGACCGGGTCACCGTCAAGGCCCAGGACGGTGTCCGGCAGCTGCGCGACTGGCTGGTCACCGGGCCGTTCCACCTCACGCAGGACCAGCTCGACAGCTTCACCAACCAGATCACCACGTCCATCGGCAAGAACTCCGACCAGCTCACCTCGGCCGGCTTCACCGGCGTCAGCATCGCCGTCGAGGTGCTCACCGGCATCGCGCTGACCGCCTTCACCACGTTCTTCCTGCTCTACGACGGCTCCCGGATCTGGAGCTGGGTGCTGCGCGGCCTGCCTCGGCACTCCCGGTACGCGATGGCCGGCGCCGGGCCCAAGGCCTGGACCACGCTGACCGCCTACGTGCGCGGCACCGTGATCGTCGCCTTCATCGACGCGCTGTGCATCGGCATCGGGCTCCAGCTGCTCGGCGTGCCGATGGCGATGCCGCTCGCGGTGATCATCTTCCTGGGCGCGTTCGTGCCGCTGGTCGGCGCGCTGGTCACCGGCACCATCGCGGTGCTGATCGCGCTGGTCACCGTCGGACCGGTCAAGGCGCTGATGGCGCTGGCGGTGCTGGTCATCGTCCAGCAGTTGGAGGGCCACATCCTGCAGCCGCTGATCCTCGGCCGCGCGGTGCGGGTGCACCCGCTGGCCGTGGTGCTCGGCGTCGCCGCGGGCTCCATCATCGGCGGCATCGCCGGCGCGATCGTGGCGGTGCCGCTGATCGCCGTCACCAACACCGTCACCGGACACCTGAGGCAGCGCAACGCGGCCGGGCAGCAGGTCTTCCAGGCGATCGAGGCGGCCCGCAAGCAGTAGCCGGGAACGCCGAAAGGTCCGTCCGCGGAAGGGAGTTCCCTTCCGCGGACGGACCTTTCGCTGTCGTTACGCCAGCTGCGCTTCGGCGTCCAGCACCGAGGCGACGGCCTGGACGGTGGCGGCGATCTTCACGGAGGCCTGGACGACCTCGCGCTCGACACCGGCCTTGCGCAGCACGCCCTCGTGCGAGTCGAGGCACTGGCCGCAGCCGTTGATCGCGGAGACCGCGAAGCACCACAGCTCGAAGTCGACCTTGTCGACGCCCGGGTTGCCGATGATGTTCATCCGCAGACCGGCGCGCATCGTCCCGTACTCCTTGTCGGAGAGCAGGTGCAGCGTCCGGTAGTAGACGTTGTTCATCGCCATGATCGCGGCGGCGCCCTTGGCGGCCTGGTAGGCCTCCGCGGACAGGTGCGACTTGGCCTCGGGCTCAAGTTCGCGCAGCACGGCCGAGGAGCCGGTCGCCATCGCGCAGGCGAGGACGGTGCCCCAGAGCTGCTGCTCCGGCAGGTCCGAGTTGCCGATGACCGAGCCCAGGTTGAGCTTCAGGTCCTTGGCGTAGTCCGGCAGGGCGGCCTTGAGTTCGTCGAGAGCCATCGGGATCAGCCGGCCAGCAGGGCCTGGGCGTCGAGGGTGTCCTCGCCCTTGGTCCAGTTGCACGGGCACAGCTCGTCGGTCTGCAGGGCGTCCAGCACGCGCAGGACCTCCTTCGGGTTACGGCCGACGGAGCCGGCGGTCACCATGACGAACTGGATCTCGTTGTTCGGGTCGACGATGAACACGGCACGCTGCGCGGTGCCGTCCTCGCCCTCGACGCCACAGGCGCGCATCAGGTCGTGCTTGATGTCGGCCAGCATCGGGAAGGGCAGGTCGCGCAGGTCCTTGTGGTCCTTGCGCCACGCGTGGTGCACGTACTCCGAGTCGCCGGAGACGCCGAGGATCTGGGCGTCACGGTCGGCGAACTCCTCGTTCAGCTTGCCGAACGCGGCGATCTCGGTCGGGCACACGAAGGTGAAGTCCATGGGCCAGAAGAACACCACGCGCCACTTGCCCTCGTAGGACTTGTGGTTGATCTCGGCGAAGGCGTTCGCGGCGTCGAGGTCAACGCAGGCGTTGAGTTCGTACTCGGGGAACTTGTCGCCGATCGTCAGCACGTCGTTACTCCAAGGGTTGAGATGAGGGTTGTCCGAATTGCGGACAATCCCCAGCGTCGCACAGGCCCCACTGATCAGTGAAATCGGATCTACCGCATTGCCCGATAGGCAATCCCGATCAGTGCGGCACACTGGACGCAGTACCCGGACCACGCAGGAAGCGCACCGTGAAGCACCCTACGCAACGCACCCCCACCGTCTCCCAGCTGCGGGCCTTCACCGCCGTCGCCGAACACCTGCACTTCCGGGAGGCCGCCGCCGCGATCGGCACCAGCCAACCCGCACTGTCCGGCGCGGTCGCCGCCCTGGAGGAGAGCCTCGGCGCGCAACTCGTCGAACGCACCACCCGCCGCGTCATGATCACACCGCTCGGCGAACGCGTCGCCGTCCACGCCCGCGAGGTGCTCTCCGCGCTGCACGCCCTCACCGAAGAGGTCGAAGCCGCTCGCCGCCCCTTCACCGGGCCGCTCCACCTCGGCGTCATCCCCACCGTCGCGCCCTACCTGCTGCCGGCCGTGCTGCGACTCGTCCGCGACACCTACCCCGACCTCGAACTCCACGTCCACGAGGAACGCACCCCCTCGCTGCTCGACGGCCTCGCCACCGGACGGCTCGACCTGCTGCTGCTCGCACTGCCCGCCGGCGGCGGTGTCCCGGTGGCCGAAATCCCGCTGTTCGACGAGGACTTCGTGCTGATCGTGCCGCCCGAGCACGAACTCGCCGGACGGGTCGACGTACCGCGCGACGTCCTGCTCGACCTCGACGTGCTGCTCCTGGAGGAAGGCCACTGCCTGCGCGACCAGGCGCTCGACATCTGCCGCGAGGTCGGCGCCGACGCCTCCGGCGGAAGCACCCGCGCCGCCGGACTCTCCACCCTCGTCCAACTCGTCGCCGGCGGCCTCGGCGTCACCCTGCTCCCCGCCACCGCGCTCGACGTCGAAACCGGACGCACCGACCGGCTCGCCGCGGTCCGCTTCGCCGCCCCCACCCCCGGCCGCCGCATCGGCCTCGCCCACCGCCCCGGCTCCGCCCGCACCCCGGAGTACGACCGCTTCGCGGCCGCCCTCCGCGACGCCCTCCGGGAGCTCCCCGTCCGCCTCGCCCCCTGAACCCGCTGCGCGCGGATGGGCGGCCGCACGGCGGGGCATAGGTCCGGTGGGACCGACGCAGGGGGTGGCCGGTGTACGTGTCGCGGATCAGGGTGTCCGGCGTGAAGTGCTTCAGCGGTGCGCGCGAGGTCGACGTGGCGATCCCGCCCGGCCCGGGCTGGACGGTGGTCGCCGGGCCGAACGGCAGCGGGAAGAGCACGCTCCTGCGAGCGGTCGCGGTCGCGCTCGGCGCACTGCCGGACGCGGCGGGCGGCGACGGCCGGGCCGATGGCCGGGCCGATGGCCGGGCCGATGGCCGGGCCGACGGCCGGGTCGACGGCTGGGTCGAGGCGTCCCCGGCCCCCCGCCACCGGCTCGGCGAACCGCAGGGCACCCCGCGAGCGCTGTTCGTCGAACACGCCCAGGGCCACGCCGTCCCGCTGGACGCCGACGCCGTGACGGCCGTGCTGCCCGAGGGCTGGCGGGTCAGCGACCCCGACCGCCACCACGTCAGCAACGGCGCCCTCGACCTCCCCCTGGCCGAACTCGGCGACGGCACAGCCACGTTGGCCCGCCTGGTCGCCCGGCTCACCGCCGCCGCCCCGCACCCCGGCCCCGTGCTGATCGACGACGTCGACCGCCACCTGCACCCGGTGTGGCAGCAGCGCATCGGCGGCTGGCTGACCGGGCGCTTCCCGCAGACCCAGTTCCTGGTCGCCACCCACAGCCCGTACGTCTGCCAGGCCGCCGACCCGGGCGCACTGATCCGCCTCCCCGGCCCCGCCGAGGACTTCGCACCGCACCGCCTGGACGAGGACCTCCGCCAGCGGGTGCTGTACGGCAGCGGCGAGGACACCGTCCTGTCGGAGCTGTTCGGACTGCCGAGCGCCTACTCGCCGGCCGCCGAGGCCGAACGCCGGCTGCTGGTCCGGCTGGAGCGCAAGATGTACGCCGGCCGGGCCACCGACGCGGAGCTCGCCGAGTACCGGGAGCTGGGGGCGAAGCTGAACAGCTCGCTGACCGCCCGGGTCGACGAGGTCACCGCGCGACTGCTCGGCCGGGACGAGTGATCCCGCTGCAGCGGCCCGCCCTGCACCCCGGGCTGGCCGCCCAACTCGACCGCGCCACCGCCGGCATCCGGGCGGCCGGCCCCAGTACCGCGTCCGGCCGCGCCGCGTGGCGCAAAGCCGCCCGCCCGAAGGCCCAACTGCGCCTGATGCTGCGGCAGATGGCACCCGGGCTGGAACGCTGCATGTACTGCGGCGACAACCTGGGCACCGACATCGACCACTTCGAGCCGATCGCCCAGGCCCCGCTGCGCACCTTCGACTGGCAGAACCACCTGCTGGCCTGCGCGCACTGCAACAGCAACCGCAAGCGCGACCGCTTCCCGCGCGACCCGGCCACCGGCGACGCCCTGCTGATCGACCCGTGCCGCGACGACCCGGCCGACCACCTGCTGCTCTACCTGGACTCCGGCGCCTACGACCCGCTGACCGTCCGCGGCGAGGCCACCATCGAGGTCTTCGGCCTCAACGAACGCCCCGAACTGGTACGCGGCCGACGGCTGATGTTCGCCGTGGTCAAGGCACTCCTGCTGACCTGGCAGGCGGCCGAAGCCCCCGCCGAGGCCGAGGAGTACGCCGCCGCCCTCCACGAGATCCACCACGCCGACGTCGTGCGCAGCGTCCTCGGCCTGCGCCGCTCCCGCCCGCTGGCACTCGCCGTCCTCGGCCCGGCCGTCCTCGCCGCACTGGACCGACTCGCCGCCACCGACGGCAGGTTCGCCACCTGACGGGCAGCAGGGCCCGGACGGTTCACAGCCGCTGCTCGAACCAGACCACCTTGCCCGCGCCCAGCCGGGTCGCGCCCCAGCGGTCCGCGCAGCGGGCGACTATCTGGAGGCCGCGACCGCGTTCCTCCTCGGGGCCGGCCCGGCGGGTGCGGGGGAGGGCGGCCGAGTCGTCGCCGACCTCGCAGCGCAGCCGGGAGGTGCGGACCAGACGGAGCGTCACCGGCCGGGTGGCGTGCCGGATCGCGTTGGTGACCAGCTCGCTGACCATCAGCTCGCAGTTCTCGCGCAGATGGTCCAGGCCCCAGTTGTGCAGCGCGTGCCCGGCCAGCCGGCGCGCCCGGCCCGGGGTCTCGTGCCGCGGCTGGAGGTACCAGTAGGCGACGTCGCTGGCCGGAATGCCGTCGAACGCGGCGGCCAGCAGCGCGATGTCGTCGGCCCGGTCGCCCGGCGGCAGGATCCGCAGCGCCTCCTGGCACAGCTGCTCCGGGGTCAGCCGGTGCGCGCCCTCCAGCCGGGCCCGCAGCAGTTCCAGGCCGATGCCCAGCGGGCGACGGCGGGTCTCGACCAGGCCGTCCGTGAACAGCAGCAGCGCCGACCCGGGCGGCGCGGCCAGCTCCACCGAGGTGAAGTCGACCCCGCCGACGCCGATCGGCGCGCCCGGCGGCAGGTCCAGCAGCTCGCTGGTGCCGTCCGGACCGACCAGCACCGGCGGCACGTGCCCGGCGTTGGCGATCACCACCCGGCCCGCGATCGGGTCGTACACCGCGTACACGCAGGTCGCCAAGTGGTGTTCGCGGCCCAGGCGTTGGGCCTGCTCGTCGAGGTGGTACAGCACCTCGTGCGGCGGCAGGTCGAGGCCCGCCAGGGTCTGCGCGGAGGTGCGCAGCTGGCCCATCACCGCCGCCGAGGTCAGCGAGTGGCCCATCACGTCACCGGCGATCAGCGCCACCCGGTTGCCCGGCAGCGGGATCGAGTCGTACCAGTCGCCGCCGACCTGCGCCCCGCGCTCGCCCGGCAGGTAGCGGTGCGCCAGGCGCACGCCGTGCGGCTGCGGAAGCTCCGCGGGCAGCATCGAGCGCTGCAGCTCGTCGGCGATCTCCCACTCGCGGGTGTAGCGCAGCGCGGTGTCCACGGCCAGGCCCGCGAGGGTCGCCAGGTGCGCGGCCGTCGCGGTGTCCGCCGGGTCGAACGACGCCGGACGCCCGTCCGCCGCCGGGCGCCGGATCAGCAGCAGCATGCCGAGCGCGGCCTGCCGGCCGTGCAGCGGCAGCGCCAGCAGCGCCGTCCCCTCCGGCAGCCGGCCCAGCGCCCGGGCGCCGAGCAGCTCGGCGGGCAGGCCGCCGCGCCGCCCGTCCCCGTCCAGCACCGTCGGACCGTGCGGGGCGCGCCGCTCCAGGGCGCGCTCCAGCACGCTGCCGGGCTCCACCGGGCGCAGGCCGCCGCGGCGGCCCAGCCGCGTCCCGCAGGTGTGCAGCACCCGCAGCGCGCGCGGCCGGCCGAGGTCGCGCTCCACGTCCGGCAGCGGGTCGCGGACCAGCACCACCAGGGCGTCCGCGAGTTCGGGCACCAGCACCCGGCCCAGGTTGCGCAGGGTGGCCTTCAGATCGAGCGCACTGTTGATCCGCCGGGCCGCACCGTCCAGGTACGCCAGGCGTTCGGCAAGCCGGGGCCGCCCGTCCGGCGGCGGATGCCGCTGGACGGGTACGGCGGGCTGCTGCCCCGCCAGGGGCTCCAGTTGGTCGCGCACGGGCTGCCCGATTCTGTGCAGATGTGGAGGACTCGAAGACGGAGGCGGCGCCGGGTCAGCCGGTGCGCCGACAGCGCAGGTACAGCTGGGTCTCCGGCGGCAGCGTGGACCCCGCCGGGGCGTACGACTGGGAGTCCACCCCCTCCACGGCGAACCCCGACCGCTCCAGCAGCCCCGTCAGCTCCTCGCGCAGATAGCCGCTGACCCGGATCTGCTGATCCAGGAACGGCAGCGGCGCGTCGTCCAGGTCCGCCTCCACCATGCCCAGCGCCAGCAGGCCGCCCGGACGCAGCAGTTCACGGATCCGGCCGAGCGCCACGGCGATCTCCGGACGCGGCAGCATCAGCAGCGAGAAGAACGCCGCCGCGCCGTCCAGCGTCCCCGCCCCGGCCGGGCCCAACTCGGGGACGCCCCAACGCTGTTCGGCACCTTCGGTGGCCAGGTCGACGACGTCGAAGCGGTGGAACTCCGCCTCCGGCACCGCCTTCCGGGCCTGCGCCAGCATGCCCGCCGAGAGATCGACGCCGATCACCCGGAGTCCGCCGTCCACCAGCTGCCGTGCGGTCGGCTCGCCCGCCCCACAGCCCACGTCCAGCACCAGGGCCCCCGCCGGCAGCTGCTCCAGCAGCCAACCGGCACAGGCGAACTGCCCGGACCTGGCCGGAAACACCTCCTGGTACTGCGCCCCCATCGCATCGAACGCGGCGGCCTGGCCCGCCCGTTCGGCCCGGCGCCCCTCACCCGCGGACGCCCGTTCGGCGTCGGCGGGTTCCGCAATCTGTTCATCCGTCACGTGATCTGGGCACCTCTCCCGCGCGCGTCCTGCCCCACCCGTCGTGGTCCGCACACCACTCCCGACCCTGGCCTATGAGAATAAACGCGATCACCGCACTGTGGAGTCCGTTTCCGGCCAACTCGTGCGCCGTTGGGCGATTATCGCCCGCCAGGGATGGCACACCGTCGCCCGCCAGGGAGCGCGCCAGCCTCCGCGCGCCTCCCAGCGCTCCCGCACCACACCCCTGACCTGCGTCGACGCTGTATCAACTCGCTTGCCGCCGACGTTTATCGAACGTCAATTGCGGCCTGGCAGAGTCTTCCTCAGCGCCGGGGAAGCGTCAAAGCGTTCCCGCAGCCGGGGGGCTGCGGGGGCGCTGACGCCCCGGGGGGACAGGCCTTCGCCAGGGGGGACCAGGGGGGAAACCAGGGGGGGAACGAAGGCCTACGGCGCGGGGGGAGGGGAAGGCTCGGTGTGCCGCGAGTCGATGAGGTCCTGCACGGGCTGGGCCTCGGGCACACCGAGCCGCGTGAACACCGTCAACGCCTCCTGAAGACACGCCAACCCACGCGACGGCTGCCCCAGTTCGAGCAGCGCCTCGCCGAGCGCCGCGTTCGCCATGCCCTGGCAGTACGCCGCCTCGATCTCCTGCGCGATCGACAACGACTCCTCCGCCGCCTCGGCCGCGCCGGCGAACTGACCGTCCGCCAACAGGCAGGCCGCCAGCCGGGCGAGCGAGTAGCCCTCCCAGATCGGATGCTGGTGGGCGCGGTACAGCTGATGCGCCTCACGGAGATGTACGGCCGCCTCACCCGGCTCACCGGTCGACCGCAGCACCACGCCCAACTGGTAGAGCGTGTCCGCCAGACACGGCACATTGCCGGACGCCCGCGCCGCCGTCACCGCCGCCCGGGCCGCCTCCACCGCCTCCTCGTGCCGGTCCAGCCCGACGTACGCCCGGGCCATGTTGGCGAGCAGCCTGGCCTCGCTGGTCGGCGCGTCGATCTGGCGGACGATCCGGTGGGCCTGCTCGTAGAAGGGCAGGGCCTCGGCAGGCCGGCCTTCCATGATCAGGACGATCGCCAGCGCATTGGCCGTGATCAGCCGCAGCATGGTGGCCTGCTCGGCCGGCTGGAGGGCCAGGCTGGCTGCCAACGCCTCTCCTGCTTCGGCGAGTTCGGCCGCCACCTGGTGCATGTGGCCGAGTGCGTAGTGCACCCGGGCGAGGGTCCCCGCGTCACTCCGGGCCGCAGGATTCGCGGCGGCCGCGTGCAGCACGCTGCGAATGCGGGGAGCCAGCGACGGATCCTCGACCACGCTGGTCATGCTCTGGAGAATCTCGACGGCGGGCTGCACCAGTTCCAGCGGCGCACTGGCCGCGGCCTCGACAGACCCGAGCAGAACCGCGACCTCCGACCGGAGCCACTCGCGGGCCGCAGCCGTGTCGGGAAACGACAGCCCGGACGACTGCGCGATGTGCAACTGCTCCATCAGGATGTCGTCGGGTTCCAGCACGTGCGCGGCGTTGCGCATGGTGGCGTGGAGCAGGTCCAACAGCCGCAGCAGCGCCGCCTGCTGGACCTCGACGTCGGCGGTCTTCGCGTTCTGCCGCTGGGCGTAGAGCCGCAGCAGGTCGTGGTAGCGGTACCGGCCGGGGGTGAAGCACTCCAGCATGTTCGCTTCGACGAGCGCCTCCGCCAGGTCCTCCGCCTGCTGCTCCTCGGTGCCGAGCAGCGCGGCGACGGCGGACAGCGGCAGGTCCGGGGAGTCCACCAGGGCGAGCAGCCGGAACGCCCGGGCCTCCTCGGGCTGGAGCTGGGCATAACCGAGCCCCAGGGTGGTCTCCACGGCGAGGTTGCCGAGCTGGAGCTCCTGGAGTCGGTTGCGCTGGTCCGCTAACCGACGGGCCAGGTCGGAGACGCTCCACCGCGGCCGGCTGGCCAGTCGGGCTGCGGCGATACGGACGGCCAGCGGCAGGAACCCGCAGGACGTCACCACCTGGAGGGCGGCCTCGGGCTCGGCCGCGACCCGCTCGACGCCGACGATCGCCGAGAACAGCGCCAGCGCCTCGTTTGGGGTCAGCTCCTCGATGTCCACCAGGTGCACGCCGGGGATCTCCGCGAGCCGCGAACGGCTGGTCACCATCACGGCGTTGCCGGAGACACCCGGGATCAGCGGGCGCAACTGCTGGGCGTCGCGGGCGTTGTCGAGCAGGATCAGCATCCGCTTGTCCGCCAGCAGCGAGCGGTACATCGCGGCGCGCTGGTCCAGCGAGTCGGGGGCCTCGGGCGTGCCGAGGGCGTGCAGGAAGTCACCGAGCACGACCGCCGGGTCGGCGGGCGAGGCACCCGCGCCGCGCAGGTCCACGTACAACTGCCCGTCCGGGAAGTCCGGGCGCAGCGAGTGCGCCACGTGCACCGCGAGGGTGGTCTTGCCGACGCCGCCGATGCCGGCCAGCGAGGTGACCACGACGGCTTGGCCGGAACCCGCCCTCAGCACGTCCCGCAGCTCGTTGACAATCTTGCTGCGTCCGGCGAAGTCCGATACGTCGGCCGGGAGTTGGGCCGGAGGGACGAACGATGTCGACTCCTCCGCAGAGGCCTTCTGCGGGGCGGCGAGCACCGCCATCAGCTCCGGGTCGCCGGCCAGGATGCGGGCGTGCATCGCGGCCAGCGCGGTGCCGGGCTCCACCCCCAGTTCCTCGATCAGCAGCTTCCGGGTGTCCGCGTACACACCCAGCGACTCGGCCTGCCGGCCGCTGCGGTACAGCGCCAGCATCAGCAGTTCGCGCAGTCGTTCGCGCAACGGGTTAGCGGCGGACAGCGAGTTGAGCTCGGCCACCACGTCGGCGTGCAGGCCGATCTCCAGCGCCATCGCGCAGCGCTCCTCGGCCACGGCGAGCCGACGTTCCGTCAAGCGACCGCGCTGCGCCTCGGCGTACGGACCGGGAACTCCGGGCAGCGGGCGCCCGCTCCACAGATCCAGCGACGAGACCAGCCCGTCGTGGGCAGCCCGGAACGCTCCCTCGGAACGCGCGTTCGCCGCCTCCGCGACACGCTGCTCGAAAACCACCAGGTCGAGTGAGTCCGACGGAATCCGCAGCGCGTAACCGTCGCTCACCGAGATCAGCACCTCGGCCGGCTTGCGGACCTCGCGGTTCGGCTCCAACACCGAGCGCAGCCGGGAGATGTAGGTGCGCAGCGCAGCCACCGCCTGCGGCGGGGTGCGGTCGCCCCAGATGCCGTCGACCAGGTCGTCGGTGGTCACCGGGCGGCCCTCGCCGAGCAGCAGGGCGACCAGGACCGCCTGCTGCTGCGGCGATCCGAGCGCCAAGGGAGCGTCACCGCGCCATGCCTGGACAGGGCCGAGCACTTGGAAGCGCAACGCCTCTGCGGAGCGCGTGCCCTGAAGCTCCATGTCCTCCCCTGTGGCCGATGAACCGTCTGTTCCCCACGCTGCCGCCGGTCGTGTGGGGGCGTCAGCTTATGAGGGCGCGAGCAAACGTCCACCAAGCGGATGCAGGGTGCGACGTTTATGAGACATTTAGCGGCCTCTACGATACTGGCCGCGCGCCCGGAGAACGTCGTCCGGGTGATCCTCCCTCAGCTGAAAGGCGGCCCACCCCATGGCCGACGAGACTCTCACGGCTACGCCCCAGATCGAGCACACCGTTGCTCCCGCCGACCCGGACGCGCTCGAAAAGGCCCTTGAGGTGCTGGCCGGGCAGCCGTCCGCCCCGTCCGTGGAGCAGATCGAGAAGCCGGTCGCGCCGAAGGACGACGAGACCTTCGAACCGCTCGGCTCCGTCATCAACTGCCCGTGATCGACGCCCTCACTCGCAGAACGAGCCCCGACCCTCACCGGCCGGGGCTCGTCCCGTTTCGGCGGGTCACTGCGCCGAGCGCACCCGCAGGTTGGTGATCAGCGGGCCGTCCGTGACCTCGGCGAAGAAGTCGTTGCCCTTGTCGTCCACCACGATGAACGCCGGGAAGTCCTCGACCTCGATGCGCCAGACGGCCTCCATGCCGAGCTCGGGGTACTCCAGCACCTCGACCTTCTTGATGCAGTCCTGGGCGAGTCGCGCCGCGGGGCCGCCGATCGAGCCGAGGTAGAAGCCGCCGTGCTCGTTGCATGCCGTGGTGACCTGCTTGGAGCGGTTGCCCTTGGCGAGCATGACCATCGAGCCGCCCGCGGCCTGGAACTGGTCGACGTAGGAGTCCATCCGGCCGGCCGTGGTGGGGCCGAAGGAGCCGGACGCGTAGCCCTCGGGGGTCTTGGCGGGGCCCGCGTAGTAGACCGGGTGGTCCTTCATGTACTGCGGCATGCCCTCGCCGCGGTCCAGCCGCTCCTTGATCTTGGCGTGCGCGATGTCGCGGGCGACGACGAGCGTGCCGGAGAGCGAAAGCCGGGTCTTCACGGGGTACTTGGAGAGCTGCTCGCGGATCGCGGCCATCGGCTGGTCGAGGTCCACCCGCACCACGTCGCCGTCCAGGTGGGCGTCGGTGGTCTCCGGCAGGTACTTCGCCGGCTCGGTCTCCAGCTGCTCCAGGAACACGCCCTCGGCGGTGATCTTGCCGAGCGCCTGGCGGTCGGCCGAGCAGGAGACGGCCATCGCGACCGGCAGCGAGGCGCCGTGCCGGGGCAGGCGGATGACGCGGACGTCGTGGCAGAAGTACTTGCCGCCGAACTGCGCGCCGATGCCGATCTTCTGGGTGAGTTCGAAGACCTTCTGCTCCAGCTCCAGGTCGCGGAAGCCGTGGCCGGTCTTGGCGTCGCCGCCGGTCGGCAGGTTGTCCAGGTAGTGCGCGGAGGCGTACTTCGCGGTCTTCAGGGCGAACTCGGCGCTGGTGCCGCCGACCACGATGGCCAGGTGGTACGGCGGGCAGGCCGCGGTGCCCAGCGAGCGGATCTTCTGCTCCAGGAAGGTGAGCATCGACGACTCGTTGAGGATCGCCTTGGTCTCCTGGTACAGGTACGACTTGTTCGCCGAGCCGCCGCCCTTGGCCATGAACAGGAACTTGTAGGCGTCCCCGTCGGTGGCGTACAGCTCGATCTGGGCCGGCAGGTTGTTGCCGGTGTTCTTCTCGTCCCACATGGTCACGGGGGCCATCTGGGAGTAGCGCAGGTTCAGCTTGGTGTACGCGTCGTACACGCCCTGGGCGATCGCCGACTCGTCCTGGCCGGAGGTCAGCACGTTCTGGCCGCGCTTGCCCATCACGATCGCGGTGCCGGTGTCCTGGCACATCGGGAGGATGCCGCCGGCCGAGATGTTGACGTTCTTCAGCAGGTCCAGCGCGACGAAACGGTCGTTGGGGCTGGCCTCCGGGTCGTCCAGGATGCGGCGCAGCTGGGCCAGGTGGGCCGGGCGCAGGTAGTGCGAGATGTCGTGCATCGCCTCGGCGGTGAGCAGCCGCAGGGCCTCCGGCTCGACCTGCAGGAAGGTGCGGCCGCCGGCCTCGAAGGTGGAGACGCCCTCGGAGGTGAGCTTGCGGTACGGGGTGGTGTCCGCACCGAGCGGGAGCAGGTCGCGGTAGGCGAACTCTGAAGCCATGGGGGAGATCCTTCAGTTCTTTCGGCGTCGTCGACGAGGCACCCTCCAGGTTAGGCGCACGGAGCACGCCCCCGGCGCTCGGGTCGGCCTGCGTGACGCGGCTCACGCCGGGCCGCCCGTTCCGCGGTCATCCGCTTTGCGTCGAACCGGCGTTCGGGTATTGAGCGGGCTCGCTAGGCTTGTGACGTGGACAACTCTCCCGCTCAGCAGCCGCAGGGCCAGCCGCCCGCCCCGATGAAGAAGAGCGAGCCCGCGCCGGCTCCCGCTCCCGCCCCCGGTACCGACCTGGCCGCCGAGCTCCGGGCCGCCGACGCCGACCGCGAACGCGTCGCCGACCTGCTGCGCGACGCCTACGCGGAGGGCCGGCTCACCGTCGACGAGCACGCCGAACGGATCGAGGCCGCCTACAACGCCCGCACCTTCGGTGAGTTGGAGCCGCTCACCCGCGACCTGCCCAGCCACCCGGGCCCGATCCGGCACAGCCTGACCAAGCCGCCGCTGGACACCCCGGCCCCCGCCCCGCAGCCGGCGCTGCCGCCGGCCCGGGCCGAATCGCCCACCATGGTCGCGGTGTTCGGCGGCGCCGCCCGCAAGGGCCGCTGGCGGGTCGGCTCGCACCTGAGGGCCGTCGCGGTGTTCGGCGGGATCGAGATCGACCTGACCGACGCGGTGTTCGAGTCGCCCGAGGTGGTCATCGAGGTGATCGCGGTGTTCGGCGGCGTCGAGGTGCGCGTCCCGGAGAACGTCAGCCTGCAAGGCAGCGGCGCCGGCATCTTCGGCGGTTTCGACGTCCGCGAGCAGACCTCGCCGGACCCGTACGCGCCGGTGGTGCGGATCAAGGGCGCGGCGGTGTTCGGCGGCTGCGAGGCCAAGCCGAAGCGCGGCAAGAAGCTCAAGGAGTGGGTCCGGCGGCAGCTGGAGGGCTGACCTGCGGCGATCCGGCGAATCGTCAACTCGCCTGGCGGCACTCGTCGTTGTTCCGAGTGCAGCGGGTAGTCAGTTGCGTGCGGTGTGCATGAATCCGGGGGTGGCGGGGTAGTTCCAATCGCACATCGTTCCTGTACGGCTGTGACCCCGCGGGTCGGCGACGGTGCCACGGCGAGGGAGCACGGGGCAGTCGGGCAGGAGGCGACCGATCCCCGAGCCTTGAGCCTGGTCAGGAGTCACCGTGCTGCACCCGATCGAGTCCACCGCCGCCGCTCGCCGCCCCGCGGCACCGGATCCGGACGACAACCCCTGGCACACCTCCGCCGCCTGCCGAAGCGACGAGGCCGGGCTGTTCTTCGCTCCCTCCAAGGAGCCGACAGCCGCCCGGCTCTCCCGCGAGGAGCACGCCAAGCGGGTCTGCGCCCGCTGCCCGGTGCTGCTCGAATGCCGCGAGCACGCGCTCGCCCAGCCCGAGCCGTACGGCGTCTGGGGCGGGCTGACGGCCGCCGAGCGCCGCGTGGTGCTCGCCCGCCGGCGCCGCCGCGAGGCCGAACTGCTGGACGCCCGGCGCCTGACGGCCCGGATAGCCGGCTGAGACAGCCGGCCGGACGCACGGCAGGGGCGGGCCGGGGAGGAAGCTCCCCGGCCCGCCCCTGGACGCGTCGGCGGGCTCAGTTGGCCCGGTCGAAGTCGATCGCGCTGTAGGCCCGCAGCTTGGCCAGCTTGTGGGTGGAGTCGATCTGCCGAATCGTTCCGCTCTTGGAGCGCATCACCAGCGACGAGGTGGTCGCGGTCTCCGAGCGGTAGTGGACGCCGCGCAGCAGCTCGCCGTCGGTGATGCCGGTGGCGACGAAGAACACGTTCTCGCCGCTGACCAGGTCGTCGGTGTGCAGCACCCGGTCCAGGTCGTGGCCGGCGTCCAGCGCCTTGCGCTTCTCGGCCTCGTCCTTGGGCCACAGCCGGCCCTGGATGGTGCCGCCCATGCACTTCATCGCGCAGGCCGCGATGATGCCCTCGGGGGTGCCGCCGATGCCCATCAGCAGGTCCACGCCGGTGCCCTCGCGGGCCGCCATGATCGCGCCGGCGACGTCGCCGTCGGAGATGAACTTGATCCGGGCGCCGGCCTCGCGGATCTCCTTGACCAGGTCGTTGTGGCGCGGCCGGTCGAGGACGACGACGGTGACGTCCTCGACGGCGGAGCCCTTGGCCTTGGCGACCCGGCGGATGTTGACGGCCGCGGGGGCGGTGATGTCGACGAAGTCGGCGGCCTCGGGGCCGCAGACCAGCTTGTCCATGTAGAAGACCGCGCTGGGGTCGAACATGGTGCCGCGGTCGGCGACCGCGAGGACCGCGACGGCGTTGTTCATGCCCTTGGCGGTCAGCGTGGTGCCGTCCACCGGGTCGACGGCCACGTCGCACTCGGCGCCGGTGCCGTCGCCGACCCGCTCGCCGTTGTAGAGCATCGGGGCTTCGTCCTTCTCGCCCTCGCCGATGACGACCACGCCGTTCATGGAGACGGTGGACACCAGGGTGCGCATCGCCTTCACGGCCGCGCCGTCGGCGCCGTTCTTGTCACCCCGGCCGACCCAGCGGCCGGCGGCCATCGCCGCGGCCTCGGTGACCCGGACCAGTTCGAGGGCCAGGTTCCGATCGGGAGCTTCCGGCGCGACCTCCAGGGCGCTGGGAAGGTGGTGCGGGTACTGCGTGGTCATCGTCGTTACCTCTCTGTACGCGACGGCCAGTCAGCGCCGGGTCGCGGAGGGTCACCGGCGCTGCGATGAGGGATGCTGCGATCGTATCGGCAGGTGGGACGGTCGTCTGCGGCGCACTCCGCGCGCACCGCTGCGGGGCAGCCGGTGGAGGGGCTTTCCGTAAGCGCCGCCTACCATGGGCGGGTGGCAGGCAACAGCAGCAAGAGGGGCCGTCAGACGGTACGGGACATGGTCCTGTCGATGGCGGCGGTCGGCATCGTGGTCGCGGTCGCGTACTTCAGCATCCCCAGCGCGGAGAGCAAGAGCGGCGTCCACCCGGTGACGTACCAGGTGGAGGTGGCGTCGGCGAAGCGCGCCGCGCCGTACCCGCTGCTCGGCCCGGAGAAGCTGCCGGACGGCTGGCAGGCCACCTCGGTGAGCTACAGCCCGAACGAGAAGGGCCACGCCGTGTGGCACCTGGGCCTCAGCACCGCCTCCGGCCAGTACGCGGCGATCGAGCAGAGCGACGGCAAGCCCCAGGACGTGGTGGCCAAGAACGTCCCCGGCGGCAAGCCGGACGGCAGCTCCACGGTGGACGGCCAGGAGTGGCAGCGGGTGCAGGGCGACCGCTACCGGGCGCTGACCCGCCCCGCCGGCAGCACCGGCACCACGGTGCTCACCGGCACCGCCTCCTACGAGGAGCTCGCGGAGCTCGCCCGGACCCTGAAGTAGCCCGGCCCCGAAGTGCCCGGCCCCGAAGTGGGCCGACACGAAGAGGCCCCCGCCGCACGGCGGGGGCCTTTCGCTGTCGCGGGCCGGACTCAGACGGTGGTGACGACCTCGTCGTAGGCCAGACGCGGGCTCCGCGGGAACCAGGCGTCCTCGCCCGGCTTGCCGATGTTGACCACGGCCAGCACCGAGTGCTCGCCGTCGGCGAAGAACTCCTTGTTGATGCCCGCGGCGTCGTAGCCGGTCATCGGGCCGGCGGCCAGGCCGGCGGCGCGCACGCCGACGATGAAGTACGCGGCCTGCAGGGCGCCGTTCAGCGTCGCGGAGGCCTCACGGACCGAGCGCTCGCTGAAGAACATGTCCTTGGCCTGCGGGAAGTGCGGCAGCTGGGTCGGGAGCTCCTCGTGGAACTCGTTGTCCGCGGCCAGGATCGCGACCAGCGGCGCGCCGGAGGTCTTGGCCTGGTTGCCCTCGGCCATGTGCTGCACCAGGCGGGCGCGGGCGTCGTCGGAGCGGACCAGGACGATGCGCAGCGGCTGCTGGTTGAAGGCGGTCGGGCCGAACTTCACCAGCTCGTAGATCGCCTGGATCTGCTCGTCGCCGACCGGCTCGTCCGAGAAGGTGTTGGCGGTGCGGGCCTCGCGGAACAGCAGGTCCTGGGCGGCGGCGTCGAGGGCCAGGGTCATAACGGTGTCCTACCTCAAGGCTGGGGGCGGTCAGGCACGGCGGGCGCCGTACACCCCGATCCAACTTCGATGAAAGTTAAACCATTCCCTGGACCGCCTGTGATCCGAGCCACACTCCGGCGCGGCTACTCGCCCGCGGACTCCTCGGCCGCCAGCGCCGCGTCCAGCCGGGCCCGTGCGCCGTCCAGCCAGCGCTGGCAGACCTTCGCCAACTGCTCGCCGCGCTCCCACAGCGCCAACGACTCCTCCAGCGTCGTCCCCCCGGTCTCCAGCCGCCGGACCACCTCCAGCAGCTCGTCCCGCGCCTGCTCGTACCCGAGGCCCTGCTCGACACCCTGATCAGCCATGCCGCTCAGCCTAGGGCTCGTGGCGGACAAACCCCTTGCGCCCCCGCCTACGCTGCCGGACATGAGCACCCCACGCCCTGCCCGCCCCGAGGACGCCGCCGAACTGGTCCGCCTCCGCGCGCTGATGTTCGAATCCATGCAGGGCGAATCGCGCCCCGGCGCGTGGCAGCACACCGCCGAGGGCCTGGTGGCCCGCCAACTCGCCGAACCCGACCGCCGCCTGCAGGCCTACGTCGTCGACGACCCCGACCGGCCCGGCCGACTGGCCAGCTGCGCCGTCGGCACGCTCGAACAGCGCCTGCCCGCGCCCGGCCACCCCGACGGCCTGTTCGGGTTCGTCTTCAACATCTGCACCGACCTCGACCACCGCGGCCGCGGCCACGCCCGGGCCTGCACCGAGGCGCTGCTCGCCTGGTTCGACGAGCGCCGCGCCACCCGGATCGACCTGCACGCCACCGAGGGCGGCGAAGCGCTCTACCGCAGCCTCGGCTTCCACGAGCACTCCACCGCGCTCTCCCGCGAGCGGCTGCTCCACTGACCCCGTCAGCCCTGCTCGGCCACCCGCACCCCGAAGCCGCCGCCCGCCACCCGGGCCCGCAGCGCCTCGCCGTCGGCGACCTGCCCCGGATCGGTCACCACCGAACCGTCCTCGCGCTGCAGCACCGCGTACCCGCGCTCCAGGGTGGCCAGCGGCGACAGCGCCACCACCCGGGCCAGCGCATGGCCCAGATCCGTCTGCGCGTGGTCCAGCCGGTGCCCCACCACCCGCCGGGCCCGCTCCAACAGCGCCGTCACCTCCGCGCCGCGCGCTGCCACCGCCTCGGTCGGCGCCGCGAGCGCCGGACGGCTGCGCACCGACGCCAGCCCTGCGGTCTCCCGCTCCACCCGGTGCACCACGTACCGCCGCGCCCGGTCCCGCAGCTGCCGCACCTTCGCCAGCTCCTCGCCGACGTCCGGCACCACCCGCTTCGCCGCGTCGGTCGGCGTGGACGCCCGCAGGTCCGCGACGAAATCCAGCAGCGGCTGGTCCGGCTCGTGCCCGATCGCACTCACCACCGGCGTCCGGGCCGCCGCCACCGTCCGCACCAACTCCTCGTCGGAGAACGGCAGCAGGTCCTCCACGCTGCCGCCGCCACGCGCCACCACGATCACCTCGACCTCCGGCCGCGCGTCCAACTCCCGTACCGCCGCGCACACCTGCGACACCGCCTGCGGCCCCTGCACCAGCACGTTCCGCACCTCGAACCGCACCGCCGGCCAGCGCCGCCGGGCGTTCTCCAGCACGTCCCGCTCGGCCGCCGAACCGCGGCCCGTCACCAGGCCCACGCAGCCCGGCAGGAACGGCAGCGGCTTCTTCCGGGACTCCTCGAACAGGCCCTCGGCGAACAGCTTCCGCTTCAACTGCTCAAGCCGGGCCAGCAGTTCACCCAAGCCGACGAGCCGGATCTCGGACGCCCGCAACGACAGCGTGCCGCGCGCCGCGTACCACTCCGGCTTCGCCAGCACGATCACCCGCGAGCCCTCCTGCACGGCATCCGCGACCTGCTCGAACACCGACCGGAAACACGTCACCGTCAACGAGACGTCCCGATCCGGATCACGCAGCGTCAGGAACACCATCCCCGCCCCCGGCCGCCGGGACAGCTGGGCGATCTGCCCCTCCACCCACACCTCGCCCAGCCGATCGACCCACCCGCCGATCAGCGCCGAGACCTTCCCCACGGGCAGGGGCGCTTCCGGACTGCTCGCATTAGCCATCCCCCGAGGCTAGCCCTTCGGGCCGACGGGAAACCGGGGGCACGGGGCCGGAAAGCCCGCGCGAACGGTCGGGCGCATCCCTAGTGCTGCTCTCCCCGGGTTCGCGTCCCCACCAGCAACACCAGCAACCCCGCCACCAGCCAGATCCCGCCCACGATCAGCGCCGTGTGCGACGCCTCCACCAGCACCGCGACGATCACCGCGACGCCCAGCAGCGGAACGACGGCGTGGCGCAGCCAGTCGCGGGAGTGGCCGCGCACCACGTACCAGCCCACCACCGAGGCGTGCAGCAGGATGAACGCGGTGAGCGCTCCGACGTTGACCACCGAGGTGAGCCGGTCGAGCCCGTCGTCGCGGCGGGCGGCCCAGACCGCGGCCACCAGCGTGATGACGGCCGCCGTCAGCAGTGCCCGCCGAGGGGTCGCGGAGCGTTCCTCGACCACCCCGAGCCGCCGGGGCAGCCGCCCCTCCCGCCCCATCGCGAACACCAGCCGCCCGGCCGCGGCCTGCCCGGCCAGCGCGGCGAACGCGGCGCCGATCGCCTTGGACACGGCGATCAGCACGTGCAGCCAGTGCCCGACGGCGGCCTCGACCGTGTCGTAGAACGCCGACCCCTGCGCGGCCGGGTCGGCGGCCAGTTGATCGGGCGTCATGGACTCCAGCACCGCCGCCAGGTAGGTCTGGACGACGAACAGCAGCCCGGCCAGCGCCAGGCACCACAGCACCGCCCGGGCGACCGCGGCCGACGCGCCGACGGCCTCCTCGACGAAGGAGGCGATCGCGTCGAAGCCCAGATACGAGAGCACGGCGACGGACACCGCCGACAGCACCGCCGTCAACGAGAACCCGCCGATTCCCCCGAACGGGGAACCCCAGTCGCGGGCGGCGCCGTGCAGGGCCAGTTCCACCGACGCGGCGACCACGAACACCGTCAGCACCACGATCTCCATCGCCAGCACCGCGAAGCCGACCACGGCCGCCGTCCGCACCCCGATCAGGTTGAGCGCGGTGGTGACCAGCACTGCCAGCGTCGTCCACACCCAGCGGGAGACGCCCGGCACCAGCGAGTTCAGTGCGATGCCGGAGAACAGGTACGCGACGGCGGGGATCAGCAGGTAGTCCAGCATCGCCATCCACCCGGCGATGAACCCGGGCCCCTCGCCCAGCCCGGCCCGGGCGTAGGCGAACACCGAGCCGGCCCGGGGCACCGCCTTCACCATCTCGGCGTAGGAGAGGGCGGTGAATCCCATGGCCACGGTGGCCACCAGGTAGACGGCGGCCACCGCGCCGTGGCTCTTCGCGTCCAGCACGCCGAACACGCCGACCGGCGCCATCGGGGCGATGAACAGCAGCCCGTACACCATCAGATCGCGCACCCCGAGAGTGCGCCGCAGTTCCGTCGTCCGCGCCTGTGTGCTCACGCTCGCCATTCCACCCGGCCGTCCCCGCCACGACAGTGCCGACGCGCGTCCACGCGGGCGGGACTCGCCCGTACGATGGAGCCATGTCCACCACTGCTCAGCGCCGTGTCCTGCTCGCCGC
Organism: Kitasatospora sp. NPDC059795; assembly: GCF_042732175.1. Lineage (NCBI taxonomy): Bacteria > Bacillati > Actinomycetota > Actinomycetes > Kitasatosporales > Streptomycetaceae > Kitasatospora > Kitasatospora sp. NPDC059795. The sequence goes on from NZ_JBHWID010000002.1 coordinate 336,493, forward strand.
CCCCCGTGGCTACTGCGCGGGCGTCGACCGCGCCGTGATCGCCGTGGAGAAGGCCCTGGAGCAGTACGGGGCGCCGATCTACGTCCGCAAGCAGATCGTCCACAACAAGTACGTCGTGCAGACCCTGGAGAAGCAGGGCGCGATCTTCGTCGACGAGACGGAGGAGGTGCCCGAGGGCGCGATCGTGGTGTTCTCCGCGCACGGTGTCGCCCCGTCGGTCCACGACGAGGCCGAGGCCGGCAAGCTCGCCACCATCGACGCGACCTGCCCCCTGGTCACCAAGGTGCACAAGGAGGCCCGCCGGTTCGCCGACGAGGACTACGACATCCTGCTGATCGGCCACGAGGGCCACGAGGAGGTCGTCGGCACCATGGGCGAGGCCCCGGACCGGATCCACCTGGTGGACGGTGCCGAGGACGTCGCCAACGTGAAGATCCGCGACGAGTCCAAGCTGGTCTGGCTCTCCCAGACCACCCTCTCCGTGGACGAGACCATGGAGACCGTCGGCGCCCTCAAGGAGCGCTTCCCGCTGCTGGTCTCGCCGCCCAGCGACGACATCTGCTACGCCACCCAGAACCGCCAGGTCGCCGTCAAGCAGCTCGCCCCCGAGGCGGACCTGCTGATCGTGGTCGGCTCCAAGAACTCCTCCAACTCGGTCCGCCTGGTCGAGGTCGGCCTGGAGTACGGCGCCAAGGCCGCCCACCTGGTCGACTTCGCCGACGAGATCGACCTCGCCTGGCTGGAGGGCGTGCAGACGGTCGGCCTGACCAGCGGCGCGTCCGTGCCGGAGATCCTGGTCGAGGGTGTCCTGCAGCTCCTCGCCGCACACGGCTTCGAGGACGTGCAGATCGTCAAGACCGCCGAGGAGCACCTCACCTTCTCGCTCCCCAAGGAGCTCCGCCGCGACCTGCGCGCCGAGGCCGCCGGCAAGCTCTGAGCCCCAGCCGGCCCCGTCCGACGCCCGGAGTCCCTCCCCCGAGGGGCCCGGGCGTCGTCCGTGCGGCCGTCACCGTCCGGGAACGGCTGCGCCCGCCCCCGCGCGCCCGTACGTTGGTGCGAGGGCCGGCGGGCAGCGGACGCCACCGGCGGTACGGAAGGCGACGGCAGTGACGACGGTCTTCGGCGTGGACATCGGCGGCTCGGGCATCAAGGGCGCACCGGTCGACCTGGACAGGGGCGTGCTCGCGCAGGAGCGGCACAAGGTGCTCACCCCGCACCCGTCCGGCCCGGACGCGGTGATCGACGCGGTCTGCGAGGTCGTCCGGCACTTCGACCACCACGGGCCGGTCGGCCTGACCTTCCCCGGCGTGGTCGTCGACGGTCACACCCGCACCGCCGCCAACGTCGACAAGGGCTGGATCGGCCTGGACGCCGCCGCCCGGTTCAGCGACGCGCTCGGCATGCCCGCCACCGTGGTCAACGACGCCGACGCGGCCGGCCTCGCCGAGGTCACCCACGGCGCCGGCCGCGGCCGCTCCGGGGTGGTCCTGCTGCTCACCTTCGGCACCGGCATCGGCAGCGCGCTGTTCTCCGACGGCGTGCTCGTCCCCAACACCGAGCTCGGCCACCTCGAAATGCGCGGCAAGGACGCCGAACGGCGCGCCTCCTCCGCCGCCAAGGAACGCCACGACCTCAGCTGGCCGCAGTGGGCCGAGCGGGTCGACGAGTACCTCGACCTGGTCGAGATGCTCTTCTCCCCGCAGCTGGTGATCGTCGGCGGCGGCGTCAGCCGCAAGCACGAGAAGTTCCTGCCGCTGCTCAAGGACCGCCGGGCCGAGGTCGTCCCCGCCGAACTCCGCAACAACGCGGGCATCGTCGGCGCGGCGATGGCCGCCGGGCGCTGAGCCGCTGACCGCCGGGCACCGGCTGCTGGTCATCGGCCGCCGAGGTGTTACCGGCCGCCGGGTCGTTACCGGCTGCGGTGGCGGCGGCGCTGGGCGACGTAACGCGCGGTGACGATCGCGGTGGCCAGGCCGGTGCCGGCGAACAGCCAGCCCGCGCGCAGCGCCAGCCCGCCGGCCAGCGCCACCACCTGGCCGGTGATGCCGCTGGTGCTGCCCGGCTGCAGCAGCACCAGCGCCGCCGCGAACGCGATCGGCCCGCAGATCGGCGCGGCCGGCAGGTCCGGGTACCGCACCCGCACGGCCAGCTGGAAGCACACCACCAGATAGCCGAGCCCGAACAGCACCCCGAGCCCCCCGAACACCAGCCGGTCCAGCGCGGCGAACGCCAGCGTCCCGGCTGCCGCGACCACCCCGGTGCCCACCGCCGTCAACCTGGCCGGCGGCCCGCCGGCCCGCCGCCGACGGAGCGTCAGCAGCCGGTTCAGCAGCCGCTGCAGCACCTGCGCGGCGAGTGGTGCGGACCGGCCGGCGGAGGCCGTCCGCAACCGGGACTCGGGGGGTCGGCTCTGCCCCGGAACGGCGGCCTCGTCGGCGCCGCGCCCCGGCGCTCGTCGTCTCGGCCCTGGCGGCTGGGTACGGGTGCTCTGCTCCACCCGACCAACGTACGGTCCGATCATCGACACCCTGTGTAATGGCTTCCCGGCAATTGATCCGTGTCCGGCCGGTGCGCGCCCCACCGCGCTGCCTGGGGCCCCCGCACGCCCCGTAGACTGGGGGATCGGCCCGGCACCGGGCCACCTCGACGCCCTCCAAGCCACGGGACACCACTCTCCATGTCGCTCACGATCGGAATCGTCGGCCTGCCGAACGTCGGCAAGTCGACCCTGTTCAACGCCCTGACCAAGAACGACGTGCTGGCGGCCAACTACCCGTTCGCCACCATCGAGCCCAACGTGGGCGTCGTCGGCGTTCCGGACCCGCGGCTGGACAAGCTCGCCGAGATCTTCGGCTCGCAGCGCATCCTGCCCGCCACCGTCGACTTCGTGGACATCGCCGGCATCGTCCGCGGCGCCAGCGAGGGCGAGGGCCTCGGCAACAAGTTCCTCGCCAACATCCGCGAGGCCAACGCGATCTGCCAGGTCGTCCGCGCCTTCACCGACCCGGACGTGGTCCACGTGGACGGCAAGGTGTCGCCCAAGGACGACATCGACACCATCCACACCGAGCTGATCCTCGCCGACCTGCAGACCATCGAGAAGGCGCTGCCCCGGCTCCAGAAGGAAGCCCGGCTCAAGAAGGACACCGCCCCCGTCCTCGCCGCCGCCGAGGCCGCCCAGGCGATCCTGGAGACCGGCAAGACCCTCTTCGAGGCCGGCTTCGACACCACCCTCGTCCGCGACCTCCACCTGATGACCGCGAAGCCGTTCCTCTACGTCTTCAACGTCGACGAGGACGCCCTCTCCGACGAGGACTTCAAGAACACCCAGCGCGCCCTGGTGGCCCCCGCCGAGGCCATCTTCCTCAACGCCAAGATCGAGTCCGAGCTCATCGAACTCGAGGACGACGAGGCCCTCGAACTCCTCCAGTCCATGGGCCAGGAGGAGCCCGGCCTCGCCACCCTCGCCCGCGTCGGCTTCGCCACCCTCGGCCTCCAGACCTACCTCACCGCAGGTCCCAAGGAAGCCCGAGCCTGGACCATCAAGCAGGGCGCCACCGCCCCCGAAGCCGCCGGCGTCATCCACACCGACTTCCAAAAGGGCTTCATCAAGGCCGAAGTCACCTCCTTCGACGACCTCGTCGCCACCGGCTCCATCGCCGAGGCCCGCGCCAAGGGCAAGGCCCGCATCGAAGGCAAGGACTACGTCATGCAGGACGGCGACGTGGTGGAGTTCCGCTTCAACGTCTGACGTTCGGTCGACACCAGAAGGGACCGGCCGATGGCCGGTCCCTTTGTCGTACCGGTCAGAGGCCGGAGACGAGTTGGTCGAGGTCGAGATCGATCTCGAACGGCACCGGGACCTGGAGCGTGCCTCGGAAGATGCCGGTCGGGACGTAACTCCGGGTCGGGGCGTCGAGTTCGTAGACGTGGACGACGGGGTGGCCGTCCTCGTCCTCGATTCGCCAGTAGTGGGGGATTCCGGCCGCTGCGTACTTGTGGAGCTTGACCGTGCGGTCGCGGTGGGCGGATTCGGGGGAGACGACTTCGACGGCCAGCGCGACCTCTTCGGGGGCGAGCCATGTGCGGTCGCGGTCGATCGGGGCGTCGGTCACCAGCAGATCCGGTTCGGGCCGATTGTGGGAGTCGAGTCGGATGGTCATCTCTCTGCCGACCTTGTACCCCTGCGGGCACTGGCCCATGAGCGCGACGGTGAGCATGGTGACGAGGTGGCCGTGCCCCCAGCGCTGCGGCGACATCATGAAGACGAGTACTCCGTCGATCAGTTCGGTGTGTCGAGGCGCCTCGGGGAGGCGGTCGAGATCCTCCGCGAACCAGCCCTCCGCGCGCGGCGGGCGCATCCAGTCGGGCAGTGAGGTCATGTCCTCAGGGTAGTGGGTAGACAGTGTCTACTCGATGTTGGTAGACAGTGTCTATGGATGATGAGCGGACGTCCCTGCGTGAGCGCCTGGTGGATGCCGGGGTGGAGTTGGTGCTGGCGGAGGGGTCGGGGGCGGTGGGGTTGCGGGAGATTGCGCGGCGGGCGGGGGTGTCGCACGGGGCGCCGCGGCGGTATTTCGGTACGCATCGGGAGTTGCTGTCGGCGGTGGCGCGGCGGGGGTTCGAGGAGTTGGGGCGGCGGTTCGCGGGGGTGCGGGCGGAGGGGCCGCGGGGGCGGTTGGAGGGGGTGGCGAGGGAGTACCTGGCGTTCGCGGCGGAGTGGCGCGGGATGTTCGAGTTGATGTTCCGTCATGACTTGTTGAGCAGTGACGGGGCGGAGACGGCGGAGCCGAGGCTGCGGGAGGCGACGGGCCCGCTGTTCGGGGGGATGGTCGGGCTGGTCGCGGAGTGCACCGGGGACGGGGAGCGGGCGCCGGTCGTCGCGGCCGCGCTGTGGGCGAACCTGCACGGGCTGGCGCAGTTGCAGGGCTGGGGGAGCGTCGAGTTGATGCTCGGGGAGGGGCGGGAGGACGCGCTGCTGGAGGCGGTCCTGACGGCGCACCTGGGCGCGCGGTGAGCCGGCTCGCGCTGCCGGTGAGTGCCGCGGCCGCGATGCTGGTGGCCCTGGACGGCACGGTGCTGCTGATCGCCCAGCCCAGCATGCGGCGCGAACTCGGCGCAGGGGCAGCGCAGTTGCAGTGGACCAGCACCGGTTACCTGGTCGCCGTCGCCGCCCTGCTGGTGGTGTCCGGCCGCCTCGGCGACCGGTACGGGCACCGGGGGACGCTGCTGGCGGGGGTGCTCGGGTTCGGTGCGGCCTCGGCCGGGATCGCCCTCGCCCCCACCGTCGGCTGGGTGATCGGACTGCGGGTCGCCCAGGGCGCGTTCGGCGCACTGCTGCAGCCCGGGACACTCGCACTGCTGCGGCTGTGCTGCCCGCCGGAGCGGCTCGGCCGGGCGATCGCGGTGCGGACGGGCGCGATCGCCGTCGCGGCCGGTGCCGGCCCGCTGCTGGGCGGCGTGCTGGTGGGGCAGTTCGGGTGGCGGGCGGTGTTCTGGATCAACGTGCCGGCCGCCGTCCTGATCGCCGCCCTGACGCTCGCCCTGCGCCCGCCCGAGGTCGACCGGGGACGCTCGCGGCTCGACCTGGCGGGTGCGGTGCTGCTCGCCGCGGCGCTCGCCGTCCTGGTGCACGCGCTCGCCGAGGTACCCGGCCGGGGTTGGGCCGCCGCTGGCACGCTCGCCGAACTCGCGCTGTCCATCGGCCTGTTGGCGGTTCTGATCGGCCACGAGCGGCGCGCCGCCGAACCGGTGGTGCCGCGACCGGTGGCCGGCTCGCGGCCGGTGATCGGTTCACTGGCGCTGCTCCTGACGTCCTCCGCCGGACTGTTCGGCACCCTCTTCAGCACCACCTTCCGCCTCCAGGACGCCCTGCGCCTCGGCCCGCTGGACACCGCGCTGCGGATGCTGCCGCTGACCGCGCTGATGGTGCTGGGCGCCCCCGCCGCCGAACGGGCGCTGCATCGGTACGGTCCGCGCGCCACGGCGTTCGTCGGAACGTTGCTGCTGGTGGCGGGAGTTGGAGCACTGGCCGGTCCGGGCGACGGCGGAGCGGCGACGGTCGCGACGGCGGTGGCCTCCGCCCTGCTGGGCGCGGGGTTCGCGGCGGTGATGGTGACGGCCACCGGCAGCGTGGTCGGCGATGCCCCGCCGGGCTACGCGGGCGCGGTCGGCGGACTGAAGCAGACCGCGATGAACATCGGCCCCACCCTCGGCATCGCCACCGCCTCCGGCGTCGGCCCGCACACCGCCCTCCCGGCCCTCGCCGCCGTGGCCGCGGGAGGTCTGCTCCCGGCTGCGGCGCTGCCCGCCGTACGGCGCGGGTCGCGCAAGGGGGTTGTGGTTTCGGGTGGGTGATCCGCAGAGCCGGCGGCATCGGAGCGTCAGGCCGTCGGGCTCGGCCATCGTCGGCCCGGCCGGCCTGCTCGCTGCGCAGTAACCTGCCGCGCCGAGAGCGGAGATGTCCTCTACGGTCGGCCCGCCGCGCCGGGTCGGCGGTGGGGCGCCGGCTCCTTGTCGCATGGCACTGGCCACGCCGGGAGCCCGTGGTCTCGGGTGGGTGATGCGCGGGCCGGTGCTGGAAGGCCCGGCAGCAGATTGCCGGTTCGGCGGTGTCGGCCATCCCCCGCTTCCTTTCGGCTGGAGGCGGCGTGCCGGGCCGATGGCGGGCGTCGGCCTCTCCGCCGCACGCCGCACGCCGCACGCCGCACGCCGCGCGGCACCGGCCGCGTCGGGGTTGTTGCTGTCCCCAGGGCAGCTGGTGCGCCGGGCCGGTGAGGGAGAACCGGAGGCGGGTGCCGGTTCGGCACCGTCGGCCGTCGTCGCTCTCCCCGTCGCGCCGTTCTGCCGCTCGCCGCCGACCCTGCCGTGTCGGGAAGCCGCCGTCGGTGGTGCGTGACACGCTGGCCCGGTGACGGAACAGCAGACAACGGGGCATCGGCCCATCGGCGCGCTCAGCTCGACGGTGCTGGACTGCCCGGACCCGGAGCGGCTGGCGGCGTTCTACCGGCGGCTGACGGGCTGGGAGGTGACGTACCGCAGTGAGGCGTACGTGTTCATCGGGGACGGTCCGGTGCGGATCGGGTTCCAGCGGGTCGGGGGGTTCCGGCCGCCGGTGTGGCCGTCGGACGGGGCGCGGGCCCATCTCGACTTCACGGTGCCGGAGTTGGGGCCGGCGGTGGCGGAGCTGCTGGCGGCGGGCGCGACGAAGCCGGAGCATCAGGCGGGCGGCGACCACTGGGTGACGCTGCTGGACCCGGACGGGCACCCGTTCTGCCTGGCGGTGCCCGAGTGACGGCGGCGGTCGGCACGTTCACCCTGGAGGCGGACGGTGAGCGGCTGGCGTGCACGGTGGTCGAGCCCGCGGCCCCGGCCCGCCGGGGTACGGCGCTGCTGATGCACGGTGGGGGGAGCAGCGGCAAGCACCGGTGCCTGCCGCTGGCAAGGGAGTTGGCGGTCGCCGGCTGCCGGTCGGTGGTGTTCGACTTCGCGGGGCACGGCGAGAGCACCGGCGAACTCGGACAGCTCTCGCTGGCCCGCCGCGCCCGTCAGGCACGCGCCGTCCTGGCGCGGCACGCGCCGGACGGGCCGCTGCTGCTGGCCGGGTTCTCGATGAGCGGCCAGACCGTCGCGGACCTGCTGGGCGATCCGGACATCGGCGGGCGGGTGCGGGCGCTGGCCCTCGGCGCACCGGCCGCGTACGCCCGCGAGGTGCGGGAACTCCCGTTCGCCGCGCCGGAGTTCACCGCCACGCTGCGTACCCCGGGCAGTTGGCGCAGCAGCTCCGCGTTCGAGACCTTCGCGGCGTTCGACGGCCGGGCGGTGCTGGTGCTGCCGGAGACGGACGAGGTGATCCCGGCCGAGGTGACGGACGCGCTGGACGCCGCGCTGCGCACCCGCGCCGCGTACACCCGCCTCACCCTGCCCGGAGCCGACCACCAGCTCGGCGGCTGGCTCGGCACGCACCCGGAGCACCGCGCCCTGGTCGCCGCCGCGCTCCTCTCGGAAGCCTGACGGGCCCGACGGGGGCGGGAACCGGTCAGGGCAGGCGGACGATCAGCCCGCCCGTCGGGTCGGCCGTGACGGTGACGCCGGTGAGGTCGTCCACCAGGTGGTCGGGGGAGTACGCGGCCGCGCGCGGGCCGACGCCGAGGACCGGCATGCCGGCGGCGCGGGCGGCGGCGATGCCGGCCTCGGAGTCCTCCAGGACCAGGCACTCGGCGGGCGCGATGCCCAGCTCGGCGGCGGCCTTCAGGAAGCCCTCGGGGTCGGGCTTGCTGGCGCCGACCAGATCGGCGGTGATCATCAGCGGCGGCAGCGGGACGCCGACGGCGGCCATCCGGACCCGGGCGAGGCGGTCGTCGGCGGAGGTGACCAGGGCGTGCGGCAGCCCGGCCAGCGACTCCATCAGCCGTCGGGCGCCCGGGACTTCGACCACGCCATCGGTGTCGGCGGTCTCCTCGGCGAGCATCTGCCGGTTCTCGGCGAGGTTCTGCTCCATCGGGCGGTCGGGCAGCAGCAGCGCCATGGTCAGGTGGCCCTGCCGGCCGTGGACGGTCTTCATCGCCTCGTCGCCGTCGAGGCCGTTCCGTTCGGCCCAGCGCCGCCAGCAGCGTTCGACCACGGCGTCGGAGTTGACCAGGGTGCCGTCCATGTCGAGCAGGACGGCCCGGACCGGCGGGGTGAGGACGGGCATCGGGGCTCCTCGGGGGCCTCGGGCGACTGTTTGTTCCGCAATTGTACAAAACTCGCCGAAGGGGACGGAGGGGCCCTCACCCCAGCAGGTGCGCGTTCACCGCCCGGGCCTCCGCGGCCAGCTCCGGCAGCTCCACCACCTCGACGCCCGCCGCGGCGAGCAGCTCGGCGCCCTGGCAGTCCGCGACGAACAGCGCCGGCTCCCGCCACGCCACCACCACCCGCGGCACCCCGGCCGCGACGATCAACTCGGCACACGGGTGCGGACGGGAGGCCCGCTGCCCGCACGGCTCCAGGGTGCTGTAGACAGTGGCGGCGCGCAGCCGCGGATCGCCGGGCGCGAGCTTGCCGAGCGCGGCCTCCTCGGCGTGGTTCACCGCGTCGACCTCCCGGCTGAAGCCCTCGGCCAGCACCTCGCCGTCCGCGCCGACGATCACCGCGCCCACCGAGAACGCCGTCCGCGACGGCGGGCAGCGTCGGGACAGTTCGATCGCGCGGCGCAGCCACGCCTGGTCGGTGGTCATCGGCGGACTCCTCGGGGGAAGGGCGGGTGGACGCCCCTACCGTACGAGCAGCCGGCTCAGGCGACGGGACGCGGCGGCAGCGGGAGCGGCACCGAGGGCAGGCCGTCGATGCTGGCGGCGACGTAGTCCTTGCTCTCGCAGTAGTCGCTGAAGTTCTCCTCACCCTTGCGGGCGAAGTACTGCCGGTGGATCTCTCGGTCGGAGCGGTAGTCCATGAACGGGACGGCGTACCCGCAGGAGTCGCTGACCCGTTCGGCCCGCACCAGGACGATCGCGCGCAGCGCCTCGCCGTCCGCGGCCGGGTCGAAGTGGCCGAGCAGGTCGGCGAACCGCGGGTCGTCGCGGAACACCGGCTCGCCCCGCCCGTGCACCCGCAGCACCGTCGGCGGGCCCTCGAAGGCGCACCACATCAGGGTGATCCGCCCGTTCTCCCGCAGGTGGGCGATGGTCTCGGCGTGCGAACCGCCGAAGTCCAGGTAGGCGACGGTGAGTTCGTCGAGGACGGCGAGGGTGCCGGAGCGGCCCTTGGGGGAGAGGTTGACGTGCCCGCCGCCGGAGAGCGGGGCGGTGGCCACGAAGAACACGGGCTGCCTGTCGATGAACGCGCGCAGCCGGTCGTCGATGCGTTCGTAGGTCTTTCCCATGCCGGCGATTCTGCGCCCGGCCCGGCCCCGCGGGCGAGGAGATTTCCTCTGCGTCCCATATGACAAGACGGGAGTGTCCGACCTGTGGAACATTTTCCTATCCTGGGCGGGCCGCCTTCGAACGAGAGGGGAACCGCCGTGGCCGGCTACACCCATGGGCATCACGCCGCCGTCCTGCGCTCGCACCGCACCCGCACCGCCGCCAACTCCGCGGCCTACCTGCTGCCCGAACTCCGCCCGGGGCAACGACTGCTGGACGTCGGCTGCGGGCCCGGGACGATCACCGCCGACCTGGCCGAACTGCTCGGACCGACCGGCAGGGTGATCGGCGTCGACCCGTCCGCCGAGGTGCTCGCCCAGGCCGCCGCGCTCGCCGCCGAACGCGGGCTGGAGCAGCTGAGCTTCGAGGTCGCCGACGTGTACCGGCTCCCGTACGCCGACGCCTCGTTCGACGTGGTGCACGCCCACCAAGTGCTGCAGCACCTCGCCGACCCGGTCGCCGCGCTGCGCGAGATGCGTCGGGTGACCGCCCCCGACGGGGTGATCGCGGTCCGCGACGCCGACTACGCCGCGATGGCCTGGCACCCCCAACTGCCCGAGCTGGACGACTGGCTGGCGCTCTACCGGCGCACCGCCCGGGCCTGCGGCGGTGAACCCGACGCCGGCCGCCGCCTGCTGTCCTGGGCGCACGCCGCCGGACTGACCGACGCCCGGCCGTCCTCCAGCACCTGGACGTACGCCACCGAGGACGAGCGCGCCTGGTGGTCGGAGAGCTGGGCCGAGCGCACCCTGCGCTCCAACACCGCCGCCACCGCGCTGGCCGAGGGCCTCGCCACCCCCGCCGAGCTGGACCGGATCGCCGCCGGCTGGCCCCGCTGGGCCGCCCACCCGGACGCCTGGTTCGCCGTGCTGCACGGCGAACTCCTGTTGAGCGTAAGCTAGTTGGCCCTGTCGCCGGTCGCCTCTCCGTCCGGCGGCCCGGTCCGGCCTGCCCCCCATCGGGCCGGACCGCTACCGTGTGGTGCCATGGGACACCCGGACCGCACGCCCGCCACCCATCGCGTCATGCGGCAGGACGACAACGGCAACCGCTTCCTGCTCGCCCGCGGCCTCACCCGCCCCGCCGCCGAGGCCCTGGCCGCCGAGTTCGAGGCCCGCGGCCACAAGCAGCTCTACTGGGTCGAGCCCGAAGAGCCCGAAGAGCCCAAGGCGGCGGAGGAGCCCACGCGGTCCGAGTAGCGGCGCCCGTCGCGCCGTAGCGTGGTCCCCACCGGACACGAGGAGGACCCGTTGGCTGTGGAGATCGAGCGCAAGTTCCTGGTCCCGGACGGCGAGACCGTCCCCGCCGGCCAGGAGTCCGAGGTCCGGCAGGGCTACCTGGTGATCGGCCCGGAGGGCGCCGAGGCCCGGGTGCGCGACCAGGGCGGCGCATGTTCGCTGACCGTCAAGCGCGGCACCGGCCTGGTCCGCGGCGAGTGGGAGACCCCGCTCGCCGCCGAGCAGTTCGAGGCGCTGTGGCCCGCCACCGAACACGCCCGGATCGCCAAGATCCGCCGGGTGGTGCAGCTCGGCCGGCACGAGGCCGTGGTCGACACCTTCCACGGCCGGCTGGCCGGCCTGCGCACCGTCGAGGTCGAGTTCGCCGACCCGCAGGAGGCCGCCGCCTTCACCCCGCCGCCCTGGTTCGGCCCCGAGGTCACCGACCGCGCCGACCTGAAGAACCAGCACCTCGCCACGGCCGCCGGGCCGCCCCGCCCCTGACATAGGGTCGGGAGCCGACGAGCGGCACGAACGGCACGATGGCAAGGGCGGCAATGGCAGAGCTGATCGACACGGTGGCGTGGGTCCGACTGGAGGGCGGCCGGATCCTCTGCGCGCGCCCCCGCGGCAAGGATGTCTTCTACATCCCCGGCGGCAAGCGCGAGGGCGACGAGACCGACCTGCAGACCCTCACCCGCGAGATCGCCGAGGAACTCACCGTCGCCATCCGCCCCGAGACCGTCGTCCACGTCGCCACCTACCACGCCGACGCCCACCCGGGCGGCCCCACCGTCCGGATGGCCTGCTACCTGGCCGACTACACCGGCACCCTCGCCGCCAGCAGCGAGATCGAGGACGTCGAGTGGTTCGGCTACGCCGACCGCGACCGCGTCCCCCCGGTCGACCAGCTGCTCTTCGACGACCTGCACCGCGACGGCCTGCTGCACTGAGGCCAGGGGCCTCCGTTACACCCTCGGAGGCCCGAAGATCCAGGGAAATGCCCGTTCTGTACGCCAATCGGACAGACGACCCGTATGCCGGGATAGCTGCGCGTTTCCCTGGGTATGGCAGTGTTCGGCTGCATTCGTCACGATCAGTGAGCGCTCGACGCGAGGCGTGGCGACGGCCCGTGCCCCGTCGGCCCGTCGGCGGCGCGTTCCAGCGACGGCCGGAGGCCCCGCAGGTGGCGAAGCCGGGTGGGGGCGGGGAAGAAGACGAGGCGTCCGGCCTGCCCCCGCGTGGGCCACGGCGGCCCGGTGGCTCCGCGCCGCCCGCGGCCGGCGGCCGGTCCGGCAGCGCGGCCGCCCGCGCCCGCCTGCGCCACCGCCCCGGCAGCCACGAACCGCCGCCGCCCACCGCCGGGCCGTCCGCCGGCCCCGAACCGTCCGACCTGAACACCCCGAGTGCCCGAGGCACCCGAGGCCGCCCCGTCCGGGCGTTCCCCGGCGGGCCCGGCCGGCCCCCGGGCGCCCGCGCCGACGCCGCGCCGACCACCCTCCACCCCAGCCGCCGCACCGAGGGCGGCAGCCTGCTCGACGTGGTCCGGGTGGCGATCGTCATCCTGGACACCGCGGGCCGGGTGGTGCTGTGGAGCCCGACCGCCGAGGAGATGCTCGGCTGGCCCAGCGAGGTCCTGGTCGGCCGGGCGCTCGAAGAACTGCTCGCCGAGCCGGACGACCAGCAGCGCGCCCGGGCCGCCCTCCAGGAGACGCTGCGCCGCGGCTCCTGGCACGGCTTCACCGGCATCAGCGACCGCGACGGCGTGCCGGTCGAGGTGGAGGTCCGGATGTCGCTGCTGGTCGACGGCGACGGCGCCCCCTACGTGCAGGCCGCGCTCACCGAGGCCGCCGCGCTGCGCGCCGTCGAACGCGACCTCGCCGTCCGCGACGCCCTGTTCGAACAGTCCCCGCTGGGCATCGCCGTGCTGGACACCGACCTGCGCTACACCGCCGTCAACCGCACCCTCGCCGAGATGAACGGCCTGCCCGCCGAGGCGCACATCGGCCGCACCACCGGCGAGACCCTGCCGGAGCGCTCCGCCGACGAGGTCACCGCCCTGCAACGCCAGGTGCTGGCCACCGGCGAGCCCGTCATCGACGTCACGCTGGCCTCGCCGGGCGGCCGGGCCGGCTACCGCTCGATCTCGTTCAGCCGGATGACCGACCGGGCCGGCCGGGTGCTCGGCATCTCCGGCACCGCGATGGACGTCACCGAGCGCTACCGGGCGGTGGCCAAGGTCGAGGGCGCCCGCCGCCGGCTGTCGCTGCTCAACGAGTTCGGCTCCCGGGTCGGCGACCTGCTGGACGCCTCGATGATCGCCCAGGAGCTGGCCGGCGCGGTCGTCCCGCGGCTGGCCGACTACGCGGCGGTGATCCTGCTGCAGGCCGTCGCGCACGGCGACGACCTGCCCCGGCACGGCCACGACCGGCGCACCTCGCTGCTGCAGCTCGGCGTCGCCGCCGTCCAGGACGGCCCGGCGGTGGAGACCATGCTCCGGCACGGCGCCCGGATCACCTTCGAGGACGAGTCGGCGTTCGGCCGGGTGCTGCGCCGCGGCGTCCCCGAACTGCTCACCGGCGCCGAACTCGACGAGCTGTCCTTCCCCGACGACCCCAAGGTCGAGGCTGCCCGCGAACTCGGCATCCACTCCCGGCTGGTGGTGCCGCTGCGGGCCCGCGGCATCGTGATCGGCCTGATGGTGGTCAGCCGGGCCGGCTACCGGGAGGGCTTCGACCGGGACGACCTCGCCTTCACCGTCGAACTCGCCGACCGGGCCGGCAGCTCGCTCGACAACGCCCGCCTGTACGCCCGCGAGCGGACGGCCGCGCTCACCCTGCAGCGCACCCTGCTGCCCCAGCAGGTGCCGCAGCCCGCCGGCATCGAGGTCGGCTACCGGTACGTGCCGGGCTCCAGCGGCACCGAGGTCGGCGGCGACTGGTTCGACGTGATCCCGCTGCCCGGCGACCGCACCGCGCTGGTGGTCGGCGACGTGATGGGCCACGGCCTGCGGGCCGCCGCCACCATGGGCCGGCTGCGCACCGCCGTCCGGGTGCTGGCCGCCCTCGACCTCGCGCCCGAGGTGGTCCTGCGGCACGTCCACGAACTCGCCGACGACCTCGCCCAGGGCCCCGACGAGGCCCTGCTCGCCACCTGCGTCTACGCGGTGTTCGACCCCGCGCGGCGCATCCTGACCGCCACCAAGGCCGGCCACATCCCGCCGGTCCTGGTGGTGCCCGGCGCCGACGCCCGGCCGGCCCGCTCCGGCGGCCCGCTGCCCGGCGGGGCCGGCCAGGTGCTCGACCTGCCCTCCGGCGCGCCGCTCGGCGTCGGCGGGGTGCCGTTCGAGTCCATCGAGATGGAGATCCCGGACGGCAGCCTGCTCGCCCTGTGCACGGACGGGCTGGTGGAGTCCCGGGACAAGGATCTGGACGTGGGACTGGGGAGGTTGATCAGCGTGCTCGAACAGCCGTACGCCTCGATCCAGCAGGCGTGCGAGGCCGTCCTCGACACCATGGAACAGGGCCGCGAACCCGACGACGTGGCCCTGCTGCTGGCCCGGCTCGGCCAGGAACGCGACGACGCCCCCACCGCCGGCTGGACGCTGCCCGCCGAACCGACCGCGGTCTCCCGGGCCCGCCGCCTGGTCCGCCACACCCTCGCCGACTGGGGCGCCGAAAGCCTCACCGACACCGCCGAACTGCTGGTCAGCGAACTCGTCACGAACGCCGTCCGGTACGCCAGCGCCCCGATCGGAGTCCGCCTCACGCTCGGCGACCTGCTGCTGGTGGAGATCTCCGACCCGCTGCCCGACCCGCCCCGGGAGCGGCACGCGAGCGCCGGCGACGAAGGCGGACGCGGTCTCGAACTCGTCCGCAGGCTCGCCCTGCGCTGGGGAACGCGGGCCGAGGGGCTGGGCAAGGTCGTCTGGTTCGAGCTGGCAGACTCGGACGTTCAACCACCCGAGTCGATGTTGTGACGTTGAAGGGCGTGTGCGCCCACGCCCGAATGATGAATACTCGGACATCGGAATACTCGGTCGTCTCGACACCGGATGGGCGCGCGGGTTGGAGGGGTCGGTCCGTTGAACAGCTTCCCGGCACGGAACACGACGCACGGCAGCAACGGCCGTGCCGCGCTGCCGGAGCAACCGGGTGCCCCCACGGTGCCTGCCACCCTCCCGGACAGCCGGGAACAGGGCTCCGCCGGCACCATCTACGACTACATCCGGGTCGCCACCTTCGCCATCGGCCCCGACGGGCGGATCGCGCAGTGGAGCGACCGGGCCGCCAAGTTCTTCGGCGTGCCCGCCGCCGAGGCCGTCGGCGCCGACCCGATCACCGCGTTCGTCCCGCGCGAACTCTGGCAGCGCGGCCGGGCCCGGCTGGAACGCATCCTGTCCGGCGAGGAGTGGGTGGGCACCGCCCCCTACCGGGACCAGTCCGGCGCGGAGAGCCTCGCCGAGGTCTACGCGATGCCCGACAGCGCCGACGGCTCCGCGACTTGCCTGGCCGTCGACCTCGGCCGGCTGCGCGCCATCGAGACCGACCTGGCCGCCTCCGAGGCCGTCATCCGGCAGACCCCCACCGGGTTCTTCCTGTTCGACACCGACCTGAAGCTGCAGCGCGTCAACGCCGCGTTCGCCAACGGCGTCGGCCGCAGCCCCGCCGCCCTGCAGGGCCTCGCCCCCGGCGACGTGTTCCGGCCCTCCGACGCGGACCGGCTGCTGCTCGCCCTGCGCAAGGTCCTCACCGGCCAGGAGCCCGTCCTCGACCTGCGGATGTCCGCCCCCGCCCGCCCCGGCCGCCCGGGCGGCCGCGACGACGAGCGCACCTGGGCGGTCTCGCTGTACCGCCTCACCGCCGCCGGCGGCCGCCCGATCGGCGTCGCCGGACAGGTCCAGGACGTCACCAGCCGGCACCTCGCCGAACGCGAGGCCGCCGGGGTCCGCCGCAGCCTCGCCCTGCTCAACGAGGCGTCCACGCACATCGGCTCCACCCTCGACCTGGAGACCACCGCCAAGGAACTGCTCGACGTGATCGTCCCGCAGTTCTGCGACGTCGCCACCGTCGACCTGTACACCGCGCTGCTCACCGGCGACACCTCGCTCATCGCCAACCCCGAGAACGGCGAACTGCGCCGCGTTGCGGTCTCCAGCGTGGTCGGCAACGCCCCGTCGGTGCTCGGCGCCGAACGCGGCGGCGTGCGGACCGCCGAGGCCGGCGGCACGCTCTGCTACCCGCCGCGCTCCCCGCACGCCCGCGCCCTGCGCACCGGCCGCAGCGTCGTCCCGCAGCCCGGGCCCGACCCGCTGCTGCGCTCCACCCTGGTGGTGCCGCTGGTCGCCCGCGACCAGGTGCTCGGCCTGGTGCAGCTGTCCCGGGCGATCGGCAGCGAGCCGTTCGACGCCCGCGAGGTCGCGATCGCCGAGGAACTCGTCGCCCGCGCCGCCGTCTGCGTCGACAACGCCCGCCTGTACCGCCGCGAGCACGAACGCGCCCTGATCCTGCAGCGCAGCCTGCTGCCCCCGGGCAACCCGGCCGCGTCCGGCCTGGAGATCGCCCGCCGCTACCTGCCCAGCAACAACAACACCGAGGTCGGCGGCGACTGGTTCGACGTCATCCCGCTGCCCGGCAGCCGCACCGCCCTGGTGATCGGCGACGTGATGGGCCGCGGCCTGCGCGCCGCCGTCGCGATGGGCCAGCTGCGCACCGCCGTCCGCACCCTCGCGATGCTCGACCTCGACCCCGAAGAGGTGCTCTCCGCCCTCGACGAGATCGCCCGCGGCCTCGGCAACGACGACGCCGAACCGGACCGCTCCGGCGCCGAGGTCTACCTCGCCACCTGCGTGTACGCCGTGTACGACGCCGTCAAGCAGCGCTGCACCTTCGCCAACGCCGGCCACCTCCCGCCGGTGCTGCTCGAACCCGGCCGGCACGCCCGGATGCTCGACGTGCCGCCCGGCCTGCCGCTCGGCGTCGGCGGCGAACCCTTCGAGGAAGTCACCGTCGACCTGCCCGAGGGCGCCGTCCTCGGCCTGTACACCGACGGCCTGGTCGAGTCCCGCAAGCACCAGCTCGACGAGGGCCTCAAGTCCTTCCGCACCGCCCTCACCAACGGCTCCGACCGCCTGGAGGAGCTCTGCGACCAGGTCCTGGACGAGCTCAACCCGCACCACGGCGAGGACGACATCGCCCTGCTGATGGCCAAGGTCCAGGCCCTGCCCGGCGGTTCGGTCGGCGACTGGCGGCTGCCGCCCGAGCCGACCTCGGTCGCCCGGGCCCGCGAGGCCGCCTGCGGCTGGCTGCTGGAACGCGGCCTCGACGAACTCGTCGACACCTCCGAACTGCTGGTCAGCGAACTCGTCACCAACGCCCTGCGGCACGGCCGCGGCGAGATCCGGCTGCGCCTGCTGCGCGACCGGACCATGGTCTGCGAGGTCTGGGACGACGCCTACGCGCAGCCCCGCCAGCGCCGCGCCCAGGAGACCGACGAGGGCGGCCGCGGCCTGCAGCTCGTCTCCCTGCTGGCCGAACGCTGGGGCAGCCGCCGCACCCCCAAGGGCAAGATCGTCTGGTTCGAGCTGTCGCTGTAGCCGCAGGGAAGCCGTTCGTACCGGGAGCAGTCCCGTGCGCCTGTGATCCAAACCTCCACAGGCTGCCCGTTTCTGCTCCATTGCGGCCTTCCCCGTACGATGGGGAGAAGCCGAGGCATGTGCCGTGCCCGGTGGGTGGACCGGTGAATGCTGACGCGGGCCGGGCACCGTGACCCACGATTCCGGGAGAATCAGCGCCGCATGCCCACGCGCAACGACATCCGCAACGTAGCCATCGTCGCCCACGTCGACCACGGCAAGACCACTCTGGTCGACGCCATGCTCAAGCAGGCGGGTGCCTTCGCGGCCCACCAGCACCTCGACGACCGAATGATGGACTCGAACGACCTGGAGCGCGAGAAGGGCATCACCATTCTCGCGAAGAACACCGCGGTCAAGTACCACCCCAAGGACGGCGGCGCGCCGATCACCATCAACATCATCGACACCCCCGGCCACGCCGACTTCGGTGGCGAGGTCGAGCGCGGTCTGTCGATGGTGGACGCGGTCGTCCTGCTGGTCGACGCCTCCGAGGGCCCGCTGCCGCAGACTCGCTTCGTGCTGCGCAAGGCGCTCTCCGCGCGCCTGCCCGTCATCCTGTGCATCAACAAGACCGACCGTCCGGACGCCCGGATCGACGAGGTCATCAACGAGACCTACGACCTGTTCCTGGACCTGGACGCGGACGAGGACCAGATCGAGTTCCCGATCGTCTACGCCTGTGCCCGTGACGGCGTCGCCTCGCTGACCAAGCCGGAGAACGGCACCGTGCCGGCCGACTCCGAGAACCTGGAGCCGTTCTTCTCCACCATCCTGGCGCACGTCCCGGCCCCGACCTTCGACGAGGGCGCCCCGCTGCAGGCCCACGTCACCAACCTGGACGCGGACAACTTCCTCGGCCGCATCGCGCTGCTCCGTGTCGAGCAGGGCGAGCTGCGCAAGGGCCAGACGGTGGCCTGGATCAAGCGCGACGGCTCGATCCAGAGCGTCCGCATCTCCGAGCTGCTGATGACCGAGGCGCTCACCCGCAAGCCCGCCGAGGTGGCCGGCCCCGGTGACATCTGCGCCGTCGCCGGCATCGGCGAGATCATGATCGGCGAGACCCTCGCCGACCCCGAGAACCCGATCGCGCTGCCGCTGATCACCGTCGACGAGCCGGCGATCTCGATGACCATCGGCACCAACACCTCGCCGCTGGTCGGCAAGGGCGGCTCCGGCAAGGGCGCGGACGCCAAGTCCACCGGCAAGGTCGACCGCAAGGTGACGGCCCGCCAGGTCAAGGACCGCCTGGACCGCGAGCTGATCGGTAACGTCTCGCTGCGCGTGCTGGAGACCGAGCGCCCCGACGCCTGGGAGGTGCAGGGCCGCGGTGAGCTGGCGCTGGCCATCCTGATCGAGACCATGCGCCGGGAAGGCTTCGAGCTGACCGTCGGCAAGCCGCAGGTCGTCACCCGCGAGGTCAACGGCAAGACCCACGAGCCGGTCGAGCGCCTCACGGTGGACGTCCCCGAGGAGCACATGGGCGCCGTCACGCAGCTGATGGGCATCCGCAAGGGCCGGATGGACAACATGTCCAACCACGGTTCGGGCTGGGTCCGGATGGAGTTCGTGGTGCCGTCCCGCGGCCTGATCGGATTCCGGACGGAGTTCCTCACCAACACCCGCGGCACCGGCATCGCGCACTCGATCCACGAGGGCTACGAGCCGTGGTTCGGCCAGCTGACGACCCGTAACAACGGTTCGCTGGTCGCCGACCGCTCCGGCGTGGTCACCGCCTTCGCGATGACCAACCTGCAGGAGCGCGGCGTGCTGTTCACCGACCCCGGCACCGAGGTGTACGAGGGCATGATCGTCGGCGAGAACTCGCGCGCCGACGACATGGACGTGAACATCACCAAGGAGAAGAAGCTCACCAACATGCGTTCCTCGAACGCTGACGTGGCCGAGTCGATCGTCCCGCCGCGCAAGCTCTCGCTGGAGCAGTCGCTGGAGTTCTGCCGCGAGGACGAGTGCATCGAGGTGACCCCGGAGACCGTGCGCATCCGCAAGGTCGTCCTGGACGCCAAGGAGCGCGGCCGCACCGCGTCGCGCGCCAAGAAGGGCTGACGCCCACCCGTTTCGGCCGACCGGCCGGTGTCCTTCGGGACGCCGGCCGGTCGGCTTTTTTGGTGACGTTCCGTCACGAGCGGCCGGGCGAAGGGTGTTCGTTAATCGGACGTCACGGATCGTCATCCGTGACAACTGTCCGTTTCGCCCCTGTCTGGCTATGTCTGGAATGTCCGATTATTGGGATTCATGCACCGTTCATGTGACCAAATTGAAATCCGGATTGGTCAATTCCGTGTCCGTGGGTGACCGATAGTGGGTGCAGTCGAGCTCGGGTCGAGGCTTCCAGCGCAGGGGTGCGCGCCAGGCCGCGAGCGATCTGCAACACGATTCAGGAGGCACACCCATGCGCGGTGCCAGCCAGGCCAAGTGGGTTGTCGCAGCCGTCGCGGTCGCCCTTGCCGCCACTGCTTGCGGCAGCAGCTCGTCGGACGGCGCTTCGAGCGGTCCGGTCAACGCCCAGGGCACGTTCAGCTACCAGAGCTCCGAGCCGCAGAACCCGCTCCAGCCCGCCAACGCGATGGAGGTCGGCGGCGGCCGCGTCCTGAAGAACCTGTTCAAGGGTCTGGTGGACTACGACCCCGCGACCGGCAAGCTGCGCAACCAGGTCGCCGAGAAGATCGAGACCACCGACGCGCAGAACTACACCATCACCCTGAAGTCCGGCTGGACCTTCCACGACGGCAGCCCGGTGACCGCGCAGTCCTTCGTGGACGCCTGGAACTGGTCCGCCAACACCAAGAACAACCAGATCAACTCCGACTGGTTCTCGGACATCCAGGGCTATGACGCGGTCCACCCGGACAAGGGCGACCCGACCGCCGACACCATGTCCGGCCTGAAGGTCGTCGACGACACCCACTTCACCATCGCGCTGACCGGCCCGGTCTCGTACTTCGAGTACAAGCTCGGCTACACCGCCTTCTCGCCGCTGCCGAAGGTGTTCTTCACCGACCCGGCGAAGTACGGCCAGTCGCCGATCGGCAACGGCCCCTACAAGTTCGTCTCGTGGGAGCACAACAAGGCGATCACCGTCGCCGCGTACGACAAGTACGAGGGCGTCGACAAGCCGAAGAACTCCGGCATCGTCTTCAAGAACTACTCGCAGGCCGAGGCCGCCTACAAGGACCTGGTCTCCGACAACCTGGACGTGCTGGACCAGGTCGACCCGAGCGACCTCGCCTCGTACAAGAGCGACCTGGGCGACCGCGCCGTCGACCAGCCCCAGGGCGCCATCCAGAACATCTCGTTCTCGCTCTACCAGGACTCCTGGAAGGGCCAGGACAAGGCCAAGGTCCGTCAGGGCCTGTCGATGGCGATCGACCGCGACACCATCACCAAGACGGTGCTCAACGGCTCCCGCCAGGCCGCCAACTCCTGGGTCGCCCCGGGCGCCATGGGCTACAAGGACAACACCTGCGGCGAGGCCTGCACCTACGACCCGGCCAAGGCCAAGCAGCTGATCACCGAGGGCGGCGGCGTCCCCGGCAACAAGATCACCGTCCTGTACAACGCGGACGGCGGCCACAAGGAGTGGGTGGACGCGGTCTGCAACTCCATCCGTCAGGCCACCGGCGTCGAGTGCGTCGGCGACCCGAAGCCGGACTTCAAGTCGGCCCGCGACCTGGTCAAGAACAAGAAGGTCGACGGCCTGATGCGGACCGGCTGGGTGCAGGACTACCCGCTGAACGCCAACTTCCTGCGCGACGTGTACGGCACCGGCGCCGCCGCCAACGACGCCGGCTACTCCAGCCCGGAGTTCGACAAGCTGGCCGCCGAGGCGGACAAGGCCACCACGGTGGAGAAGACCGCCGAGCTGTACCAGCAGGCCGAGGAGCAGCTGGCCAAGGACATGCCGGCCATCCCGCTCTGGTACTACAAGACCACCGCCGGTTACTCGAAGAACGTCCAGAACGTGAAGTACGACTCGTTCGGCGACCCGGTCTTCACCCAGGTCGAGGTCAAGCAGAAGTAACCGAGCCGGCACCGCACGGCTCGGTCCGACACGGCCGGTGCCCGTACCCCGCCCTACCGGGCGGATCGGCACCGGCCGTTGTCACGCCGAGAACCCTGACCGGGCCGACGGTCCGTCAGAGCAGTTAATTGGAGGCACGATGGGGCGCTTTGTCGCAAGGCGACTGCTCCAGATGATCCCGGTGTTCCTGGGCACCGTGACCATCATTTTCTTCATGACCCGCATGCTGCCCGGAGACCCGGCCGCGGCGATGTGGGGCGACAAGGCCGCCGACCCGGCCCAGCTCGCCGCGTTCAAGCACCGGATGGGACTCGACGTCTCGATCGGGCAGCAGTACCTCGACTACATGGGGAACCTGCTCACCGGGAACTTCGGCGAGACCATGGCCGGCCGCAAGGTCATCGACGTGATCGGTGAGGCCCTGCCGGTCACCATCAGGCTCGCCCTGCTGGCCTTCGTCTTCGAAGTGGTTGTCGGCGTGACGATCGGCCTGTTCTCCGGCCTTCGCCGCGGCAAGGCCTTCGACAAGACCGCGCTGGTCTTCACCCTGCTGCTGATCTCCATCCCGGTGCCGGTGCTCGGCTTCATCTTCCAGAACGTCTTCGCGATCCAGCTCAAGTGGATCACCCCGACCGTTCAGGACTCGATGAACCTCGGCCAGCTGATGCTGCCCGCCATCGTGCTCGGCTCGATCTCCCTCGCCTACGTCGCCCGACTGACCCGCACCTCCATCGCGGAGAACATCAAGTCGGACTACATGCGCACCGCGATCGCCAAGGGCCTGCCCCGCCGCAAGGTCATCGGCACCCACCTGCTGCGCAACTCGATGATCCCGGTGGTGACCTTCCTGGGCACCGACCTCGGCGCCCTGATGGGCGGCGCGATCGTCACCGAGGGCATCTTCAACGTCAAGGGCGTCGGCAACGCGCTGTACCACGCCATCAACCTCAACGAGGGCGCGACCGTCTCCGGTTTCGTCGTCGTGCTGGTGCTGGTGTACCTGGCCGCCAGCCTGATCGTCGACCTGCTCTACGCGGTCCTGGACCCGAGGATCCGGTATGCCTGACCTGATCGAGAAGAACGTCCCGGCGCAGGGTGCCGCCGGCTCCGCCGAACCGAAGCCGGAGAAGCCCCGCAGCCTCGGCCTGGACGCCTGGCACGACCTGCGCAAGCGTCCGGTCTTCATCATCTCGGCGGCGCTGATCGTGCTGCTGGTCGCGTTCGCGATCGCCCCCAGCCTGTTCACCTCGGTGGACCCGCGGGCCGGCGACCTCCAGCACCACTACCTGACCAAGCCGAACTACCTGCACTTCTTCCAGGCCGACTGGTTCGGCTACGACGGCCAGGGCCGCTCGATCTACGCGCGGATGATCTACGGCGCCCGCGCCTCCGTGGTGGTCGGCATCTGCGTCACCGCGGGTGTCACCGTCCTCGGCGGCCTGGCCGGCATGGCCGCCGGCTACTACGGCGGCTGGGTCGACACGGTGATCTCCCGGGTCACCGACATGTTCTTCGGCATCCCGCTGCTGCTCGGCGCGCTGGTCGTGCTGAACGCCTTCACCACCCGCACCGTCTGGTCGGTGGTCTTCGCCCTGGTCGCCCTCGGCTGGACCCAGATGACCCGCGTGATGCGCGGCTCGGTGATCACCGTCAAGCAGTCCGACTTCGTGACCGCGGCCCGGGCGCTCGGCGCCGGCACCGGCCGGATCATGTTCAAGCACATCCTGCCGAACGCGATCGCCCCGGTGATCGTGGTCGCCACCATCGCGCTCGGCGGCTACATCGCCACCGAGGCCACGCTGAGCTTCCTCGGCATCGGCCTCCAGGACCCGACCATCTCCTGGGGCATCGACATCAACTCGGCCCAGAAGGTCATCCGCACCGCGCCGTTCGCCCTGTTCTTCCCGGCGGGCATGCTCAGCGTCACCGTGCTGGCGTTCATCATGCTCGGCGACGCGGTCCGCGACGCCCTCGACCCGAAGCTGCGCTGAGAGAGGCGGCCCGCACCATGACCACCGCACCCGAGAAGACCACCGCCGGCCAGGACCGCCTGGTCCCCGGCACCCCGCTGCTCGAAGTCCGCGACCTGCACGTCGAGTTCAAGACCCGTGACGGCGTCGCCAAGGCCGTCAACGGCGTCAACTACTCGGTCGCGGCCGGCGAGACCCTCGCCGTCCTCGGCGAGTCCGGCTCCGGCAAGTCCGTCACCGCCCAGACCATCATGGGCATCCTCGACATGCCGCCCGGCCGGGTCACCGCCGGCGAGATCCTGTTCCGCGGCCAGGACATGCTGAAGATGTCCAACGAGGAGCGCCGGAAGATCCGCGGCCGCAAGATCGCGATGATCTTCCAGGACGCGCTGTCCTCGCTCAACCCGGTGCTCTCCGTCGGCTACCAGCTCGGCGAGATGTTCCGCGTGCACGAGGGCGCCTCCCGCAAGGAGGCCAAGGCCAAGGCCATCGAACTGATGGACCGGGTCCGCATCCCCGCCGCCGCGCAGCGCGTCAACGACTACCCGCACCAGTTCTCCGGCGGCATGCGGCAGCGCATCATGATCGCGATGGCGCTGGCCCTGGAGCCGGACCTGATCATCGCGGACGAGCCGACCACGGCGCTGGACGTGACCGTCCAGGCGCAGGTGATGGACCTGCTGGCGGAGCTCCAGGCCGAGTACCACATGGGTCTGATCCTGATCACCCACGACCTCGGCGTCGTCGCCGACGTCGCGGACAAGATCGCCGTCATGTACGCCGGCCGGATCGTCGAGACCGCGCCCGTGCACGAGCTCTACGCCCGCCCCGCCCACCCCTACACCCAGGGCCTGCTCCGGTCGATCCCGCGACTGGACCAGAAGGGCGAGGAGCTCTACGCGATCAAGGGCCTGCCGCCCAACCTCTACAAGGTCCCGGCCGGCTGCGCGTTCAACCCGCGCTGCGACGTCGCCACCGACCTGTGCCGCACCGAGATCCCCACCCTGCACCAGGTCACCGACCGGGACGGGGCCGAGCTCGCCGGCCGCAAGAGCGCCTGCCACCTCTGGAAGGAGACCCTCCATGGCTGAGCCCATCCTGGAGGTCCGCGACCTGGTCAAGCACTACCCGCTCACCCAGGGCGTCCTCTTCAAGAAGCAGGTCGGCGCGGTCAAGGCCGTCGACGGCGTCTCCTTCACCCTCGCCAAGGGCGAGACCCTCGGCATCGTCGGCGAGTCCGGCTGCGGCAAGTCGACGCTGGCCAAGGTCCTGATGAACCTGGAGCGGGCGACCGCCGGGCAGGTCCTCTACAAGGGCGAGGACATCTCGCGACTGTCCGGCGCGGCGCTCAAGGCCGTGCGCCGGAACATCCAGATGGTGTTCCAGGACCCGTACACCTCGCTGAACCCGCGCATGACGGTCGGCGACATCATCGGCGAGCCGTTCGAGATCCACCCCGAGGTGGCCCCGAAGGGCGACCGGCGCAAGGCCGTTCAGGACCTGCTCGACGTGGTGGGCCTGAACCCCGAGTACATCAACCGGTACCCGCACCAGTTCTCCGGCGGCCAGCGGCAGCGCATCGGCATCGCGCGCGGCCTGGCGCTGAAGCCGGAGATCATCATCTGCGACGAGCCGGTCTCCGCGCTGGACGTGTCCGTGCAGGCGCAGGTGATCAACCTGCTGGAGCAGCTCCAGGGCGAGTTCGAGCTGTCGTACATGTTCATCGCGCACGACCTGTCGATCGTCCGGCACATCTCCGACCGGGTCGGCGTGATGTACCTGGGACGGATGGTCGAGATCGGCACGGACGCCGAGATCTACGAGCACGCCACCCACCCGTACACGCAGGCGCTGCTGTCGGCGGTGCCGGTGCCCGACCCGACCGGCCGCGAGGGCCGCGAGCGGATCATCCTCACCGGCGACATCCCCTCGCCGGCCAACCCGCCGTCCGGCTGCCGCTTCCGCACCCGCTGCTGGAAGGCGGAGGAGCGCTGCGCGACCGAGGTGCCGCTGCTGGCTGCGCCGACGCTGCTCACGGGTGACGCGCGGCACGATTCGGCGTGCCACTTCGCCGCAGAGCGAGAGCCTGCGGCGGCTGCGTAAGGGCGCGAAAACAGGGCCACCGGCAACGAGGCACCCAACCGCTGGGTCGCGATCAACGGCACGTCAATGCCGCGTCGAGATCTTGCGGTTGGGTGCCTTCCGCTTCGCGCAGGTGCCCGCGCCCCTGGTCGTGCTTCACGCACCCGTCCGGGGGCATTGCGGTCGCGTCGGCGCTTCGCGGCACTTCTCATGGGGTGAGATGCGTCTCATACACCCCTTGAGGAGGAGGCTCCATGCCTGCATGCACCCGTGTGCGCTGGGCCGTTGTCAGTGCGACGTCCGTGGCTCTGATGGCCACGGGTTGCGGAAGCGGTGGTGGCTCCGGCAGTGGTCCGTCGGACACGAGCAAGACGTTCACGTACCAGAGCAGCGAGCCGCAGAACCCGTTGCAGCCGGCCAACGCCAACGAGACCGGCGGCGGGCGCATCGTGCAGAACCTGTTCAAGGGGCTGGCGGACTACGACCCGTCGAACGGGAAGCTCCGGATGCAGGCCGCGGACAAGATCGACAGCAGTGACGCGCAGACCTACAACGTGACGCTGAAGTCGGGGTGGACGTTCCACGACGGGACGGCGGTGACGGCGAAGAGCTTCGTGGACGCGTGGAACTGGGCGGCGAACACCAAGAACAACCAGATCAACAGCTCGTGGTTCGCGGACATCCAGGGCTACTCGGACGTCCACCCGCCGAGCGGGAACCCGACCACGGACACCATGTCGGGGCTGACCGTCCAGGACGACACGCACTTCACGATCAAGCTGACCAACAAGGTCTCGTACTTCCCGTACAAGCTGGGGTACGTCGCCTTCTCGCCGCTTCCGGAGGGGTTCTACAAGGACCCGGCGGGCTACGGGCAGAAGCCGGTGGGCAACGGGCCGTACCAGTTCGTGAGTTGGGACCACAACTCGCAGGTGGTCACCAAGACCTTCGCCAACTACCAGGGTGTGGACAAGCCGAAGAACGGCGGCGTGGTGTTCAAGATGTACACCACCGCCGAGGCGGCCTACGCGGACCTGCAGTCGAACAACCTGGACGTGATGGACCAGGTGCCGCCGTCGGCGCTGGCGAACTACAAGAACGACCTGGGGGACCGGGCGATCGACGCGCCGCAGGGCGCGATCCAGAACGTCGGGTTCACGCTGTACCAGCCGGACTGGCAGGGGGCGGACAAGGCCAAGGTCCGGCAGGGGCTGTCGATGGCGATCGACCGGAACACCATCACCAAGACGGTGCTGCAGGGCTCGCGGGCGCCCGCGAGCGCGTGGGTCGCCGAGGGCGTGGAGGGCTACAAGGCCGGCACCTGCGGGGACTTCTGCACCTACAACGTGGACAAGGCGAAGCAGCTGATCCAGGAGGGCGGCGGCGTCCCCGGGAACTCCCTGAAGATCACCTACAACGCGGACGGCGGCCACAAGGAGTGGGTGGACGCGGTCTGCAACTCGATCCGGCAGGCGACCGGGGTGAACTGCGCGGGTGACCCGAAGACCGACTTCAAGACCGCCCGGGCGGCGATCACCGGGCACCAGATCAACGGCATGTTCCGCACCGGCTGGGTGCAGGACTACCCGCTGAACGCGAACTTCCTGGCGGACGTGTACCGCACCGGCGCGGCGTCCAACGACACCGGCTACTCCAGCCCGGAGTTCGACAAGCTCGCCTCGGAGGCCGACCAGGCCGCCTCGATCCAGGACACCGCGACCGGCTACCAGCAGGCCGAGGCCCAGCTGGCGAACGACATGCCGGCCATCCCGCTCTGGTACTACCGGACGAACTCCGGCTTCTCCACCAAGGTGCAGAACGTGACGTTCGATTCCTTCGGCAACCCGGCCTGGACCCAGGTCGAGGTCAAGAGCTGACCCGGTCCGACCAGGGCCCCGCCCTCCGCACCCGGGGGGCGGGGCCCCGCTACCCAGGTCAGTCACCTCTCGGAGGGAGGCCTCCATGGGCCATTACATCCTGCGGCGCGTGCTCCAGATGATCCCGGTGTTCTTCGGGGCCACACTGCTGATCTTCCTGATGGTGTACAGCCTGCCGGGCGACCCGATCGCCGCGATGTTCGGCGACAAGGCGGCCGACCCGGCGACCGTGGCCAACCTGAAGCACCAGTACTACCTCGATCAGCCGCTGTGGAAGCAGTACCTGCACTACATGAACAACATCCTCCACCTGGACTTCGGCACCAGCTTCACCGGCCGCCCGGTCTCCGAGATCATGAAGGACGCCTTCCCGGTCACCATCCGGCTCGCGCTGGTCGCGTTCTTCTTCGAGATCGTGATCGGCCTGCCGCTGGGCCTGATCGCCGGCCTGAAGCGCGGCAGCATCCCGGACACCCTGGTGCTGCTGATCACCCTGATCGTGATCTCGATCCCGGTGTTCGTGCTCGGCTACATCGCGCAGACGGTGTTCGCGATCAACCTGGGCTGGGTGACGGCGACGGTCCAGGACTCCCGCGACATCAGCCAGTTGATCCTGCCCGGCCTGGTGCTGGCGTCGCTGTCGCTGGCGTACGTGGCCCGGCTGACCAGGACCTCGATCGGCGAGAACCTGCGGGCCGACTACATGCGCACCGCGGTCGCCAAGGGCCTGCCGCGGCGGACCGTCATCGGGCGGCACCTGCTGCGCAACTCGCTGATCCCGGTGGTGACCTTCCTGGGCACCGACCTGGGCGCGCTGATGGGCGGCGCGATCGTCACCGAGGGCATCTTCAACATCGCCGGCGTCGGCAACGTGCTCTACCGGGCGATCAACCAGAAGGAAGGCCCGACGGTGGTCGGCATCGTCACCGTGCTGGTGATCGTGTACCTGGTCGCCAGCCTGGTCGTCGACCTGCTGTACGCCGTCCTGGACCCGAGGATCCGTTATGCCTGACCGGAACGAGTCCATCCCCGACGACCACGACCCGCTGCGGAACATCGCGCCCACCGACAGCGACCACCTGGACTACGTAGGCCAGCAGGGACTGGCCGTGGAGCAGGAGACGCTGATCGAACCGGACCCGGGCAAGCGGGAGCAGGCCCGCAGCCTGTGGGGCCACGCCTGGCGGGACCTGCGGCGGCGGCCGATCTTCCTCATCTCGGCGGTGCTGATCGTGCTGCTGATCCTGATCGCGATCTTCCCGAGCCTGTTCACCAGCACCGACCCGCGGGCGTCCGACCTGACCAACGACTACCTGCGGCGGCCGGACTGGAGCGACTTCTTCGGGGCCGGCTGGTTCGGCTACGACGGGCAGGGCCGGTCGATCTACGCCCGGGTGATCTACGGGGCGCGGGCCTCGATCACCGTCGGCATCTGCGTCACCCTGGCGGTGACCCTGCTGGGCGGGCTGGCCGGGATGTCCGCCGGGTACTTCGGCGGGTGGATGGACGCGGTGATCTCCCGGATCACCGACATCTTCTTCGGCATCCCGCTGCTGCTCGGCGCGCTGGTGCTGCTGAACGCGTTCGCCACCCGCAACGTGTGGTCGGTGGTGATCGCGCTGTCCTTCCTCGGCTGGACCCAGCTGGCCCGCGTGATGCGCGGCTCGGTGATCACCGTCAAGCAGTCGGACTACGTGGTGGCCGGGCGGGCGCTGGGCGCCGGCACCGGGCGGCTGATGTTCCGGCACATCCTGCCGAACGCGATCGCGCCGGTGATCGTGGTCGCCACCATCGCGCTCGGCGGCTACATCACGGCGGAGGCCACGCTGAGCTTCCTCGGTATCGGCCTCCAGGACCCGACCATCTCCTGGGGCGTGGACATCTCCTCCGCGCAGAAGGTGATCCGGCAGGCGCCCTTCGTCCTGTTCTTCCCGGCCGCGGCGCTCTCCATCACCGTGCTGGCCTTCATCATGATGGGCGACGCGGTGCGCGACGCCCTCGATCCGAAGCTGCGCTGAGCGAGGGGAACAGGCAGATGAGCACCGTCGCCGACCAGGCCCGACCGGCCCGCGAGGAGCCCTGGACCGGGCCGCTGCTGGACGTCCGAAACCTGCATGTGGAGTTCCGGACCAGGGACGGCGTGGTCCGGGCCGTCAACGGCGTCAACTACTCGGTCGCGGCCGGCGAGACGCTCGCCGTCCTCGGCGAGTCCGGTTCCGGCAAGTCCGTCACCGCGCAGGCCATCATGGGCATCCTCGACATGCCGCCGGCCGCCATCCCCGAGGGGGAGATCCTCTACCGCGGCCGGGACATGCTGAAGATGTCCAAGGACGAGCGGCGGAAGATCCGCGGCCAGAAGATCGCGATGATCTTCCAGGACGCGCTGTCCTCGCTGAACCCGGTGCTGCCGGTCGGCTTCCAGCTCGGCGAGATGTACCGGGCGCACCGCGGCAGCAACCGCAAGGAGGCCAAGGCCAAGGCCATCGAGCTGATGGACCGGGTCCGCATCCCCGCAGCCCGGGAGCGGGTGGGCGACTATCCGCACCAGTTCTCCGGCGGCATGCGGCAGCGCATCATGATCGCGATGGCGCTGGCCCTGGAGCCGGACCTGATCATCGCGGACGAGCCGACCACGGCGCTGGACGTCACCGTCCAGGCGCAGGTGATGGACCTGCTGGCGGAGCTCCAGGCCGAGTACCACATGGGTCTGATCCTGATCACCCACGACCTCGGCGTCGTCGCCGACGTCGCGGACAAGATCGCCGTCATGTACGCCGGCCGGATCGTCGAGACCGCGCCCGTGCACGAGCTCTACGCCCGCCCCGCCCACCCCTACACCCGCGGCCTGCTGGACTCCATTCCGCGCCTCGACCAGAAGGGCCAGGAGCTCTACGCGATCAAGGGCCTGCCGCCCAACCTGCTGCACATCCCGCCCGGCTGCGCGTTCAACCCGCGCTGCCCGCGGGCGCAGGAGATCTGCCGGCACGAGGTGCCGCCGCTGGCGCAGGTGACCGAGGACGACGGGACGCCGGTGGCCGGGCGGGGCAGTGCGTGCTTCTTCTGGAAGGAGACCCTCCATGACGGTTAACGGCGCCACGCCGCTCGGGGCGACCACCCCCGAGGAGGTTGCGTTCGCCCAGGAGGTGCGGCGCGGCGAACCCATCCTGGAGGTGCGCGACCTGCGCAAGCACTTCCCGCTGACCAGGGGCGTCCTGTTCAAGAAGCAGGTCGGCGCGGTCAAGGCCGTCGACGGTGTCTCCTTCGACCTGATGCAGGGTGAGACGCTCGGCATCGTCGGCGAGTCCGGCTGCGGCAAGTCGACGCTGGCCAAGGTGCTGATGAACCTGGAGCCGGCCTCGGCCGGGTCGGTGAAGTACAAGGGCGAGGAGATCTCGCGGCTGTCGGGCTCCGCGCTGAAGGCCGTGCGGCGCAACATCCAGATGGTGTTCCAGGACCCGTACACCTCGCTGAACCCGCGGATGACGGTCGGCGACATCATCGGCGAGCCGTTCGAGATCCACCCCGAGGTGGCCCCGAAGGGCGACCGGCGCAAGGCCGTTCAGGACCTGCTCGACGTGGTGGGCCTGAACCCCGAGTACATCAACCGGTACCCGCACCAGTTCTCCGGCGGCCAGCGGCAGCGCATCGGCATCGCGCGCGGCCTGGCGCTCAAGCCGGAGATCATCATCTGCGACGAGCCGGTCTCGGCGCTCGACGTGTCCGTGCAGGCGCAGGTGATCAACCTGCTGGAGCAGCTGCAGGGCGAGTTCGAGCTGTCGTACATGTTCATCGCACACGACCTGTCGATCGTCCGGCACATCTCCGACCGGGTCGGCGTGATGTACCTGGGACGGATGGTCGAGATCGGCACGGACGCCGAGATCTACGAGCACGCCACCCACCCGTACACGCAGGCGCTGCTGTCGGCGGTGCCGGTGCCCGACCCGACCGCGCGGGAGTCGCGGGACCGGATCGTGCTGATCGGTGACGTGCCCTCGCCGGCCAAGCCGCCGTCCGGGTGCCGGTTCCGCACCCGGTGCTGGAAGGCGCAGGAGAAGTGCGAGCGGGAGGATCCGGCGCTGACCGTCAGGGAGTGGCTGGAGGGACGGGCCCGGCACGACTCGGCCTGCCACTTCGCCGCCGAACGGGAGAACATCTGACGGAACGCGAAGAGGGCCCCCACCGGTCGGTGGGGGCCCTCTTTACAGCGATCAGACCTCGGCGCGCTGGTCCGGAACGACGGCGATGTTGCCGTCCTCCGGGAAGTGGCAGGCGGTCAGGTGGCCCGCGGAGTTGCCGGACAGCTGGATCAGCGGCGGCTCCTCCGTCGCGCACTTCTCCTGTGCCTTCCAGCAGCGGGTGCGGAAGCGGCAGCCCGACGGCGGGTTGAGCGGCGACGGAACGTCGCCGACCAGCCGGATCCGCTCGCGGTCGTCGTCCGGGTCGGCCTCCGGCACCGCGGACAGCAGCGCGTGGGTGTACGGGTGACGGGGCGACTCGTACAGCGACTTGCGGTCGGCGATCTCGACGATCTTGCCGAGGTACATCACCGCGACGCGCTGCGAGAAGTGCCGGACGACCGACAGGTCGTGGGCGATGAACAGGAAGGCGATGCCCAGCTCGCGCTGCAGCTCCTGGAGCAGGTTGACGACCTGCGCCTGGATGGAGACGTCCAGGGCCGAGACCGGCTCGTCCGCGACGATCAGCTTCGGGCTCAGCGACAGCGCGCGGGCGACGCCGATGCGCTGGCGCTGGCCGCCGGAGAACTCGTGCGGGAAGCGGTTGTAGTGCTCCGGGTTGAGACCGACGGTCTCCAGCAGCTCCTGGACCCGGCGCTGGATGCCGCCCTTCGGGTTGATCCCGTTGATCTCCATCGGCGCGCCGATGATCGAGCCGACGGTGTGCCGCGGGTTCAGCGAGGAGTACGGGTCCTGGAAGATCATCTGGATCTCGGACCGGATCGGCGCGAGCTCCTTGCGGCCGGCGTGCGTGATGTCCTGGCCGTTGTAGCGGATCTCGCCGCCGGTCGGCTCCAGCAGACGCGTCACCAGACGGCCGAGGGTCGACTTGCCGCAGCCGGACTCGCCGACCAGACCGACCGACTCGGAGGGGAAGACCTCCAGGTCCACGCCGTCCACCGCGTGCACGGCGCCGACCTGGCGCTTGAACAGGAAGCCGTCCATCACCGGGAAGTGCTTCTGCACGCCCTTGATGGTCAGCAGCGGGTCACCGGAACCGGCGGCCGCGCCGGACGGCTTGGGGAGGGTCAGTTCGTTGCTCATGGTGTCCCTCTCAGCCGAGCCGCGGCTTGATCTGGTCGATGAAGATGTCCTGCCGCTGGGCCGCGCTCAGGTGGCAGGCGGCAGCGTGCCCGGTGGCCGGGGAGAGCGGCGGACGCTCCGAGGTGCAGCCGCCGCCGATGACCTGCTCGCGGAAGTCGCAGCGCGGGTTGAACGGGCAGCCGGTCGGCAGGTTGATCAGGCTCGGCGGGGTGCCGCGGACCGGTCGCAGCGGCACGTCCACGTCGCCGCTCAGGCTCGGCATCGAGGACAGCAGGCCCCAGGTGTACGGGTGCTGAGGGGTCTTCAGCACCTCGCGGACGGTGCCGCGCTCGACGGCCCGGCCCGCGTACATCACCATGATCTTCTGCGCGGTGCGCGCCACGACGCCCAGGTCGTGGGTGATCAGGATGATCGCGGTGCCCATCTCCTGCTGGAGGTCCTTCAGCAGGTCGAGGATCTGGGCCTGGACGGTGACGTCCAGTGCGGTGGTCGGCTCGTCGGCGATGACCAGCTTGGGGTCGCAGACCAGCGACATGGCGATCATGGCGCGCTGGCGCATACCGCCGGAGAACTGGTGCGGGTAGTCGTCGACCCGGGTGGTGGGCTGCGGGATGCCGACCTTGGTCAGCATCTCGACGGCCCGGTCCCGGGCCTCCTTCTTGGAGGCGCCGGTGTGCTTCTGGAAGGTCTCGCCGATCTGCTTGCCGATGGTGTGGTACGGCGACAGCGCGGTCAGCGGGTCCTGGAAGATCATCGACATGGTCTTGCCGCGGAGCTTCTCCAGCTCGCGGTTGGGCGCGCCGACCAGTTCCTGCCCGTCCAGCTTGATGGAGCCGGTGATCTGGGTCCGGTCCGGGTTGTGCAGGCCCAGGACGGCCAGGTTGGTCACCGACTTGCCGGAGCCGGACTCACCGACGATGCCGAGGGTGCTGCCCGGCTCCACGTCGAAGGAGAGGTTGTCCACGGCCCGGACCACGCCGTCCTCGGTGCTGAAACGGACCGAGAGGTCGCGGACTGAGAGGAACGGCTTGTCGCCGCCGCTGCCGGCGGGCGAGGCCCCCTCGGGCTTGGCCTGGGTGGTCATGGACTGGGCTCCTCGGTGCGGTACGTGAGGTCGGGACTGCTGGGTCGGCCTGGGGTGCGGCCGGTCAGGCCAGGCGGATGCGCGGGTCGATCAGGGCGTAGACCGCGTCGACGATGATGTTGAAGAAGACGATCAGGGTGGCCGCGACCACGGTGACGCCGACCAGCAGCGACAGGTCGGAGTCGTAGAAGGACTGGATCGCCAGCTGGCCCAGGCCGTGCAGGCCGAAGGTGGTCTCGGTGATGATGGCGCCACCGAGCAGCACACCCAGGTCGATGCCGAAGACGGTGACGATGGTGCCCATCGCGCCGCGCCAGGCGTAGCGCATGAAGACCGAGGTGCCGGACATGCCCTTGGCACGCGCCGTCCGCACGTAGTCCTCGGACAGCTGCTCGACCATCGAGGACCGGGTCATACGGGTGTAGTTGGCGGTCCAGATCAGCGAGAGCACGATCCACGGCACCAGCAGGCCACTGGCCCAGCCGAGCGGGTCCTCGGTGAACGGGACGTACTTCGGCAGTTCCAGCAGGTTGGTGCTGTAGCAGAGCGCCCACAGGGCGAGCGGGCCGGCCACGTAGATCTGCAGCGAGGAGGCCAGCAGCGAGGCGGCGCTGGCGATCTTGTCGGCGGCCTTGCCCTGCTTGTGGGCGGCCAGCATGCCGGTGCCGATGCCGAAGATCAGGAAGATGACGGCGGAGCCGACGGTCAGCGACAGGGTGGTCGGGAAGCGGTCCGCGAGCAGGCCGCCGACCAGCTCCTTCTTGTCGAAGGAGTAGCCGAAGCACGGGGCGGAGCACTGCACGTTGTTGAAGGTGC
This sequence comes from Kitasatospora sp. NPDC059795, assembly GCF_042732175.1. Taxonomy (NCBI): domain Bacteria; kingdom Bacillati; phylum Actinomycetota; class Actinomycetes; order Kitasatosporales; family Streptomycetaceae; genus Kitasatospora; species Kitasatospora sp. NPDC059795. Next base: position 371,399 of record NZ_JBHWID010000002.1, read on the forward strand.
CGCCGGTGAAGATGGTGCTCAGCCAGTTCCAGTACTGAGCCAGCGTCGACTGGTCGAAGCCCATCTCGTGCCTGATCATGGCGAGCGTCTCGGGCGTGCAGGTCTTGCCGCAGTAGAGCCGCGCCGGGTCCGCCGGGATCGCAAAGAACAGCGCGTAGGTGACCATGGAGACGATCACCAGAATGACGAGAGCGCCGAGTGATCGGCGGACGAGGAATCGGAGCATCGGACGGGCTCTCCTGATCGGGGAGGGGCACCGGCAGGTCGTGCCGGTGCCCCACCGTGAGCTACTGCTCGGTGATGACTACTACTTGACGTAGATGTTGAGCGGGGACTGCAGGCCGGCCAGGCTGTCGTACTTGACGCCGCCGAGGCCGGAGCCGTACAGGCTCAGCGAGCGCTGGTACACGTCCGGGATCGCGTACGCCTTGTCCTGGAGCTTCTTGTCGATGGCGGCGAAGGCCTTGCCCGCCGCGATCGGGTCGGCGATCTTGGCGGCCGCGTCGATCGCGTCGTTGATCTCCGGGTCGTTCACGTGGCCGTAGTTGGAGGCGCCGTCAGCCATGGCGCGACCGTCCCAGACCGGCTGCAGCGCGGTGTAACCGGTCGGCCAGTCGGCACCCCAGCCACCCCAGTACAGGTCGTACTCGTTGTTGAGCAGACCGATGACGTCGTAGTACGTCTTCGGGTCGATCGGCTTCGGGACGAAGTTGAAGCCGGCCTTGGTCATCGCGTCGCGGATGGCCTCGGTGACCTTCTGCTGCAGCGGGGTGTTGTTGAACGCGTACGTGATGGTGGTGTTCAGCGCGTTCGCGTCGGTCAGGATCTTCTTGGCGGCCTCCGGGTCGCCCTCCGGCTTCTTGTTGATGCCGTAGGCGTCGTACGACTCCCAGCCCATGACGCTCGGGCTCATGTAGGAGGTCGCGTAGTCACCGTAGGAGGAGCCACCCTGCAGCTGACGGGTCTGCTGGTGCGGGAAGGCGCGGACCATGGCCTCGCGGATCTTCTGGTCCTTGATCCGGGTGTTGTTGATGTAGTAGTAGTCCACGTACGGGGTCAGGCCCTCGAGGGTACGCGGCTTCAGCTTCTCGTCGTTCTTCACCTGGTCGATGTACGCCGGGTACACGGTGTTGTGGAACGAGAAGGCGGTCTTGTCGTCGCCGTTGTCCGCCATGAAGCGCTCGGTGGACTGCTGCGCCTGGACACCGAACGTCATGTGCCACTTGTCCGGGTAGGCGTTCCGGATCGGGTCGGTGGACGCGTCCCAGTTGGGGTTGCGCTCCAGGTCCAGCGAGCGGTCGGTGACGTGCTCGGTGATCTGGTACGGGCCCGAGGAGTACGGCTTCTTGTCGTACTCCTCCTTGGTGTCGTGGGCCTGCGGCACGACGCCGTAGCCGGCCATCGCCAGGGTGAAGTTGGCGTCCGGGTGGACGTCCGCGAAGGTGATGACCACGGTCTTGGCGTCCGGGGTCTGCACCGCGTCCAGGTGCTGGCCCTCGTACGGGCCCTGGTACGCGTCGCGGTACTTGTCGCCCGAGATCCAGCTCTGGATGTAGGTCGGGCCGGACTTGATGAACTTCGCGTAGGTGCGCTCGATCGAGTACTTGACGTCGGCCGAGGTCAGCGCGGAGCCGTCCTGCCACTTCACGCCGTCCTTCAGCGTGAACTTCCAGGTCTTGCCACCGTCGGTGGTGGAGCCGGTGTCGGTGGCGAGGTCACCGACCAGCTTCTGCGAACCGTCGGCCATGGTCTTGTAGCCCGTCAGCTGACGGGTGAAGAGCAGCGAGACCTCGGCGTTGGTGTTGATGTAGATCTGGCCCGGGTCCAGGTGCGAGAAGTCGTCGCGGTCGATCATGTTGACCGTGCCGCCCTTCTTCGCGTTGGGCTCGGCGATGGCCGGACCCTTCGAGTCGTCGGCGGAGCCGATCGTGATCGCGGTGGTCTTGACCGGCTCCTTGGAAGCGCCGGGGGTGCCGCTTCCGTTGGAGTGGCCGCTGGAGCACGCCGTGGTGACGGTCAGGGCCCCGGCCACCAGAACGGCGGCCGCGAGCCGCATCTTGCGAGAGCTCATCTTCATCCTGCCTGGGGTTAGGTGAGTGGAAATCTTCGTGGGTGTGCCCGGGGCCTGGCTTCCCATCCCCCCGGAGTATTGGGGCCTGCTAGCGGTTGGTCTTCGGGTCGAAGGCGTCCCGGACGGAGTCGCCCAGCAGGTTGAAGGCCAGAACGAACACCACCATGGCGAGACCGGGGAACAGCAGGAAGGTGACGTCGGTCCGGAGGTAGCTCGCGGCGTCGGCGATCATGCGGCCCCAGTCCGGGGTCGGCTCGGAGACGCCCACACCGAGGTAGGACAGACCCGCCTCGGCGGTGACGAAGGCCGGCAGCGCGAGGGTGGACTGCACCAGGATCGGCGTCCACAGGTTGGGCAGGATCTCCTTGAAGATGATCCGCATCGGCGAAGCGCCGGTGACCTTGGCGGCCTCGATGAACTCGCGCTCACGCAGCGAGAGGGAGACACCGCGCAGGATGCGGGCCAGACCCATCCAGCCGAGCAGCGACAGCACGATGGTGACGGCCACGAACGGCAGCCACTCCGGGATCTTCTCGTTGGGGGCGACCAGCAGGCTGGTGACCACCGGCATGGTGGCGATCAGGAAGATCTGCGACGGGAACGACATCAGGACGTCGATGACCCGGCCGATGAAGTAGTCGATCTTCCCGCCGAGGTAGCCGGCCGCGATGCCGAGCGCGACACCGATCACGGTGGTCAGCACCGAGGTGGCGACGGCGATGATCAGCGAGGTGCGGATGCCGTAGACCAGCTGCGTCAGGATGTCGCGGCCGAGGCCCGGCTCCAGGCCGAACCAGAAGTCGCCGCTCATGCCGCCGTTGGGGGCCACCGGAAGACCGGAGTCGGTCAGCAGCGTCGGGTCGTTCTGGCCGTAGTGGGTCTGCGGGTCCTTGCCGTAGATCATCGAGATGACCGGCGCGAGGACCGCCACGAGGACGAAGAACAGCACGACACCGGCGCTCACCACGCCCGTGCGGTCGCGGAGGAAGCGGCGCCACATCAGCTTCCCCGGAGAGAGGCCGCGGAAGCCGGAATCGGTGGGCGCGTCGGCGGGGGCGTTGTCCGCGAGGTCCGACGTGGACCCGGGGGTGTCCCCGCCCGTCGTGGCCCCAGTAGGCGTCGTCATGGTGCTAAAGCTCCCGACCGTGGTCCGTGCAGAAGCAAGGAGTAAGAACTTGGATGAATGGACTCTTGCAAGTCGTTTATCGAACGTCAAGAGTTCCTCAGTTGTCGGCGGCCCATTTCCAACTTCGTGCTGGAATGTCAACCACTTCGTAGTTCCTGAACTCTTGACAGCCTCCGATCGAGACGGTCAAAACCGGACAAACGTGATCAAGGCTCGTTCACGTGTCCGTAACGATGAACTGTCAGGTCCGCTATCAGGACGGCTACTTCGGCGAGGCGGTCGCACGACGCGCGTAGACCGCGTGTCCGTTTTGAGGCTCTTCAGGGGAAATGAGGTCGGCAATTGAGTGTCCGATTATCGGACACCTCCGTTTTCGGGCATGCCGGAGCGAATTCACGGGTAGGGGGCACCCAATTCGGGCGGCAGGCACGCCGCCGGCCGTCTGGCTATTTCCCGCCATTGGCGGGACTTCGCCGTGCGGCGTTGCTGAAGCGTTACTTCAGTAGGCCGATGTTCTCGTAGACGAGGTCGCCGAGCCCGGGCGCGCCGAGGTTGGCGATGTTCTTGCGGACGCCGTAAATGGCCGGCCGCTGGTACAGCGGAACCAGTCCCGCCACCTCCCACGCCTCGGCGTCGGCCCGGTTGAGCGCCGTCGTCTCGTCGTCGGCGGTGTCGGCCTTGGCGGCGTCCGCCATCGCCCGGTCGAGCACCTTGCTGCCGACCTGCGACCAGTTGGTGCCGGAGTCCTGCTGGAAGGTGCTGATCGAGTTGGAGACCGGGAAGGGGGTGCCCATCAACGCGAACGCGGTCAGGTCGAAGTCGTGCTTGTTCACGAAGCCGTCGAAGAAGTCGCCGGCCGGCACGGTCTGCACCGTGACCTTCACCCCGACCTGTCCCAGCATCCGGGTGACCAGCGCGCTCTCGTTGGCGGCCAGGTTGTTGTCGGCCGGCGCGACGAACCGCAGCGCCAGCTCCTTGCCGTCCTTGGTGCGGACGCCCGAGGGCCCCAGCTTCCAGCCCAGCGAGTCGAGGGACGCCTTCGCGGCGTCGGGGTCGAAGCGGCTCAGGCCGTTCGAGTTGTCCTGGTAGCCGTGCTGGGACGGCACCAGGAAGTGGTTGTTCATCGGGACGTACGGCCAGTCCAGGCCGGTCAGGTCGGTCCGGGTGATCTCGGCCCGGTCGATCGCCATGATCAGCGCCTGACGGACCTTCGGGTCGCCGAGCAGCGGGCTGCGGCCGTTCAGCACCAGGTGCCGCAGGTTCGGGCCGCCGGCCCGGCGGGCCTCGCCGTCCGCGGTGGAGTTGATGGTCCGGTAGCCCTCGACGTTGGGCCCGTTGTTGTAGTAGTCGACCTCGCCGGCGGCGAACGCCTGCGGCATCTTCCCGGTGTCCAGGGCCTTGAAGACGATCCGGTCCAGCAGCGGCCGGTCGCCCCACCAGTCCGGGTCGGCGACCACCGTGACGGTGCGGGCCGCCGGGTCCATCCGCTCCACCTTGAACGGGCCGGCGGTGACCGGGAAGCGGCCCTTGAAGGAGGTGTTGAACAGCTCCGGGGTGGCGATGTACTTCGCCGGCAGCAGCGGGGCGTTGCCGGCGTTGTTGAACATCGCCTGCCACTCCGCGTACGGCTCCCGGAAGGTCATCACGGCCTGGTGGTCGTCCTGGCCGCGGACCACGCTCTCCACCTGGTCGAAGCCGTTGGTGGAGGCGGTCCGGTACGCCGGGTCCTGGCCGCTCAGCGCCTGCCACTCCGCCTGCAGGTCGCGCCAGGTGATCGGGGTGCCGTCGGACCAGTGGGCCTTCGGGTTGAGCGTCCACACCACGGTCTGCCTGCCCTGCCGGAGCTCGCTCTTCACGTCGGTCAGGTAGGCCGGGTTCGGGGACTGCGTGCCACCCGCGTCGGAGCGCCAGAAGGTCGGCAGCAGCGCCTTGATCACGTCGATGGTGGAGGCCTCGGAACCGTCCGCCTGGAGCGGGTTCCACTGGCCGGAGTACTGGTCGATCGCCCAGTTCAGGGTGCCGCCCTGGCGCAGTGCCGTGCGCGGCTTCGCGTTCAGCGCCTGCTGGGTCATCCGGGGCGCCTCGCCGCCGGTCGCCGCCGCCGGGCTCCCGTCCGAACCGCCGCCCGAACCGCCCGAGCCGGCGCAGGAGCAGAGCGCGAAGGACAGTGCTGCCACCGACGCGGTCAGGGCGAGGAGGTGGCGGCTACGCGGAACGGTGGGTCTCGGCACGCGGCACATCTTGCGTACCGGTACATCAGCTTGTCGACCAGCGGCCGATCAAGTCTTGATAACGCGTCGCGGCACCCGGTGCCGCGGACCGGTTTGTCCCGTTCTGTGACGCCATTGGCGAGGATTCGCCAGCAGACCGAAGGCCGGGGCTCCGCGTGCGGAGCCCCGGCCGGGTGCGGGTGCTGACGGTGGATCAGGCGGTCGGGCCGGTGGGTCCGGTCGGGACGGTCGGGCCGGTCGGGCCGGTCAGGCCGGGAACTTGTACGCCCGGTCCTTGCCCGTCTTGGCGATGCTCTGGCCGATCGCGTCCGCCACGTCCTGCACGGTGATCGCCGTCGGCTGGCCGTTCTTGGTGGTCTTCACCTTGTCGAAGGTGGTGCCGATGGACGTGGCCAGAACGTCCAGGTCCCACTTCAGGGTGACCGTGCCGGACGCGTCCGGGGCCAGTACCAGGGCCTTCGCCGCGGTCTTGCCGCCGAAGGTGAACTGCGCCGGCTTGGCGCCGGGGCCCGCGCTGATGATGACGTTGCCGTTCAGCACCTGCTTGCCGAGGGCGCTCGCGGCCGCCTTCAGGGCGTCCTCGCCGACCTTCGGCTGGGCGTCCGTCAGCGGCAGCGCCACCTCGGCGTCCGGCTTGCCGGCCGCGCGGTCCCGGTAGGCCTGCTCGACCTTGTCGGCGGCCGAGGAGGAGTCCAGCCCCTGCCCGGCCTTGCCTGGCACCACCTCGGCGCTGGTCTCGGTGAAGCGGACGTAGCCCTCCTGCAGGCCCTGCCCGGACTTCGCGGCCAGGTCGTCCAGCGCCGCCTTCAGCTTCGCCTTGTCCACCCGCACCTGCGGCTCGACGGCCTTGCCGCCGCCGGTCAGCGAGGAGAGCACCTCGACCGGGTTGTAGCTGTGCTTGGTCAGGCCGTCCACGGTCGCCGTGGTGTCGAAGCTCAGGCCGGCGCTGGCCGGGTCCAGGGTCACCGACTGCTCGCCGATCTTCAGCCGCAGCGGCTGAAGCCCGGCCTTGCCGACCGAACCGTCCAGCGCCGTCACCGCCTGGTCGCGGGAGTCGCCGCCGATGTCCGTGCCGAGCACCGTGGTGCCCTTCGGGATGTCGGACTGGTTCATCATCAGGCCCGCGCCGTACGCCGCCGCGCCCAGGAAGATCACGCCGCCGACGCCCGTCACCATCAGCTTCTTGAGGCGGCCGCCGCCGCGCTTGGCGGCCTTCGGCGCGGGCTCGTCGTCGTCCTCCTCCACCGGCGGCGGCGGGTCGTTCGGGACCGCGCGCTTGGGCGTCGCCGCCCGCGGGCCGCCGGGGAACGGCTGGGCCTCGGGCAGGTCGGCGAAACGGCCGCCGCCGTTGCCGTTGCCGGCCGCCGGGCGGGGGCGGTCGGCAGCGTCCTGGCCCGGGGTCTGACGCTGCGGCGGCTGCGGGGCGTTCAGGAACAGCTGGGTGGTCGGCGGGTCAGCCGCTATCGCACCGCCCGCGGGCGGCTCCTCGCCGGTGATCGGGTCGAAGCCGCCGATCTGGGTGTCCTCCGGCTCCGCGCCCGGTGCGCCGGCGGCCGGCTGGGCCGCGAACGGGCCCTGGCCGCCCGGGAACGGGGCGCCCTGGCCGGCCGGCGCGCCGCCGCGCTGCGGACGGGCCGCGCCCGGGGCCTGGGGCGTGAACGGGTCCTGGGCGCCGTTGAACGGCGCGCCCTGCGGTTGCTGGTGCGGTGCGGCGCCCTGCGGTTGCTGTTGCGGCGCGGCGCCCTGCGGCTGCGCGGCGAACGGGTCCTGAGCGGCCATCGGCTGCTGCCCGGCCTGCTGCGGCTGCTGCTCGGCCGCCGCGAACGGGTCCTGACCCGCCATCGGCTGCTGCTGTCCGGGCAGCGGCATCTGCTGGGTCTGCTGCGACAGCTGCTCGGCGACGAACGGGTCGGCCGGGGCGAACGGCGAGGCGGGCGCGCCGGACGGACGCGGCGCGGCGGCCTGCGGGCGCTCGGCCGGGCGCTCGGCCGGGCCTCCCGCCGGGCCGCCCGCCATCGGGGCCGCGGGAGCGGTCCGCTCGGCCGGCGCGGGCGCCGCGGCGGGCTCCTGACGGCTCTTCTGCCGAGGCTTGAACCACTCGCCGGTGGACTCCGACTCGGAGGCCTTCGGCGCGGCCGGCTCCTGCCACTCCGGCGGCAGGTTCGGCGGGGTGGCCGCGGCGCGGCCCTGGCCGGCGTCCATCACGCCGAGCACCGGGTCGCCGGCCCCGCCGCGGTGGCGCGGACCGGCCGGCTCGGCGGCCTTCTCGTCCTTGACCTTGCTCTGCACCACGACCGGCGGGATCGGCCGGGACCCGGGGATGTTGATCCGCACCCGGGTGGTCAGCGTGGTCTCCGTCTTCGGCACCTCGGCCTCGTCGGCGCGCGGGCCGGGAGCGGTCCGTGCGGCGGCGGCCGGGTCCGGAAGCCCACCGGGCAGGCCGGTGCCGTACGGCGGGGTGCCCGACGGATACGCGTCGGGTGCGCCGCGCCGGGGCTGCGGGTGGGCGTTGTCAGATTCGCGGCTGCTCAATGCTGCTCTGCTCCGGGTTCGCGGCCGGGCCGGCTGGGCCGTCCGCTGCGTATGGGGCGGGTCGGGCCGCCGTACGGCGGCGTGCGGGCCGAACGGCCCCGGGGACATCAGCTGTTCACATGTCGGCTGCGGCAACGCCCCGTCACGCGAGTGGTGCCGAAGGTACCGTCCTGCCCGCGAGGGCCGGACGGTGGGGGTGGCCCGCCGAGGCACCACCATACCGACTGCGAATCCGCCCCGTCGGACGACCGGAGGATCCCAATGGTCCGAATCCCCCCGGTATGGGGCTAGCGGTCGCCGTCCTTGACAGTCCGTCGGGGCTCCGGCGCCGGTACGCCGAACAGGAACCCGGAGCGGGTCGGCAGGGTCGCGCACACCACGCCGAGCATCGAACCGCCGAACAGGTAGGCGTACGCGCTCGCGGTGGCGGCAAGCACCACGTCGCCCTCCGGACGGGGCGCCAGCAGCACCGCCAGCACCACGAACCAGCCGGCCAGCGGCACGCCCGCGCCGAGCTTGGTGCCGGTCACCCGCAGGCCGCCGTAGAACAGGCCGAGGCAGGCCAGCAGGGCCAGCAGCACGCCCACCGGCGGCCACAGGGCCTGCACGAAAGCTCCGCAGGCGGAGAGCGCCGCGCCCAGCAGGAACAGCCCCGCGTAGAGGCCGATCCGGACGCCGCGCGGCGGGAGCGGCTCGGCCAGGCGGTCCTCGCGGCTGCCGAGGAAGGGGTGCAGGAACTTCACCGGGCCACCCCGGTCGGCACTCCGGCGAACAGGTCGCTCTCCGGGCCGCCCGGGCCGAGCGCGCCGCGGACCAGCTCGTAGTACTCGGTGGCCAGCAGCGGCTGGCCGAGGTCGTTGCTGAGCGCGAAGTGCTGCCCGTCCACCACGACCTGGGTCGCGTGCGCCCGCATCGCGGCGGCCTTCGCACCGGCGTGCGCCGCGTTGTCGAGCGCCGTGGTGACCACCCGGTCGTCCACCACGCCGGGGATCTGGTCGACCGGCGCGACGCCCTTGAACGGGGCCTCGGAGGCCGTCCGGCGCAGCCCGGCCTCGATCACCGAGCGGGGCATCCGGTTGTAGTAGACCTTGGCGACCTGCCAGGGCTCGCCGAGCTCCGGGCGGAAGGCCGGGTCGGCGGCGAGCCGGTAGCCGCGCAGCGCCACCCGGTGCGCCTGGATGTGGTCGGGGTGGCCGTAGCCGCCCTGCTCGTCGTACGTCACCAGCACCTGCGGGCGGACCTCGCGGATCACCGCGACCAGGTGGCCGGCCGCCTCGTCCACGTCGGCCTGCCAGAAGCAGGACGGGTCGTGGTTGTCCCGCACGCCCATCATCCCGGAGTCCCGGTAGCGGCCCGCGCCGCCCAGGAAGCGATGGTCGGTGACCCCCAACTCGCGCATCGCGGCGGCCAGTTCGCCGATCCGGTGGGCGCCGAGGGTGTTGTCCCGGTCCTGCGCCAGGTGGGCGAGCTCCGGCGGGATCACCTCACCGCCCTCGCCCAGGGTGCAGGTCACCAGCGTGACCCGGACGCCCTCGGCGGCGTACCGCGCCATGGTGGAGCCGTTGTTGATCGACTCGTCGTCGGGGTGGGCGTGCACCAGCAGCAGCCCGCGCTCGTCGGCCGGGGGTACGGAGGTCATGCCCGGCAGCTTACGGCCTGCCCGGAGCGGACTCCCCGGACAGGCCGTGGCGGCACGCGGACGGCGCTCAGAGCCTCAGGCTGTTGATCATCCCGGCCAGGTTGGCCGTCACCTCCTGGATCGACGGCGCGACCGAGCTGGACGCCAGATAGAAGCCCAGCAGGGTGCACACCAGCGCGTGGCCGAGTTTCAGACCGGACCGGCGGACCAGGAGCCAGACCACGAACAGCATCAGGACGGCGACGGAGACGGACAAAGCCATGACGGCTCACACCCTTCCTCGGGTGCGCCGCCCCCGGGGGAGGGGCAGCGGGCGAACGATGGTCAACAGATACCCGATCGGTGACCGGAGGGTGACGTTCCGTGAGCCTCGTCGGGGTGTCGCGACGGCCTCGTTCGGGTACAGCGCCCCCGGTCAGGGGCGGTCCGAACGGCCGTACGTCGCGGTTCGGGACGGCTGCGCCGTACGAGTGAGGGGTCGGCCGGGCAGGGCTTAGTCTCGGCGCCATGACCACCGAGAAGCCGCACGACACTTTCCCCCGGCAGTACGCGCGCACCAACCGGTTCACCACCGGCGCGCCCCGGTCGTTCACCGTCTCCCCGGACGGCGCCCGGGTGCTGTTCCTGCGCTCCCGCGGCGTCGACGCGCCCGCCAACCTGCTGTGGAGCCTGGACGTCGCGACCGGCGTCGAGACCGTGCTCGCCGACCCGGCGGCGCTGCTCGGCGGCGGCGCCGAGGAGCTGTCCGCCGCCGAGAAGGCCCGCCGCGAACGCAGCCGGGAGACCTCCGCCGGAATCGTCGGCTACGCCCTGGACGCCGCCGGGCGCACCGCGGTGTTCGTCCTCTCCGGCCGGCTGTTCGCGGTCGACGTAGAGACCGGCGAGGCGCGTGAACTTCCCGCCGCCGCACCGCTGTTGGACCCGCGGCCGAGCCCGGACGGCAGTCACGTCGGCTATGCCACGCCGGGCGGCGAGCTGCGGGTGACCGCCCTCGACGGCAGCGGCGACCGGCTGCTCGCCGGGCCCGACGGCGAGAACGTGACCTGGGGGCAGGCCGAGTTCGTCGCGCAGGAGGAGATGGGCCGCGACCGCGGCCACTGGTGGGCCCCCGACGGCAGCGCGCTGCTCGCCGCCCGGGTCGACGACACGCCGGTGCGCCGCTGGTGGATCGCCGACCCCGCCAACCCCCAGCGACCGCCGGTCGAGATCGCCTACCCCGCGGCCGGCACCCCCAACGCCGAGGTCGGCCTCTGGCTGCTCGGCCTGGACGGCGCCCGCACCGAGATCCGCTGGGACCGCGCCGCGTACCCGTACCTGGCCCGCGTGCACTGGTCGGCCGGCGGCCCGCCGCTGCTCCAGGTGCAGGCCCGTGACCAGCGCGAACAGCTGGTGCTTGAGGTCGAGCCGAGCACCGGCGCGACCACCGTGCTGCTCGCCGAGCGGGACGAGGACTGGCTGGAGCTGTTCGACGGCGTCCCGGTGCGGCGCGCCGACGGGCAGCTGGTGCGGATCGCCGACCAGGACGGCGTCCGGGTCCTGGTGATCGGCGAACAGGCCGTCACCGACGCCGAGTTGCACGTCCGCGCGGTGCTCGGGGTGGACGGCGAGCAGGTGCTGTTCTCGGCCTCCTGCGGCGCCGCCGAGTTCGAGCGCCGCGCGCCCGGCTGGCTCGGCGTCTTCGGGTACGGCCCGGACGGCGTGCGGGAGCTCGGCGACGGCGCGCTCGGCGCGGTGCGCGGCGGCGGCACCACCGTGCTCACCACCGCCGACCCGCTCCGCCCCGGCACCGTCGTCCAGGTGCTGCGGGACGGCGCCGAACCGCTGGTGATCGCTTCCCACGCGGCCACCCCGCTGCTGACCGCCCGCCCGCTGTTCCGGTTCGCCGGCGAGCGGCGGATCCCCTGCGCGGTGCTGCTGCCCACCGGTTACGACCCGGACACCGACGGGCAGTTGCCGGTGCTGATGGACCCGTACGGTGGCCCGCACGGGCAGCGCGTGGTGCAGGCCCACAACCCGCACCTGACCTCGCAGTGGTTCGCCGACCAGGGCTTCGCGGTGATCGTCGCCGACGGGCGCGGCACCCCCGGGCACAGCCCCGCCTGGGAGAAGTCCATCAACCGGCGCACCGCCGAGATCACCGTCACCGACCAGGTCGACGCGCTGCACGCGCTCGCCGAGGAGTTCCCGCTCGACCTCGGCCGGGTCGCCATCCGCGGCTGGTCCTACGGCGGCTACCTGGCCGCCGCCGCCGTGCTCCGCGAACCCGACGTGTTCCACGCCGCGGTGGCCGGCGCGCCCGTCACCGAGCACGAGCTGTACGACACCCACTACACCGAGCGCTACTACGGCGACCCCGCGGTGGAGCCGGCGGCGTACCAGGCCAACTCCGTGGTGGCGCTCGCTCCTTCGCTGCGCCGGCCGCTGATGATCGTGCACGGCCTGGCCGACGACAACGTCGTCGTCGCGCACAGCCTGCGGCTGTCCACCGCGCTGCTCGCCGCCGGCCGCCCGCACACCGTGCTGCCGCTGTCCGGGGTCACCCACATGACCCCGCAGGAGGACGTCGCGGAGAACCTGCTGCTGCTCCAGGTGCGCTTCCTGAAGGACGCCCTGGGCATGGCGTAACCGGTGCACCCGTGACATCCGTCATGCGGACGTCACGACGGTGCACACTGCCGCCGACACCCCCGTTCCGAGGAGTCTTGAGGAGTCGCAGAGAAACGGCTCCGAAGGGACTGAGAGACAGATGGGTACGGGAACGGGGGAGGTCGCGGCCTTCCGGAACGTCAGCAAGAACTACGGCCGGGTGAAGGCGGTGAACGGACTCGACCTGGTCCTGCGGCCGGGCGAGACCGTCGCCCTGCTCGGCCCGAACGGCGCCGGCAAGTCCAGCAGCCTCGACCTGCTGCTCGGCCTGCGCGAACCCGACAGCGGCACCGTCGAACTGTTCGGCGGCGCCCCGCGCGACGCGATCACCTCCGGCCGGGTCGGCGCGATGCTGCAGAGCGGCGGCCTGATGAGCGACGTCAAGGTCCGCGAACTGGTCACCCTCGCCTGCAAGGTGCACCCCAAGGGCCACACGCCCGACGAGGTGCTGACGACCGCCGGCATCACCGAGATCGCCGACCGCCGCGTCGACAAGCTCTCCGGCGGCCAGGAACAGCGCGTCCGGTTCGCCCTCGCGGTGGCCGGCGCCAACGACCTGATCGTGCTGGACGAGCCCACCACCGGCATGGACGTCTCCGTCCGCCGACAGTTCTGGGACGCCATGCGCGCCCAGGCCGCCGCCGGCCGCACCGTGCTGTTCGCCACCCACTACCTGGAGGAGGCGGACTCCATCGCCGACCGCGTCCTCGTCCTGCACAAGGGCCGACTGATCGCCGACGGCACCTCCGCCGAGATCAAGGCCAAGGCCGGCGCCCGCCGGATCGGCTTCGAACTGCACCCCTCCGACGGCGGCCGGCTCGACGAGGCCCTGCTGCGCTCCCTGCCCGGCACCGTCGGACTCGACATCGGCACCCGCACCGACGGCGTGCACACCGTCCGGATCCGCTCCACCGACGCCGACGCGGGCGTCGCCGCGCTCTACAAGGCCGGCCTGTACCCGCGCGGGCTGGAGGTCACCAGCCTCGGCCTGGAGCAGGCCTTCCTGACCATCACCGGTATGGGGGTCCCCCCGGCCGAAGGCTGGGGGAAGGACAAGGACGACGAGGAGAGCGCGCGATGACCACCCTGATCAAGCTGGAGATCCTGCGCACCCTGCGCAACAAGCGGTACCTGATGTTCACCGTCCTCTACCCGGCCCTGCTGTACGTGTTCTTCATCAGCGCCTACGGCAGCGGCGGCACAGTGGCCGGCGGCGTCTCCGTCAAGTCGTACTTCATGGTCTCGATGGCCACCTTCGGCGCGGTCGGCGCCGTCCTCACCGGCTCCGCGCAGCGGATCTCGCTGGAGCGCAAGAGCGGCTGGACCCGCCAACTGCGGCTCACCGCACTGCCCGGCCACGCCTACACCATCGGCAAGATCGCCGCCTGCGCCGTCACCACGCTGCCCGCCATCGCCGTGGTCTTCGCGATCGGCGCGATCGAGGGCGTCGACCTCACCGCCGTCCAGTGGCTCGGCCTGGCCGCCGCCCTGTGGCTCGGCAGCTTCGTGTTCGCCGCGCTCGGCGTCGCCCTCGGCTACGCCGCCCAGCCGGACGCCGTCCAGCCCGCCGTGATGATCGTCTACATGCTGATGGCGCTGTTCGGCGGCACCTGGTTCCCGGTCGGCGACTCGCTGAAGACCTACGCCCGGTTCAACCCCGTCTACGACTACAACCAGCTGGCCACGTTCATCCACGGCCAGGCCGTCGCGACCTCCGCCGTCGTCGCCCTCGCCGGCTTCCTGGCGCTGTTCACCGCCGCCGCGGCCTACCTGTACCGCAAGGACGCGCAGCAGGCATGATGGCCCGCATGCAGACCACCGGCCCGGCCCGCCGCCCCGACCAGGACGGGGAGGACGGGCCGGACGGCCGTTGGACCACGTACCCGGGCGCGCCCGTGGAGACCCGCCGGCAACTGCTCGCCAAGCTCGCCTGGACTTCCGTCTGGGCGGTCTACCTGGCCTACCCCGTCCAGGACCTGGCGACCGGTCAGCACACCCCCGCGGCGACCACCGCCGGCGCCGTCCTGCTGGCCGTCTTCCTCACCGCCTACCTGTCCCTGGTGGTGATCCGCCACCACCCGGGCGTCCGGCAGGCCAAGCGCTACCTGCCGCTCGGCCTGATGGCCGCGATCGCCGTCGGCACCTCGTACGCCCTCGGCGAGGCCTGGCTGACCCTGTTCACGTACACCTCGGTGTGCGTCGCGGTCCTGCTGCCCGGACGGCTCGGCCCCATCGGCGTCCTCGCCACCACCGGCCTGTTCGCCGCGGTCGGGATCACCAGCCACGCCGACCTCGGGACCCTGGTCAGCATCGGCCTGCCCTGCGTGCTGGCCGGACTCGCCATGCTCGGCATGCAACGACTCGTCGCCACCATGCGGGAGCTGCGCGAGGCCCGGACCGCCGTCGCCCACCTCGCCGCCTCCGAGGAACGGCTGCGCCTCGCCCGCGACCTGCACGACCTGCTCGGCCACTCGCTCTCGCTGATCGCCATCAAGAGCGAACTCACCGGCCGCCTCATGGACGCCGGGAAGGCCGCCGAGGCCCGCGCCCAGGTCGCCGACATCGAACAGGTCGCCCGGCAGTCCCTCACCGACGTCCGGGAAGCCGTCAGCGGCTTCCGCCGCCCCACCCTTGCCGTCGAACTCGCCGCCGCCCGCACCGCGTTGAGCGCCAGCCAGATCGAACTCGACGCCGACCCCAGGCTGCTCGACGAACGCCCCGGCCTCGGCACCGACGAATCCGTCGCCCTCGCCTGGGCCCTGCGCGAAGCCGTCACCAACATCGTCCGGCACGGCGTCGGCGCCACCCGCTGCACCGTCCACCTCGACGAGACCTGGGAGGACGACGGCCGCCACGCCGTCCTGGACATCGTCGACAACGGCCCCGGACCCGGCAAGTCCCTCCCCGGCAATGGCCTCTCCGGCCTGCGCGAACGCCTCGAACAGGTCGGCGGCCGCCTCGACGCCGGCCCCGCCGGCCGCGGCAAGGGCTTCCGCCTGCGCGCCCTCGTCCCGCTGCGACCCGGCCCCACCGGAGAATAGGCTGCGCCCCGTGACGGACGGACAGGTACGCGTACTCCTCGCCGAGGACCAGGGCATGGTGCGGGAAGCGCTCGCCGCGCTGCTCTCGCTGGAGGACGACCTCGACGTCGTCGCGCAGGTCGCCCGCGGGGACGCGGTGGCGGCGGCGGTGGTCGACTCCCGGATCGACGTGGCGGTGCTCGACATCGAGATGCCCGGCATGACCGGCATCGACGCCTGCGCGGAGATCCGCCGCGTCCGGCCGCAGACCAAGGTCGTCATCGCCACCACCTTCGGCCGGCCCGGCTACCTGCGCCGCGCGATGGAATCCGGCGCGGACGCGTTCCTGGTCAAGGACGCGCCGGCCGCGGAGCTCGCCGACGCGATCCGGCGGGTGCTGCGCGGCGAGAAGGTCATCGACCCGAAACTGGCCGCGGCGGCCCTCTCGGAAGGGCCCAACCCGCTCACCGCCCGCGAACGCGACGTCCTGGCGGCAGCGGCGGACGGCGCGGTCAACGCGGACATCGCGGCCCGACTGCACCTCTCCGAGGGGACGGTGCGGAACTACCTGTCGATGGCGATCCAGAAGACCTCGGCGCGCAACCGCGCGGAGGCGGTCCGGGTCGCCCGCGAAAAGGGCTGGCTGTAGGAGAACCACCAGGGGCGCGGGGAACTGCGCGAAGCGGAAGGCACCCGACCGCAAGATCGCGACGCAGGACAATGACCTGCACGTGATCGCGACCTTGCGGACTGGACTTGCGCTGGTCGCGCAGCGCCCCTGGTGGAGCTTCAGTTCAGCCGGTGCCGCGAGGCTCTCGCTTCCTGGCGGACGCGCCTCGCGCTGTCCGGGTCGAAGGCGTCGAGGATCTCCGCGTACGCGTCCATCTCTGCGGCGCCGCCCAGGAAATCGCCGGTCTTGACGAGCAACTCGGCGCGTTCGAGGCGGAGTTGGGCGGGGTGGCGGGGGAGGAGGAGGGCGAGTTCGGTGGCCCAGAGCTGGGTGCGGGCGTGTTCGGGGCGTTCGGTGGCCCAGTGGCGGATGTTGGCGAGGACGCGCAGCACGGTGTCGAGGGGCTGTGCGGGGGTGAGCAGGTCGGGGGTGAAGCGGCCGCCGGCTGCGGCGACCAGGCGTTCGATGTCGGGGACGTCGAGGATGCGGCCGCCGTGGAAGGGGTCGGCGAGGACGTAGTCGTCGCCGCTCGCGGGGCCGCCGACGGCGACGATGAAGTGGCCGGGCAGGGCGATGCCGTGGACGGTCAGGCCGGCCCGGGCGGCGACCGCGGACCAGACCAGGGAGAGCATGATCGGCAGCCCGCGGCGGCGCCGGAGGACCTCCGGGAGCAGGGAGGATTCGAGCCGCAGGTAGTCGGACTGGCGGCCGTGGAAGCGTTCCCGGCCGCCGAGCACCGCCGCGAGCAGCGCGGCGGTCTCCTCGGGGCTGCTCGGGCGGCGTTCGGCGACGGCCTGGCGGATGGCGGCGGCGTGCCGGTCCAGGGCGGTCCGGCAGGCGCTCAGGACGGCGTCCAGGTCGGGCGGTTCGGCGCTGTCGCCGGGGTCGCCGAGGGTGTGCTCGGCGGCGGCGAG
The DNA here is from genome assembly GCF_042732175.1 of Kitasatospora sp. NPDC059795. Taxonomy (NCBI): domain Bacteria; kingdom Bacillati; phylum Actinomycetota; class Actinomycetes; order Kitasatosporales; family Streptomycetaceae; genus Kitasatospora; species Kitasatospora sp. NPDC059795. The sequence continues at coordinate 388,248 of NZ_JBHWID010000002.1, forward strand.
CAGGCACAGCAGCACCGGGTCGGGGTCTTCGGCCCGGGCTTCGTCTCGGAAGCGGATTCTGCTCTGCTCGGTCACTGCGGCCTTCGGTTCGGCAGCGGGGTCGTGGCTCGGTTCTGGTGGTGCACGCTACCGCTGGGAGAGGCGGGCGTAGTGGTAAGTGTGACTGGTCGTGAAGCCCTGCCGGTCGTAGAGCGCCTGTGCGCCCTGGTTGTCGGCCTCGACCTGCAGGTAGGCGCCGGTGGCGCCCTCCTCGGCGGCGCGGGCGGCGAGCACGGCCATCACGGTGGTGGCCAGGCCGCGGCGGCGGGCGGCCGGGACGACCTCGACGGCGGAGAGGCCGGCCCAGGCGCCGTCCACGACGATGCGGCCGATGGCCAGCGGGGTGCCGTCGGGGCCGGGCACGTGGGCGAACCAGACCGAGGGGCCGCCGTGCAGGACGGCGCCCGCGGCGGACTCCAGAGCCGGGTCGTCGCCCACCCGGCGGTACAGCGAGAGCCAGTCGCGGTCGGCGGCGCGGGAGAGCCTGACCTGCCGCCAGCTGTCCGGGGCGGCCGCCCTGGTCAGTGCGCCGAGCGGGGCCGTGCGGACCGTGGTCGGGGCCAAGTGCTCGCCCAGGCCGTCGAGTTCGGGCGGCGAGGAACCCTCGACCACTTCGATGTGGGCGGGCAGGCCGCGGGCCGCGTACCAGTCGCGGACGGCGTCCAGCGCCTCGTCCAGCGGCAGGCCCGGGTCGCCGAGCGCCTGCACCGAGTTGGCGCGCCGGGTGAAGCCGGCCGAGGCGCGCAGCAGCCAGTCGCCGAGCGGCTGCTGTTCGATCGCGGGCCAGCCGCGGCCGGCGGTGCGCTGGAGTTCGGCGGGGGTGGCCCCGGGCGCCGGGACGTTCCGGGCCGGGAACGGCGGAACCGGCTTGCCGGCGACCACCAGTTCGGACCCGAAGTGCGCCGACACGCCGCCGCGGGATTCCACCGTCAACCCGTCGTCGTCCCAGGAAGTGAGCACGCCGATCACATCGCGGAACACCGGCCGTCCGTCCGCCACGCCGTCAACACGCCGTACCGAGACGCGTCTTCCCACGTCAGACGGGTCTATCCGGACCTCCGGACGGTCCCTGAGCGGCATTCCGCCGACCATCGAGCACACCTCCTGTGCATTTGCGTCCCCCGACCCGCGATACTAGGTGCGGGCATCGACGACGCCGCGCGCACCGCGCGACCGAGTAAACAGTAGGGCGGCAGCCCTTCCGAGGAGGAACGACAGCGTGACCTACGTCATCGCGCAGCCTTGTGTCGACGTGAAGGACAAGGCGTGCATCGAGGAGTGCCCCGTCGACTGCATCTACGAGGGCCAGCGCTCGCTCTACATCCACCCGGACGAGTGCGTGGACTGCGGTGCGTGTGAGCCGGTGTGCCCCGTCGAGGCGATCTTCTACGAGGACGACACTCCGGAGGAGTGGAAGGACTACTACAAGGCGAACGTCGAGTTCTTCGACGACCTGGGCTCGCCCGGCGGTGCCTCCAAGCTCGGCCTGATCGAGCGTGACCACCCGTTCATCTCGGCCCTGCCCCCGCAGAACGCCGACCACTGATCGGTGGCATCCACGCTGTGAGCACCAACGACAGCACGCACGCGCCGTTCCCGGGCCACCCGGGGGCGGCGCGCCGCGTATCCGACCGCCTGCCGGTCTTTCCGTGGGACAAGCTCGAACCGTACAAGCGCACCGCCGAGAGCCACCCGGACGGGCTGTGCGACTTCTCCGTCGGCACCCCCGTCGACCCGGTGCCGGAGCTGATCCAGCAGGCCCTGGCCGCGCACACCGACACGCCCGGCTACCCGACCGTGTGGGGCCCGCTCGCCCTGCGCGAGTCGATCGCCGGCTGGCTGAACCGCCGGATGGGCGCCGAGATCGGCCCCGAGGCGGTGCTGCCCACCGTCGGCTCCAAGGAGCTGGTGGCGTGGCTGCCCGGCCAACTCGGCCTCGGCCCCGGCGACCAGGTCGCCTACCCGAAGCTCGCCTACCCCACCTACGAGGTCGGCGCGCTGCTCTGCGGCGCCGAGCCGGTCGCCTACGACGACGTCGACGAGCTGGACGGCAGCAAGGTCCGGCTGCTCTGGCTCAACTCGCCGTCCAACCCGACCGGACGGGTGCTCGGCGCGGACGAGCTGCGCCGCGCCGTCGCGTGGGCCCGGGAGCACCGGGTGCTGCTGGTCAGCGACGAGTGCTACCTCGAACTCGGCTGGGAGGCCGAGCCGGTGTCGGTGCTGAACCCGTCGGTGTGCGGCGGCACCCACGAGGGGCTGCTGGCCGTCCACTCGCTCTCCAAGCGCTCCAACCTCGCCGGCTACCGGGCCTCGTTCGTGGCCGGTGACGCGGTGGTGGTCCGCGAGCTGCTGGAGATCCGCAAGCACGGCGGCATGATCGTGCCCGCGCCGGTGCAGGCCGCCACCGCGGTGGCGCTCGCCGACGACGCGCACGTCGCCGAGCAGCGGGAGCGGTACGCGAAGCGGCGCGGTGCGCTGCGGGCCGCGCTGGAGGCGTACGGGTTCCGGATCGAGCACTCCGAGGCGAGCCTGTACCTGTGGGCGACCCAGGACAAGCCGTGCTGGGAGACCGTGGCCGAACTCGCCGAGCTGGGCATCCTGGTGGCCCCCGGCGACTTCTACGGCCCGGCGGGCGACCGCTTCGTGCGGGTGGCGTTCACCGCCACCGACGAGCGGGTGGCCGCCGCCGTGGAGCGCCTCAAGCGCTGACGCGCGGGCATGCGGAAGGGGCGGAGCCGGTCGGCTCCGCCCCTTCGGCGTGTGGGCGTGCGGTGCGATCAGCCGATCGGCAGGCCGCCGCCCAGCAGGCCGCCCAGCGGGGTGCCGGCGAGCAGGCCGCCCAGCGGGCTGCTGCCGCCGCCGAGCGAGGGCATCGCGCCCAGGCGGTTGGCGGACTCGTGCTCGGCCAGGCCGGCCACGGCGCCGGTGACGGGCAGCGACTTGGCGGCAGCGAGGACCGGGTCGAGCTTCTCGGCGACGGGCAGGCTGTGCGCCAGCCGGTCCACCGGCAGGCCCTTGGCCACGGTCTGCATCGGGGTGGCGGTGGCCTTCTGGGCGGCCGGGAGGACCTTGTCGGTGACCGTGGGGCCGACCTTCTGCTCGACGGTCGGGACGACCCGGTCGGACAGCGTGCCGAGCGCACCGGTCAGCTCGCCCGCCTTGGCGGCCGGGCCGAGGTGGCCGAGCGCGTCGTCGGTGGACGGCAGGGTGTGCGCGACGGTGCTGCCGGCCGCGTCGCCGGCCGCCGGGCCGCCCGCCGCGAGGGCCGCGCTGCCGGTGGTGCCGACCATCTGGCCGAGCTCGTGGGTCGCCCCCTGCACCGTGTCGCCCGAGTTGGGGACGTTGGCCAGCTTGGTCACGCCCGCGCCCAGGTCGGTCTGCGGGACCACCTCGGTGGCGGAGGCGGCACCGGCGGCCGCGAGCGGCGCCGCGGTGGCGGCGACGATCAGCGCGGCCTGGGCGATCCGGCGCGTGAGGGGGAGGGACATGGTGCTCCTAAGAGGTGAGGTCTACGGTCCGCCGGGCGGACGGCCGGGACAGCTGTCCGGCTCGCCCCACGGGCGACGTGTATGACCGCAAGAGCACCGGGAAGGTTTCGGCCGGTCAAGGTCAAGGGTTGGCAAAGATCGGACGATCCGCTTTCCGGCAAACCGTGCGGATCGTCCACGATCGACGTGCTGAAGAATCGTCACTTCCCTTGGCGGGGAAGGAATTCGCCGGGCGTCGGACGGACCGGCGTGTCGGCTCTCCGTCGAGTGCCGTGCCGTCAGCGGGAGTTGACGCGAATCACCCGGTGGGCCGTCACCCGCGCATCTGTGCGTCAACGCACGGTCGGTGCCGTCACTTCTTCTTCGCCGGGGCGCCCAGCGTCACCAGCACCCGGTCCGTCGGGGCGTTCGGCAGCGGCTTCCAACCGTCGTTGGGGCGGTCCACCCGCCACACCTTGCCGTCGTAGGCGACCTGCCCGATGCCCAGGTCCGCCGCCCGCGCCACCGACCAGTGGGCCAGCGCCCAGCCGGTCTGCTGGGTGCCGCCCGCGCCCGCCGTGCTCGCGGTCGGCTGCGGGGTGAACGCCAGCACCTCGCGCGGGTCCTTGGGCGCCCGGTCGGCGCCCGCCACCGTCACCGCCTTGCCGAACTCGCGGCGCACCCGCTCCGAGACGCCGGTGGCCGGCGGGGCCGCCGCGTCCGGCTGCGGCAGCTCGTGCACCACGCAGTTCAGCGAGGCCGGCTCACGGCCCATCAGCACGGTCGCCAGCAGTGTCGCGTTGTTCTCGTGCTTGGCGTACGCCTGCGGGTAGCCGCTGCGCTGCACCTGCTGGGCGGCGTCGGTCAGCGGCATCTGCGCGTAGCCGTTCACCTTCACCAGGGCGTCCAGGAACTTGTTGGTGGCGTACACCGGGTCCATGATCTGGTCGACCGTGCCCCAGCCCTGCGAGGGGCGCTGCTGGAACAGGCCCACCGAGTCCCGGTCGCCGCCCTCCAGGTTGCGCAGCTTGGACTCCTGTATGGCGGTGGCCAGTGCGATCGTCACCGCCCGCTCGGGCAGGCCGCGGGACATCGCCACCGCCGTGATGGTCGCCGCGTTCGCCGCCGCGCCCAGCTCCAGCTTGCCGGAGCCCGCCGCGGTGGCGACCTTGCACTCCTCCTCCGGGACGCTGATCTTGTCCCGGTTCAGCCACACCACCAGGCCGCCGACCACCGACAGCGCCAGCAGCCCGACCAGGATCCGCCACCACGGCCGCCGACGGCGCTCGGACGCGCCACCCCCCGGGTACTCGGCGTCTGTGGCCACGGTCGCCCCTCTCCTCGTCGTCCCTCGTCGTCCTGTCGCGGCGGTCCGAATCGGGTCCGCGCCGTTCGCGGACACCGTAACCGCTCGGACGGTCGTACGGGTCCGTGCGGTTGCGTGCCCCGCTGCCGGGCCGTCCGGCCGCTCGGTAGGGTGGCGGCCATGAGCAGCCCGAACGAGCCCCTCGACCTGACCCTCGACGGCGGGACGCTGACCGCCCGCCTCGTCGACTTCCCGTCCGTCAGCGGCGAGGAGACCGCTCTCGCCGACGCGGTCGAGGCCGCGCTCCGGGCCTACCCGCACCTCACCGTCGACCGGTTCGGCAACAACGTGGTCGCCCGCACCCACCTCGGCCGGGCCCAGCGGGTGGTGCTCGCCGGCCACCTGGACACCGTCCCGATCGCCGACAACGTGCCCTCGCACGTCGAGGGCGACCTGCTCTACGGCTGCGGCACGTCCGACATGAAGTCCGGCGTCGCCGTCCAACTCCGGCTCGCCGCAACGGTGGTGGAGCCCAACCACGACGTCACCTACGTCTTCTACGACAACGAGGAGGTGGAGGCCGAACGCAACGGCCTCGGCCACCTCTTCGCCACCCACCCCGACTGGCTGGCCGGCGACTTCGCCGTCCTGATGGAGCCCAGCGGCGCCGTCGTCGAGGGCGGCTGCCAGGGCAGCCTGCGCGCCGACATCACGCTCACCGGCGTCCGCGCCCACGCCGCCCGCAGCTGGCTCGGCGACAACGCCATCCACAAGGCCGCCGAGGTGCTCCGCCGGCTCGTCGAGTACACGCCGCGACGGGTCGTCATCGACGGCCTGGAGTACCGCGAGGGCCTGAACGCCACCCGCATCGACGGCGGCGTCGCCGGCAACGTCATTCCCGACGAGTGCCGGATCCACGTCGCCTTCCGGTTCGCCCCCGACCGCAGCCTGGAGCAGGCCGAGGCCCACCTGCGGGAGGTCTTCGAGGGCTACCAGGTCGACATCGTGGACGCCTCCCCGGCCGCGCTGCCCGGCCTCTCCCAGCCCGCCGCCCAGGACTTCCTGGCCGCCGTCGGCGGCGAGCCCCGGGCCAAGTTCGGCTGGACCGACGTCGCCCGGTTCTCCGCGCACGGCGTCCCCGCCGTCAACTACGGCCCCGGCGACCCGAACCTGGCCCACAAGCGCGAGGAGCACTGCTCGCTGACCGCGATCGCCGACGTCGAGGCGCGACTGCGGGCCTGGCTCACCAAGTAGCTTGTCGGAGCGGCATGTCCGCGGCCGGTGGCGTCGCACAGCCGTTTTCCGTTGTTCCTCGGAAAGTTGCCTTGTCAGGCGTAGGGTTTCGTCATGACAGCCAACGGAGAAGGACACGTCCGCAGGACCAAGAAGCCGTGGCCCGAGAAGCGCAAGGGCCCGGTGCTGCTCCGGCGGGACCAGGTCGAGACGGAGACGACGGACCAGCGGCTGCTGGACACCACCGGGCCGACCGACTGGTTGCACACCGACCCGTGGCGGGTGCTGCGGATCACCTCGGAGTTCGTCGAAGGCTTCGGCGCGCTCGCCAAACTCCCCACCGCCATCAGCGTGTTCGGCTCCGCCCGGACAGCGGTCGGCTCGCCCGAGTACGAGGCCGGCGTGGAGATCGGCCGGGCCCTCGCCGAGGCCGGCTACGCGGTGATCACCGGCGGCGGCCCCGGCGCGATGGAAGCCGCCAACAAGGGCGCCACCGAGGCCGGCGGGCTGAGCGTCGGCCTCGGCATCGAGCTGCCCTTCGAGCAGGGCCTCAACGAGTACGTCGACCTGGGCCTGAACTTCCGCTACTTCTTCGTCCGCAAGACGATGTTCGTGAAGTACTCCCAGGGCTTCGTGGTGCTCCCCGGCGGACTCGGCACCCTGGACGAGCTGTTCGAGGCGCTCACCCTGGTGCAGACCCGGAAGGTCACCCGCTTCCCGGTCATCCTGTTCGGCAGCGCCTACTGGGGCGGGCTGGTGGAGTGGCTGAAGAACACCCTGGTCGCCGAGGGCAAGGCCGGCCCGCAGGACCTCGACCTGTTCCACGTCACCGACGACATCGCCGACGTGCTCAAGGTCCTGGAGGACGCCCGCAAGCCGCAGGGAACGGAAGCGTAGCCGCCCCCGACGGCCCGGCCGGCCCGCCGGTCAGGCCAGCCCCCGGCGGGCGACCGCCGGGGGACGGGTGCCGCGGATCGACGCCACCATGTCCAGCACCTGACGGGTCTCCGCGACCTGGTGCACCCGGTAGACCTGCGCGCCCAGCCAGGCCGAGACGGCGGTGGTGGCCAGCGTGCCGAGCAGGCGCTCGTCCACCGGCCTGTCCAGCGTCTCGCCGACGAAGTCCTTGTTCGACAGCGACACCAGCACCGGGAACCCGGTCGCCGTCATCTCCGGCAGCCGACGGGTCGCCTCCAGCGAGTGCCGGGTGTTCTTCCCGAAGTCGTGGCCCGGGTCGATGATCAACCCGTCGTGGCGCACGCCCAGTTCGAGCGCCCGCTCGGCCAACCCGACGGTCACCGCCAGGATGTCCGCCATCACGTCCTCGTACCCCACCCGGTGCGGACGCGTCCGCGGCTCCGCGCCGCCCGCGTGCGTGCACACCAGGCCCGCGCCGTACCGGGCCGCGACCTCCGCGAGCTTCGGGTCGAAACCGCCCCACGCGTCGTTCAGCAGATCCGCGCCCACCTCGCAGACCGCCTCGCCGACCTCGTGCCGCCAGGTGTCCACGCTGATCACCGCGTCCGGGTGGCGCTTGCGCAGCTCCGCCACGAACGGCACCGTGCGCCGCAACTCCTCCTCGACGGTGACCTCTTCGCCCGGCCCGGCCTTCACCCCGCCGATGTCCAGGATCGCCGCGCCCTCCGCCATCGCCCGGTCCGCGGCGGCGAACGCGGCCTCGTCGGCGAAGGTCGCCCCCCGGTCGAAGAACGAGTCCGGAGTGCGGTTGACGATCGCCATCACGAGCAGCTCGTCCGGACCGAACTCCCGCGTGCCGAGGCGTAGTGCCACCGGTGTCTCCTCCTCAGCGCTCCCGGGTGCAATGATGGGCCCCGGCCTGTACGGGACCATGATCCCACCTGATCCCGCCAGAGGGCCGAAGCCGACGGGAATTGCCGGGACGACCGGGCGACCGGGGACTGACGGAGGACAGCTCGTGTTCTGGGTGATCGTGGTTGCGATGGCCGTGGTCGTCGGTGGCGCCGCACTGGTGGCGCTGGGCGGCGGCGGATCCCTTCCGGAGGCGGAGCACGACCGCGTCACCGCCCGCCTCCCGCAGGACCGCCCGCTCAGCCGCACCGACGTCGACGACCTGCGCCTGCCGATGGCGCTGCGCGGCTACCGGATGGACGAGGTCGACGACGTCCTCGACCGGCTCGGCGCGGAACTCGCCCTCCGCGACGCGAAGATCGCCGAACTGGAGGCGGTCGGCGCGGTGCGCGGCTCGGTCGAGGCGACGGGCGCCGTCGGCGGGGAGCCGCTGCCGGGGCTGGAGTCGTTCACGGCGGTGCTGGAGAAGAAGCCTTCCTCCGAGGACTCCTCCGAGGACTCCTCCGAGGACTCCTCCGAGGACTCCTCCGAGGACTCCTCCGAAGGCGCCTCGGACGCCGAGAAGAGCGACCACTCGTGACCACCGGCGCGGTGCTCGGCGGGGACGGGCTGCTGCGGTGCGGGTGGGGCGACTCGGCGGACGACTACCGGATCTACCACGACACCGAGTGGGGCCGCCCGGTCCACGGGGACCAGGCCCTGTTCGAACGCATCTCGCTGGAGGCGTTCCAGTCCGGTCTGTCCTGGATCACCATCCTGCGCCGACGCGAAGGCTTCCGGGCGGCGTTCCGGGACTTCTCGATCGAACAGGTCGCGGAGTTCGGGGACGCCGACGTGGAGCGGCTGCTGGCCGACACCGGGATCATCCGGAACCGGGCGAAGATCCTGGCCACAATCGCCAACGCCCGGGCGGCACTTGAGCTCGGCCCCGGCGAACTGGACACCCTGGTCTGGAACCACGCGGGCGACCCGACCCGGCCCGCGCCCCGGACGCTCGCAGAGGTCCCGGCGGTGACGGCGGAGTCCACCGCGCTGTCGAAGGCCCTGAAGAAGAACGGCTTCCGCTTCGTCGGCCCGACGACCGCCTACGCACTGATGCAGGCATGCGGCCTGGTGAACGACCACCTGGCCGACTGCCACGCGCGGTAGGCCGCCCGAGCGGCCACGGCTCGCCGTCCACGGACCTCACCGAGAGCGCCGTTCCCCTTCGCGCAGTTCCCCGCGCCCCCGGCTTCGCCAGGAGTGCGGGGTGAGAGTGGCGTGAAGGGAGCTCCACCCCTCGGGAGTTACTTGCCGACGAAGGTGGGCTTCTGCTTTCCCACGAAGGCGTCCACGGCGATCCGGTGGTCCTCGCTGTTGCCGGCCATGGTCTGCAACTCCTCCTCCTTGTCGAGGAGTTCGGTCAGCGAGTGGGACGCGCCGTAGGCCAGGGACTCCTTGATCGCGCCGTAGGCGACGGTCGGGCCGTCCGCCAGGGTGAGGGCGAACTCGTGGGCGGTGGTGGCGAGTTCGGCGGCGGGGACGACCCGGGTGGCGAGGCCCAGCGCCAGCGCCTCTTCGGCGCGGACGGTGCGGGGGAGCATGAGGAGCTCGGTGGCGCGGGCGTGGCCGACCAGGCGGGGGAGGGTCCAGGAGGCGCCGGAGTCGGTGGTGAGGGCGACGCCGGCGAAGGAGGTGTTGAAGCCGGCGGTGTCGGCGACGATCCGGAAGTCGCAGGCGAAGGCGAGCGAGGCGCCGGCACCGGCGGCGATGCCGTTGACGGCGGCGACGGTGGGCTTGCGCATCCCGGCGAGGGCGCGGACCAGCGGGTTGTAGTGCTCGGCGACGGTGCGCAGGGCGCTCTCGCCGGTCTCCTGCTGGTGGTGGAGCAGTCCGAGGTGCTCCTTGAGGTCCTGGCCGACGCAGAAGGCCTTCTCGCCGGCGCCGGTGAGCAGCACGGCCCGGACGTCGGGGTCGGTGGCGGCGGTGGTGACGGCGTCCCGGAGGGCGACCTTGGTGGCGACGTCGAGGGCGTTCATGGCGTCGGCGCGGTCGATGGTGAGGACGGCGAGGGCGCCGTCGCGGTGGTAGCGCACGGTGTCGGACATCGGTGAGGGCTCCCGGGTCGCGGTGGGCTGGCGGTGGGCTGTCGGTGGGCTGTCGTGGGCACAGCATGCCGGAGTGCGGCCGGGTGGGGGAGTGTGAGGTGGCGCACCTCCGGAGGGCGTGTCGGAGTGCGGCGGGATGCGGCTTTCGGCTGGTAATCGCTGCCTTGATGCGGGTTCGGGGGGCTTGGCGCAGAGAGTGATGTTGGTCATCGAGCGGTCGCATGCGGGATAATGGCTTCCGATCAATGCGTTCGATACCGGCGGTGGACGGACTGCCGGTGCGTACCTGAACGGTTGCAGGAAGGGGAACGAGCATGGCGGCCATGAAGCCGCGGACGGGTGACGGCCCGCTGGAGGTAACCAAGGAGGGGCGGGGCATCATCATGCGCGTTCCGCTCGAAGGGGGCGGGCGCCTGGTGGTCGAGCTGACGCCGGACGAGGCCGATGCTCTGGGCGAGGCGCTGAAGAAGGCCTGCGGCTGACTCAGGCAGGTACTGCCACTCGCACATCCCGGGCGCTCCGGGAGTGTTCGACGGGCCCGGTCCCCCGGTTCGCGGGGAGCGGGCCCGTTCCGCTGCCCGCGCACCGGGGGACCGGGCCCCGGCGGCGGCCCGTGTTCAGCGTTTGACCGCGCAGAGCAGGCCGTCGCTGACCGGCAGCAGCGCGGGCAGCAGGCTGTCGCCCTGCTCGCGGATGTCGGCGACCAGGTCGCGCACGGCGCGGGTCTGCGGGTCGTCGAGTTCGGGTTCGGCGAGCCGGCCCTCCTGGAAGACGCCCTCGAAGCAGACCACGCCGCGCGGCCGGAGCAGCCGCATCGCCTCGGTGAGGTGGAAACCGGAGTCGGCCGGGTCGCCGTCGCAGAACACCAGGTCGTACTGGCCGTCGGCGAGTCGCGGCAGCACGTCGCGGGCCCGGCCGGGGATGAAGCGGGCCCGGTTGGCGGCGAACCCGGCGGCCAGGTAGGCCTCGCGGGCGTACTGCTGGCGGACGGGTTCGGAGTCGACGGTGGTGAGCACGCCGTCGGGCCGCATGCCGCGCAGCAGGTAGACGCCGGACACGCCGGTGCCGGTGCCGATCTCGACCACCGCCTTGGCGTCGAGCGCGGCGGCCAGCAGGCGCAGGGCCGCGCCGCCGCTGGGACCGATCGCGCGTATGCCGGTGCGGGCCGACTGGGCCCGGGCGTAGGTCAGCACCGCGTCCTCGCCGATGTAGGTGTCGGCGAGGGCCACTCGCTGGGGCCCGAACTCGGTGATGGCTGCCTCTTCCGGAGCGCCGATGTCGATGGAAGTCGACAAATTCCAGCGACAGACTACTGGCCGTCCGGGAACCGCGTTCGACGGCTGGCCGTTGAGTTGTCGTGGGTGGCCGGACCACCCTCGGCGGCCGCTGTTCGACCGCTCTTATCCGGGCTTGACGTGTGAGGTGGATATGGTGGTGGCTCTGCTGGGCAGAAGAGCCGACCGAGGAGGTGTGGCCGAGGGCGACGTCCCTGTGCAGCGGCACTCCCGCGGCACCACGTCGGCCCGTACGCCGAAGCCCGTGATGAACCAGTCTGTGCACTCCCCCCTGGACAAGTCGACCGCAGCCGACGACTCGGTGGTCGAGACCACCGGCACGCTCGCGTCCTTCGCGGAGGGGCCCGACGCGCAGAGCTGGACGCCGCCCAGCTGGGAAGAGATCGTCGAGGCGCACAGCGCCCGGGTCTACCGCCTGGCGTACCGGCTGACGGGCAATCAGCACGACGCGGAGGACCTCACGCAGGAGGTCTTCGTCCGGGTGTTCCGCTCGCTGTCCACGTACACCCCCGGCACGTTCGAGGGCTGGCTGCACCGGATCACCACCAACCTGTTCCTGGACATGGTCCGCCGCCGCCAGCGGATCCGCTTCGACGCCCTCGCCGAGGACGCGGCGGAGCGCCTGGCCAGCCGTGAGCCCAGCCCCGCCCAGCACTTCAGCGACACCCACTTCGACGCGGACGTGCAGCAGGCGCTGGACACCCTCGCCCCGGAGTTCCGTGCCGCCGTGGTGCTGTGCGACATCGAGGGCCTCTCGTACGAGGAGATCGCCGCCACCCTCGGGGTGAAGCTCGGCACCGTCCGCAGCCGGATCCACCGCGGCCGCTCGCACCTGCGCGCCGCCCTCAAGCACCGGGCGCCGAACGCCGCCGCGGGCCGTTCGCGCCGGGGCGGCTCCGCCGAACCCGTGCCGGTCGGCGCCGAACCGGCCGGTAGCGACCGGAGGGGGTCATGAGCGATCACGCCCCCGAGCGCGCGGACGCCAACGGCCGCTCGCGCTGGGCGTCGCTGCGCCGTGCCGAGCAGACCCCGGCGGGGTCCGAGCTGCGGCCCGTGGCGGTCCGTCCGGTCGAGCCGGCGGCCGAGGAGCACCACCACCTCGGCGACCGCCTCACCGCCTTCCTGGACGGCGAACTCGGCCACGACGCCCGCGAGCGGGTGCAGGCCCACCTGGCGACCTGCCCGGAGTGCCTGGCCGAGGCGGAGGGCGCCCGCGCGGTCAAGCGGACGCTCAGCAGCGCCGTGATGCCCGGCCCGTCCGCGGCGCTGATGGCCCGGCTGATGGCCGTGGCCGCGCTGCCGGAGGACGATTCGGACCCTGAAGGGCCGTCGGGTGCCGTGTTCGGCGGCAGCCGGCTCACCGGCGGCTCCTTCGGCCGGGGCGCGGGCTTCGGCGGCGGCGCGCTGGGCTCCGACGCCCCGATACCCGGGATCGACCCGCGGGCCGGCCTGTTCGGCTCCCGCCCGTCCGCCGTGGTGCGTCCGCTGGCCGCGCTCGCCGAACTTCCCACCCCCCGCCAGGCCCCCGCACGCGGGCGCCGGCTGGTGTTCGCGGCCGCCGGGGCGTTCTCGGTCGCGGCGGTCACCCTCGGCGGCCTCACCGCAGGTCAGTCCGGCCCGAACCGGCCCACCAACGTCACCCCGGTCGGCGGGGCGATCGTCCCCGTCAACGCGCAGCAGCAGGCCGACATCCCGGACTATCCGATGCGCGCCCGCCTGCAGTCCAGCCCGCAGCCGTCGCCCAGCGGTGACCCGCGGCAGTTGCTGCGCTAGCCTGCCTTCACCGGCACGTCGTCGATGCCGGTCACCCGGGTGGTCTTTACCACGGATTCACCTCCGGGAGACCGGGGAACGGCCGCCCGCGTTTACCCTTGGTTCAGCGTTGTCGGGTGCTGGGAGTTCAGGTGTTCGGAGACATAGGCGGACTCGAGGTCCTGACCATCGTGATCATGGCCATTGTGATCTTCGGTCCGGACAAGCTCCCGAAGCTGATCCAGGACACCATGGGCTTCATTCGCAAGATCCGCTCCTTCGCGGACAACGCGAAGGAGGACATCCGCAGCGAGCTCGGACCGGATTTCCAGAACTTCGACTTCGAGGACCTCAACCCGAAGACCTTCGTCCGCAAGCAGCTGCTCGGCGACGGCGAGGACCCGCTCGGACTGAAGGACCTCAAGGACAGCGTCGACATCAAGTCCGCGCTGAACGGCGAGCCCACCCGCACCCCGACCGCCGCGGTCGACTTCTCCAAGCCGGCCGCCCCGGCGAGCAGCGGCCCGGCCCTCTCGGTCGGCGAACGTCCCCCGTTCGACCCGGACGCCACCTGACCGACCGGCCCCCCGCACGACCCCGACGCCCCGCCCGGCAGGCGGGGCGTCGTCGTTCGCGCCGCTATCGTGTCCTCTACCTCCCCGGAGGCGGGCGCTGTGCGGTCCGTCACGCCAGGCCGTGTCCGGCCCGGTCCTTCCGGACGGAGGGGCCGCGGTGCGCCACCATGGAGCCCGCCCGTGGCAGGAGCACAGCCGAGGAGGCCCCGCAGTGGACGCCACGCAAACGACCGCAGACCCCGCCGCCACGCGTCGGCCCGCCGCCGACCCCCTCGCCGCCTACCGCGCCGCCGACTTCCCCTGGTACGGCCTCGACGAGGGCTGGACCGGCCGCCGCTGGCTCGGCCAGGTCGGCAACGGCCAGAACCCGCGCCCCACGCCGTCCGACACCCCCGACTACGGCACCCTCGGCCACGGCGACGAACCCGCCCGCGGGCCCGAACCCCGCGACACCCGGCGCTTCGCGGTGGTGGTCACGGTGGCCCGCCGCGAGGTACGCCGCAGCGCCGACAACACCGGCGTCCTGGAAGCCACCTCCGCGTCCTCCGCCGCCTGGCTGGCCGGTGCCGGCCTGCTCGCCGCCACCTGGCCCGGCAACCTCGACCGCACCCTGCGCCAGCACTGGCTCGACCAGCAGTCCACCCTCGCCTGGGACTTGGCCGACGACCTCGAAGGCCCCGCCTGGTCCTCCCTCACCCTCCCCGTCAACGGCGTCCCGCAGCCCTTCCGCTACCGCGAGTCCGAGTACGGCTGGGTCCTGGCCGGCGAGGCCCCCGGCGTCCTCATCGGCGCCTACGGCCGCTCGGTCTCCGCGTACGGCATCGGCTTCACCACCGTCCCCGACCTGGAGACCTACGACGGCCGGTAGGGTCTGGCGGCTCCGCAAACGTGAACGGCCCCGGGCACCCGCCCGGGGCCGTTCGGCGTGCTGAGGATCCGTCAGAACTTGTTCTTCGGGGTCAGGCCCAGGGAGAGGCCGGACAGGCCGCGCTGGCGGCCGGAGAGCTTGCCGGCGATGGTGCGCAGGGCGGCGCCGGCGGGGGAGTCGGGGTTGGAGAGGACGACCGGGCGGCCGTCGTCGCCGCCCTCGCGGAGGCGGACGTCGATCGGGATGGAGCCCAGGACGGGGACGGTCGCGCCGACCGAGCGGGTGAGGGCGTCCGCGACGGTCTGGCCGCCGCCGGTGCCGAAGACGTCGATCATCTCGTCGCAGTGCGGGCAGGGCATGCCCGACATGTTCTCGATGACGCCGACGATCTTCTGGTGCGTCTGCAGGGCGATGGTGCCCGCCCGCTCGGCGACCTCGGCGGCCGCCATCTGCGGGGTGGTGACGATCAGGATCTCGGCGTTCGGGACGAGCTGCGCGACCGAGATCGCGATGTCGCCGGTGCCGGGCGGCAGGTCCAGCAGCAGGACGTCCAGGTCGCCCCAGTACACGTCCGCGAGGAACTGCTGCAGGGCGCGGTGCAGCATCGGGCCGCGCCACACCACCGGGGCGTTGCCCGGGGTGAACATGCCGATCGAGATGACCTTCACGCCGTGCGCCGCCGGCGGCATGATCATGTCCTGCACCTGGGTGGGCCGACCCTCGACGCCCAGCATGCGGGGCACGCTGTGGCCGTAGATGTCGGCGTCCACCACGGCGACCTTCAGCCCGTCCGCGGCCAGCGCCGCCGCCAGGTTGACCGTCACCGAGGACTTGCCGACGCCGCCCTTGCCGGACGCCACCGCGTACACCCGGGTCAGCGTGCCCGGCTTCGCGAACGGGATCTCCCGCTCCGGGGCGCCGCCGCGCAGCAGCTGGGAGAGCTCGCGGCGCTGCTCGTCGCTCATCACGTCGAGCTCGACGGAGACCGTGGTGACGCCGGGAACCGCGGACACCGCGTCGGTGACCCGCTGGGTGATCGTCTCGCGCATCGGACAGCCCGAGACGGTGAGGTACACCGCGACCTTCACCGCGCCGCCGTCGCCGATCTCGACGGATTTCACCATGCCGATCTCGGTGATCGGACGGTTGATCTCCGGGTCGTGGACGGTCGCCAGGGCTTCCTGGACGGACTGCTCCGTCACCCCGGCCGCCACCTCTGTCTCGTTGGCCATGTGTTGATGGTACGGCGCTGCGCCCCGCCCCCGACTCGCCGGTAGCGTGCCGCGGGTCACAACGGGTCGGCGGGCTCCCGGCGTTCCTCGATCTCCCGGAGCAGTGACTGCAGTTCGGACCGGATGCTGCTCAGTTCAGAAGTGATGAAGGCGCGCGTGGCGACCTCGCCGAGGCCCTGGCGCAGGGCGGCGACCTCGCGGGTCAGGTACTCGGTGTCGGCGATGTTGCGGTCGCTGCGGGCCCGGTCCTGCTCCATGTTGACGCGGTCGCGGTCGTCCTGGCGGTTCTGCGCGAGCAGGATCAGCGGGGCCGCGTACGAGGCCTGCAGCGACAGCACCAGGGTGAGGAAGATGAACGGGTAGCTGTCGAAGCGGGCCGAGGTCGGGAGCAGGGTGTTCCAGGCCACCCAGACGATGATCACCACCGTCATCCAGACGATGAACCGTCCGGTGCCCAGGAAGCGGGCGATCCGCTCGGACAGCTTGCCGAACGCCTCCGGGTCCCACTCCGGCAGCCTCATCAGGCCGGGGCGGCCGGTGCGCGGCTGGTCCAGCCGCGTCCGCGGGGCCGGGGGCAGGCCCGGTCGCTCCTCGCGGCGGACGCGCTGCTTGCGGCTGCGCAACTCCCGCAGCTCGCCCTGGATCCGCTGGCCCGGCGAGTCGTGCTGGCGCTTGCGGTCACTGTCCATCAGACACCTCGTGGGTGGGAATGCCGTGCGCCGAGCCCTCGCGCCAGTCGTCCGGCAGCAGGTGGTCCAGCACGTCGTCCACGGTGACCGCGCCCAGCAGGTGGTCGTCCTCGTCGACCACGGGTGCCGCCACCAGGTTGTACGTGGCCAGGTAGGAGGTGATCAGCGGCAGCGGCGTGTTCGGCGGCAGCGGGTCGAGGTCGTCGTCCACGATCGAGCCGACCAGCGTGTACGGGGGTTCGCGCAGCAGCCGCTGGAAGTGGACGGTGCCCAGGTAGGTGCCGGTCGGGGTCTCGTTCGGCGGGCGGCACACGTACACCTGCGCGGCCAGCGCCGGCTTGGTGTCGGAGACCCGCACCCGGGCCAGCGCCTCCGCGACCGAGGCGTCCGGTTCCAGGACGATCGGCTCGGTGGTCATCAGACCGCCCGCGGTGTCCTCCTCGTAGGACAGCAGCCGGCGCATCTCCGCCGCCTCGGCCGGCTCCATCAGGCGCAGCAGCCGCTCGGCGTCCTCCTCGGGCAGCTCGGAGAGCAGGTCGGCGGCGTCGTCCGGGTCCATGGTCTCCAGGATGTCGGCGGCCCGTTCCTCCTTGAGCTTGCCGATGATCTCCACCTGGTCGTCCTCGGGGAGCTCCTCCAGGACGTCCGCCAGCCGGTCGTCGTCGAGGGCCGCCGCGACCTCCGCGCGGCGCTTCGCCGACAGGTGGTGCATGACGTTCGCCAGGTCGGCGGCGCGCAGCTGCTCGAACGTCGCGAGCAGGTTGGCCGCGCCCTGGCCCTCCTCGGCGAGCGAGAAACCGGTGACGGCGGACCAGTCGAGCAGCACCTGCTCGCCCTTGGCCTTGCGGAGCCGGGACGCCGGCCTGCCGACCTGGACGAAGACCTTGTCGATCTCCCACTCGCGCAGGCGGGTCTGCACCATCGCGACGTCCAGCACCGTCACCTCGTCGGAGGTCTTGGTGCGGGTGACGGTGCGGTCGAGCAACTCGGCGAGGACGAGGGTCTCGGACGGGCGCTGCTCGAAACGACGCATGTTCAGCAGGCCGGTGGAGAGCACCTGGCCGGACTCCAGGCTGGTCACCCTGGTCATCGGGAGGAAGATCCGGCGGCGGCCGATCACCTCCACCACCAGCCCGAGAACCTTGGGCGGGCTGCCGCCCAGCCGCAACGAGACCACGACGTCGCGGACCCGGCCGACCTGATCGCCGTTCGGGTCGAAGACCGCGACCCCGGAGAGGTGGGAGATGAACACCCGGCTGCTTGGGCCCGCCACTTCGACTCCCTCGGGGAAACGGACATAGCCACCCAAATCTAGCGGGTGACTGCACGACGAGGGCGCGTCGGGGCGGCAGGTTCTCGGGGTGCCGCGAGCTTTCCGGCGGGTGTCTACCGCTTCTTCTTCTTGAAGAGCAGCTTGGGGAGGCCCGCCGGGATCGGCTTGCGGGTGGTGGCCGGGCTGGGCATGGGCGCGGCGGTGAGGGCGGTGTCGGGGTGGGGCGTGAGGGGGCCGGTGGGTTCGAGGCGGAGGATGCGGCACTCGCGGGCCCAGCGGTCGCCGATGGTGTCGGTGTCGGGGGCGTTGAGGCGCTTGCCCTTGAGCTCCTCGACGGCGCCGTCCCAGGCGGGGCTGCCGGGGGCGACGGCGGTGACGGCGGCGGTGAAGGCGACGAGGCGGCCGCCCTTGTCCTTGCTGCGCAGGGTGAGGGCGGCGGTGGCGCCGGCGGCGAGGCCGTGCAGGGGCTGCTCGGCGCCGTCGCCGACGACGATCACGGCGCCGTCGTGCCAGGCGTGCCAGAGCGGGCGGGCGTGCGGCTGTCCGGTGGGCTGCACCCAGAGCAGTCCGGACTTCTTGGCGGCTTCCTCCACCACGGCCCGGTCCAGGAAGTCTGCCGCGCTCGCGGTCGTCGTACGCTCCATGCCGCACAGCGTACGGCCTGGCCGGTGGGCGGACGGTCCCATCCCCCGGGACGACAGTTCCATGACGGTCGGACAGCCCTTACGGTGTATCCGCCCGTCCGTCGTCCGCAGAGCCGTCCGTCGTCCGTAGAGGGAGAACCGTGCCCGCCGTCACCACGACCGCCCCCGCCGCGCCCGCGGCGGTCGATCAGCGAGGGGCGTTGCCGCGCACCGACCTGCTGCTGCTGGCGGTGTCGATCGCGGGCATCTCGCTGTCCGCGCCACTGATCAGCGCGACGGCCGCGCCCGCGTTGGCGATCGCGTTCTGGCGCAACGGCATGTCGGTGGCGGTGCTGGGCCCGTACGCGCTGTGGCGGCACCGGGCCGAGCTGCGCGCGATCTCCCGGCGGGCGCTGGTGCTGGCGATGGCGGCGGGCGTGCTGCTGGCGCTGCACTTCGCGCTGTGGATGCCGAGCCTGCGGATGACGTCGGTGGCGTCGGCGACCGCGCTGGTGACGACCACCCCGCTGTGGACGATCGTGCTGATGCGGCTGTTCGGGGTGCGCGCGCCGCGGCTGGTGTGGCTGGGCGTCGGGCTGGCGTTCGCGGGCGTGCTGGTGCTGACCGGCGTCGACCTGTCGGTCTCGCCGCGCGCCCTGCTCGGGGACGGGCTGGCGCTGGGCGCGGGCGCGGCCGCGGCCGGGTACATGCTGCTGGGCGCGGAGGTGCGGCGCACCGTGTCGACCACCGCGTACACCCTGGTCTGCTACGCGACCTGCGCGGTGGCGCTGCTGGCGGGGTGTCTGCTGACGGGCACGCGGCTGGCGGGCTGGCCGGCCGGGGCGTGGTGGCAGATCTTCCTGCTGATGGTGACGGCGCAGCTGCTCGGACACTCGCTGAGCAACCGGGTGGTGCGCACCCTCGGCCCGTCGATCACCTCGACGGCGATCCTGCTGGAGACCCCGGGCGCGGCGCTGATCGCGGCGGTGTGGCTGGGCCAGTGGCCGCCGGTCGTCGCCTACCCGGCGGTCGGGCTGATCCTGGTGGGCCTGGTCCTGGTGGCCCGGGCGGAGCGCCGCTGACGCCCCGCCCGTCCGGGCCCTCGCCGACGCCCGCCCGTCCGGGCCCTACAGCCAGCCGTTGCGGCGGAAACCCCGGTACATGCCGATGCAGATCAGGGCGATCACGCCGAGCACGGTCGGATAGCCGTACGTCCACTGGAGCTCCGGCATGTGTTCGAAGTTCATGCCGTAGACGCCGGTGATCATGGTGGGGACGGCGAAGATCGCCGCCCAGGCGGTGATCTTGCGCATGTCCTCGTTCTGGGCGACCGAGACCTGCGCCAGGTTGGCCTGGAGCAGCGAGTTGAGCAGCTCGTCGAAGCCCTGCGCCTGCTCGCTGACCCGGGCCAGGTGGTCGGCGACGTCCCGGAAGTACTTCTGCATCTCCGGGTCGACCAGCCGGGCGACGGGCTCGGCGAGCTGGAGCATCGGCCGCAGCAGCGGGGTGACGGCGCGCTTGAACTCCAGCACCTCGCGCTTGAGCTGGTAGACCCGGCCGACGTCGGCGCCGCTGCCGCCGCGGTTGGCGAAGACGCCGTACTCGATCTCGTCCACGTCGTTCTGCAGCCGCTCGGCGACCAGCAGGTAGTTGTCGACGACGTGGTCGGCGATCGCGTGCAGCACCGCGGCCGGGCCCTTGGCGAGCAGGCCGGTGCCCTCCGCGTCGGCCTCCAGCCGCAGGCGCAGGGCGCGCAGCGAGGAGTGCGCGCCGTGCCGGACGGTGATCACGAAGTCCGGTCCGGCGAACACCATCAGCTCGCCGGTCTCGACCACCTCGCTGGTCGGGGTGAGCTGCTCGTGCTCGACGTAGCGGACGGTCTTGAACACCGCGAAGAGCATGTTGTCGTATCGCTCGACCTTGGGGCGCTGGTGCGCGTGCACCGCGTCCTCCACCGCGAGCGGGTGCAGGCCGAAGCGCTGCGCGATGCCCTCGAACTCGGCGCCGGTGGGCTCGTGCAGGCCGATCCAGCTGAACGAACCGGGCCCGGTCTGGTGGGCCGCCTTCACCTGGCGGGCGGCCTCGCGCGGGCTGCAGCTCTCGCCGGTGCGCCGGCCCTGCTGGTAGACGGCGCAGTCCACCACCGCGGACGGCGTGTCGCCGGGGGGAAGGCCGAGATCGTCACCGGTCCGTCGGCGGGCAGGACGGACGACGGCGGCGCGCAGGTTGTTGATCATCGACATGGCGCGGACTCCTTGGGCCGGACCGGCGCGCGCCTCGGCAGGGCAGGGCGAACGCGACGGCGGGAAACACCGGTGGACACGCCGGGGCCGATGATGCGTCAGAAAGCCGTTGCTGGGCGGGTTTCGACGGCTCGACCCCGGGGAAGGTGCTCTCCCGGCCGGACGCCACGCTGCGTGCGAGCCCAGGTCAGCCGTGCAGGCGGCGGGCCGGGGTGGGCCGGAGAGAGCTGCCGGTACTGCATGGTCGACTGCTGTCCACCGTGACCACCTCCTCCACGCCGGGGCCCGCGCGGGGGCCGTCGCGGCCTTGGTGCGTATTCACAAGGCCGACCGCTCACATTAACAGCTCTTCCCCGTGTCGAGCCCCGGAGTTCGGGGTACGCCGGGTAAAGGTCGCGCCAAGGCTTGCCCGCGCACCGCGCGCTAAGGTCGCGGCATGGCGCACGACTTCCCGCTCTTCGGCGACTTCTCCGATCCCGACGCCGGCCACGGCTCCGGCCCGACCCGGCAGACCGTCCTGGCCGCCGTCGAGGCCCGGCTGATCACCACCTTCGGCGAGCCCTCCGGCCGCGCCGCCGTCACCTTCGTCGGCGCGGACCGGATCGAGGTGCTGCGCTTCGGCCCCGACGCCGAGGGCCTGGTCCGCTACGCGACGCTCGGCATGTCCGCCGCCCCGATGGCCGACCCGTCCTCGGCGGTCGCCGACCCGGTGCGCGGTCCGCGCGCCGAGCTGGTGCTGACCGTCCGCGGCGGGCAGGACGAGGTGCACCGGGCGCTGGTGGTGTTCGCCGCCAGCCCGCAGGTGGAGGGCCTGGTGGTGGCCCCCGGCGGATCGCTCGACCTGGGCTCCCCGCTGTGGACCGGCGCGCCGTTCACCTCGGTGCTGGCCGCCGAGCCCGGCGGCCTGGTCGAGGACCTCGAACTCCCGTTCCCCGCCGAGGCGGTGCGCTTCCTGCCGCTGCTGCCGATGACGCCCAACGAGGCCGCGTTCAAGCGCGTCCAGGGCGCGGCCGCGCTGGAGGAGCGCTGGCTGAAGCACGGCACCGACCTGCGCGACCCGAACCGCCGGGGTGTCCCGCTGGACTGACGGGCGGTCAATGCGGGTGGCCCTCGATGAAGCCGAACACCCCGTTGGCCACCAGCTGCGCCGCGATCGCCGACAGCAGCAGGCCGGACAGCCGGGTGATCAGCACCACGCCGCCCTCCTTGATCACCCGGATGATCGCCAGCGAGAACCGCATGGTCAGCCAGAGCACGACGTGCATCAGCACGATCGCCGCCCAGAGCGCCGCGTGCTGCGTCCCGGTCTGTGCCTGCTGCACGGCCAGGATCACCGCGACGATCGCCCCCGGCCCGGCCAGCAGCGGAGTGCCGAGCGGGACCAGGGCGACATTGACGTCCTTGGTCTGTTTCGGCTCCTCGATCCGGCCGGTCAGCAGGTCCAGCGCGATCAGCAGCAGGAGGATCCCGCCGGAGACCTGCAGTGCCGGGATCGACACGTGCAGGTAGTCCAGGATCTGGTGCCCGAACAGTCCGAAACAGGTGATCACCCCGAGTGCCACCAGTGCGGCCTGCCAGGCCATTCGACGTTGCACGCGATGCGCCCGCCCGGAGGTGAGCGCCAGGAAGATCGGCATGATGCCCGGCGGGTCCATGATCACGAAAAGCGTGACGAACAGTGAGCCGAAGACCTTGCCGTCGATGACGGTGCCCATGGCGGGCAATTGTGCGCGCCCGGATCGTTCGGGTGCGATGGGACGCGCCGGGGGTTTCATCCGGCGACGGGCGCGGCTCCGGTTGCCTGCGACACCAGTGCTTCGTACACCGCCGGGTCGGTGGTGTGCTCGCCCAGCCGGACAGTCTTCCGGCTGCCGTGGTAGTCGCTGGAGCCCGTCACCAGCAGCCCCAACTCGCCTGCCAGGGCGCGGAGTCGGGCCCGGGTCGGGTCGTCGTGGTCGGTGTGGTCGACCTCCAGCCCGGCCAGCCCGGCCGCCGCGAGATCGGCGATCACCTCGTCGGACACCGTCTGTCCGCGCTTGACCGCTCCGGGGTGAGCGAAGACCGGTACGCCCCCCGCCGCCCGCACAAGCCGTACCGCCAGCACCGGGTCGGTCTCGTGCTTGCGGACGTCCGCCCGCCCCCCGTTGGCCAGCCACTCCGGCGTGAACGCGTCCGAGACGCTCGCCACCACGCCGGCCTCCACGAGCGCGGACGCGATGTGTGGACGGCCCACCGAACCGTCCCCGGCGATCCGCTCCACCTGCTCCCAGTCGATCGGCGCGCCCAGCTCCCGGCAGCGCTCCACGATCGCCCGCCCGCGCCGGAAGCGGTCGTTGCGCACCAGCTCCCGCTCCGCCGCGAAGGCCGGCTCCGTCGGGTCGAACAGGTACGCCAGCAGGTGCATGCTGATTCCGCCCACCTGGCAGGAGAGTTCGGCGCCCGGCACCAGGGTCAGCCCCGTCCCGGCCACCGCCGCCGTCGCCTCGGCGTACCCGGCCACCGTGTCGTGGTCGGTCAGCGCCACCACGTCCAGGCCCGCGGCCACCGCGTTGGCGACCAGTTCGGCGGGGGAGTCGGTGCCGTCCGAGGCATTGCTGTGGGCGTGCAGATCGATACGCATGCCGCCCAGGATAGGGAGCGGGTCAGCCCAGCAGGCGGGGGGAGAGCGCCCCGCAGGGCAGCAGGCCGAGTTCGGCGCCCGCGTCGCGCAGATCGGTCAGCACCAGCTCGTCGTGCATCAGCAGCGCGGACTGCTCGGGCCAGGCGATCGCCCACAGCCACAGGCCGCGCGCCTCGCCGACGTACACCGCCCGGTCGTCCGGCGCACCCGGGACGTGGAACATCGGGGTCGGCCGGCCGGCCGCCATCAGCTTGGCGTCCGCCGGCTTGTACAGCGCCACCGACTCGCCCGGGTCCGGCCCGTCCAGCCCCGCGTAACGGGCGCCCAGGCCGATGCCCAACTCCTCGGCCACCAGCACCAGTTCGCCGAATCCGCCGAGCGGGGCGGGCCCGGAGCAGGCGACGGCGGTGGCGCGGGCCCCCGACAGGTCGTCACCGGCGTGCGCGATCCCGGTGAACAGCCAGCCGACCGGCAGCGGCCAGGGCATCCACACCGGCACCTGCGAGCGGTTCACTGCGACGTTCAGGGCCTCGACACTGGGGGGCAGCACCGGCTGCATCGGGTGCACGGCACCGTGCCGGTCGCACTGCCAGGTGTCGGAGAAGAGACCTGGGGCGCGCACCCGACCGGCACACCGCGGACAGCTTGGCTCGCCCCTCATAACCGACACGGTCCTCCCTCCGGACTGCTGCGTCAAGGACGATCACCCGTAAGGAGTCCGCCACGAGCCGCCCCGGCAACGGCCCGGGTCCGGCAGGGTGATGTCCCGGGCGGCCGGGCGCCAAACCCCCGCAGGTCGCGGCCCCCGAACACACTGACGCCCCGCCTCCCAGGGGTCTCCTGCGGTGACGGGGCGTCAGTTGGGTATCGGAACGTCGGACGGCTCGGCGGCTCGTCCGCGTTCGGTCACACGGCCTTGCACGGACGGATGTACAGGCGTTCGCCGGTTTGCGCGGCGGTCTTCAGGTACTCGGAGACGGTCGCCGCATCGGCGATCAGCCGATCGGTCTCCGCTCCGGCGTGATCCAGACGAAGGATCTCAAAACGCATGGGCCTCTCCCTTCCCGTCCTCGGGCTCCGAGGCGGACTCGGCCGGCGGTAGGCCATCGCGCGATGGCCTGCCGGCACTGGCTGGGTCGGACGTCCGGCAGGTGCAGTCACCTGTCGCTCCCCCCACTCTCAAGCAGGACTTCTTCAGCGGCACTTGCGGTGCGGCAAGCGGAGCGAGGCGACTCTGCCTCGATGACTCACTGTGCCGCGACGCTGCTACCCGGCGGTTGCCCGCGGGTAAATCCGTCGTTTCGACGGCCGGAGGAGGGTGCGGCCGTCGTACGGTTCTGATTCCGGACTGAATCAAATATTACCCGAGCTAACGATCCTTGTCGCGCGAAAACGGGGGCCGACTTCTGATCAACCGTCAGAAGGCCTGCCGATGGCCCCGATCCGTCGGGAAAACGGCGCGTCGGACGCTACGCGGACCAGAACGCGGCCAGCGCCGCCGCCGTCTCGGCCGGACGCTCCGCGTTCGGGGAGTGCCCCGAGCCCGCCACCACGGTGCGCAGCGCGCCCAGGCGCTCCGCCATCCGCGACTGCTCCGGCACCGGCCAGGCGTAGTCCCGCTCGCCCGACAGCACCAGCGTCCGCAGACCCACCGCCGCCAACTCGTCCACCCGGTCCGGCGCCGCCACCAGGTGGGCCGCCGCGGCCTTCAGCGCCTGCGGCAGGTTGGCCAGCCAACGGCGGTGCAGGAACTCCGCGATCTCCGGCTCCAGCGGCGGCACCCGCTCGCCCTCCAGCTGCCGCATCACCTGCCAGATCGACTCCAGGTCCATCGACTCCAGCGCGTCCAGCAGCAGTGCCGTACGCGCCGCCTCCGCCGGGTCGATCGACCCCGGACCCGTCGACATCAGCGTCAACGACTGCCACGGCAGCGCGCCGGACACCGACAGCACCGCCTCCCGCACCACCTGGCCGCCGAACGAGTGCCCCACCAGGTGCAGCGGCCCGTCCACGCCGAGCTCGGCGGACAGCGCCCGGACGTCCGCGCCCAGCGCCCGCACCGTGTACGCCTCCGGGTCCTCCGGGCCGCCCGACTCGTACTGACCCCGCTGGTCCACCGCGACCGTCCGGAACCCGGCCTCCGCCAGCGGCTCCAGCAACGCGATGAAGTCCTCCTTGCTCCCGGTGAACCCCGGCACCAGCAACGCCGTCCCCCGCGCCGCCCCCACCGGCTCCCCCCACAACGCCGCCAGCCCACCCACCCGGACCGCCCGCACACACCCCGGCAGCTTCAAGAACGGCGGCGTACTCATCTCTCCATACCTCCCGCAAGATCACCCGACAATCGGGGCCACCTTATGCAGCCAAGATCCGCCCGGTGCGTGCGGAGCGGACGAAACGCCAGGAGCGGGGGAGAGCCGCGCTGCGAGGCTCTCATTCGCGTGGGCGGGGCGGCCGCGGGAGAAGCGACGGGGCGGGGCGGCGGAACGTGCCGCAGCGCTGCCGCCGGGGTGGCCACCGTGGCCGGTGCGGGAGCAGTGCCGGCGGGGACGGCGGAGCAGTCGAAGCGCTGAAGCGCGTGGGCAGCGCTGCTCCAGGCTGCGCCGCAGGCCGCGAGCTGTACGGGCCGGGGCCGACGGGGATTCGGGGCTGTGCGGAAATGCCGCTGGCGCGGTCCGGCGGGACGGCCGAAACGCGGGAGGGCGAGGGAGCCGCCCTGCGAGTCACCACCTGGGCGGGTGGGGCGGGCGGCTGCGGGAGTACGGGCCTGGGGCCGGGCGGAGTGCTGGAGTGCGTGGGCGGGGCTGTTGTGGCTGCGGGCGGTACGGGGGCGGGGCGGGAATGCCGCCGGGGAGGGCGCGACCTGGTGATGGTCGGGCCCTCCCCGGCGGGTGGGTGGTGCGGTTACTTCTCGACGGCCTTGCGGGTCCGGCGCGGGGCCGGGATCTCCTCGCCCGCGGCCGGCGCGGCGGCGGCCTTCTTGGTGGCCCGCTTGCGGGGGGCCGGGGTGGCCTCGTCGGCGACGACCTCGGCAGCGGCGGCCTTCTTGGTCGCGCGCTTGCGCGGTGCCGGGGCCTCCTCCGCCGGGGTTTCGACGGCCTTCTTGGCAGCGCGCTTGCGGGGGGCCGGGGTGGCCTCGTCGGCGACGACCTCGGCAGCGGCGGCCTTCTTGGTCGCGCGCTTACGGGGCGCCGGGATCTCCTCCGCCGGGGTTTCGACGGCGGCGACGGCCTTCTTGGTGGCCCGCTTGCGCGGAGCCGGCGCGACGGCCTCCTCCACGACGACCTCGGCAGCGGCGGCCTTCTTGGTCGCGCGCTTGCGCGGGGCGGGAGCCTCGACGGTCTCCACGGTCACCTCGGTGACCGGCGCGGCCGCAGCCTTGCGGGTGCGCTTGCGCGGGGTCTCGGCGACCGGCTCCACGACCGCCGGGGCGGCCGTCTCGACGACGATCTCGGCGACCGTCTCCACCACGGGGGCGGCGGCCTTGCGGGTGCGCTTGCGCGGGGTGCGGGCGGCGGGGGCCTCCGCGACCGGGGCCTCGACGACCACCGGCGCGGCCTCGACGGCCGTCTCGGCAACCGTCTCGACGACAGGCGCGGCGGCCTTGCGGGTGCGCTTGCGCGGGGTGCGGGCGGCCGGAGCCTCGGTGGCCGGGGCCTCGACGGCCACCGGCGCGACCTCGACCACCGGCGCGGCCGGGGCGGTCTCGACCACGGCCGTCTCGACCACGGCCGTCTCCACCACGGCCGGGGCGGCGGCGGAGTTACGGCGGTTGCGGTTGCGGCGGCGCGAGCTGCGGCCCTCGCCGGGCGCGGGCTGCTCGGCGGCGGGCACCGCGGGGGTGGTCGGCGCAGCGGCGGTGTCGGGCGCGGCCGAGTTGCCGCCGCGGGTGCGGCGACGCTCGCGGTTGCGGCGCGGACGCTCGGCCGGAGCCGGCGCCTCGGGGGCGGCAGCGCCGCGTCCGCCGCGACCGCCACCGCCACCGGTGCGGGCCGGGCGCTGGCCGCGGCCGCCGGTCTCGCCGAGGTCCTCGACCTCTTCGGCGGCCAGGCCGGCCCGGGTGCGCTCGGAGCGGGGCAGGACGCCCTTGGTGCCGGGGGCGATGCGGAGCAGCTCGTACAGGTGCGGGGAGGAGGAGTAGGTCTCCTCCGGGTCGTTGAACGGCAGGTCCAGCGCCTTGTTGATGAGCTGCCAGCGCGGGATGTCGTCCCAGTCGACCAGGGTGACGGCGGTGCCCGAGGCGCCGGCCCGGCCGGTGCGGCCGACCCGGTGCAGGTAGGTCTTCTCGTCGTCGGTGCACTGGTAGTTGATGACGTGGGTGACGCCTTCGACGTCGATGCCGCGGGCGGCGACGTCGGTGCAGACCAGGACGTCGACCTTGCCGTTGCGGAAGGCGCGCAGCGCCTGCTCGCGGGCGCCCTGGCCGAGGTCGCCGTGCACCGCGCCGGCCGCGAAGCCGCGGTTGGTGAGCTGGTCGGCGACGTCGGCGGCGGTGCGCTTGGTGCGGCAGAAGATCATCGCCAGGCCGCGGCCCTCGGCCTGCAGGATCCGGGAGACCATCTCGACCTTGTCGAGCGAGTGGGCACGGAAGATGTGCTGCTCGATGTTGGCGACGGTGGCACCGGTGTCGTCCGGCGCGGCGGCCCGGATGTGGGTGGGCTGGCTCATGTACCGGCGGGCCAGCGAGATGACCTGGCCGGGCATGGTGGCGGAGAAGAGCAGGGTCTGCCGCTTGGCGGGCAGCATCGTGATGATCTTCTCGACGTCGGGCAGGAAGCCGAGGTCGAGCATCTCGTCGGCCTCGTCCAGCACCAGCGCGCGGACCTGGGACAGGTCGAGCTTGCGCTGGCCGGCCAGGTCGAGCAGACGGCCGGGGGTGCCGACGACGATGTCGACGCCCTTCTTCAGGGCCTCGACCTGCGGCTCGTAGGCGCGGCCGCCGTACACGGCGAGGACGCGGACGTTGCGGACCTTGCCGGCGGTCTGCAGGTCGTTGGTGACCTGGGTGCACAGCTCGCGGGTGGGGACCACGATGAGCGCCTGCGGGCTCTCGGTGAGCTGGTCGGCGGTGGCCCGGCCGGCGGCGACGTCGGCCTTGACCACGGCCCGCTCGATCAGCGGGAGGCCGAAGCCGAGGGTCTTGCCGGTGCCGGTCTTGGCCTGGCCGATGACGTCGTGGCCGGTCAGCGCGACCGGCAGGGTCATCTCCTGGATCGGGAAGGGGTGGACGATCCCGACGGCCTCCAGGGCCTCGGCGGTCTCCGGGAGGATCCCGAGGTCCCGGAACGTCGTCTTGGTGGGTTCGGCGGTGGTGGACAGGGTGCTGCCTCTTCCGTGTGGAGGGGCCGAGTTCGAGCGCGTCCTGCCGTGCCCGCGCTGCCCGGTGAGGGGCGCGTCGGGCGGGCGGCGCGGGGGAGGGCGTCCCGTTTGACGGGGTCGTGCGGCCCGGCGCGTCCTGGCGCCGTCCGCGGCGGCCCTCGCTCGGCCTGATGCGGTGCCTGGGCCCGAGGCTCGGGCCAGGTCGGAGCCGATCGGGTCTCCGACCGGGCATCCGCGTACGTGAGCGCCGGGGGCGGTGCACCGGGCGGCGGAACGCCGCCGGGTACGACTGCGCGGCCTGCCGATGAACGGACGGGCCGCGCGGGTTCACACCTGGCCTCGTTACCTACCATACAGTCAAGCGACGACTCGAACACGTGACGGCGAATACTCCGACCGGCCGTGCCGGGGTGGCGGGACGTCTGCGGACGGTCCTCGCAGCGGTCGGGACCACTAAGGTCAGGTGCCATGGAGACTCAGGAACCCGCTGACGGGATCACCGACTCGATCGGGCCCTGGACGGCCCGGGCCGCCGACCCGCAGTACCGCGCGGCGGTGCTCGACCTGCTGGGCGCGCTCGCGTACGGCGAGCTGAGCGCCTTCGAGCGGCTCGCCGAGGACGCCAAGTTCGCGCCCGGCATCGCGGAGAAGGCCGCGCTGGCCCGGATGGCCTCCGCCGAGTTCCAGCACTACCAGCTGCTGCACGACCGGCTGGCCGAGGTGGGCGCCGACCCGGTCGCCGTGATGGAGCCGTTCGTCGAGCCGCTGGAGGCCTTCCACCGGATGACCGCCCCCGCCGACTGGCTGGAGGGCCTGGTCAAGGCGTACGTCGGCGACGCCATCGCGACCGACTTCTACCGCGAGGTGGCCGTCCGGCTGGACGACGACACCCGGGACCTGGTGCTGCGCGTGATGGCCGACACCGGGCACGCCGAGTTCGCGGTGGACCGGGTGCGGCAGGCGATCGAGGAGGACCCGCGGGTCGGCGGCCGGCTCGCGCTGTGGGGCCGACGGCTGATGGGCGAGGCGCTCAGCCAGGCGCAGCGGGTGGTCGCCGAGCGCGACGCGCTGTCCAACCTGCTGGTCGGCGGCGCGCACGTGCGCGGCTTCGACCTCGTCGAGGTCGGCAAGATGTTCAACCGGATCACCGAGACCCACACCAAGCGGATGGCGGCGCTCGGCCTGGCGTCCTGAGGCTCAGAACGCTCAAACGCTCAAACGCTCAAACGCTCAAACGCTCGAACGCTCAGGCGTGACGGTGGCGGCCGCCGCGGCGGGGCGCGAGGTCCGGCCGGGCCGGCACCGACACCAGCAGCGCCGCCACCACGGCGGACACCGCCAGCTGCACCGCCGGGACGTGCCCGTCCAGCACGTAGTGGGTGAGCCGGCCGGACAGCACGGCCGACACCAGGGCGGCACCCACCGGCAGGGAACGCGTCGGGAACAGCTCCGGCCGCGCCAGCAGGGCGCCGAACCCGACGACGAGGCCGATCAGGACGAACGCGGACGTCTCCCACACGGCTGTCTCCCCAGGTAGTGCGGCGCTGCGGCACCCACCGCCTACCCGCCCGGACCCGCCGGTACACAGCACGACGCCCCGTCCCCCCGGCCGGGGGAACGGGGCGCCGGTTGGCGTGCGTGTCAGAGCGTGCCGAAACCGACCTTGCGGACGGACGGCTCGCCGATCTCGACGTACGCGAGGCGCTCCGCCGGGACCAGCACCTTGCGGCCGTGCTCGTCGGACAGCGTGAACAGCTTGGAGCTGCCGTCCAGGGCCTTGGCGACCGCGTCCGCGACCTCTTCGGCAGTTTGCGCGCTCTCCAGGACGATCTCCCGGCTCGCGTTCTGCACGCCGATCTTGACCTCCACGGCTTCCGTCCCTCCGGTAGCAGCCCGCGCGCTCGAACCGCCGTTCGCGGGCGGCGCGCCGTACGGGCTTCACCTTAAGGCAGCCGAGCGGCTGGGAGGGGAAGCTCCAGGGTCGGTCCGCTCAGGGCCGAATCGGCGGTCACTCGCCGGCGGCGCCGGAGCCGTCCATGGTCGGGTGCATCGGGAAGCCCTTCAGGCCGCGCCAGGCCAGGCTGGCGACCAGCCGGACCGCCTCGTCGCGCGGGACCTCGGACTCCTGGGACAGCCAGTACCGGGCGGTGATCTGCGCCATGCCGCAGACGCCGACCGCGAGCAGCTTGGCCTCCGCCGCCGGCAGGTCGGTGTCCTCGGCGATCACCTTGGAGACCAGGGTGGCGCTCAGGTCGGTGGCCCGATCGACCCGCTCGCGCACGGCCGGCTCATTGGTCAGGTCCGACTCGAAGACCAGCCGGAACGCGCCGGACTCGCTGGAGACGTAGTGGAAGTACGCCTCCATGGTCGCGGCGACGCGCTGCTTGTTGTCGTTGGTCGCCTCCAGCGCCGCCCGGGTGCCGTCGACCAGGGCGTCGCAGTGCTTGTCCAGCAGTGCGAGGTACAGCTCCAGCTTCCCCGGGAAGTGCTGGTACAGCACCGGCTTGCTGACACCGGCCCGCTCGGCGATGTCGTCCATGGCGGCCGCGTGGTAGCCCTGGGCGACGAACACCTCCTGGGCCGCTCCGAGCAGTTGTTCACGGCGGGCGCTTCGCGGCAGGCGGGCACCGCGCGGACGCTCCTGCGCCTCCTGGATGGCCGTCACGGCGCTCCTCACTTCACGGTCTGCGATGGGCTGGCAAGGCATTGATTCTACTTTTCGGTAACCCGCACGCGCGCGGGTGAAGCCGAGTAAAGCGCACCACCACCCTTGTCGGGAGCCCACAATACGGCCCGGACCAGGACTGTCCACAGGTCGAGACGGACCCGGGACCGGGTCGGGACGGGCCGAATCGCACCAGTGGCGGGCCGTCCTCACTACCATCGTGCTCCATGAGCGCCGCCCAGCACCCTCTCGCCGCCCTGGAGCCCTACCGCACCGTCGAGGTGCCGGGGGCGGCCGTGGCCGTCAGCCGCCACTCCGAACCCCGCGAAGGACTGCCGCCCGCCCTGTTCGTGCACGGGCTCGGCGGCTCCGGCGACAACTGGCTGGAGCTGCTCGGCGAGCTCTCCGAGGACGTCGACGGCGAGGCGGTCGACCTGCCCGGATTCGGCTGGTCCGCGCCGCCGCTGGACGGCAACCTGAGCATCTCCGGCCACGTCCGGGCCGTCATCGGCTACCTGGAGGAGACCGGCCGCGGACCGGTCCACCTGTTCGGCAACTCGCTCGGCGGCGCGGTCTCCGTCCGGCTCGCCGCGCTCCGCCCCGACCTGGTGCGCAGCCTCACCCTGATCTCCCCGGCGCTGCCCGAGCTGCCCCCGCAGCGCACCGCCTGGCCCACCGGGATGCTCGCCGTCCCCGGCGTCGCCGAACTGGTCCGCCGCCGCAGCGCCGGCAGCGACCCGGAGAGCGTCACCGCCGAACTGCTGCGCCTGGTCTACGCCGACCCCGAGAACATCCCCGCGCACCGCCGCGCCCGCGCCGTCGCCGAGTACCGGCGCCGCACCGCGCTGCCGTACGCGCTGCAGGCGATGGTCGGCTCGGCGCGCGGCATCGTCAGCGCCTACACCGAGCGCGGCGAGCAGTCGCTGTGGCGGCAGGCCCGGCAGATCGAGGTGCCGGTGCTGCTGGTGTACGGGCTCAAGGACAAGCTGGTCTCCTACCGCTCCGCCCGGCGGGCCTGCGCCGCGTTCCGGGACGCCCGACTGCTGGTGCTGCCCGAATCCGGACACGTGGCGATGCTGGAGCACCCCGAGCCGGTCGCCCGCGCGGTGCGCGAACTGCTCGCCGAGGCCGAGGCCGAAGCCGAAGCCGAGGCCGAGGCCGAGGCAAAGGCCGACGCCGGGCGCTGACGGCACCCGCGCACCAGGCGCGAGCGGCGAAAACGCGACGGAGACCTGCGAGGTCACGGCCGTTCACTCGATCAGGTGGCAAGCCGGGCCGGGCCCCCAGGGGTTCCGGCCCGGCGCTCTACCGTCGTGTTGTCGGACCGAACAGGTGTGGGGGGCGAGACGGCGAAGGCGGCGGACGCGGGGGAGCGGACGCCGGCCGAACGACCGTCGAGCACGGACGCTACTCCCTGTGTCGTAGGGCCGGAACCCCGTCGAAACGCTCGTGCTCAGGAGGCGTCGTGCGCATAGCTCTGCTCACCGAGAGCGGTCATACCGGTGCGCAGCGTGGCGAAGGCGGCTGGTGCGGCCGCCTGGTCGACGGCCTGCCCGAGCACGAGTTCCGGCTCTACCGGCTGCTCCCCGCCGACCGGCCCGCCCCGCCCGCCGGGGTGGGCGGCCTGCGCGGCGTCCACGAACTGCCCATGGGGGGCCGCCGCCCGGCCGGGCGTGGACCTGCCGCGCTGCGCCGCCGCGGGTACCTGAAGGCGTACGAGGAACTGGTGCGCGCCCTGGTGATGCCCGGCGAACAGGACGGGTTCGGGCCCGCGCTGTACCGGCTGGCCGCGCTCGGGCGGGGCGACGACGCGCTGCCCGCGTTCCTCGGCTCCGGCCACGCCCACCGGGTGCTGGAGCGGATCTGGCAGACGCCCGGCGCCGACACCGCCGGCGGCGAGCCGCAGGTCTGCGACGTGCTGGTCGCCGCCGACCTGCTGGAACAGTGCCTGCGGCCGCTGTCCGCGCCCTGGTACGGCACCGGCCCGGCCGGGCTCGGCGGCACCGACCTGTGCCACGTCGTCGGCGGCGGGCCGGCCGCGCTGCCCGCGCTGGTCGCCCGCGAACTGCACGGCGTCCCGTTCGTGGTCACCGGGAACGGCCCGCACCTGCTCGCGCAGGACGGCGGCCACCGCGCCGCCCGTTACCGCGGGCCGGTGCGCGCGCTGCTGCTGTCGTTCCTCCGGCAGCTCGCCGAGGAGACCCGCCGCCGGGCCGCCGCGCCCACCCCCGGCCGACGTCGCCATGAGGACGCGCCCGCCGGCGAACCCGGGGTGCCCACCCTGGTCTGGGCCGGCGCGCTGGAACCCGGGCGCGACCCCGAACTGATGCTGCACGCCTTCGCACAGGTCCGCGCCGAACTGCCCGACGCCCGGCTGGCCATGTACGGCGAGGAGGGCGCGCCCGGCTACCTGGCGCACTGCGAGGCGGTCGCCGGGCGGCTCGGCATCGCCGACGCCGTCGAGTTCGCCGGCCGGCCGGAGAGCCCGGCCGCGGCCTGGGCGTCCGGCAGTGCCGTGGTGTTCAGCGCGCCCGACCGGCACGCCCCGCGACTGCTCGCCGACGCCATGCTCAGCGGCCGCGCCGTGGTCGCCACCGAGACCGGTGCGGCCCGCGAGGTGCTCGGCCCCGCCGGGCTGCTGGTGCCGCCGCGCACCCCGCGCGCCCTCGCCGGGGCCTGCCTGGCGCTGCTGCGCGACCCCGAACGGCGGGCCCGGTTGGGCGGCGCCGGTCGGCTGAGGGCGCAGGAACGCTTCGGCGTCGAGCCCACGGTGGGCGCGTTCCGCGAGATCTACCTCGAACTCGCCTCCCGCTACCCGGCCTTCCCGGCCCGGCCCGGCGCCCCCGCGCAACCGTTCGCCCGCCCCGCCGAGTACTGGGTGGCCGCCGCGCGGCCCGCGCTCGCGGAGGCGGTGTGAGGAGGCCTCCGCCTGCTGCTGAACTCGCTTGCAGTGGGCGGGAGTTCGGTCGGCGGTGGGCTGCTCCGGCGGCGCTGGTGCCGAAGGCCGTGGCCGGTGCCGGCGAGCTCTCGCCGGCGGGCAGCGGCGGTTGTTCCGACGTGTCGATCAGTTCTCGTTGCCCGGCCGGTGCCGGGCCTGATGGAAGGACTTGGGCCCGATGAGGGTGCTGTTGCTGGGAGCCGACGGGTTCATCGGCCGGCGGGTTGCCGACCGCCTGCTGGCGGAGGAAGGGCTCCAGGTGACCGTGCTGGGCCGGGGCGATTCCGCCGACATCAGGTTCGACCTGGCTGCGGGGAGTCCGGGCGCGCTGGCCCGGTTCCTGGACGCCGTCGCCCCGCAGGTGGTGATCAACTGCGCGGGAGCCACCTACGGGACGTCCCGGGCGCTGATCCGGGCGAACACACTGGCGGTGGCGACGGTCTGCGAGGCGATCCGGCGCAGCCGGGAACCCGCCAGGCTGGTGCACGTCGGCTCGGCCGCCGAGTACGGTCCGGCGCAGCCCGGCGGGCCGATCCCGGAGAACGCGGAGCCGCGTCCGGTCGGGCCGTACGGGGTGTCGAAGCTGGCGGGCACCGAGCTGGTGCTGAGCTCGGGGCTGGACGCGCTGGTGCTGCGGGTGTTCGACGTGGTCGGGCCGGGCTCGCCGACGGCCTCGCTGTTCGGGCGGCTGGCCGAGGGCCTGCGGCGGGCACTGGAGCAGGAGGAGGGGCAGGTCCGGATGCCGGACCTGTCCGGCTACCGGGACTTCGTGGACGTCCGGGACGTCGCCCGGGCGATCCAGGCGGCGGCGGTGTCCGCGGCCACCGGGGTGATCAACATCGGCAGCGGCCACGCGGTGCGGGCCCGGGAGGCGGCGCACCTGCTGGTCCGGGCGTCCGGCTTCGAGGGGACGATCAGCGAGGACGCCCGGCAGGTGGTGCTGCCCGCGCAGCAGGCGGTCGCGGACGGGGTCAGGGCGGTCGAGGCGCGGGCCGCCGCCGAGCCCGTGCAGTGGCGGCAGGCGGACGTCCGGACCGCCCGGGACCGTCTCGGATGGCGGACACAGGTGCCGCTGGAGGAGTCCCTCGGGGACGTCTGGCTGGAGACCGCCTGCCGCGTCTGATCCGTCCGGTCGGGGCCTGACCAGGGGGTTCGGCCAGGGGGCGCGATGTCTCGCCATCCGGCGTCGCGCATCTCAGCAAGTGGACCTGCTGTCTTGGAATACCCCCGGCACGTGACACTGTTGGCGTAGTCGAACGAGAAACTGACGACCATCGGAGTCCCCGTGTCGCTGCCACCCCTGGTCGAGCCCGCCGCCGAGCTCACCGTCGAAGAGGTCCGCCGGTACTCCCGCCACCTGATCATCCCCGATGTGGGCATGGACGGGCAGAAGCGGCTCAAGAACGCCAAGGTGCTCTGTGTCGGCGCCGGTGGCCTCGGCTCGCCGGCCCTGATGTACATGGCCGCGGCCGGTGTCGGCACGCTCGGCATCGTCGAGTTCGACACCGTCGACGAGTCGAACCTGCAGCGCCAGATCATCCACGGCCAGTCCGACATCGGCCGTTCCAAGGCCGAGTCCGCGCGCGACTCCGTCAAGGAGATCAACCCGCTGGTCGAGGTGGTGCTGCACGAGGAGCGCCTCGACAACGACAACGTGATGGAGATCTTCTCCGGCTACGACCTGATCGTCGACGGCACCGACAACTTCGCCACCCGGTACCTGGTGAACGACGCCGCGGTGCTGCTCGGCAAGCCGTACGTGTGGGGCTCGATCTACCGCTTCGACGGCCAGGCCAGCGTGTTCTGGGCCGAGCACGGCCCGTGCTACCGCTGCCTGTACCCGGAGGCCCCGCCGCCGGGCATGGTCCCGTCCTGCGCCGAGGGCGGCGTGCTCGGCGTGCTCTGCGCCTCGATCGGCTCGATCCAGGTCAACGAGGCCATCAAGCTGCTGGCCGGCATCGGCGAGCCGCTGGTCGGCCGTCTGATGATCTACGACGCCCTGGAGATGCAGTACCGCTCGGTGAAGGTCCGCAAGGACCCGAACTGCGCGCTGTGCGGTGAGAACCCGACCGTCACCGAGCTGATCGACTACGAGTCGTTCTGCGGTGTCGTCTCGGAGGAGGCCTCGGCCGCCGCCATCGGCTCCACGATCACCTCCAAGCAGCTCAAGGAGTGGATCGACAACGACGAGCCGATCGACATCATCGACGTCCGCGAGATCAACGAGTACGAGATCGTCAGCATCCCGGGCGCCCGCCTGATCCCGAAGAACGAGTTCCTGATGGGCAACGCCCTGCAGGACCTTCCCCAGGACAAGCGGATCGTGCTGCACTGCAAGACCGGTGTCCGCTCGGCCGAGGTGCTGGCCGTGCTCAAGGCCGCGGGCTTCGCGGACGCGGTGCACCTGGGCGGCGGCGTGATCGGCTGGGTCAACCAGATCGAGCCCGAGAAGCCCGTCTACTGATCGGCTGCTGATCGACCGCTGAAGGATCGTCAACCGCCCGACCAGGGGATTCCCCCGGTCGGGCGGTTTTGCGTCACCATCGGTGCGGAAAAGCACAGCTGCGTCGGTTGTGGCGCAGGTGTTCGAGACGGTTCCGAGGGACGGGGGAGTCCGATGGGCAAGCACGTGGTGGTCGGCGCAGGGCCGGTGGGATCGGCCACCGCCCGGCTGCTCGCCGAGCGCGGCGAGGAGGTCGTGGTGGTCACCCGCACCGCCGCCTCCGCCGTCCCGCTGGAGGGCGTCCGGCGCCGGCAGCTGGACGCGTCGGACGCGCAGGCGCTCGGCGAGGCCGTCGAGGGCGCGGAGGTGCTCTACAACTGCGCCAACCCGCCGTACCACCGCTGGCCCGAGGTCTGGCCACCACTGGCCGCCGCGCTGCTGACCGCCGCCGAGCGCAGCGGCGCGGTGCTGGCCACCGTCTCCAACCTGTACGGCTACGGCGCGGTGGACGGGCCGATGAGCCCCGAGACACCACTGCGGCCGGTCGACCCCAAGGGCGAGGTGCGGGCCGCGATGTGGCGCGAGGCGCTGGCCGCGCACCGGGCCGGGCGGGTACGGGCCACCGAGGTGCGGGGCTCCGACTACCTCGCGGCGAACGCCGCCGGCGTGCTCGACGGCCGGGCGTTCTCCCGCGCCCTGGCCGGCCGCACCGTGCAGGTCCTCGGCGACCCGGACGCCCCGCACAGCTGGACGGCCCCGCAGGACGTCGCCCGCCTGCTGGTCGCCGTCGGCGCCGACGAGCGCGCCTGGGGCCGGGCCTGGCACGTGCCGAGCAACCCGCCGCGCAGCCAGCGGCAGGTGATCGCCGAGCTGTGCGCGGCCGCCGACCGGCCCGCCGCCAAGGTCGCCCGCATCCCACGCCCGGTGCTCGCCCTGCTCGGCCTGGCCAACCCGACGATCCGCTCCGCCCGGGGGACGGCCTACCAGTTCGAGCGCCCGTTCGTGATCGACGACACCGCCACCCGCGAGACCTTCGGCCTGGCGCCGACGCCCTGGGAGGAGATGCTCGCCCAGGTCGTCGCCGCGTACCCGAAGGGCCAGGGCCGGGTCTAGAGCGAGCCCTTGCGCTGGAGGAGGTTGTAGGCGACCCAGCCGGGGAGGACGGGGAGCCAGAAGGTCAGCAGGCGGTACAGGAACACCGCCGGGGTGGCCGCGGTGGCGGGGACGCCGGCCACGGTCAGGGCGGTGATCAGGGCGATCTCGACCGGGCCGATGCCGCCCGGGGTGGGGATCGCCGAACCGGCCGCGTTGGCGGTCAGGAAGACCACGGCGACGGCCGCGTAGGTGACGTGCCCGCCGCCGCCGAACGCCTGCACCGAGGCGTCCAGGCAGGCGGTGAAGGACAGCGTCAGCAGCAGGATGCCGCCGAAGCCGGTGACCAGCTTGCGCGGGGTCTGCATCAGGTCGAGCATCCGCGGGACCACGCCGAAGAACAGCGAGCGCACCCGGGTCACCACGAACCGGCGCAGCGGGGCCACCGCGGCCACCACCAGGGCGAGCACCGCGGCGGACAGCACCCCGATGATCACCGCCCGGGAGGCGCCCAGGTCGCCGTTGGTCTGGGTGCCGGTGATCAGGCCGAAGGCGAACAGCAGCAGCAGGTGGCCGCTCAGCCCGGCCAGCTGGGACGCGCCGACCGAGGCGACCGCCTGCACCGGCCGGATGCCGGCCTTCTGCAGGTAGCGGGTGTTCAGCGCGATGCCGCCGACCGCCGCCGGGGCGACCAGCTTCACGAACGACCCGGCGACCTGCGCGGCGACCGTCCGTCCGAACGGCAGCTTCTCCGGGACGAAGCCGGTCAGGCTCATCGCCGCCGCCACGTACGAGGCGGCCGCGGCGGCCAGCGCGACCGCCGCCCAGGCCCAGTTCATCTGGGAGACCTTGAACTGGTCCGGCCGGATCGTGGTCAGCGCCAGGTAGGCGGCGAAGGTCAGCGCCACCACCATGATCAGCGTCTTCGGCTTGAGCCGTTCCAGCTTGGCGGGGGCCATCGGCGCCTCGGGGGCGATCTGCAGGATCTGCCCGCGCAGCTTGGACAGCAGGTCCTCGCCGGCCTGCGCGATGTCCTCCTCGGCCTGCTGCTGGGTGCGTTCGCCCGCCGCGACCTGCTTGAGGGCCAGCGCCTGCGCGGCGGTCTTCCGCTCCTTGGTCATCCGCTGCAGGTCGCCGCGGGTCTGCCGGCTCAGGCCGACCGGCTGCAGCAGCGGCAGCGCCTCGGCGATCCGGGCCGGGCCGAGCGCCTCGGTGGCGGCGGCCACCGCCCGCTCCGGGCCGGTGCGAAGCGCGAAGGTGGTGAGCAGCTGGGCGACGTCGATGCGCAGCGTCAGGTCGCCGGCCGCGATGTCGCCGCCGGACAGGTTGATCAGGCAGCCGGTGCGGTCGTCGACCACCAGCAGGGACTCGCCGGTGAGCCGGCGGTGCGCGATGCGGCGCTCGTGCAGGGTGGCCACCGACGTCCAGAAGGAGGTCATCACCGCGTCGGTGACCTCCTCGTCGGCGAGCTCGTCCAGGGTGCGGCCGGCCACGTTCTCGTACACCAGGACGGCGGCGTCCGGGCCGAGCTCGGAGGTGGCGACCAGCTGCGGGGCGCGGGCCCCGGAGGCGGCGGCCGCGTACGCGATCAGCGCCTCCTGTTCGAGCGCCTGGCGCAGCGACTGCGGGCTGCGGCGGACCGCGACCGAGCGCAGCCGCAGCCGCCGCCAGGCCCGGTAGAAGAAGCCGGAGGCCTGCTGCTCGCGGTCGATGATGTGGACGTCCAGCAGCGGCCCGTCCTGTTGGACGACCAGGTAGCGGCGGGTGCCGCCGGGGCCGTCGGGGGCGAGGTGCGCGGCGGACGGGGTGAAGCCGACCTTGCGCAGGCCGATCATCAGGTGCTGCCCGGTCGGCCGGATGTTCGGCGAGCCGATCGCGTACAGCGTGCCGTACGCCACCGACCAGCCGATCAGCACGGTGAGCAGCAGGGACAGCGGCGTCGTGTAGCCGTTGACCAGCTCGGTCGTGCCGGAGAGGATCACCACGATCCACAGCGCGACCCGCCAGCGCGGCCGGCTCGACATACCGACGGCCGTCATGTACGCGATCACGGGGGCGAGGTAGCCGTGCACCGGGTCGGTGAGGGTCTCCTCGTGGCCCGGCGGGAACTGCGTCAGCGCGTTGCGGATCTCCTCGGGCGCACTCGCCGCGACCCACCAGTCGACGCCCAGCGAGACGCCGTACGCCAGCACCGAGGCCAGCACGCCGTCGGCGACCCGCAGGCCGTCGCGTTTGATCAGCCGCTCCACCGCGAACGCCAGCGGCACCGCCAGCACCGCGACCGAGGAGACCAGCGCGGAGACCGTGGACAGCAGGTCGGGGATGCGCTTGGCGTTGGCCGTGATGTCGTTCTCGATCCCGCTGGTGGTGGAGACCGCCACCTGCGCCAGCACGAACACCGCGACGATGCCGAGCAGCCCGGCGAGGAAGCGCAGCAGGTCCGACGGGCGGTGGGCGCGCGGGGCCAGCAGCGGCTCGTCGACCGCCAGGTACTCGCCGGCCGGCTCCTCCTCCGCGAACTCCCCGGGCTCCCCGGGCTCCCCGGGCTCCCGGGATTCCCGGGACACCGCGGACTGCTCGGCTGCTGCGGACGGCTCGGGCCGCTCGGCGGGCAGCCCGCCGTCCGGCCCGTCGGTGTGCTGGTCCGGCCGCTCCGGCGGACGGTCCGGTGTGCCCGGACCGTCCGATCCGCCGTCCGGCGGCAGCTGAGCGGCCACCGCGTCCTCCCCCGTGTGGTGTGCGTCCCGCGCCCGGTGGCGCAGGTCGACCGGCGGGGCGTCCTGCGCCCGCGGGGCGGAACCGTCGGTGGCGGACTCCTCGGAGCCCTTGTCCACGTTCAATTCAGCCGTCCCGGTCATCTGGTCTTGTTTCCTCGCGTGTCGCACTGCCCCGAAGATGCTGCCATGCCCGGAACCCCGGTGCGGTCCAGGGGCGGCATCCCGCGTGCCGCATCGCCCGCACGGGGTGCTGGAAATCGACCGGATGGGGAAGAATGCGTCGGATGACCGAGCCGGAAGACGCGCCCGAGATCCCGCCCTACGCGGAGGCGGTGCTCGACCTGGCCGAGCACATCCCACCGGGCCGGGTGATGACCTACGGGGACGTCGCCGAGTACCTGGGCCGCGGCGGCCCCCGCCAGGTCGGCCGGGTGATGGCGCTGTACGGCGGCTCGGTGCCCTGGTGGCGGGTGATCCGCGCGGACGGGCGGCCGCTGCCCGGCCACGAGCACCGCGCGCTGCCCGAGTACCGCGCCGAGGGCACCCCGCTGCGCACGGTGGCCGGCGAGCCCCGGGTCGACCTGCGGGCGGCCCGCTGGGACGGCGCCGCGGAGGCCTGACCGTCTGACCGGGGAATGTGCGTCGGAGGGGTCTGTGGGTGCAGGATCGTAGGCTCGATGCGGCGGGCGCGATTTTCGGAAGAACCCCACGCCCATCGCCCGCCGTGAACCGCCGTACGACCCTGGACCGCAGTGACCTCACCGTTCCGCCTGGTGCGCAGCCCCCTCGCGCAGCCCGACCCGCCCGTGCTGGACGACTTCCAGCAGGCGGTGGTCGAGCACGCGTCGGGGCCGCTGCTGGTGCTCGCCGGGCCCGGCACCGGCAAGACCACCACGCTGGTCGAGGCGGTCGCCCGGCGGATCGCCGACGGCACCGCCCCCGAGCGTGTGCTGGTGCTCACCTTCAGCCGCAAGGCCGCGATGGAGCTGCGCGACCGGATGACCGCCCGGATCGGCACCACCGCCCCGCAGGCCACCACCTTCCACTCGTTCTGCTACGCCCTGCTGCGCGCCCACCAGCCGGCCGAGGAGTACGCCGAACCGCTGCGGCTGCTGTCCGGGCCCGAGCAGGACGTGATGGTCCGCGAGCTGCTCGCCGGCGGCGCCGAGGACGCGAAGGCCGGCACCGCCACCATCCGCTGG
Source organism: Kitasatospora sp. NPDC059795 (assembly GCF_042732175.1). NCBI lineage: Bacteria > Bacillati > Actinomycetota > Actinomycetes > Kitasatosporales > Streptomycetaceae > Kitasatospora > Kitasatospora sp. NPDC059795. The sequence continues at coordinate 429,756 of NZ_JBHWID010000002.1, forward strand.
CCGCTCGACCTGCGGGCCTGCCTGACCACCCGCGGCTTCGCCGACGAGGTCCGCGCGGTGCTCGCCCGCAGCCGCGAGCTCGGCCTCGGCGAGCAGGAGCTGCTGCGCTTCGCCGAGGGCGTCCAGCGCCCCGACTGGGCCGCCGCCGCGCACTTCCTGGCCGAGTACCTCGACGTGCTCGACCTGCGCGGCGTCCTCGACTACGCCGAACTCGTCCACCGCGCCGTGCTGCTCGCCGAGCGCGAGGACGTCGCCGCGCAGCTGCGCGGCCGCTACGACGTGGTCTTCGTCGACGAGTACCAGGACACCGACCCGGCGCAGGTGCGGCTGCTGCAGCGGCTGGCCGGCGGCGGCCGGGACCTGGTCGCGGTCGGCGACCCCGACCAGTCGATCTACGCGTTCCGCGGCGCCGACGTGAACGGCATCCTGGAGTTCCCCGACGCCTTCCGGCAGGCCGACGGCCGCCCCGCCGAGGTCAAGGTGCTGCGGGTGTCCCGCCGCTCCGGCGCCGTCCTGCTGGCCGCCTCCAGGGAACTCGCCCGCCGGATGCCGATGGGCCGCCTCCCCGCCGACAAGCTCGCCGCGCACCGCGCCCTGCTGCCCTCCCGCGAGGGCGGCGCCGTCGAGGTGTACACCTACCCGACGCCCGGCGCCGAACTCGACTCGATCGCCGACCTGCTGCGCCGCGCCCACCTGGAGGACGGCGTCCCCTGGGGGCAGATGGCCGTGCTGGTGCGGGCCGGCTCCCGGTCGATCCCGGGCGTGCGCCGCGCGCTGGCCGCCGCCGGCGTGCCGCTGGAGATCGACGGCGACGACCTGCCGCTGCGCGAGGAGAGCGCCGTCACCCCGCTGCTGCTGGCCCTGCGGGTCTGCGCCGAGGGCGAGGGCGCGCTCACCGCCGACCTCGCGCACACCCTGCTCACCGGCCCGCTCGCCGCCCTGGACGGCTCCGACCTGCGCCGCCTCGGCCGCACCCTGCGCGAGGAGGAGCGCCGGGCGCTCGCCGAGGACGGCATCACCGGCGTGGTCCGCCCCGCCGAGGAACTCGTCCGCGAGGCACTGGAGCAGCCCGAACTGCTCGCCCTGCTGGACCCCCCGTACGCCCGGCGCGCCTACGAACTCGGCTCGCTGCTGCGCAAGGTCCGCGAGATGCTGGCCGGCGGCGCGTCCGGCGAGGACGCGCTGTGGGAGCTGTGGGACGGCTCCCGGCGCTGGCGCGAACGCCTGGAGCGGGCCGCGCTGCGCGGCGGCGCGGTCGGCCGCAACGCCGACCGCGACCTGGACGCGCTGTGCGCCCTGTTCGAGACCGCCGCCCGCGCCGAGGACCGGGTCACCGGCCACCGCGGCGCACTCGACCTGCTCGCCGAGGTCGAGGCCCAGGACATCGCCGCCGACACCCTGCACGTGCGCGCCCACCGCCCCGACGCGGTCCGGCTGATGACCGCGCACCGCTCCAAGGGCCTGGAGTGGCGGCTCGTCGTGGTGGCCGGCGTCCAGGAGGGCCTGTGGCCGGACCTGCGCCGCCGCGGCTCGCTGCTGGAGGCCGACCGGATCGGCCGCGACGGCCTCGCCGAACCGCTGTCGCCCGCCGCGCTGCTCGCCGAGGAACGCCGGCTGTTCTACGTCGCCGCCACCCGCGCCAAGGAACGCCTGGTGGTCACCGCCGTCAAGGCCCCCGCCGAGGACGGCGACGAACCCTCCCGGTTCCTGCGCGAGCTCTACCGCGAGACCCTCGACCCGCGCACCGGACGGGTGCTGGAACGCGTCCCGCAGGTGAAGGTCGCCGACGTCACCGCCCGCCCGCGCCGCCCGCTCGCGGTGGCCGCGCTGGTCGCCGAACTGCGCGCCGTCACCGTCGACCCGGCCCGCTCCCCGGAGCTGCGCCGGGCCGCCGCCGAACGCCTCGCCACCCTCGCCGCCGCGCTCGACGAGGAGGGCCGCCCGCTCGTCCCCGCCGCCCATCCCGACCAGTGGTGGGGGCTGGTGGACGCCACCGCCGCCCCCGAGCCGCTGCGCGAGCCCGGGCTGCCGGTCCGGCTGTCCGGCAGCGGCCTCGAACAGCTGGAGTCCTGCGCGCTGCAGTGGTTCCTGGAGAAGGACGTGAAGGCCGGGCAGACCGCGTCCGCCGCCCAGGGCTTCGGCAACGTGGTGCACGCCCTCGCCGACGAGGTCGGCTCCGGCCGCACCCCCGCCGACCTGGCCGTCCTGATGGAACGCCTGGACACCGTCTGGGACGCCCTCGCCTTCGACGCGCCGTGGAAGTCCCAGCAGGAGAAGACCGAGGCCCGCGCCGCCCTGGAACGCTTCCTGCACTGGCACGTGCTGGAACGCGACCGCACCACCGTCGCCACCGAGCACGGCTTCGACCTGACCCTGGACGTCGGCGGCGTCGCCGTGCGCATCCGCGGCTCGATGGACCGGGTCGAGGCCGACTCGGCGGGCCGCGCCTACGTCGTCGACTTCAAGACAGGCAAGCAGATCCCCACCGACAAGTCGCTGCCCGAGCACCGCCAGCTCGCCGTCTACCAGCTGGCGGTGCGCGGCGGCGCGCTCGACGACCTGCCCGGCTTCGACCAGGGCGCGGCGGTCGGCGGCGCCGAACTCGTCCACCTGCGGGAGCCCGCCAAGGCCGACCCGGAAGCGCCCAAGGTGCAGCAGCAACTGCCGCCCGGCGAGCCGTGGATCGAGAACCTGCTCGCCGACACCGCCGGGCGGGTGCTCGCCGAGCGGTTCACCCCCACCGCGGGCGAGCGCTGCGGCCGCTGTGCGTTCCGCGGCAGCTGCTCCGCGCAGCGGGACGGCCGGCATGTCGTCGACTGAGCCGTTGCTGCGGCACCCGGACCAACTCCGCGAACTCCTCGGCATCCCGTTCAACCCCGAGCAGTTGGCGGCCATCGGCGCGCCCATGGCCCCCGGCGTGATCGTGGCCGGCGCGGGCTCCGGCAAGACCACCGTGATGGCCGCCCGGGTGGTCTGGCTGGTCGGCTCGGGCGCCGTCCGCCCCGAGCAGGTGCTCGGCCTGACCTTCACCAACAAGGCCGCCGGGGAACTCGCCGAACGCGTCCGCGGCTCGCTGCTGCGGGCCGGCGTACGCGAGGACGACGCCCTCGGCGACCCGCAGATCTCCACCTACCACGCCTTCGCCGGCACCCTGCTCAAGGAACACGGCCTGCGGCTGGGCATCGAACCCGACGTCCGGCTGCTCGCCGACGCCACCCGCTTCCAGCTCGCCGCCCGGGTGCTGCGCCAGGCCCGCGGCCCCTACCCGGCGCTCACCGGCACCTTCTCCGCCCTGGTCGCCGAACTGATCGCGCTCGACTCCGAACTCGCCGAACACCTGGTCGAGCCCTCGCAACTGCGGTCCTGGGACGAGGAGTTGCTCGACGAGCTGGCCGGCGTCAAGCTCAGCAACGAGGACCTGCGGGCCGTCCCGAAGGCCGCCCGCGGCCGGCAGGAACTGCTGCACCTGGTCGAGGACTACCGGGCCCGCAAGCAGAAGCTCGGCCTGCTCGACTTCGGCGACCAGATCGCCGCCTCCGCCCGGCTCGCCCAGCAGCGCCCCGAGGTCGGGCGGCTGCTGCGCGAGCAGTACCGGGTGGTGCTGCTCGACGAGTACCAGGACACCTCCGTCGCCCAACGCCTCATGCTGGCCGGCCTGTTCGGCGGCCCCGACAGCGCCGGCCACCCGGTCACCGCGGTCGGCGACCCCTGCCAGGCGATCTACGGCTGGCGCGGCGCCTCGGTCGCCAACCTGGACGACTTCCCGCAGCACTTCCCGCAGGCCGACGGCAGCCCCGCACACCGCTTCGCACTCAGCGAGAACCGCCGCAGCGGCGGCCGGCTGCTCGCCTTCGCCAACGAACTCGCCGCCCCGCTGCGGGAGATGCACGAGGGCGTCGAGGCGCTGCGGCCCGCACCCGGCGCCGAACAGGACGGGTACGTGCGCGCCGCGCTGCTGCCCACCCACGCCGAGGAGGTGGACTGGCTGGCCGACTCCATCGCCCACCTGGTGCGCACCGGCACCGCGCCCGGCCGGATCGCCGTGCTCAGCCGGGCCGGCACCGCCTTCCCCGACCTGCACGCCGCGCTGGTGGCGCGCAGCGTCCCGGTCGAGGTGGTCGGCCTCGGCGGGCTGCTCCAACTCCCCGAGGTCGCCGACCTGGTGGCGGTCTGCGAAGTCCTCCAGGACCCGACCGCGAACGCCGCCCTGGTGCGCCTGCTGATCGGCCCGCGCTGGCGGATCGGCCCCCGCGACCTCGCCCTGCTCGGCCGCCGCGCCGCCGACCTGGTCCGCACCGCCCGCCTCGGCGACCAGGACCCGCTGGCCGCCGCCGTCGCCGAGACCGACCCCACCGAGGTGGTCTCGCTCGCCGACGCGCTGGAGACCTTCGTCGACGCCGAACAGCCCGACGAGCTGCCGTTCTCCCCGGAGGCCCGGGTGCGCTTCGCCCGCTTCGCGCGGGAGATCCGCGACCTGCGCCGGGCGCTCGCCGAACCGCTGATGGACGTCCTGCACCGGGTGCTGACCGTCACCGGCCTGGAGGTCGAGCTCTCCGCCTCCCCGCTGGCGCTGGCCGCCCGCCGCCGGGAGACCCTGCACTCCTTCCTCGACATCGCCGCGTCCTTCGCCGACCTGGACGGCGACCCCGGCCTGGCCGCCTTCCTGGCGTTCCTGCGCGCCGCCCAGGAGTACGAACGCGGCCTGGACGCCGGACTGCCCGGCGGCGAGGACACCGTCAAGGTGCTCACCGCGCACAAGTCCAAGGGCCTGGAGTGGGACGTGGTCGCCGTCCCCGGCCTGGTCAAGGGCGGCTTCCCGTCCGGGCAGGGCCGCGAACGCTGGACCTCCACCCGCAAGGTGCTGCCGCACGCGCTGCGCGGCGACGCCGCCACGCTGCCCGCCGACCCCGGGTGGAACGCCAAGGGCATGGGCCTGTTCAAGAAGGAGATGGCCCACCACGCCGAGGTGGAGGAACTGCGGCTCGGCTACGTCGCGTTCACCCGCCCGCGGTCGCTGCTGCTGGCCTCCGGCCACTGGTGGGGCCCTTCGCAGAAGCGCCGGCGCGGGCCGTCCGAGTTCCTGCTGAAGCTGCGCGCGCACGCCGAACGGCCCGGCAACGGCGAGATCGAGCACTGGGCCGAGGCGCCCGCGGACGACGCGCAGAACCCGGCGTTCGACGTGTCCGTGGAGACGCCCTGGCCGCTGCCGCTCGACCCGTCCGCGCAGCACGCCCGCCGCCGGGTCGCCGACGTGGTCCGGCGCCGGCTCGCGGGCGCGCCCGCCGCCGAACAGGAGCAGATGGGCATTGAGGACCAGCGGCTGGCCGCCTCCTGGGACCGTGACCTGACCGCGCTGCTCGGCGAGTTGGAACGCTCCCGGCGCACCGTCCGCGAGGTCGAACTGCCCGCTTCGCTGTCCGCCACCGAACTGATGCGGCTGGCCGCCGACCCCGACGGCTTCGCCCGCGAACTCGCCCGCCCGATGCCCCGCCCGCCCGCGCCCGCCGCCCGCCGCGGCACCCGCTTCCACGCCTGGGTGCAGGCCCGCTACGACCAGCCGATGCTGCTCGGCCCCGACGCGCTGCCCGGCCTGGACGTCGACGTCGAGGAGATCGAGGACGAACGCGACCTGGAGCGCCTCAAGGAGGCGTTCCTGCGCGGCCCCTACGCCGGCCGCACCCCCTACCGGGTCGAGACGCCGTTCCAACTGGTGCTGGCGGGACGGGTGGTGCGCGGCCGGATCGACGCGGTCTACCGGGACGCGGCCGGTGGCGCAGGGTCACCGCGCTACGAGGTGGTCGACTGGAAGACCGGCCGGGAGGACAGCGGAGACCCCCTCCAGCTCGCCGTCTACCGCCTCGCCTGGGCCGAGCAGGCGGGCGTCCCGGTGGAGCAGGTCACCGCCTCGTTCTGCTACGTGCGCAGCGGCCGGATCGAAACACCGTCAGGACTTCCCGGCCGAAAAGAGTTGAGCGATCTTCTGATCGGGAATAGGTAGAAAAGAGTCACTCAGAGCATCCAACTCGTCACGAGATCAAGCGAAACCTGTGCGCCCTGCACGTTTCGTGCCTATTGTGGGGTCGGTAACCGGTCATCCTCCCGTACTCCGGCCGCCGTCAGGGCCCCGACCCCCTGACCTCCCGTCAGACCCGCAGGTGCCGAGCACCCGCACCTTCCGCTGGAGAGACCGACGTTGAGCGCGACCGGATGGATCAGGGACGTCCTCCACGGCCCCACCCCAGGGCCGGTACCCGACACCGTCACCGGCACATGGCCCAAGACCTCGCACGCCCTGCCGCTGATCGGCATGGCGCTGGTGGTCTCCCTCGACCTGCTGACCAACAGCCAGGTCACCGTCGAACCCGCACTGACCGCCGTCCCCGCCCTCGCCGCCGTGGTCTCCCGGCGGACCTGGTACCCGCTGCTGACCGGCGCGCTCGCCGAGCTGTGCGCCTTCGGCATGGCCTGGTACAACGGCGTGCTCGGCGAGTCCGTGCACACCGCCACCGTCGCCGCGATCGTGCTGATCGCCGGCATCGGCCACCTCAGCGCCACCCTCCGACTGCGCCAGGAACTCGCCCTCGCGGAAGCCCAGTTGGTCGCCGAGATCGCCCGCCGGGTACTGCTGCGCCCGGTGCCCGAACGGATCGGGCCGGTGCGTGCCGCGGTCCGCTACGCCGCCGCCGCCGCGCACGCCTCGATCGGCGGCGACCTCTACGAGGTGGTCAACACCCGGCACGGCGTGCGCGCCGTGATGGGCGACGTCCGCGGCAAGGGGCTGGCCGCCGTGGAGACCGCCGCCGCCGTGCTCGGCGCGTTCCGCGAGGCCGCCCACCAGGAACCCGACCTCGACCGGGTGGCCGGCTGGCTCGCCGTCAGCCTGGACCGCGCCCTGCACGAGAACGACCACCCGGGCGTGGAGGAGGAGTTCGTCACGCTGGTGCTGATCGGCGTCCGCGCCGACGGCGTCCTGGAGATCGCCAACTGCGGCCACCCCTCGCCCGTCCTGCTCCGCGGCGAGGACGCGCCCCGGCTGCTGGCCGCCGACGAGACCGTCCCGCCGCTCGGGGTGCTCGACCCGGGCGACGTCTGCCCGCCGCTGCAGCGGCTCGCCACCGAACCCGGCGACCGCATCCTGCTGTACACCGACGGCGTCATCGAGGCCCGCGACCACCGGGGCGCGTTCTACCCGCTCACCGACCGGCTGCCGCTGCTCGCCGACAGCGGCCCCGTCGAGGTCCTGCACCGCCTGCACGACGACGTGGTCCGGCACGTCGGGCACAAGCTCGGCGACGACGCGGCGATGCTGATGCTCCAGTTCGACCCGGTGGTGCTCCCCGCCCAACAGCAGGGCGAGGCCCCGATCGGGCAGGCGCTCCAGACGCCCCCGGGCGCCGGGCAGGCGCTCTAGACGTCGATCTCCACCACCAGCGGGCGGTGGTCGGACACCCCGGTGCGCGGCGCCGACACCGAGCCGACCGTGGAGCGCGGCACGCCGATGCCCAGGATGTGGTCGAACTGCACGGTCGGCCGGTGCGAGGGGTAGGTGGGGGTGCGGGCCAGGTCGTACCAGCCCTGCAGGCGGGTGCGGCGGGCGGTGCGCACCCGGTCGCGGGCCGCGGTGCGCTGGATCGCGTGCGCCGAACCGAGCACGGTGCGCGGCACCGCGCCGATCAGGTTGAAGTCGCCGAGCACCAGGTAGGGCTGCGGCAGGTCGGCGATCCAGCGGCGGATCGCGGCCAGCTGCGCGACGTTCCACCCCGGTACGAACGACAGGTGCGCGGCGACCACGGTGAACTCCCCGGCCGGCCCGGCCAGCACCGCCGCCAGCGCGGCCCGCGGCTCGTCCGGCACCGCCGTCAGCCCGCGCCGCCCGGCCACCCGCAGCGGCAGCCCGAACGGGGCGGGCGCGAACCGGCGGGCCCGCCAGTGCAGCACCGGCAGCCGGGTCAGCAGCGCCGTGCCGTACGCCGGACGCGGGGCGCCGTCGTCCGCGTCGGCCGGACCGTACACCTGCAGGCCCGGGACGGCCGGGTCGGTTACCCAGCCCGCCGACGGCGCGGGCGTGCCGTGCAGCGCGGCGGCGAAGCGCCAGTCGGCGGCGCCCATCGCCTTGGCGGCGACCGCCGCCTGGTCGGTGCGGCCGGAGCGCTGCTGACCGCGGTCGACCTCTTGGAGGGCGAGCACGTCGGCGTCCAGCGCGGCGACGGCCTCGGCCAGCGGGGCGCCCGGCTCGACCGGGTAGGGCGCGGGGCTGCCGTCCGCCGTGAGCGGCTGGCCGTGCAGCAGGTTGTACGTGGCGATCCGCAGAGTGGTCACGGTGCCGACCGTACCGGGTGGGGGTGAACGGGCCGGGGCGGCGGCGCGGCTTGAGCGGGTGGACCATACCGGGTATACATACTCGGTATGTCGATCCGTCACGGCCTGCTCGCCCTGCTCGACCAGGGCCCGCGCTACGGCTACCAGCTGCGATCCGAGTTCGAGGCCCGCACCGGGGCGACCTGGCCGCTGAACGTCGGTCAGGTCTACACCACCCTGGGCCGACTGGAGCGCGACGGCCTGGTCGAGTCCGCGGGCGAGGACGACGAGGGCCACCAGTTCTACGCCGTCACCGAGGAGGGACGCGCGGAACTGCGCCGCTGGTTCGACAGTCCGGTGCCGCGCACCAACCCGCCGCGCGACGAACTGGCGATCAAGCTGGCGATGGCGGTGACCGTCCCGGGGGTCGACGTCACCGGCGTCGTCCAGGGCCAGCGCCGACACAGCATGAAGGCACTGCAGGACTACACCCGGCTCAAGGGCCGGGCGCTGGCCGCCGACACCGGCTCCGGCGGAGACCTGGCCTGGCTGCTGGTCCTGGAGCAGCTGATCTTCCAGACCGAGGCGGAGATCCGCTGGCTGGACCACTGCGAATCCCGACTCGGCCAGCACGCCGAGCGACAGGCCGCTGCCACGGCCGAACCCGGCGCCGCGCCGCCCGCGCGCCGCGCCGTCAAGAGCCGCGCACGCGGCCGCCTCTGAAACTCCTGGGGGAGTCATGACCGAACAACTCAAGCCGGCCCAGCCCGTGCTGCACCTGGACCGGGTGAGCCGGGTGCACGGCCACGGCGCGGCCGAGGTGCACGCGCTGCGCGCCGTGGACCTGAAGGTGTACCCGGGCGAACTGGTCGCCGTGATGGGCCCCTCCGGCTCCGGCAAGTCCACCCTGCTGACCCTGGCCGGCGGCCTCGACAGCCCGAGCGACGGCCAGGTGATCGTCGAAGGCACCGTCCTGGGCGTCCTGGACCGCAAGCAGCTGGCCGCCGTCCGGCGCCGCTCGGTGGGCTACGTCTTCCAGGACTACAACCTGATACCGGCGCTCACCGCCGCCGAGAACATCGGGCTGCCCCGCGAACTCGACGGCGTCTCCGCCCGCGCCGCTCGCAAGGAGGCGCTCGTCGCGCTCGAGGAACTCGGCATCCCCGAACTCGCCGACCGCTTCCCCGACGAGATGTCCGGCGGCCAGCAGCAGCGCGTCGCCATCGCCCGCGCACTGATCGGCGACCGCCGCCTGGTGCTCGCCGACGAACCCACCGGCGCCCTCGACTCCACCACCGGCGAGTCCGTGCTCGCCGTGCTGCGCGCCCGCTGCGACGCCGGCGCCGCCGCCATGATGGTCACCCACGAGGCCCGGCACGCCGCCTGGGCGGACCGGGTGGTGTTCCTGCGCGACGGCCGGCTGGTCGACGAGACCGCCCGACAGGACGCCGGCACCCTGCTGGTCACCGCCGCCGCCAACGCGCTGAAGGGCGAGGACCAGTGAGGCTGACCGCCTGGCGGGCAACGCTGCGGATCGCCCGCCGCGACGCCATGCGCGCCAAGGGCCGCAGCGCCCTCGTGGTGGCGATGATCGCCCTGCCGATCCTCGGCGTGGCCGGCGTCGACGTGGTCGCCCGCAGCGCCCAGCTGGAACCGGGCGAGAAGGCCGCCCGGGCGATGGGCACCGCCGACGCCCGGATCGACGCGCACCAGCGCGGCGACATCGTGCTGCAGGCGCCCAACCCCGACGACGAGATCCAGACCGGCGGGCCCGGCCCCGACGGGAAGCCGAGGCAGAAGACCGCCGAGGAGAAGCGCAGCGCCGACACCGAGCCCGCCGACCTGGTCAAGGAACTGCTGCCGGCCGGCACCAAGCTGGTGCCGACGCCCACCGGGCCGAGCACCACGGCCACCACCAAGGACGGCCGGATGACGGTGCAGGTCGTCGAGGCCGACCTCGCCAACCCGGTGTGGCACGGCATGCTGAACCTGGTCCGCGGTACCGCTCCGGCCAAGCCGAACGAGATCGCCGCCACCCAGGAGTTCCTGAACCAGTCCGGGCTGCGGCTCGGCGACGCCACCGCGGTCCGCGGCCTGGAGTCCAAGCCGTTCACCATCACGGCCGTCGCCGAGATACCCGCCGATCTGAAGCGCACCGAGCTGATCGCCGCTCCCGGCAGCGTGATCGCCCCGCTGGCACAGGCCGACCCGGAGCGGGCCGACAGCCGGTCCGGGCGCGACTCCTGGCTGGTCCAGCTGCCCGCCGGAGCCGCCGCGCTGGACTGGCCGAAGGTGCTGGAGCTCAACAAGTACGGCTTCGCGGTCAACTCCAGGGCCGTCCTGCTCGACCCGCCCGCCCGCTCCGAGGTGCCGCTGTACCAGCAGCCGGGACAGCAGAGCCACGGCGGCATGGACAAGGTGGGCATCGCGATCGCCGCCACCGTGGTCGGCATGGCCCTGCTGGAGATCGTGCTGCTCGCCGGACCGGCCTTCGCGGTCGGCGCCCGCCGCTCGCGCCGCCAGCTCGGCCTGCTCGCCGCCGGCGGCGGCGACCGCGGACACGTGCGCGCCGTGGTGCTCGGCGGCGGAGCGGTGCTGGGCGTGACCGGCGCCGTGACCGGCCTGGTGCTGGCGATCCTGCTGGTCGCGGTGTTCCAGGACAACGCCGAACAGTTCGCCGGCCGCCGCTTCGGCCACTTCGACCTGCAGCCGCTCGACCTGCTGGCGATCGCCACGGTCGGCCTGGTCACCGGCCTGCTCGCGGCCGTGGTGCCCGCCGTCCAGGCCGCCCGGCAGGACGTGGTCGCGGCGCTCACCGGACGCGGCGGCATCAAGCCCGCCAGCCGGATCGTCGCCGTGCTCGGCCTGATCATGGTCGCCGGCGGCGCCGCCCTGGCGATGGCCTGCGCGGCCACCGGCACCGCCGTGGTCTACGGCCTGCTCGGCGGTTCGGTGATCGCCGAGATCGGGATGCTGCTGTGCACCCCGATGCTGATCGGCCTGTTCGGCCGGCTCGGCCGCCACCTGCCGCTCAGCCCGCGCCTCGCGCTGCGCGACTCGGTGCGCCACCGCGGCCGCACCGCCCCGGCGGTGGCCGCCGTGATGGCCGCCGTGGCCGGCGCCGTCGCCGTGGGCATCTACACCACCAGCAGCACCGAGCAGCAGCGCCGCGACTACCGGCCGCAGGCGCCCGCCAACGCCGTCGCGCTGCTCGCCGGTTGGGGCCCGAACGCGGACCAGACCCGGCTGCCGCTGATGCGCGACGTGGTCGAGAGCAACATGCCCGGCCTCGGCGAGCGCGCCGACGTCTTCGACCTGACGCCGACCGCCAAGTGCGCCCCCGGCGCGCCCTGCGGCTACGCCCGGGCCGTGCAGCCCGAGTCCAAGCGCTGCCCGGCCGACGACGCCCGCACCTCGGAGGACTACGAGCGCCTGCACAACGACCCGCGGTGCCTGGCGAACCGCGACCGGCGGTCGTTCCCGATCAGCATGTTCGGTGACACCGTGGTCGGCGACGCGGCCCTGCTGCACAACCTGTTCGGGGTGCACGACCAGGCCGCCGAGAAGGCCCTCGCCGACGGCAAGGCGCTGGTGTTCCGCTCCGGGTTCGTGGAGAACGGCAAGGTCGACGTGCTGGTCGAGGAGGCCTTCGACCAGAAGGCGATGGACTCCGGCGTCCCGTACCAGCCGAAGAGCAGCCACGTCATGGTGGACGCGGTGGAGGTCCAGGCCGCGACGCCGTTCGGCACCGTCATGATGACCCGTCAGGCCGCCGAGAAGGCCGGTCTGGGCACCCGGGAGGCCGGCTCGTTCTGGCTGCCCGCCGCGGAGCCGTCCGACAAGGCGTACCAGAAGGCGAACGGCTCGCTCGCCAAGCTGGACGACAACGCCTTCATCATGGTCGAGCGGGGCTTCCAGCCGGACATCGACCTGGTCACCGTCGGCCTGATGGTGTTCGCCGGACTGGTGGCGCTCGGCGCGGCCGGCATCGCCACCGGCCTGGCCGCGGCGGACTCCCAGCAGGACCTCGCCACGCTGGCCGCGGTCGGTGCGAGCAGCGGCATCCGGCGTCGGCTGTCCGGCTTCCAGTGCGGTGTGATCGCCGCGATGGGCTCGGTGCTCGGCCTGTTGTGCGGCGCCGTCCCGTCCATCGCCCTGCGGATCTTCGAGGCGCAGGACCAGGCGAGGTGGGCGGCGCCCGGCCAGGACGCCCCCGATCCGGTGATCGCGATCCCGTGGGCCGAACTGGCGGCCATGGTGATCGGCCTGCCGGTGGTGGCGGTGCTGCTCGCGGCGCTGCTCACCCGCTCCAAGATCGCCCTGAGCCGCCGGGCCGCCTGAGGCCCGGCAGGGGGAGCGTGACCGTGCTCACGGCTGGGGGAGGCCGTGGGCACGGACCCACCCGGGCGAACTAAAGTCGTCCGTATGACGAAAACCCCGGACAGCGCCGTCCGTTCCTTCATCGACCAGCACGAGGACGCCTTCCTGGCCGACCTCGCCGACTGGCTGCGCATCCCCTCCGTCTCCGCCGAGCCCGACCGGGCCGGCGAGGTCCGCCGCTCCGCCGAGTGGCTGGTCGAGAAGCTGCGCGCGACCGGCTTCCCGGTCGCCGAGGTGTGGGAGACGGACGGGCTGCCCGCGGTGTTCGCCGAGTGGCCGTCCGGCGACGAGGGCGCGCCGACCGTACTGGTCTACGGCCACCACGACGTGCAGCCCGCCGCCAAGGCGGACGGCTGGGACACCGAGCCGTTCGAGCCCACCGTGGTCGGCCGTCGGCTGTACGCGCGCGGCGCCGCCGACGACAAGGGCCAGGTCTTCTTCCACACCCTCGGGGTGCGGGCCCACCTCGCCGCCACCGGCCGCACCGCGCCGGCCGTCAACCTCAAGCTGCTGATCGAGGGCGAGGAGGAGTCCGGCTCGCCGAACTTCGGCGCCCTGGTGCGCCGCGAGGCCGCCCGGCTCGCCTCCGACGTGGTGATCATCTCCGACACCGGCATGTGGTCCGAGACCACCCCGACCGTGTGCACCGGCATGCGCGGCCTGGCGGACTGCCAGATCGACCTGTACGGCCCGGACAGCGACATCCACTCCGGCTCGTTCGGCGGCGCCGTCCCCAACCCGGCCGACGTGGCCGCCGCGCTCGCCGCGGGCCTGCACGACGCGGACCGCAGGGTCGCGGTGCCCGGCTTCTACGAGGGCATCGTCGAGCTCACCGAGCAGGAGCGGGCGCTCTTCGCCGAGCTGCCCTTCGACGAGGCGCAGTGGCTGAAGGTCGCCAAGTCGTACGGCACCCAGGGCGAGGCCGGCTACACCACCCTGGAGCGGGTCTGGGCCCGCCCGACCGCCGAGGTCAACGGCATCTGGGGCGGCTACACCGGCCCCGGCGGCAAGACCATCGTCCCGGCCGAGGCGCACCTCAAGCTGTCCTTCCGGCTGGTCGCCGGCCAGGAGGTCGAGAAGGTCCGGGAGGCCGTCGGCGCCTGGGTCGCCGCGCACGTCCCGGCGGGCATCCGGTACGACATCGTCTTCCCGGGCGCGACCCGCCCGTGCCTGACGCCGCTGGACCACCCCGCGCTGCAGTCCACCGTCCGGGCGATGGGACGGGCCTTCGAACAGAAGATCCTGTTCACCCGTGAGGGCGGTTCCGGCCCGGCCGCCGACCTCCAGGACGTGCTGGGCGCGCCGGTGCTGTTCCTCGGCATCTCGGTGCCCTCGGACGGCTGGCACTCGATCAACGAGAAGGTGGAGCTCGACCTGCTCCGCAAGGGCGTCGAGACCTCCGCGTACCTGTGGGGCGACCTCGCGGAGAACTTCCGCCCGTGAGCGCGCGTTCCGGAGCGATCTCGCACCTGCCGCACCTGCCGCACCTGCCTTACCGAAGCGAACGGGGATGGACGAGTTGAGCAGCGCCCCTGACAGCAAGCACCTTGCGCTGGCCCGCGCCGGGGTGGACCGGGCGGCGCACCGCCGACTGGACGAGCCGTGGCTGGCCGCGGCCTGGAGCCACCCCACCACCAAGGTGCTGCCGATCGCCGGCGGCGAGGCGTTCGTGGTGGACACCGACGGCGGCAGCGAACTGGTGCTGCTGCCGTCCTTCGAGGCCCCGCAGAGCGGTGACCGCTACTTCCTGGGGACCGGCGAGGACGGCGTGCACTACTTCGCGCTGGACTGCGAGTCGCTGCCCGGCCGGCTGGACGGCGACGCCCGTCCGGCCGGGCTGCGCGAGGTCGGCGGCACGCTCGCCGACCGGGACGCCGGACTGCTGGTGCACGCCGTCGCCCTGGAGCACTGGCACCGGCTGCACACCTTCTGCTCCCGGTGCGGCCACCGCACCGAGAAGGCCGGCGCGGGCCACCTGCGCCGCTGCACCTCCTGCGCGGCCGAGCACTACCCGCGGACCGACCCGGCGGTGATCATGCTGATCACCGACAGCGAGGACCGCTGCCTGCTGGGCCGGCAGGCGCTCTGGCCGGAGGGCCGCTGGTCGACGCTGGCCGGGTTCGTCGAGCCCGGCGAGTCGATCGAGCAGGCGGTCGGCCGCGAGGTGCTGGAGGAGGCGGGCGTCCGGGTCGCCGAGGTCGAGTACGTGGCCAGCCAGCCCTGGCCGTTCCCGTCCAGCCTGATGCTGGGCTTCCTCGGCCGGGCGCACCCCGACGGCACCGGGATCACCGTGGACGGCGAGGAGCTGTCCGAGGCCCGCTGGTTCGCCCGCGAGGAGCTGCGGGCGGGCATGGAGGCCGGGGAGATCCTGCCGCCGTCCGGCATCTCGATCGCCCGGCACCTGATCGAGCTCTGGTACGGCGAACCGCTGCCGACGGCCGCCCGCTGGTGATCGTCGGCAGCTGCGGGGGCGTGTGGATTGCTCCGCGCGCCCCCGCAGTGCTTCCGTCGCGCCGGGTCGATCGGTGCGACCCGCGCCGTCCGACCGGAATGTGTTCGAATCCCGTCGGGCGGATTCGCGGGGTACCCGAACAGCGCCGCGCACCCGGTTGCCGGTTCGGCTGAAATGCCACGAAGGGCCTCACTACATTCGCTCGCGTGACGATGCCCCGCGCCGCCGCGCCCACGCCCACGCCCAAGTACCAGCTCCTCGCCGCCGACCTGCGCCGCCGCATCGACTCCGGCGAATGGGAGGACGGCGGCCGGCTCCCCGTGGAGAGCGAACTGGAGGGACAGTACGGGGTCGCCCGCAACACCGTCCGCCTCGCCGTCGACGTCCTGGTCAACGAGGGCCGGGTGGTCCGCGTCCAGGGCAAGGGCACCTACCTGCGCCGGCAGGCCCGGTACGACCACCGCGTCCACCCCCGCTCGCACCGCCGCGGCGCCCTGCCCGTGGCCGGCGAGACCTACGCCGCCGAAGCCCGCCGGGCCGGGCTGGACCTCAGCTTCGAGTACGAGGTGTGGGCCGTGCGGGCCCGCCGCGACGTCGCCGACTGGCTCGGACTCCAGCCCGAGGACGCCGTCATGATGCGCCGCCAGCGCTGCCTGGTCGCCCGGGAGCCCTACGCCATCGAGGACAGCCACTACTGGCCCGGACTGGCCGACGGCACCCCGCTGATGGAGGACCTCCCCGCCCCCGGCGGCGACGAACGGACGCTGGCCGACCTCGGCCGCACCGAGACCACCGCCACCGACCACCTCACCGCCCGGATGCCCGACCCCGCCGAGGCCGCCTGGTTCGGCCTCGGGCCCGGCGTGCCGCTGCTCGTCAACACCCGCGTCACCCGCGACCGGCGCGGCCCGATCCGGGTGGTGGAGACCCGCTACGCCGCCGACCGGGCCCGGCTGCTCTACGAACTCGGCGACCCGCCCCCGACCGACTGAGCCGGGCGGGGGCGGGCCGCCGATGCGCGGCCCGCCGGTCAGACCAGCGCGGCCTGGACCTGGCGCAGGCTCGGGTTGGTCATCACGCTCTGCTCGCCGGAGGCGCCGACCACCACGACCGTCGGCACCGTCTGGTTGCCGTCGTTCACCGACTCCACGTAGGACGCCGAGGCCGGGTCGTGCTCGATGTTGATCTCGGTGAAGGCGATGCCCTCCCGGTCCAGCTGGCTCTTGAGGCGGTTGCAGTAGCCGCACCAGGTCGTGCTGTACATCGTGACGGTGCCGGACATGGTGAGGGACTCCTTCGATCGACGGACGGGGGCCGTGCAGCCCACGGAACAAACGTCCGGCGGGCCGCCCCCATTCCGGAACGGACAACAGTGGGACGATCCGATCATCCGGGCAGGCCTGTGGACAACACCGACCGGACTGTCCGGCGCGCCTGCGAGGATGGAAGGCATGCAGGATGACCTCCCCGGCCTCGGCGGCCCCAACCAGCCCTACAGCCCCGACGGCCCCGCCCCCCTCGGGGCGGACGCCGTGCTGGCCGGACTCGATCCCGAACAGCGCGCCGTGGCCACCGCCCTGCACGGCCCGGTCTGCGTGCTGGCCGGCGCCGGCACCGGCAAGACCCGGGCCATCACCCACCGGATCGCCTACGGCGTGCGCAGCGGCGTCTACCACCCCGCGCAGGTCCTCGCCGTCACCTTCACCGCCCGTGCCGCCGGCGAGATGCGCGGCCGGCTCCGCCAGCTCGGCGCCGAGGGCGTCCAGGCCCGCACCTTCCACTCCGCCGCGCTGCGCCAGCTCCAGTACTTCTGGCCGCGCGCCATCGGCGGCGACGTCCCCCGCCTGCTGGAGCGCAAGGTCCAGCTGGTCGCCGAGGCCGCCGGCCGCAGCGGCCTGCGCGTCCAGCGCACCGAACTGCGCGACCTGACCGCCGAGGTCGAGTGGGCCAAGGTCACCCAGGTCGTCCCCGACGACTACCCGACCGCCGTCGCCAAGTCCGCCCGCGAGGCCCCGCGCGACCCGGCCGAGATCGCCCGGGTCTACGCCACCTACGAGCGCACCAAGCAGGAACGCGGCCTGATCGACTTCGAGGACGTGCTGCTGCTCACCGCCGCGATCCTGGAGGACCGCCCGGAGATCGCCGCCCAGGTCCGCTCCCAGTACCGGCACTTCACCGTCGACGAGTACCAGGACGTCTCCCCGCTCCAGCAGCGCCTGCTGGAGCAGTGGACGGGCAGCGACGGCGGCGCCAGCCTCTGCGTGGTCGGCGACGCCAGCCAGACCATCTACTCCTTCACCGGCGCCACCCCCGACCACCTGCTGAACTTCCGCCACCGCCACCCCGAGGCGACGGTGGTCAAGCTGGTGCGCGACTACCGCTCCACCCCGCAGGTGGTCCACCTGGCCAACGGACTGCTCTCGCAGGCCCGCGGCCAGGCCGCCCAGCACCGCCTGGAGCTGATCTCCCAGCGCGAGGCCGGCCCCGAGCCGGTCTACCGCGAGTACCAGGACGAGCCCACCGAGGCCGAGTCCACCGCCCGGCTGATCCGCGACCTGCTCGGCACCGGCGTGCGGGCCAGCGAGATCGCCGTGCTGTTCCGCACCAACGGCCAGTCCGAGGTGTACGAGCAGGCCCTCTCCGACCTCGGCATCTCCTACCAGCTCAAGGGCGCCGAGCGGTTCTTCGAACGGCCCGAGGTCCGCGAGGCCGGGGTGCTGCTCAAGGGCGCCGCCCGGGCCGCCGACGACCCGCTGACCTCCGGCGCGCCCGACCTCGCCGCGCAGGTCCGCGCGGTGCTCGCCACCCGCGGCTTCTCGGCCACCGCCCCGGCCGGCTCCGGCGCGGTCCGCGAACGCTGGGAGTCGCTGAACGCGCTGGTGCGCCTCGCCGAGGAGTTCGAGACCGCGCGCCGCGCCGCCGGGGAGAGCGCCGACCTCGCCTCCTACGTCGCCGAACTCGACGCCCGGGCCGCCGCCCAGCACGCCCCCGCCGTCGAGGGCGTCACGCTGGCCTCGCTGCACGCCGCCAAGGGCCTGGAGTGGGACGCGGTGTTCCTGGTCGGCCTGAGCGAGGGCACGCTGCCGATCATCTACGCCAAGACCGACGAGCAGATCGAGGAGGAGCGCCGGCTGCTGTACGTCGGCGTCACCCGGGCCCGCCGCTTCCTCACCCTCTCCTGGGCGCTGTCCCGCTCGCCGGGCGGCCGCGCCTCCCGCAAGCCCACCCGCTTCCTGGACGGCCTGCGCCCCGGCTCGTCCGGCCCCGGCGCGCGCACCCGCGGCGGGCGCGGGGGCGTCGAGCCCGGCGCGGACCGCTCGGCCGCGCGCCGGGTGCGCGGGCCGGTCAAGTGCCGGGTCTGCGACCGCACCCTGACCGACGCCGTCGAGCGCAAGCTGCGCCGCTGCGAGGGGTGCCCGTCCACCATGGACGAGGCGCTGTTCGAGCGGCTGCGCGAGTGGCGGTCGGCCCGCGCCAAGGAGCAGGGCGTTCCGGCCTACGTGGTGTTCACCGACGCCACCCTGACGGCCATCGCGGAGGACGTGCCGGGCAGCCTCGCGGAGCTCTCCCGGATCTCCGGGGTGGGCGCCATGAAGCTGGACAAGTACGGCTCTGACGTGCTCTTGTTGTGTGCGGGGGAGAGTCCGGAGCTCGTGGGGGAGCCCGACGGGGAGCAGGCGCAGGACTCGCCCGGCGACGAAGCCTCGGAGCAGGCCGGGAACCCGCCGGAGAACTCGCCGGAAAAATAGTTTGCGCGCCGCATGTAAGGCGCAATAGCCTGCCGGAGCGGTCAAGGGGACGAGACCGCAACGCTCGCAGAGGGCTTGTTTCTGCGTGCGCTGACCATCAACCAGATATCGGAGCCCGGGGGACTGGGCACCGCGAGACGCCGAGAGGAGGCGAGTTCAGTGTCGACGAAGACGATCATCAAAATGACCGACCCGATGTCCACCCTCGCCATGCCCGCGCGCGTCCTCGTGCCGGGTCTGGGTCTCGACGTGGCCGGCGGCAACGCCGGAGTCCTACTGCTTGCCGAGCACTGCCTTGTCAGTGGTCGTGGCAATGCTGAGGGCACCCGTGTCGAGGCGGGTCCGTCCCGTGACTGGTCCATGTTTGTCGACGGCGTCTCGCTGTCCGACGAGCGACCGATCAAGGCACCGAAGGCAGTAGCGGCAGAAGCGGCCCATGGGCGCTATGCAGCCGTCGTCGGTGCCGGAGTCGAGCAGAAGCAGCAGCAGATCATTCTGGCCACGGCCGCCGTCAACGGCGCCGATGCCGTCCGGAAGCAGGCTTTCCGCGGGCCTGGACCCTGGAGCGAACGACCCTGACGCAACCCGTCAGGGCGGTACCTCCAGGGCCGCGGAAACCCAGCAATCGGGTTCCGCGGCCCTTCTGTTTTGTCCGGTACGCACGACCTACCCAGGCCCCCTCGGGGCCTCCGGCCGAACTCGAACAACGAGAGCGGCCGGATCCACCAAGAAGACGAGGAAGACGCCCACAGTGTCCACGGTCATCACACCGCCGCCCCTCCCGTCCGTACCCGACAAGACCGTCAAGGCCGACCAGGCCGACCCCCCGGAGGTAACACTCATGCAGCTCACCGCCATCGACGAGGCCGACTCGCTCGGGCTTCCCATCCCGTGCCGGGCCTTCGACCCGGAGGTCTTCTTCGCGGAGACGCCCGCCGACGTCGAGTACGCCAAGTCGCTGTGTGGCACCTGCCCCGTCAAGGCCGCCTGTCTCACCGGTGCGCTCGAGCGCCGCGAGCCCTGGGGCGTCTGGGGCGGCGAGCTCTTCGTCCAGGGCGTCGTCGTCGCCCGCAAGCGTCCCCGTGGCCGCCCGCGCAAGACCGAGGTCATGGCGTGAACCCCGCAGCCAGGACCCGCACCGAAGGCGCAGCCGTCCGCAGGGGAGAGCAGCCCCCGCTGGACACCGCACTGCGCGACTCGGTACGCCTCGCGGCCGCCAAGGCCGACGCCGAACTCTCCCGTCCCTTCCCTTCTACGCACCACGAGCAGGACCACCACATGAACCCCGCCGGCATCGATCCCACCGTCCGCTCCGAGCAGACCACCGAACTTCAGATCCAGAACAGGACGCTCGAAATGAATCTTCTCCAAGAATCCCTGGCGCGTGCGCATATGCAGGAACGCCTCCACGAGGCCGAGGAGCAACGCCTCGGCCTGCGGGTGCTGCGCGCGACGCGATTGCGTCGCAAGGCCGAGCAGGCCTCCCTGCGCGCCCGTAAGGCCCTTGCCGTCGCCCTGATGTGACGGCTGCTCCACCCCTGCCGGCCGGGCCCGCGCCCACGCCGGTGACCAACCCCTGAACGCCGATGGCCGACTCCCCGCCGGGGAGCCGGCCATCGGCGCGTCCCGGCCCGGCCGCCGCCGGACCGGGAGCCGCCACCGGCCCGGGGAGCGTGTGCCCGCTTCCTCCGCAGTCATGCCGGTTCGACTGCGACTGCGACTGCGACCGGTCCAACTCGTGCCGGTCGTACTGTCGTTCGGTGGTCGAACTGGCTCTGGAAGGATGGGCCGCATGTGGTCCTCCCTTCCGCTCGGCGAGCGGCTGCGCGCGGAGCTCGGCCCGCCGCGCAAGGCCCGCCGTCTGGTCAGCAGCCCGCGCTCCCGGATCTGGCGGGCCGAGCTCTCCGGCGTCCCGGTGGTGGTGAAGCAGCTGGTCAACTCGCCCGGCGTCGAGGAGCGCTTCGCGCGCGAGGCGGCCGCGCTGGCGCTCGCCTCCCGGAGGGCCGGCCGCACCGGCCGTCCCGTGGTGCCCGCGCTGCTCGGCACCGACCCCGCGGCGCACGTCCTGGTGCTGGAACGCCTGGTGGACCGCACGCCCGGCCCCGACTGGCTGGCCCACTACGCCACCGCGCTGGCCGGGCTGCACGCCAGCGCCCCCGCCGATCTGGACGACCTCGCCGGTACGGCCCCCGCCACCGCCCTGCCCGCCTGGACCGGGCCGACCGGGCGCGACCTCGGCTGCTTCATCGCGCTGGCCCGCGCCCTCGACGTCCCCGCCCCGCCCGGCGCCCGGGCCGAGGCCGAGGACCTGCTCGCCCGGCTGTCCGCCACCCCCGTGCGGCACGCCCTGCTGCACGGCGACCCGTGCCCCGGCAACGACCTGCACACCGCCGACGGCGTCCGGTTCGTCGACTTCGAGCAGGCCGCGCTCGGCCCGGGCGCGGCCGAATTCGCCTACCTGCGCACGGGGTTCCCGACCTGCCGGTGCTCCACCGCCCCGCCGCCCGCGGTCCTGGCCGAGGCCGAGGCGGCCTACCGCGCCACCTGGCGGGCCGCCACCGGCACCGAGGCCGCCGGCCGCGCCGAACTCGCCGACGCCTGCGCCGGTTGGCTGCTGCGCGGCGACGCCCTCGTCCCCAGGGCCGAACGCGGCACCGCCGACTACCTGGCCCGCCTGCACCACGCGGACTGGACCTGGGGCAACGCCACCGCCCGTCGCCGCCTGCTGCACCGCGTCCGGGCCGTCGCCGCCCTCGCCGACGCCGACACCGACCTGCCGATCTTCGGCCGCTTCTGCGCCACCCTCGCCACCCGGATCCGCACGGCCTGGCCGACGGCGGGGCCGCTGCCGGGCGACCGCGACTGACTCCGGCCGGACGTCAGGCGCGGACCACCCGGATGCCGCGGCTCTCCATCAACCGGGCGAGCTCCTCCGGGTAGCCCGACCTGCCGTCCTGGCCCGCCCCGCCCGCCCCGGGTTTCCCGCCCGCCCTGGCCGCCAATTCCCGCTCCGTCGCGGCGAAGTCGTGCCAGACCAGGGTGAACGGCGGGACCGGCCCGAAGCCGCCGCCGAAGCAGTCCTTGAAGCCGTTCCACTCCCGACCGTAGTAGCCGCCCGGGCCGTTGACCGCCTCGCCGAGGGCGCAGTGCAGGCCGGTCTCGTCCTCGACGCCCGCGCCCGCCAGGTGGTACTCGCCGCCCGGACGGTCCGGTCCGGGATCGCGCCGGTACAGCGCCAGCGACTGCCACTCCTTCTTGGCGGCGACGCTCAACCCCCGCCAGCTGCCCGGCTCTTCGGGCGGCCCCTGCTGCCACCGCTGCCAGGCCTCGCGGCCCGCGGAGCCCGGCAGGTCCCCGGGCGGGACCGACAGCAGCAGGTCGAGCAGGCCGCCGCCGAGCACCGACGGCCGGACACGGTCGACGGCCAGCCCCGTGTGGAGCCGGGCCATCACCCGGCCGGTGTCGTCCAGCGCCCACAGCTGGGTGTACGCGGGCCAGCCGAGGTAGCCGCCGTCCAGCTTCGCCCGCAGTGGCTCGGTGGGCTCGCAGCCGATCAGCCGCACCGGCAGTCGCGTGGGTTCGGCCGGCGCCACCGGCAGCCCCGTCACCTCCGTGCACGTCGTCGGCGGCTCGTCCCGGCCGACCGGCAACTCGAAGCGCTCGCACGGGTCCTGCGCGAGGCGGAAGTCGTCCACCTCGCCGACCGCCGCCCCGACCACCACGTCGACCAGCGTCGGATCGGCGGAGTGCGGCCCGACCACGAGGACCTCGGCGTCCAGCAGCTCCCACGAGTACTCGCGCCCGGACTCCGACAGCCCGACGAGCACCGCCGGACCGAGTCGTCCGGCCGCAAGGCCCGGCGCGCAGCCGCGCAGCACCAGGACCTCGCGCGGTGGCGGTGGTGGGTCGGCGAACAGCCCCTCGGCGGCCGCGCACCGGCCGAGCAGCAGGTCGACGTCGATCGCGTCGTCGTCCTCGCTCTCCCCGACGATCAGGAAGCGCACCGGGTACGGCCGTTCCCACTGCGGGCGGTCCGTCACTCGCACCTTCACCCCCTTCGGCGGCGCGGCTACTCGGCCTCGGCGAAGCCGGGGAGCCAGCGGAGGAGTTCCTCGTGCAGGCGGACGGTGGCGCCGAGCTGGCAGAGCACGCCGATGGTGGAGAGCGTGACCCGGTGGATGAGGAGGTAGGACGGCGGGAGGTTGAGCTGCTTGCCGAGGTTGTAGGCGGGGGAGCGCGGGTCGGCGATCCGGGCGGCCTGGGTGCGCATCCACTCGCGGCTGAAGGTGAACTCCTCGGCGAGGGTCGGTTCGATGATCGGCAGCAGGTAGTCGAGCACCGCGTCCGGGTCGAGCGAGATGGCGGGCCGGACGAACCCCTCCTGCTTGAGCAGCTCGTAGACGGCGCCGGCGTCTCCCGCGAGGGCGAGCCGCAGGGAGGTGCCGATCGGGCGGGGCAGGCCGCCGGGGAGGCGGTCGACGGTGCCGAAGTCGAGCACGCCGAGCTGCCAGGTGGAGGCGGCGCGGCCGGTCTTGACGAGCCGGAAGTTGCCGGGGTGCGGGTCGGCGTGCAGCAGGCCGGTGCGGGCCGGGCCGGCGAACAGGAACCTGGCGAGCAGCTGCCCGGCCCGGTCGCGCTCCGTCCGGGTGCCGTCGGAGATGACCTGGGACAGCGGCTTGCCGTCCAGCCACTCGGTGACCAGCACCCGCCCGGACTGGGCGACCACCCGGGGCACCCGGATGTCGGGGTCGTCGGCGAACTCCTGGGCGTGCAGCTGCTGCGACTCGGCCTCCAACCGGTAGTCGAGCTCCTCGGTGACCCGCTCGCGCAACTCGGCGATCAGCGGCTTGATGTCCATCCCGGGGATCAGCGGGCCCAGCATCCGGGCCAGCCGGGCGAGTTGGCCGAGGTCGCTGAGCAGGGCGTCGCCCGCGCCCGGGTACTGGATCTTGACCGCGACGTCCCGCCCGTCCTGCCACACGGCCCGGTGCACCTGGCCGATGGAGGCGGCGGCGGACGGCTGGTCGGAGAAGGAGCGGAAGTTGGCTGCCCAGTCCTCGCCCAGGTCGGAGGCCAGCACGGAGTGCACGGTGCGGGTCGGCATCGCCGGGGCGGAGTCCTGGAGCTTGGTCAGCGCGGCCCGGTAGGGGCCCGCGACGTCCTCCGGGAGGGCCGACTCGAAGACCGACATGGCCTGCCCGAACTTCATCGCACCCCCCTTCAACTTCCCGAGCGTGGCGAAGAGTTGCTCGGCGGTCTGGGCCTGGAGCTCGGCCGCGACCTCCTCCGCGGGGCGACCGCCGAGCCGCTTGCCGAGGCCCAGCGTGGCGCGGCCGGCGAAGCTCAGCGGCAGAGCGGCCAGCCGGGCCGTCCGGGAGACCGCCTTGCGCGGCATCTCAGACATCGGCCGCCTCCGTCCGAACCGGGCCGCCGGCGACAGCCGTGGCCGGCGGCCGCAGGGCCGTCGCCGGGCGCGGGCGGGCGACCGGTCGCGCCGTGCCGGTCACTGCCTTGCGCGGTAGATCGCTCACCGGACCTCCAGATCAGCCGGACCGACCGGCGGCCCCCGCCGGCGGTGGTGCGGACTCCCCGGGCCCGCCCGACGCTCCTCCCCGCCGAGGCCCGCGCGCTCCGGCGGCGGTGCGCCGGACAGGGCGTGCGGTGGTTCGGCGGGGCTTCGCCGGACGGACCCGAAGGCATGTCCTAGGCCATTGTGCCCGCTTGAACGGGCGTGGCGGACTGCCACAGGCAACCGCAGTCGGGGTGACTGCGCAGCCGCAGGCGGCGCACCATGCCGTCGGCGGCGGACAGTTCGCACCAGCCGTCCACGCTGGGCGGCAGCACCCCGTCCAGGTAGAGCTGGACGTGCAGCGCGGCGAGCCCGGCGACGGAGGCGGCGACCGCGCTGTCACAGGCCGGGGCGCGGGGCCGGCCGGGGCCCTCGTCGATCAGCTGGGCCAGCAGCCGGGGCCAGGCCTCGTCCTGGTCGCGCCGGGCCAGGGTGGCGCAGCTGCCGCACGCGGAGGCCCCGGGGACGACCAACGGGCCGACCACACCGAGGTGTTCGAGCACCCCGGTGTACAGGTGCGGGATGCCGGCCCGCATCAACTCCTGGGCGTCCACGGCGGCCCCGGTGTACGCGGCCGAGCCGTCCCGCGGGGCGAGCACCACCAGGGTCGGCGGTGGCGGGCTGGCGGGCGGCCGCCGGTAGCGCTCGCCGACCGGGGCGCCGGTGGCGCGGTGCACCAACTCGCGGGCGGCGGTGGCGCGTAGCCGCCCGACGTCGGCCGGCGGGAAGCCGCCGGGCGCGCAGTCCCGGGCGGCGACCCGGCCGCGATCGAGCACCGCGACCTCGCCGATGCCGCCGGCGGCCAGCGCCGTGCCGACGGCCGCGCCGACCCGCCCGGCGCCGCGCACCTCGACCCGGGCCAGGGCCCGGCTGTGCAGCACGGCGGCGGCCTCGTCCGGCGCGGGGTGCACCAGGGACAGCGAGGAGACGTCGGGGCCGAGCAACTCGCCGCGCGCCGCCGGGTACAGCTCCAGTACGTCGTGCAGGGCCTCGGCGTCATCGAGCAGTTCGCTCTGCCCGAGCGAGTCGAGCATGCCCTGGCAGTACTCCTCGCTCAGGCCGAGCCGTCTCCCGGCGGCGACCACCGCGGGCCCGTCCCGGGTGCCGTCGATCAGTTCCAGGAACAGGCAGAGTTTGCGGTCGACGCCCTCGATCACCCGGGCGTGACGGCGGACGGTGCCGAACTGCAGGGTCTGCTTCTCCCGCCAGAGCCGGGACAGGGCGGGCTTGATCACGGGGCGCATGTCGGTCCTCCAAGCGTCGGTCTCCGGCGTCCCGGTCGAGGCGTCGGATCAACTGGTGACCGCAGCTTGCCCGCGACCGTCCGCACACGGAAACCCGTTGTCCACAGACCCGTGCCGACTATCGGTTCATCACCGTGCACAGCCTGTGGATAACGCACCCGGGTGGTACCCGGGGCCGCGCCGTCCCGGTACCGGACTTCTGTCGTGACGACGGGGTAACGTCCTGTTCCATGGCAGCCGAACCGGACTCCCATCGGGCGGCGTCGCGTCGGCGTGCCCGGGCAGCCTCCGGGTCCACGGTCGCGGCGCCCGGTGCGCATGCCAGCACCGAGGCCGAACGGGCCCGCGGCCCCGAGCGCGGCATCGACCGCAGCAAGGTCGAGGTCCGCCGCAGCGCCCGCCGCAGCCGCACCGTCTCCGCCTACCGCGAGGGCGACCGCACCATCGTGCTGATCCCGGCCCGGATGTCGCACGCCGAGGAACAGCGCTGGGTGGCGCAGATGCTCGACAAGCTGGCCGCGCAGGAGAAGCGCCGGGTGCTCGGCGACGAAGCCCTGCAGGCCCGGGCCGCCGAACTGTCCCGGCTGTACCTGGGCGGCCGCGCCGAGCCCGAGCACGTCCGCTGGGTGACCAACCAGAACTCCCGCTGGGGCTCGTGCACCCCCAGCGAACGCACCATCCGGCTCTCCCACCGCCTCCAGGGCATGCCCGAGTACGTCGTCGACTACGTGCTGCTGCACGAACTCGCCCACCTGCTGGTGCCCGACCACGGCCCCCGGTTCTGGGAGCTGCTGGACGCCTACCCGCGCACCGAACGGGCCCGCGGCTACCTGGAGGGCGTCGCCTCGGCCGCCCGCCTGCCGCACATTCCCGGCGCCCGGAACACCTGACGGACAACGACGGACCCCCGCAGGCCCGCCAGGGGGCCCACGGGGGTCACGGAGGAACCTCAGACCAGCGCCCGGGCCCGCGCCACCAGGTCGCGCACCGAGTGGTCGGTGTCGGCCGGCAGCTGCTCCCAGCCGAACCAGCGCAGGTCCAGCGACTCCTCGCTGATCGACTCGCGCGCCCCGGCCGGGGCGAGGGCGACGTACTGGACGTCCAGGTGGACGTTCTCCGGCCGGTCCTTGCCCATGCAGCGCACGTGGTGCCGGTCCAGCTTGACCGGCGCGGTGCGGCCGCCGACCGCGAGCAGCTCCAGGTCGGCGATGCCGGACTCCTCGACCGCCTCGCGCAGCGCCGCCGCCGCGAGCGTCGCGTCGCCGGGCTCGCAGTGGCCGCCCATCTGCAGCCACATCCCGACCTTGGGGTGCAGCGTCAGCAGCACCCGCCCCTCGGCCGGGTCGACCACCAGCGCGCTGGCGGTGATGTGGCCGGGCACGCAGGCCCGCCACAGGCCGTCGGGGTTGGCCGCCAGGTGCGCCAGGTAGTCGCGGCGCAGCTCCTGCTGGCCGTCCTCGCCCGGTGCCCAGTCGGTCAGTGCGCGGACGGCATCGGTGTGCAGCGACGTCACTTGGCGTCGCCCTCCCGGCCGTCGTCGTCCTTGCCGTCGTCCTTGCCCTCGGCCTTGTCGTCGCCCTTGCCCTTGCCCTCGGCCGGGTCGTCGCCGGAAGCGGCGTCGCCCTTGGTCAGGTCGGGCTTCGCGCCGCCGCCGGCGGCCTCGCCGAGCAGCTTGGTCAGCGCGTCGAAGTCGAAACCGCCCTCGATCTCGGCGCTGGTGTCGCGGTGCACGAAGCCGTCCGGGTCGTCCAGGTCGGCGGCGGTGGGCAGCATGTCGGGGTGGCTCCACAGCGCGTCGCGGCCCTCGACGCCGCGGGCGTCGGCGAGCGAGGCCCACAGCCGGGAGGCGTCGCGCAGGCGGCGCGGGCGCAGCTCCAGGCCGACCAGGGTCGCGAAGGTCTGCTCGGCGGGGCCGCCGGTGGCGCGGCGGCGGCGGAGCGTCTCGCGCAGCGCGGCGGCGTGCGGCAGGTGCGGGGTGGCGGCGGCGTGCACGACGGCGTCGACCCAGCCCTCGACCAGGGCGAGGGCGGTCTCCAGCCGGGCCAGCGCGGCCTTCTGCTCGGGGGTGTCCTCGGGCTGCAACAGGCCACCGGCCAGCGCGTCCTGCAGGGCCTCGGGGTTGCTCGGGTCGAGCTGGCCGACCAGCTCCTCCATCCGCGAGGTGTCGACCTTGATGCCGTGCGCGTACGCCTCGACCGCGCCGAACAGGTGCGCCCGCAGCCACGGCACGTGGGCGAAGAGCCGCTGGTGGGCGGCCTCGCGCAGGGCCAGGTAGAGCCGGACCTCCTCGGCGGGCACGTTCAGCCCGTCACCGAACTCGGCGATGTTCTGCGGCAGCAGCGCGGCCTTCCCGGCCGGGGCGAGCGGCAGGCCGACGTCGGTCGAGCCGAGCACCTCGGCGGCCAGCGCGCCGAGCGCCTGCCCGATCTGGGTGCCGAACATGGCGCCGCCCATGGAGCGCATCATGCCCATCAGCGGCCCGGCCACGGCCTGCATCTCCTCGGGCAGTACGCCGCCCATGGCGTTGCCGACCCGCTCGGCGACCGGGTCGACCAGGTCCTTCCAGACCGGCAGGGTGGCCTCGATCCACTCGGCGCGGCTCCACGCCACGGCCGCCGAGGAGGTGGACGGGAACTCGGTCGCCGAGTCCAGCCACAGGTCCGCCAGGCGGACCGACTCGACGACGGCGGTGCGCTCGGCGGCGCCCACCGAGCGGTCCTTGCTCTTGCCCTCGGGCTGCTCGGCGACCACGGTCTGCCGGGCGATGTTCTTGGCCAGCTCCCAGTTGACCGGGCCGCCCTCGAACGAGAGCATCTGCCCGAGCTGCTGGAACGCCGCGCCCAGGTCGTTGGGGTTGAAACCGCCCATCATCGCGGCGAACGGGTTGTCGCCGCCCGCCCCGCCGGCGCCGCCCATGCCGAACAGCGCCCCGAAGGGGTTTCCGTTGCCGAAGCCGAACGGCTGCTGCTGCGGGGTGGAGTCGCCCTGCTCGCCGTCCTTCTTGCCCTTGTTCTTGCCGTCCTCGGGCTCCTCGGGGGGAACGCCGAATCCGAAGGGGAGGTCGTTCACGGGGATCCTCGATCTGGTCGGCCGTCACGCGGGTGGTGTGGCGGGAAATTCTGTTGCCCGGAGGCTCCGGGCGGCTTCAATGGTCTCGCGGCCGACCGCGCCGGGTGCACCGCAGGGGCTGAGCCTCGGGCAGGATGGACGGTGCGTGACACTCGTACGTACGCACTTAAGCTAACCGTGGAGGATGGCCGGTGAGTTCCCCGCCTTCGGACGTTCGCTCTGGGCTGACCGAGGGCGAGGATGCGCCGGCCGATGCCGGTTCGCCGTCTCCAGCCTACGGCGGCAAACCCCTTACCGTGGCCGTCACCGGCGCGGCGGGCGTGCTCGGTGAGCGCGTCGCCCAACGCCTGGTGGCCTCGCCGCACGTGCGCCGGGTGCTCGCGGTGGACGACCGCCGCGGCGAAGTCCCCGGCGTGCACTGGCGCGTGCTCGACGTCCGCGACCCGGCCGTCGCCGAGCGGCTGACCGGCGTGGACGTCGTGGTGCACCTGGCGATGGACCTCGGCATGGAGTCCGACCCGCGCACCCGCAGCGCCTACAACGTGCGCGGCGCGCAGACCGTGCTGACCGCCGCGGCCGCCGCCGGAGTGCACCGCGTCGTGCTGTGCACCTCCGCGATGGTCTACGGCGCGCTCGCCGACAACGAAGTCCCGCTCGCCGAGGACTCCGAGCTGCGGGCCACCGAGGAGGCCTCGCTGGTCGGCGACCTGCTGGAGATCGAACGGCTGGCCCGCCGCGCCCCGCGCGCCCACCCCGGCCTGCAGATCACCGTGCTGCGCCCGGCCGTGGTGGTCGGCCCCGGCATCGACACCGTGCTCACCCGCCATTTCGAGGCCCCGCGCCTGCTGGTGGTGGCCGGTTCCCGTCCGTGCTGGCAGTTCTGCCACCTGGACGACCTGGCCTCGGCGCTGGAGTACGCGGCGCTCGGCCTGGTCGAGGGCGAGGTGACGGTCGGCTGCGACGGCTGGCTGGAGCAGGAGGACGTGGAGGAGCTGTCCGGGATCCGCCGGATGGAACTGCCCGCCTCGCTGGCCCTGGGCACCGCCGCCCGGCTGCACCGCCTCGGCCTGACCCCGGCCCCGGCCGGCGACCTCGCGTACACGATGTACCCCTGGGTGGTGTCCGGCAGCCGGCTGCACGAGGCGGGCTGGCGGCCCGAGCACACCAACGAGGAGGTGCTGGCCGAGCTGCTCGCCCAGGTGTCCGGCAAGCACGCGGTGGCCGGTCGCCGGCTGGGCGGCAAGGAGGCCGCCACCAGCCTGGGCGCGGCCGGCGCCACGGTGGCGCTGATCGGCACGGCGGCGCTGGTCCGCCGGGCCCGCAAGCACCGGCGGATCTGACCACCGGATTTTCGCACCGCGGGACGACCGTTCCGCGGTGCGAAAATCCGGTGGTCGCGCCGATCGGATGCGGAATGATGGGGGCCATGTCCGAGAACCACGACCCGATCCGGCTGCTCGCCGTCCGCGAGACGCCGCTCTCCCTGGACGAGGTGCACGCGGCGGTCGGCGACGACGCGGCGGGCGGCACCACGCTGTTCGTCGGCACGGTGCGCGACCACGACGGCGGGAAGGCCGTCGCGGCGCTGGAGTACAGCGCCCACCCGAGCGCGGTGCGGGAGCTGCGCCGGATCGCCGAGAAGATCTGCGCGGACTTCCCGGTCCGGGCGCTGGCGGCGGTGCACCGCACCGGCCGGCTGGAGATCGGGGACGTCGCGGTGATCGTCGCGGTCTCCTGTCCGCACCGCGGGGAGGCGTTCGAGGCCTCCCGACGGCTGATCGACGACCTCAAGCACGAGGTGCCGATCTGGAAACACCAGGTTTTCGCCGACGGCGAGGAGGAATGGGTCGGCGCGGGCTCCTGCTGACCGCCCGTGTCCGCTCCGCGCCCCGCTCGTTCCCCGTTCGGGGGTATCCCGGGACGGCGGGCGTGCCACGGGTCCCGTAACTCGGACACCGCACGCGCCGTTCCTCCGGTAGGCGGTTAATCTGCTGATACGCATGACGAGCCTGTGGGGAGTTCGAAGATGGCTGCGCTTGCCTGGTTGATCATTCCTGTAGTGGCCGGACTGCTGGCCATGGTGTGGGCGGGATGGGCGGCGCGGCCGCCGCGCTCGATCACCGACCCGTCCTCGCTCGCCGAACACGAACGCTTCCGTGCCGCGATGGAGCGCAGCACCGGCAGCGGACGCGCCGACGAGAAGTAGCTGCCGGGGGCGGCGACGGGCGCGCACCGGCAGTACATGACGACCTTCACTTCCCGTACTGTCGTGCCATGCCACGCCGATCGGCGACCATGCTCGCCGCCACCCTGCTGCTGATAGGCCTGCTCTGTGCCTCGGTCCTGATGAAGGTGCCGTTCACCGAGATGAGCCCGGGGCCGACGTACAACACCCTCGGCACGCAGGACAAGACCGGCACCCCGGTGATCACCATCACCGGGCGGGAGACCTATCCGACCAGCGGTCACCTCAACATGACCACGGTCCAGGTCACCGGGGCGAACTACCAGCCCAGCCTGATCTCGGCGATCGTCGGCTGGATGCGCGGGGACGTGCTCGTGGTGCCGCACGACAACGTGTACCCGAAGGGGCAGACCGACCAGGAGGCCCAGCAGCAGAACGCGGAGGAGTTCGCGTCCTCCGAGGACAGTGCGAAGACCGCCGCGCTCAAGCAGCTGGACATCCCGGTCACCACGCAGATCATCGTCTCTTCGGTGACCGCCGGCGGCCCCTCCGAGGGCAAGCTGCACGCCGGTGACCGGATCGTCGCGGTGGACGGCGTGGCGATCAACAGCCGGTCCCAGGTCGCCGAGCAGGTGATGAAGCACAAGCCCGGCGAGAACGCCGTCTTCACCGTGGTCCCGCACGCCAAGGCCGCCGACGCGACGCCGGACCCGGCGAACGAGCAGCAGGTGACGATCACCACCGCCAAGGCGCCGGACGAGGACCGGGCCATCGTCGGGATCACGCCCGGCGTCGACCACACCTACCCGTTCAAGATCGACATCGGCCTGCAGGACGTCGGCGGCCCGAGCGCCGGCCTGATGTTCGCGCTCGGCATCGTCGACAAGCTCACCCCCACCGACCTCACCGGCGGCAAGTTCGTGGCGGGCACCGGCACCATCGACGACGACGGGACGGTCGGGCCGATCGGCGGCATCCAGATGAAGCTGATAGCGGCGCGGGACAAGGGCGCGGAGTACTTCTTCACGCCGGCGGACAACTGCACCGAGGCGACGAAGGGGACGCCCTCCGGGCTCACGCTGGTCAAGGTCGAGAACCTCGCCGGCGCGGTCAAGGCGCTGGACTCCATCCGGAGCGGGGACAAGGCGGCGCTGCCCAGCTGCAACAGCAAGTAGGAGGAACAGCCAGGGGCGCGTGGGGAGGTACTCCCACGCGCCCCTGGCTGTGCTCTCCCGTCGTTTCGCGCCGCGGGCTTCGCCTACTGGAAGGTGGCCAGGAGGGCGGTGGTGAGGTTGGGGACGAGGTCGGGGCCGGTGAGGACCTCGCGGGCGATGTCCTTCTCGCGGAGGCGGAGGGCGACCTCGCGACCGCCGCCGCGGAGGACGGCGGCGGTGATGCGGACTTCCTGGCGCTGCGGGTGGGTCGCCACCCAGTCGTTGATCTCCTGCTCGGTGGCGTTCTTCGGGCGGGAGGACTCGGCGCCCGGCGGGAGCATCAGGCGCTCGACGACGAGGGCGCAGCCGACCACGCCGTCGGGCCAGGCGATGGTGCCGAGGAAGCGGTCGAGCTCGGTGCCCCGGGGGATCTCCTCCTGCTCGACCGGGGTGAGGCCGGTCGGGTTCTCGTCCAGGCCGAGCTGCGTGGCGAGCCGCGGGTTTGCCTTGCGCATCTGGGCGTTGTCGACCAGCGCGAACAGGCGGGCCGGGCCGTCCCAGCCGAGGGTGGCGGCGTGCTCGTCGATCTCCAGCGCGGCCCGGGTGAGGGGGGTGGCGGCGGGCATGCCGGAGGCAGCGTTGGTCAGGTCAGGGGAGTCGGACATGGGGCCATCCTCACATGTTCGGGGCGGCCGTCTCCAACTCCGACGCAGTCTCCGGGAACTCCGGTAAAGACTGTTTAAGTTCCACATGGGAGTCCCGGTGTCCGCCCGTCCACGGCGCGACACCGTCATCCCCAACGACAACAACAGCTGAGGTGGCGTCTTGACCTTCCAGATGCCGGATCGTTCCGATCCGGGTTTCCGAGCGAGAGTCGGGCCGCCGCCGCGCCGGACGAAGGTGCTGCTGCTGACGGTCGGTGTGCTGGCGGCGCTGTTCCTGGTGTTCGCGCTGGTGGCCGGCCTGTGGACCGACTGGTTGTGGTTCCGGTCGGTCAAGTACGGCTCGGTGTTCACTTCGCAGCTGGGCGCGAAGGCCGGCCTGTTCGCGGTGTTCGGGCTGCTGATGGCATTGGTGGTCGGGTTCAACCTGTGGCTGGCGTACCGGCTGCGGCCGCCGCTGGCGGCGATGTCGGTGGAGCAGCAGAGCCTGGACCGCTACCGGATGGGCGTGGCGCCGTTCCGCAAGTGGCTGCTGATCGGCCTGTCGCTGCTGGTCGGCCTGGCGGCCGGCGCGGCCGCGGGCGCGCACTGGCGGACGTGGATGCTGTGGGTCAACGGCACCTCGTTCGGGCAGAAGGACAGCCAGTTCCACCTGGACGTCTCGTTCTACGCGTTCGACCTGCCCTGGTACGAGTTCCTGCTGGGCTTCGCGTTCAGCGCGGTGATCGTGTCGCTGCTGGCGTCGGCGGCCGTGCACTACCTGTACGGCGGGCTGCGGCTGCAGGGCCCGGGTCGCCGGGCGAGCGCCGGGGCGCAGGGTCATCTGGCCGTGCTGCTGGGCGTGTTCGTGCTGCTGAAGGCGGGGGCGTACTGGCTGGACCGGTACGCGCTGGCGGTGAAGAGCGAGTCGTACAAGGGCGTCGAGGGCTGGACCGGTCTGCGGTACGTGGACGCGAACGCGTTCCTGCCGGCCAAGACGATCCTGTTCTTCGTGGCGATCATCTGCGCGGTGCTGTTCTTCCTGACGCCGGTGCGGCGGACCTGGGCGCCGGCGCTGATCGGCTTCGGGCTGATGGCGCTGTCGGCGGTGCTGGTCGGCGGGCTGTACCCGGCGATCGTGCAGCAGTTCCAGGTCAAGCCGAACGAGCAGGCCCGGGAGACGCCGTACATCCAGAAGAACATCGACGCGACCCGGCAGGCCTACGGCATCGCCGGCGTCGACGTGCAGCCGTACACGCCGACGGACGCCCCGGAAGCGGGCAAGCTGAAGCAGGACGCGCAGACGATCTCGGACATCCGGCTGCTGGACCCGAACGTGGTGTCGCCGACGTTCCAGCAGAACCAGGCGCTGCGGCAGTACTACTCGTTCCCGAAGACCCTGGACGTGGACCGGTACGGCGACCAGGACACCGTGATGGGCGTCCGCGAGCTGGACCTGTCGGGCGTTCAGCAGCGCAACTTCATCAACGACCACTTCAAGTACACCCACGGCTACGGCATGGTCGCCGCCAAGGGCAACCAGGTCGACGCCAACGGCAACCCGGTCTACACCCAGCAGTCGCTGCCGACCACCGGGTCGCTGGGCGACTACCAGCAGCGGGTGTACTACGGCGAGAAGTCCACCATGTACTCGATCGTCGGCCCCGGCATGGACGAGATCGACTACACCCGGGACTCCGACCCGGACCGGACGTACCAGTACACCGGCGGCAGCGGCGTCTCGCTGGACAACCCGCTGACCCGGGCCGCGTACGCGATGAAGTTCGGCGAGCCGCAGATCCTGTACTCGGGCGCGATCAAGGACGGCGCGAAGATCCTCTACGACCGCACCCCCAAGGAGCGGGTGGAGAAGGTCGCGCCGTGGCTGTCGATCGACGCCGACCCGTACCCGGTGGTGGAGAACGGCCGGCTGGTGTGGGTGCTGGACGGCTACACCACCTCGGACGGCTTCCCGTTCGCGTCGAAGACGGTGCTGGGCGACGCCACCAAGGACTCGCTGACCGACCAGCGCGGCCGCACCCTGAGCGCCGTCAACGAGGTCAACTACATCCGCAACTCGGTGAAGGCCACGGTCGACGCGTACACCGGTGAGGTGACGCTCTACCAGTGGGACGAGGCCGACCCGGTGCTGAAGACCTGGATGAAGGCGTTCCCGGGCACCGTCCAGCCGAAGGCGGACATCCCGAAGGAGCTGGAGGCGCACCTGCGCTACCCGCAGGACCTGTTCAAGGTGCAGCGCGACCTGCTCGGGATGTACCACATGACGGACGCCACGGCGTTCTTCAACGGCACCGACATCTGGGAGGTGCCGGTCGACCCGACCGTCAACGCCGACGAGGTGCAGCCGCCGTACTACCTGACGGTGCGGATGCCGGACGCGGAGAAGGCCAGCTTCTCGCTGACCAGCTCGTTCGTGCCCTCGGGCCGGAAGAACCTGGCCGCGTTCCTCACGGCGGACGCCGACCCCGGGGACGACTACGGCAAGTTGCGGCTCCTGCGGATGACGTCCGAGTCGGGCGCGCTCGGCCCGGCGCTGACGCAGGCGAAGTTCAACTCCGACACCGAGGTCGCCCGCCAGCTGACGCTGCTGCGCAGCGGCAGCGACTCCGACCTGGTGTACGGCAACCTGCTGACGCTGCCGGTCGGCGGCGGCATCCTCAACGTGGAGCCGGTGTACCTGGTGGCGCGCGGTGCGAAGGTGCCGGTGCTGAAGAAGGTGCTGGCGGTGTACGGGGACCACAACGTGGCCCTTGAGGACACCCTGGACAAGGCGCTGGCCAAGGTGCTCGGCCCGACGGCCGGCGGGGCCACCACCCCGCCCGCCCCCGCCGACCCGGGCAGCACCACCCCGCCCGCCCCGACCACGCCGGGCGCCAACCCGGCGCTGGACAAGGCGCTGGCGGACGCCCAGAAGGCGTTCACCGACGGCCAGGCCGCGCTGAAGAACGGCGACTGGGCGGCCTACGGGCAGGCGCAGCAGGCCCTGCAGAAGGCGCTGGACGCCGCGATGGCGGCCGAGTCGAAGAACGGCGGCGGCTCGCCGGCGCCGTCGGGTTCACCGGCGCCGACCGGCTGAGCTGCGAAAACCGATTTGCTGCTCCACCCCGCAGTCGTGCTACTGTTTGTTCACCGACGCGGGGTGGAGCAGCTCGGTAGCTCGCTGGGCTCATAACCCAGAGGTCGCAGGTTCAAATCCTGTCCCCGCTACTCAGTAGCGAAAGGCCCGGAGGCATCAGCCTCCGGGCCTTTGCCGTTCCTCAAGGGCCCCAGAGACCTCAGGGGCCTCGGAAACCTCGGCGTCCCGGGGGTGGTCATGGGTGCGGTCGTGATCGTGATACTGTTTGTTCACCGACGCGGGGTGGAGCAGCTCGGTAGCTCGCTGGGCTCATAACCCAGAGGTCGCAGGTTCAAATCCTGTCCCCGCTACTCTGTAGCGAAAGGCCCGGAGGCATCAGCCTCCGGGCCTTTGCCATTCCCCGGAGTGCGTCCCATTGACACTCCATGTGGTCCAGTCCAATCTGGGTCGTGCCCATGACGAGCGGCCCCCACCGCCCGCCTGGTGGTGCTGCAACGCGTATGCCCGCAACGGGAATTGATCGTGTTCTGCCCCGTCTGCCGCTCTCCCCGACCGGGGTGTCGGACGGCGTTTCCTGCATCCCCACGTGACAGGAGAGGCACATCCGCATGCACCGCAACAACCGAAGGCTCTGGGCCGTCACGGCCGCGGCCGCCACCCTGCTCGCCGGGGCGATGTCGCTGTTGGGAGCCCCCAACGCGTCCGCCGGACCGGCCAACACCACCGGTGCCCCCGCCACCAGCGGCGGCATGAAGGTGGCCTACTTCGACCAGTGGTCGATCTACCAGAACGCCTACTACCTGAAGAACGTCGACACCAACGGCATGGCCGGGAAGCTCGACTACCTGCTGTACGACTTCGCCAACATCGACCCCACCAACCTGACCTGCTTCGAGGCCAACTCGGCGGCCTCCCAGGACGAGAACAACCCCAACGCCGGCGACGGCGCGGGCGACTACTACGCCGACTACGCGAAGACCTTCGCCAACGGCAACAGCGTCGACAACTCCACCGACACCTGGAACCAGCCGCTGGCGGGCAACTTCCACCAGCTCCAGGAGCTGAAGGCCAAGTACCCGAAGCTCAAGGTCCTGATGTCGATCGGCGGTTGGACCTACTCCAAGTACTTCTCGGACGCGGCCGCCACCGACGCCTCCCGCAAGAAGCTCGTCTCCTCCTGCGTCGACATGTTCATCAAGGGCAACCTGCCCGCGCAGGGCGGCTACGGCGGTGCCGGCACCGGCAAGGGCATCTTCGACGGCTTCGACATCGACTGGGAGTACCCGGGCGGCGGCGGCCACCTCGGCAACCACGCCTCGCCCAACGACAAGCAGAATTTCACCGCGCTGCTCGCCGAGTTCCGCAACCAGCTCAACGCCCAGGGCAGCGCCGACGGGAAGACCTACGCGCTGAGCGCCGCGCTGCCGGCCGGTCAGGACAAGATCCAGTACATCGAGACCGACAAGATCGCCCAGTACCTGACCTTCGCCGACCCGATGACGTACGACATGCACGGCGGCTGGGAGGCGCAGGGGCCGACCAACCACCAGACGCCGGTGTACCAGAACCCGAGCGACCCGTCGAACAACATCCCGCCGGGCAACGCCAAGTACTCCATCGACGAGGCGATCAAGGCCTACACGGTCGGCGACCCCTCGTACGGCATCCCCGGCGGCTTCCCGGCCAACAAGCTCAACATGGGCGTCCCGCTGTACTACCGCGGCTGGACGGGCGTGGCGGCCGGCGCCAACCACGGGCTGTTCCAGCCGGCCAGTGGGCCCGCGCAGGGCGCGCCGAACTCCGGCAACGTGGCCGGCGTGCGGATGTACAAGGAACTGCTGGGAGTCGTCGACAACCCGAGCTACACGTACTGGGACCCGGCGTCGCAGGCCTCGTACTTCTACGACGGCACCAACTTCTGGTCCGGGGAGAACACCAAGTCGATCCAGGCCAAGATGGACTACGCGCACTGCAACGGCCTCGGCGGCTCCTTCGTGTTCTCGCTGTACGACGACCCGAACGCGGTGCTGCTCAACCCGCTGATGACGGCGACCTCCGGTTCGGCCGCCAACTGCCCGGCGCCGCCGACCTCGCCGTCGCCGAGCGCGAGCAGCAGCACCAGCAGCAGCCCGTCGCCGTCCAACTCGCCCAGCGGCTCGCCGTCCTCGTCGCCCTCGGGCTCGCCGTCCAGCAGCCCGTCCTCCTCGCCGAGCGGCCCCGGCGGCGGGATCGTCGCCAACCCGGGCCTGGAGTCCGGCGCGCTCAGCCCGTGGACCTGCGGGGGCAGCGGCGGCAGCGTGGTCGGCGGCGGCCACACCGGCTCGTACGCGCTGCAGGGCAACGCCAGTGCCGGTGACACCGCGCAGTGCCAACAGACCGTCACGGTCAAGCCGAACACCACCTACACGCTCTCCGCATGGGTGAAGGGCAACTACACCTACCTCGGCGTCACCGGCTCCGGGGCGGACAGTTCGACCTGGACCCCCGGCGGCAGCTCGTGGGCGCAGCTGTCCACCAAGTTCACCACCGGCGCCTCGGTCACCTCGGTGACCATCTGGGTGCACGGCTGGTACGGACAGGGCGCCTACCAGGCGGACGACTTCACCGTCAGCTGACCCAACGTCACCACGCGTGCAGCGAAGGCCCGGAGGGAGACACCCTCCGGGCCTTCGCCCTTGCATGCGTCGAGAGTTGATCGACTCCGGTACGATGCGGGGTTGGGGTTTGTGGGGCTCAGTGTCGGGAAATCGACAAAGCGCTGAAGCAATCTCGCCGGGCTTCGGCCCCGCTCCGCCAAAACGGACGGAGCAGGTGTACGAGGGTTACGGGTGATGCGACGATGGACCACGAGGGGGACGCGGCGCGGCCATTGACAGGCCGTCCGATCCGGCGCGACCCCCGGGGGAACCACCCCGGGCCGACGGCCGGGGGCGAATGCCGCGACACTCGGGGGGAGCTGGAGTCGGCATGAAACTCATCGGAAAAAACGGGACGGGAGAACGACTGGCGGCCAACAGCACCACGGACAGTGACACCGGTGCCCGACCCGCCCGACGGCCGGGCAGCAGCCTGCCCTCGCAGCGCAGCACCCGGGGCGGCCCCGCCACGTCCGGCTACGGCCCCGACAGCCTCGTCCACCTGACCGCCGACCAGGTCGTCGCCACCGCCTCCGCCCGCGACCTGCTGGAGAGCGACGACGGCGCCGACAGCTTCGAAACCGCTCTCGCCGCCCGCGAACAGGCCGCCCTCGAAGCCCGCCACCGCGGCTCCGCCGACGCCGGCGACCCCGGCGCCGCCAGCCAACTCGGCGCCCTCCTGCTGCGCCGCGGCGACCTCCAGGACGCCGAACCCTACCTGCGCGCCGCCGCCGCCGCAGGACTGCGCGCCGCCGCCAACAACCTCGGCGTCCTGCTCCACCAGCAGGGCCACCGCGCCGAAGCCGGCCAGTGGTGGCGACAGGCCGCCGTCGCCGGCTCGGCCCCCGCCGCCCACGCCCTCGGCCTGCAACTGCGCGACCAGGGCGAAGAAGAAGCCGCCGAATACTGGCTGCACTTCGCCGCCGAACAGGGCCACCCGCTCGGCGCGTACGCCCTCGGCGACCTCATGGAACACCGCCGCGACGTCCGCGCCGAACGCTGGTTCAAGGCCGCCGCCGACTCCGGCCACCGCGAAGCCGCCTACCGCCTCGCCCGGATGCGCGAAGCCGCCGGCGACAAGGACACCGCCGAAACCTGGTACCGCACCGCCGCCGCCCGCAGCCACGCCCGCGCCGCGCTGCGCCTCGGCGTGCTGCTCGAATCCCGCGGCGACCTCGACGAAGCCGCCCGCTGGTACCGGCAGTCCGCCCAGAACGGCGAAGCCCGCGCCGCCTGCGCCCTCGGCTTCCTGCTCCGCGACACCGGCGACCCCACCGCCGCCGCCGAATGGTGGCAGGAGGCCGCCGAAGCCGGCGACGGCACAGCGGCCAACGCGCTCGGCGCGCTGCACGCCGGGCGCGGCGAGAACGCCGTCGCCGAACACTGGTACCGCGCCGCGCTCGACGCCGGCGACCACAACGGCGCGTTCAACCTCGGCCTGCTGTGCGCCGGCGCCGGCCGCGACACCCAGGCCGAACAGTGGTACCGGCGCGCGGCGTACGCGGGCCACCGCGAAGCCTGCAACGCACTCGCCGTCATGCTGCTCCAGCGCGGCGACGAATCCGGCGCCGAACCCTGGTTCTCCAAGGCCGCCGAAGCCGGATCCGTCGACGGCGCGTTCAACCTCGGCGTGCTGCACGCCGGCCGCGGCGAGACCCGGCAGGCCCAGGAGTGGTACGCGCGCGCCGCCGCCGAGGGGCACGGCGAAGCGGCCCTGCAACTGGCCGTCGTCCAGGAACAGCGCGGCAACCTCGTCGGCGCGCTCGACCGCTACCGGCAGGCCGCGGACGGCGGCTCCGCGGAGGGAGCCTTCCGGCTCGCCTCGCTGCTCGACCGGCGCGGGGACGCCGACGCGGACGCCGACCACTGGTACGCGATCGCGGCGGACGCCGGGCACCTCCGGGCGCAGGTCCGGATGGGGGTGCGGGCGGCGGAACGCGGGGCGCTGGAGATCGCGGAGAGCTGGTACCGGCGGGCGGCGGAGGGCGGGAGCCGCAGCGCGGCGTTCAACCTCGGCCTGCTGCTGGCCCGTCAGGACTCCGAGACCGAGGCGATGCTCTGGTACACCCGCGCCGCCGACGCCGGCCACGGCCGGGCGGCTCTGCGGCTCGCGCTGCTCGCGCTGCGGCGGGGGGAGACGGTGCAGGCCGAGAACTGGTGCAAGCGGGCGATGGAGTACGGGCCTGCGGAGGTCGCGGAGCGGGCGGGGCGGCTGCTGGAGGCGATGACGGCGGAGCTCAGCGCGTAGAGGGTGCGAAAACAGGGGCGCGGGGAACTGCGCGACAAGCGCACACCACGTCCGTAAGGTCGCGATCACGTGCAGGTTATTGTCCTGCGTCGCGATCTTGCGGTTGGGTGCCTTCCGCTGCGCGCAGTTCCCCGCGCCCCTGTCGGCTCGCCCTTACAGGCTCAGCGAACGCAGCGTCGCTTCGTGGAGGATGCCGTTGGTGGCGACCGCGTCCGCGCCGGAGGGGCCGTCGATGCCGTCGAGGCCGGTGAAGCGGCCGCCGGCCTCCTGGACGACGATGCAGGGGGCGGCCATGTCCCAGAGGGAGAGCTCGGGTTCGGCGGCGATGTCGACGGCGCCCTCGGCGACCATCATGTAGGACCAGAAGTCGCCGAAGGCCCGGGTGCGCCAGCACTTGCGGGTGAGGTCGAGGAAGGCGTCGAGGCGGGCGCGCTCCTCCCAGCCGCTGAGGGAGGAGAAGGAGAGCGAGGCGTCGGCGAGGCGGGAGACCTTGGAGACGTGGATGCGCTGGGCCTTGGCGAGGCTGCGGCCGGCGAACGCGCCGAGTCCCTTGGCGGCCCACCAGCGGCGGCCGAGGGCGGGGGCGGAGACGATGCCGACGACGGGGGCGTACTCGCCGTCGGGCTGTTCCTCGAGGAGGGCGGCCAGGGTGGCCCAGACGGGGACGCCGCGGACGTAGTTCTTGGTGCCGTCGATGGGGTCGATCACCCAGCGGCGCGGGCCGGAGCCCTGCAGGCCGTACTCCTCGCCCATCACCGCGTCGCGGGGGCGGGCGCGTCGCAGGACCGAGCGGACGAGTTCCTCGGCGGCTTTGTCGGCGTCACTGACGGGCGTCAGGTCGGGCTTGGTCTCGATCTTGAGGTCGAGGGCCTTGAAGCGCTCCATGGTGACCGAGTCGGCCGAGTCGGCGAGGACGTGGGCGAGTCGGAGATCGTCGTGGTAGTCGGCCATGCCCCGAACCCTAGCGGACTCAGTGTCCCGAGCCGCTGAGCTGAAGACCGATCACACCGGCGATGACCAGGCTGATCGAGACCAGCTTGAGAGTGGAGGAGGACTCCCCGAGGAAGACGATTCCGTACAGCGCGGTGCCGGCCGCGCCGATGCCCGTCCACACCGCGTAGGCGCTGCCCACCGGGAGGGTTTTCAGGGAGAGGGTGAGCAGGCCGAAGGAGCCGAGGGCGAAGAGGCAGAAGCTGACGGTGGGCCAGAGCTTGGTGAAGCCGTGGCTGAGCTTGAGGTTGACCGCGAATCCCGTTTCCAGCAGACCGGCGAGGATCACCATGGCCCATGCCATCGGGTTGACTCCCTGTCAGATAGGACGGTGTGACCTTCCTATCGTTACCCAGTGGGCAGGGCCGGGCGACTCGTCGGCTGCGTGAACTCTCAGTCGTCCTCGTGGGCCTCCTTGGTGGCGAGCAGGCGGCGCAGCGAGTACAGCCGGGCCGGGTCGGCGTGGCCGTCGGCGACCCAGGCGTCCAGCGCGCAGTCGGGCTCGTCGTGGGAGCAGGCCCGCGGGCAGTCCTCGGTGCCGGGCTCCAGGTCGGGGAAGGCGAGGATGACCCGGGACGGGTCGATGTGGGAGAGGCCGAAGGACCGGAAGCCGGGGGTGTCGATCACCCAGCCCGGGTCGAGGGCCTTCCGGGAGCCGGGCTTCACGCCGGGCGGCGGGGGCAGCCGCAGGGCGAGCGCGGAGACGGTGGTGTGCCGGCCGCGGCCGGTGACGGCGTTGACGCGGCCGGTGCTCCGCTGCTGGTCCGGGACGAGCGCGTTGACCAGGGTGGTCTTGCCGACGCCGGAGTGCCCGATGAAGACGGTGGTCCTCCCGCGCAGGTGCTCGCGGACGGCCTCCGCGCCGGCGGTGGCCAGCTCGTCGTGCCGGGTCACCACGTAGTCGATGCCGAGCGGCGCGTACGACTCCAGCAGCTCGTCGGCGGACGCCAGGTCGGACTTGGTGAGCACCAGCAGCGGCTTCATCCCGGCGTCGTACGCGGCGACCAGGCAGCGGTCGATCAGCCGGGGGCGGGGCTCCGGGTTGGCGAGCGCGGTGACGATGGCCAGCTGGTCGGCGTTGGCGACCACGATCCGC
This sequence comes from Kitasatospora sp. NPDC059795, assembly GCF_042732175.1. NCBI lineage: Bacteria > Bacillati > Actinomycetota > Actinomycetes > Kitasatosporales > Streptomycetaceae > Kitasatospora > Kitasatospora sp. NPDC059795. Next base: position 472,564 of record NZ_JBHWID010000002.1, read on the forward strand.
TCGTACGGGTCGTCGTCGTCCGCGGTGCGGCGCAGCACCGAGGTGCGTTCCTCGACCCGGACGATCCGGGCCAGCGTGTCGGGGTCCCCGGAGAGGTCGCCGACCAGGTTGACGATGTCGCCGACGACCACGCCCTTGCGGCCGAGTTCGCGGGCCTTCATGGCGGTGACCAGGCGTTCGTCCTTGGTGCCGCCGTCGACCAGGCAGGTCATCCGGCCCCGGTCCACGGTGAGGATCATCGCCCCGGCGGCGTCCTCGTGCTTGGGCCGGATGCGGGTGCGGGGGCGGGAGCCCCGGCGGCCCGGGCGGCTGCGGATGTCGTCCTCGTCGGCGTCCTTGCCGTAGCGGCGCATGTTCGTGATCCCCTGTCAGCCCTGGCCGAGGAGGTCGGCCCACATCTGCGGGAAGTCCGGCAGGGTCTTCGCGGTGGTCGCCACGTTCTCCACCAGGACGCCGTCCACCACCAGGCCGAGGACGGCGGCGGCGGTCGCCAGCCGGTGGTCCTCGTAGGTGTGGAAGACACCGCCGTGCAGCGGGCGGGGGCGGATCCGCAGACCGTCCTCGGTCTCCCGGACGTCGCCGCCGAGGTCGTTGATCTCCTTGGCGAGCGCGGCGAGCCGGTCGGTCTCGTGCAGCCGCAGGTGGGAGATGCCGTACAGGTGGGACTCGGAGTCGGCGAGGGCCGCGACGGCGGCGATCACCGGGGTCAGCTCGCCGACGTCGTGCAGGTCCACCTCGATGCCGTGGATCTTGCCGGTGCCGGTGAACTCCAGCCCCTCGTCCTTGAATTGGCAGGAGCCGCCCATCGCGGTGTAGATCTCGCGGAGCTGGTCGCCGGGCTGGTAGGTGTGCTTGGGCCAGTCCCGGACGACGACCCGGCCGCCGGTGGCGAGGGCCGCGGCGAAGAACGGGGCGGCGTTGGAGAGGTCCGGCTCGACCACCAGGTCGCGGCCGATCAGCGCGCCCGGCGTGACCCGCCAGACGTCCTTCTCACCGCCGTCCTCGGGGGCGTCGACCTGGCCGCCGGCCTTGCGGATCATGTCGACGGTCATCCGGATGTGCGGCAGCGAGGGCACCGTCGCGCCCACGTTGCGGATCTCCACGCCGTTGTTGAAGCGGGCCCCGGACAGCAGCAGCGCCGAGACGAACTGCGAGGAGGACGAGGCGTCCACCTCCACCGGGCCGCCGTCCAGCGCGCCCGTGCCGTGCACGGTCAGCGGGAAACCGCCGCGGCCGCCGTCGTCGATCCGGGCGCCGAGGGTGCGCAGCGCGTCGATCACGCCGTGCTGGGGGCGCTCGTGGCTGCGCGGGTCGCCGTCGAAGTGCACCGGGCCGTCCGCGAGGGTGGCCAGCGGCGGCAGGAAGCGCATCACGGTGCCGGCGTTGCCGACGTCCACCTGCGCCGGGCCGCGCAGCCGCTCGGCCGGGATGACCCGCCAGGCCTCGCCGCCGCCGGTGCCGCCGGACGCCTCGTTCACCGTCTCCTCGACCGTCACGCCCAGCGCCCGCAGGCCGTCCGCCATCAGCTGCGAGTCGCGGCTGCGCAGCGGGCGGCGCACCCAGCCCGGGCCGTCGGCGAGGGCGGCCAGCACCAGCGCACGGTTGGTCGCGGACTTCGAGCCGGGGATCGTCACGGTGGCGTCCACGGCGGCGGTGGCGACGGGAGCGGGCCACAGGGAGTCGGTCATGCCGCCCAGTCTATGAGGACCGGGTCCGCTACCGGGGCAGCAGCCAGGCCGCTCCGAGCCCGAGGCAGGCCAGCGCCACCAGCAGGAACAGCGCCACCCAGACCGTCGCGGGCACGCCCGTCAGCCGGGCCAGCTGGTCGGCGTCCGAGCCGGTGGCGCCGCCGTGCCGCCGGGTGGAGAACAGCTCGATCAGCGGGCGCGCCCCCGCCAGCAGGAGGAACCACACGCCCAGGTGGGCGAACGCGCCCTGCCACTCGGCGTCCCCGTACCAGGACACCGCGACGAACGCGCCGCCGGTGGCCAGCACGGCCAGCACCCCGAACAGGTTCCGCAGGGTCAGCAGCATCGCGGCCAGCAGCGCGATGCCGATCCACAGCAGCGCGGTGATCCGGCCGGTCGCCAGCAGCGCCGCGCCGCCCAGGCCGAGCAGGGACGGCGCCGGGTAGCCGGCCGCGGCGGTCAGCACCATGCCCGGGCCGGTCGGGCGCCCGGAGGAGACCGTCAACCCGGAGGTGTCCGAGTGCAGCCGGATCCCGGACAGGCGGCGGCGGGTCAGCAGCGCCATCACGCCGTGCCCGCCCTCGTGCGCGATGGTCACCACCGTGCGGCTCAGCCGCCACACCGGGCGCACCGCCACCGCCAGCAGCGCCGCCGCCGCGGTGGCCCACACCAGCCAGTGCGGCGGGTCGGGCTGTGCGGCCGTCACGTGGTCCCACAGTTGTGCGAAGTCCATGCCGGCGGGCCTCCGATCGCCGTCGCTTCCCGTTCGCCCGGGCGGGCAGCCTCCCACGGAAGGACGGACGGCGACCAGCGGCCGGTTCTGTTCTGGCAAGCTGAACGGCATGTGCGGCCGCTTCGCCTCCTCCACCGATCCCGCCGAACTGGTGCGGCACTTCGGCGTCCGGCAGTGGGACCCGACCGAGACGCTGGCCCCGAGCTGGAACGTCGCGCCCACCGCCGCCGCGTTCGTCGTGCTGGACCGGGCGCCGCGCGGGGAGCGCCGGCCGGTGCGTCAACTGCGGGTGCTGCGCTGGGGATTGGTGCCGGCCTGGGCGGGCAGCGCGGACACCGCGGTGAAGATGATCAACGCCCGGGCGGAGACCGTCCACGAGAAGCCCGCCTACCGGCAGGCGTTCGCCTCGCGGCGCTGCCTGATACCCGTCGACGGCTACTACGAGTGGCAGACCGCCCCCACCGACGACGTCTCCCGGCCGCCCCGCCGCCCCTACTTCGTCTCCCGCGCCGACGGCGCCCCGCTGGCGCTGGCCGGGCTGTACGAGTTCTGGCGCAACCGGGACGTCCCCGCCGGGCACCCGGACGCCTGGCTGGTGACCTGCGCCGTCGTCACCACCGACGCCGAACCGCTGCTCGCCCCCGTCCACCGGCGAATGCCGCTGTACCTGGGCCCCGACCGCTGGGACGCCTGGCTCGACCCGTACGCCGAGACCGCCGACCTCACCCCGCCGCCGCCCGGCGACCTGCGGATCCACGCCGTGCCCGACGAGGTCGGCTCGATCCGCAACAACCACCCCGGGCTGACCAGGCGACTCACCGAGGACGACCGCACCACGCTGTTCTGAGCACGACCTCTCTATACGCTCGCGCCATGCAGCGGATCATCAGCACCCCCGCCGGCGACGCCCGGCTCCACTGGTTCCGGGCCGGCGCCCCGCGCGCCGTCCTGCTGCTCGGCCACGGCGCGGGCGGCGGCATCGAGGCCCCCGACCTGCAGGCGATCGCCGCGGCGCTCCCGGCGGCCGGCGTCACCGTGGTGCTGGCCGAGCAGCCCTGGCGGGTGGCCGGGAAGAAGCTCGCGCCCGCGCCGAAGACGCTGGACGCCGGCTGGCCCGCGCAGTTCGAGGCCGCCGCCGAGGAGGGCCTGCCGGTGTACGCGGGCGGCCGCAGCGCCGGCGCCCGGGTGGCCTGCCGGACCGCCGCCGGGCTCGGCGCGGCGGGCGTGCTGGCGCTGGCGTTCCCGCTGCACCCGCCCGGCAGGCCGGAGAAGAGCCGCGCCGAGGAACTGCTGGAGACCGGACTTTCGACCCTGGTGGTGCAGGGCGGCGCGGACACCTTCGGCGCCCCGGAGGAGTTCCCGGTCCTGCCCGACACCCACCGCCTGGTCGAAGTGCCGTACGGCTCCCACGCGTTCAAGGTCCCGAAGAAGGCGCCGCTGGGCCAGGACGAGGCCCTGGCGCTGATCACCGACGCCGTGGCCGGCTGGCTCTGACCTCCTCGGCGGAGGCCGGGAATGTCCGGGCAACGAGCGGGGTTGCACGAGTCGTCAGAACATGCCCCGGTGGAAAGGCAGCGCCCATGGTTTCGATCGCGTGCCCCGAGCGGCCCGACGAGCGGGCGGCCGAGTCGTCGCTCGTGCCGGACTGGTCGGAGTGGGTTGTCGCGGGCGAGAAGCCGGTCAGCCCGATATCCTCGCTTGCGGGTCGGCCCGAAGTGGGCCGTGTGCAGCTGACCGAGGAGGTGGGTCCGGTCGTCGGGACCGATGACGCGGCCGTGTCGGGTGCTTCAGGCACCGACCAGGGCCGTCCGGAGAGCGACCAGCTCACCGGCGACGAACTGGCCGAGGTGATCGGCGAGGACACCTTCAGGGTGTCCGAGAACGAGAGCGAGGAGGCCAGGCGCGCGCGCTTCGAGCGCGACGCGTTGGGGTTCCTGGATCCGATGTACTCGGCGGCGCTGCGGATGACCCGCAACCCGGCCGACGCGGAGGACCTGCTCCAGGAGGCGTTCGCCAAGGCGTACGCGTCGTTCCACCAGTTCCGTGAGGGCACCAACCTCAAGGCCTGGCTGTACCGCATCCTCACCAACACGTTCATCAACTCGTACCGCAAGAAGCAGCGCGAACCGCAACGCACCGCGGCCGAGGAGATCGAGGACTGGCAGCTGGCGCGCGCCGAGTCGCACATGTCGACGGGGCTCCGCTCCGCCGAGGCGCAGGCGCTCGACCACCTGCCGGACAGCGATGTGAAGGACGCCCTGCAGGCCATTCCGGAGGAGTTCCGGATCGCGGTCTATCTCGCGGACGTCGAGGGCTTTGCGTACAAGGAGATCGCGGACATCATGGGTACACCCATCGGTACGGTGATGTCCCGACTGCACCGTGGTCGCCGCCAGTTGCGCGGCATGCTGGAGGACTACGCCCGCGAGCGGGGGCTGGTCCCGGCCGGTACCGGTGCAGGGCACGAAGCGAAGGGCGCGGGCTCATGAGCTGCGGCGATCCGCACGAGACCGAGTGCGGAGAGGTGCTCGACCACCTCTACGAATTCCTCGACAACGAGATGCCCGAGGGCGACTGCGCCAAGCTGCGGGTGCACTTCGACGAGTGCTCGCCGTGCCTGGAGAAGTACGGCCTGGAGCAGGCCATCAAGGCGCTGATCAAGCGCTCGTGCGGCTGCGACGACACGCCCTCCGACCTCCGGGCGAAGGTGCTGGCCCGGATCGACTCGATCCGCGCGGGCCAGCGCCCCGGCGAGGGCCCGACGGTCGAGGTGTCCTCCGTCAGCATGGAGATGACGGTCGAGGGCGCGGCCGGTCACGGCTCCGCCGTCGCCACCGCGGAGTGATTACTCACTCGATCGGGTGAGCTGTCGCTGCTCCGGCTGCGGCAATCCGCGATCGTGCGCCCCGTCCGGGTGGCCGGGCCCTATTCTCTGACGAGTCCTCACGTCGGAGGGCCCGGTACGGGCTGGGGAGGCCGAGATCGCCAGCGAATCCGAGCGCATCGCCCTGCCGGGGCGGGCCGTGGCCTATCTGGCCGCCGTGCTGACGGCGGCGCTCGCCACGCTGCTGCCGCTGTCGGGTGCCGGACCGGACCTCGACTGGCCCCGGATCGGGCTGCTCGCCCTGCTCCACCTCTGTCTGGAATCGCTCGCCCAGGGCGCCCGCACCCCGTGCGCCCGGGTGTGGCGGTGGCTGCGCGGCCGGCCCGCGCAGGAGACCCCGGCCGATCCGCGCGGCAGCGGCTTCTTCCCGGTGCTGTTCGCCGGCGTGCTGATGCTGCCGCCCGCCGCCGCCGCGCTGGTCGCGCTGCCCGGCGCACTGCTCGGCCCGGCCCAGCGCCCGCGCGCCCTGCGCCGGGTGTGGAACGCCGCCCAGCTGGCGCTGGCCGCGGCGTGCTCCGCCGAGGTGTTCCGGCTGCTCGGCGGCTCCCGGCTGCTGCTCGGCACCCGCTTTCCCGGCGCGGCCCTCGGCGCACTCGCCGCGATCCTGACGTTCTGCCTGGTCAACGGCGTGCTGGTGGCCGGCATGGTGCGGCTGACCTGCGGCTCGGCCGGCCACGGCGTGATCCGCAAGCTGCACCGGGCGGCGCCCGCCGCACTGCTGCACGGCGCGGGCGGACTGATGGTCGCGGTGCTGTGGCAGGGCCCGTACGGGGCGTTCGCGGCGGTGCTCGGCCTGCTGCCGCTGACCATCACCGCCTGGCTGTCCGCGCAGGGCCACCGCGAACGCTCCGCGCACCGCGCCACCGTGCGGGCCCTGGTGCAGGCCGTGGAGATCAAGGACGCCTACACCCGCGGCCACAGCGAACGCGTCGGCCGGGCCTCGGTGCTGATCGCCCGCCAGCTCGGCCTCGCCGAGGACCGGATCCGCACCCTGCACTTCGCGGGCACCCTGCACGACGTCGGCAAGCTCGCCGTCGCCACCGAACTGCTGCGCCGCAACGGCCCGTTGACGCCCGCGGAGCGGCGCGCCGTCGAGGTGCACCCGGTGTTCGGGCACGAGCTGGTGCGGCAGCTGGACTTCCTCGGCGAGGGCCGCGACGGCATCCTGCACCACCACGAGCGGGTGGACGGCCGCGGCTACCCGCACGGGCTGGCGGGGGAGCGGATTCCCGAGTTCGCCCGGATCATCTCGGTCGCCGACGCCTTCGACTCGATGACCTCCACCCGCTCCTACCGGCGCGGCCGGCCCGTCCAGGAGGCCGTCACCGAACTGGAGCGGTGCGCGGGCAGCCAGTTCGACCCGGTGATGGTGCGGGCCCTGGTCGAGGCCGTCGCCGAACACGGCTGGCAGCCCGAGCCGCCGCCGCCCGGCGGCTGGGACGGCGAGGTGCCGGACATCCCGCTCGGCGTGCCCGAACCGGCCCGGCTGCCGCAGCAGTCCGGGCAGGGCCTGCCGGCCGGCGGGGCGCCGTGACCCTCCGGCGGCCGGGACCGGCCGACCTGCCGCACGTGGCCGCCGTCCTGCTCGGCGGCTTCGCGCTGGTGCACGCGCTCGCCGTCGGCACCAGCCAGACCGAGGTGGCGCTCGCGTTCACCGCCCTGATCGCGCTCGGCCAGTGCGCCGGGCCCGCGCTGCCCGGCGATCGCGAACCCGCGCCGGTGGCCACCGCCGTCGCCCTCGCGTACGCGCTGCTCGGGCCGCTGCACGGGCTGCCCACCGCGCACGGCGTGCTGCAGGCCACCGCCGTCACCGCGGCCGGCACCGCCGTCGGCCTCGCCGTGCAGTGGGTCGGGCTGGCCGCGCTGGCCGCCGTCCGCCGCCGGCCGCGCACCCCGCTCGGCGGGCTGGATGCCGCCGCCCGCCGGGTGGTGACCGTCTCCTTCGCGGCACTGCTGTTCCAGCCGCTGTACGACTCCGGCGCCACCGACCGGCTGCCCGGTCCCGCGTACGGGGCGCTGCTGGCCGCCGTCGCCGCGCTGGCCGCGCTCGGCGACGCGGTGCTGGCGGCCGGGCAGCAGCGGGCCCGCACCGGGCTGCGGTACAGCGCCGCGCTCGACGACCAGTTGCACGCGCTGCTCGGCATCGGCTCCGCGCAGGTCGCCACCGGTCTGCTGCTCAGCCTGCTGGCCGGCGAGGCCGGACTGTGGGCGCTGCCGGTGTTCTGCGTGCCGCTGCTGCTCGCGCAGGCCTCGTTCCGGCGGGCCGTCGAAGTCCGGGCCACCACCGGGCAGACCATCGAGACGCTCGCCCGGGCCACCGAGATCGCCGGCTACACCACGCCCGGGCACGCCCGCCGGGTGGCCGACACGGCGTGCGCTCTGGGGCGCGAACTCGGCCTCGGAAGCCGGGAGTTGACGCTGCTGGAGTATGCCGCGCTGATGCACGACATCGGTCAGCTGTCGCTGGTGGAGCCCGTCCCCGGCGGGGCGACCGCGCTGCTGCCCGACGACGAGCAGCAGCAGATCGCCCGGCTCGGCAGCGAGGTGATCCGGCGCACCGGCGTGCCCAAGCAGGTCTGGCAGCAGGTCGCCCGGCTCGCCGACCCGTGCCGGCTCGACGACGGCCGCCACGACCCCACCCTGCCGCTGGCCTCCCGGATCATCCGGGTCGCCAACGCGCACGACGACCTGCGCACCGCCGCCGCCGACCGCCCCAGGGCCGGCGCCCTCGACCCGCTCGACCACCTGCGCCTGGACGCCGGCCGCGGCTACGACCCGGTGGTGCTGGACGCGCTCGCCCGACTCGGCCGCCGCGGCCACCGCGCGGCCCGCTGCCGGTTCGCGGCCCGATGAGTTCCCGGGCCCGCGGACTGAATGGCCGCGCGGGGCGCGCGGCCCGCGGCGGGCGTGGTTGGATGCGGTCGTGGCGGGAAGACCCGGAGGCGGGGCGACCCGGTGACGACCGACGGCAAGGGACCAACGTGAGGATCTTCCACCGCGCACGGCACCGTCCGTCGGCGACCTGGCGGCAGACCACCGACCGTGCGTTCACGCTGATCGGCGACGGCCGGTACGAGGACGCCGGGGCACTGCTGGTGATGGCGGCCGACCTGGAACCCGGCCTGTCCGACTCCTGGTTCAACCTCGCCCTGCTGCACAAGTTCCGCCGCGACTGGGAGCAGGCCCGCAGCGCCGGCCTGCGCGCCGTCGCCCTGCTCGACCGCCAGCACGGCGCCCCGGACTGGTGGAACCTCGGCATCACCGCCACCGCCCTGCAGGACTGGCCGCTGGCCCGCCGCGCCTGGCAGGCGTACGGGCTGCGACTGCCCGGCGGCCCGGGCGCGGACGGGCCGATCGAGCTCGACCTCGGCACCACCCCGGTGCGGCTGTCCCCGGACGGCGAGTCGGAGGTGGTGTGGGGCCGCCGGCTCGACCCGGCGCGGATCGAGGTGCTGTCCATCCCGCTGCCGTCCTCCGGCCGCCGCTGGGGCGAAGTGGTGCTGCACGACGGCGCGCCGCACGGCGAACGGGTCGCCGACGGCGTCGCCTACCCGGTGTTCGACGAGATCGAACTGTGGGCGCCCTCCCCGGTGCCGACCTGGGTGGTGCTGCTGCAGGCCGCCACCGCCGCCGACCGGGACGCGCTGGAGAAGACCGTCGCCGACGCCGGGTACGCCGCCGAGGACTGGACGTCCTCGGTGCGGCTGCTGTGCCGCACCTGCTCGGAGAGCCGGATGGCCATCGACGACGGCCACACCGCGCACCACGACCCGCACGACGACGGTGACCCGCTGCACCCCGGCCACCTCAGCCACCTCAGCCAGGGATCGGCCGGCGGCCCCTGGCAGATCGAACGCGAATGCGGCATCGCCGCGCCCGCCGGCCTGGTCCGCACCCTGCTGGACCGCTGGGCCGCCGCCTCCCCGACCACCCGCGCCTACCGGGACCTCGAAGAGGTGTGCTGACCCGCCTCCCAGCTCAAAGGGGCCGGGAGGTACTTCCGTGCGCCGCCACGCCCCGTACCCTGGACCGGTACACCAGCCGGACGCGGACGGAGCGGAAACCAAGCGATGGCCGAGCACCACGACCACGAGCACGAGCACGACCACGAGCACCCGGGCGGCGACGTCCAGCAGGTGGTCGGCGATCTGCCCGACCCGGGCAAGGGCACCGCCCGCCCGATCACCGTGGTCGGCAACCCGGTCCTGCACCGCGAGACGCAGACCGTCACCGCCTTCGACGACGACCTCGCCGCGCTCATCGACGACATGTTCCAGTCGATGTACGCCGCCGAGGGCGTCGGCCTGGCCGCCAACCAGATCGGCGTCGACCTGAAGGTCTTCGTCTACGACTGCCCCGACGACGAGGGCGTCCGCCACGTCGGGCACGTCGTCAACCCGGTGCTGGAGGAGCTCCCCGCGGGCCGCCGCAGCCTGGACGACGGCCAGGAGGGCTGCCTGTCGGTGCCCACCGCCTACCAGGAGCTCGCCCGCCCCGGCTACGCGGCCGTCAACGGCCAGGACAAGCACGGCAACCCGATCCGGGTCGAGGGCACCGGCTTCTTCGCCCGCTGCCTCCAGCACGAGACCGACCACCTGTACGGGTACCTGTACATCGACCGGCTCTCCAAGCGCGACCGCAAGGACGCCCTGCGGCAGATGGCCGAAGGCACCCCCAAGTACGCCACGGCGCCCAACAGCTGACGGATGATCACAAGAGGGCCGCACTCGAAGTTCGAGTACGGCCCTTCGTCGTTCCCGTCCGCTACAGTCCTGTCCACATGTCAGGTCGGACACGACTTCAGGGGTGGGACATCAGCATGCGACGTCGTGCAGCAGGGCGGGCCGCGATCATCGCGCTCGCCGTCACGGGACTGGCCGCGGCCGTCCCCAACGCCTGGGCCGCGGGGGCGCAGCCGTCTGCGGGCCAGGGCACCAAGCAGGTCGACTACCAGGGCTTCCACGCCCGGGTACCCGCGGACTGGCCGGTCGTCGACCTCGCCGCCAACCCCCGCACCTGTGTCCGGCTCGACGTGAGCGCCGTCTACCTGGGCACCCCGGGCGCGGACCAGGACTGCCCGGCGCACATCGCGCCCGGCCGCTCCGACGGCCTGCTGATCCAGCCCGCGGTGGCCGGACGCACCCAGGGCACCGTGGTGCCCGGCCAGGCCGTGCCGCGGAGCGTCCTGGACGAGGCCGCCGCCGGGCATCAGATCCAGGCCCGGCTCGGCGCCGGCGGCCTTGAGGTGACGGCGAGTTACGCCACCGGCCCGGAGCAGGTCCGGCAGATCCTGGAGACCGCGAGCCTCGACGCCGGGGTCCGCGTCGCCGCGCCGGCCGCCCCCAAGGCCGCCGCCGCGACCGGCGCCCCGCGCACCGACGTCGCCGGGTACGGCTTCGACCGCTGCGCCGCGCCGTCGGACACCACCATGGCGGCCTGGGCGGCGAACTCCCCGTACCGGGGCACCAGCGTGTACCTCGGCGGGCCCGCGCAGGCCTGCGCCTCGCCCACGAAGAGCTGGGTGGACGCCCGCAACGCCGAGGGCTGGGGCTTCATGCCGCTGTACGTCGGCCGCCAGGCCTCCATCGGCAACCTGCTGGTCGACGCCGACCCGACGGTCGCCCGCCAGCAGGGCTCCGACGCCGCCGACGACGCGGTCGCCAAGGCCGCCGCCCTCGGCTTCCAACAGGGCTCGGTGCTCTACAGCGACATGGAGGGCTACGACTCCTCCGTCTACCGCGACCGGGTCGTCGCCTACCTGGCCGGCTGGACGGCGCGGCTGCACGGCAAGGGCTACCGCTCGGGCATCTACACCGGCGCCGCCAGCGGCGTGAAGGACCTCTCCGCCCGGTACAACGACAGCTCCTACCCGGAGCCCGACGTGCTGTGGGCCGCCGCCTGGAACTCGCACCACGACGTGACCGACGCCGGCATGGGCCTGCCCGCCGGCGCCGGCCAGTGGATGCCCGGCCGCCGCGGCCACCAGTACGCCGGCAACGTCACCGAGACCTACGGCGGCATCAGCCTGGGCATCGACGCCAGCTACCTGGACGTCACCTCGCCCGCCTCCGGCAACTCCCTCCAGCCCGGCCGGCGCCTCGCCTCCGGCCAGAGCATCAGCAGCGACGCGGTCACGCTGACCATGCAGACCGACGGCAACCTGGTCGCCTACCTGAAGGTCGGCGGCGGCCGCGCCCTGTGGGGCACCAACACCTACGGCAACCCCGGCGCGTACGCCGTGATGCAGGACGACGGCAACCTGGTCGTCTACCGCAGCAACGGCGGCCCCGGCAACGACGGCGCGCTGTGGGCCAGCAGCACCTCCGGCGGCGGCGCGTACGCCACCGTGCAGGACGACGGCAACGTGGTGGTCTACCGCCGCGGCGGCGGGCCGGGCACCGGCGGCGCGCTGTGGGCCACCGGCACCTCGGCCTTCCCGTCCAAGATCGGCTCCGGGCAGCGCCTGTACAGCAACCAGTGGACCCAGTCGGCGACCGTCCGGCTGGTCATGCAGGACGACGGCAACCTGGTGCTCTACCGCCGCAGCGACGGCGCCGCGATCTGGTCCACCAACACCTGGGGCAACGCCGGCGCGTACCTCTCCGTGCAGCCCGACGGCAACATGGTGATCTACAAGGCCGGCAGCACCACCGCCGCCCTGTGGAGCACCGCCACCTGGGGCAACACCGGGGCGTACGCCCTGCTCCAGGACGACGCCAACTTCGTGATCTACACCCAGAACGGCGGCCCGTCCACCGGCGGCTCGCTCTGGGCCAGCGGCACCTCGGGCCGCGGCTGACCGGCCGCCACCCCCGGACACGGCCGAGGGCCGCACCCCCGCTCTGCGGCGGGGGTGCGGCCCTCGGGTCGTTCCGGCGTCGGCCTAGAAGTCGTCGTCGAAGGAGACCGAGCCCTCGACGGCGACCTGGTACGCGGAGACCCGGCGCTCGAAGAAGTTGGTCAGCTCCTGGACGTTCTGCAGCTCCATGAACCCGAACGGGTTGGTCGAGCCGTAGCGGATCGGCAGGCCGAGCCGGGCCAGGCGCTGGTCGGCGACGGCCTCCAGGTACTGGCGCATCGACTCGGTGTTCATGCCGGGCAGGCCGTCGCCGCAGAGGTCCTGGGCGAACTGGAGCTCGGCCTCGACGGCCTCCTCCAGCATCTCGGTGACCTGCTGGGCCATCTTGTCGTCGAAGAGGTCGGGCTCCTCCTCGCGGACGGTGTCGACCACCGAGAACGCGAAGTCCATGTGCATCGACTCGTCGCGGAACACCCAGTTGGTGCCGGTCGCCAGGCCGTGCAGCAGGCCGCGGCTGCGGAACCAGTACACGTAGGCGAACGCGCCGTAGAAGAACAGGCCCTCGACGCATGCCGCGAAGCAGATCAGGTTCAGCAGGAAGGCCCGCCGGTCCTCCTTGCTCTGCAGCGAGTCGATGTGGTCGACCGCGTTCATGTACTTGAAGCAGAACTGCGCCTTCTGCGCGATGGAGGGGATGTTCTCCACCGCGGCGAAGGCCGCGTTGCGGTCCTCCGGGTCGGGCAGGTAGGTGTCCAGCAGCGTCAAGTAGAACTGGACGTGCACGGCCTCCTCGAACAGCTGCCGCGACAGGTAGAGCCGCGCCTCCGGCGAGTTGATGTGCTTGTAGAGGCTCAGCACCACGTTGTTCGAGACGATCGAGTCACCGGTGGCGAAGAACGCGACCAGCCGGCCGATCATGTGCCGCTCGCCCTCGGAGAGCTTGGCGAGGTCGGCGACGTCGGAGTGCAGGTCCACCTCCTCGACGGTCCAGGTGTTCTTGATCGCGTCCCGGTACCGGTCGTAGAACGACGGGTAGCGCATCGGACGCAGGGTCAGCTCGAAGCCCGGGTCGAGCAGCATCTTCTTCTGGTCTTCGGAGCTCATTACTGGCACGCCTCGCAGGACTCGGGGTTCTCCAGGGAGCAGGCGATGGCGTCCTGCTCGGCCTGGCTGAGGGTCGGGGTCTGCACCGGCACCGGGGCGGCGGTGCGGGCGGTGCCCGACGCGGCCTGCGCGATCCGGGTCGCCGGACGGGACCGCAGGTAGTAGGTGGTCTTCAGACCGACCTTCCACGCGTAGGCGTACATCGAGGAGAGCTTGCCGATGGTCGGCGCCGCCATGAACAGGTTCAGCGACTGGCTCTGGTCGATGTACGGCTGCCGGGCGGCGGCCAGGTCGATCAGCGCGCGCTGCGGCAGCTCCCACGCGGTGCGGTACAGCGAACGGACGCTCTCCGGCAGCCACTTGAAGTCCTGCACGGAGCCGTTGGCCTCGCGCAGCGAGTCCCGGGTCTGCTGGTCCCAGACGCCGAGCTCCTTCAGCTCGCGCACCAGGTACGGGTTGACCTGGAGGAACTCGCCGGACAGGGTCTCGCGCTTGAACAGGTTGGACACCTGCGGCTCGATGCACTCGTAGACGCCGGCGATGGACGCGATGGTCGCGGTCGGCGCGATGGCCAGCAGCAGCGAGTTGCGCAGGCCGGTCTCGGCGATCCGGGCACGCAGCGCGTCCCAGCGGCCGGTCCACTGCGGGGCGGCCGCACCGCTGTGCTGGTCTTTAAAGAAATGGTCGATGTGCAGCTGGCCGCGGGCCGCGCGGGTCTCGCCGTACGCCTCGTGGCGGCCGAACTGCTCGGCCAGGTCCGCGGAGCGCTCGTACGCGGTGAGCATGATGCGCTCGGAGATCAGCGTGGACAGCTGCTTCGCCTCGGCGGAGTCGAAGTCCAGCCGCAGCTTGAAGAAGACGTCCTGCAGGCCCATCACGCCGAGGCCCACCGGGCGCCAGCGGGAGTTGGACGTCCCGGCCTCGGTGGTCGGGTAGAAGTTGATGTCGATCACGCGGTCGAGGAAGGTCACCGCGGTGCGCACGGTGGCGTCCAGGCGGTCCCAGTCCATGGCGTTGACCAGGTCGTCGGCGGTGGCGCCCGGGGCGACGTGCGCGCCCAGGTTGACCGAGCCCAGGTTGCAGACCGCGGTCTCGGAGTCGTCGGTGACCTCCAGGATCTCGGTGCACAGGTTCGAGGAGTGCACCGTGCGGCCCGGCAGCGCGGTCTGGTTGGCGGCCCGGTTGGAGGCGTCCTTGAAGGTCATCCAGCCGTTGCCGGTCTGCGCCAGGGTGCGCATCATGCGGGCGTACAGGGTCTGCGCGGGGATGGTGCGCACGGCCTTGCCGGCCAGCTCGGCCTTGCGGTACGCCTCGTCGAAGTCGGCGCCCCACAGGTCGACCAGCTCGGGCACGTCCGCCGGGGAGAACAACGACCAGTCCTCGTTGGCGTTGACGCGGCGCATGAACTCGTCCGGGATCCAGTGCGCCAGGTTCAGGTTGTGGGTGCGCCGGGCCTCTTCGCCGGTGTTGTCGCGGAGCTCCAGGAACTCCTCGATGTCGGCGTGCCAGGTCTCCAGGTACACGCAGGCCGCGCCCTTGCGCCGTCCGCCCTGGTTGACCGCCGCCACGGAGGAGTCCAGGGTGCGCAGGAACGGGACGATGCCGTTCGACTTGCCGTTGGTGCCGCGGATCAGCGAGCCGCGGGAGCGGATCCGCGAGTAGGACAGGCCGATGCCGCCGGCGTGCTTGGACAGCCGGGCGATCTGCGCGTACCGGTTGTAGATCGAGTCCAGGTTGTCCAGCGGCGAGTCCAGCAGGTAGCAGGAGGACATCTGCGGGTGCCGGGTGCCGGAGTTGAACAGCGTGGGGGAGCTGGTCAGGTACTCCAGGCGGCTCATCAGCTTGTAGAGCTCGGCCACCTCCAGCACCGACTGCTCGGAGGTGCCGACCGCCAGGCCCGCCGCGACGCGCAGCAGGAAGTGCTGCGGGGTCTCGACCACCTTGCGGGTGATCGGGTGGCGCAGCAGGTAGCGGGACTGCACGGTGCGCAGGCCGAAGTACTCGAAGCGGTCGTCGCCGGAGGCGTCGATCAGCGAGTCGAACAGCTCGGTGTGCGCGGCGACGAACTCGGCGGTGGCGTCACCGATCAGGCCCTCGGCGTGGCCGACGGCGATCGAGGCGGAGAACGAGGTGACGCCCTGGGTGGCGGCCTCGTCGGCGATCTCCATCGCCAGCAGGCGCGCGGCCAGCTTCGAGTACTGCGGGTCCTCGGCGATCATCGACGCGGCGGCCTCCACGGCCAGCCCGCGCAGCTCGGCGAAGTCCGAACCGGCGTGGCGGCCGCGCAGCGCGGCGGCGGCGACGTGGCCGGGGTCCACCTGGGGGAGGTCGGTGCTGCGGTCGGTGAGCAGCCGAAGCAGCGCCGCACCGGGGTCGGTGAAGGCGTCGGCGGAACCCTGGGACGGCAGGGTGACTGAGGCGGCGACGGTCAAGGCGCACTCTCTCCTGTGGCGGCGACGGACGTGGATCGAGGTGTCCGGTGGCACACGGGAGGACAGGGGAGGACGGCACGCCGAAACGCTCGATCGGCGCGCGAAAGACCCACCCCCGGCCCGCCCGCGAGGCCGGACGGCAAAGCTGTGCTGCATGGCGTCTGCGGGGATGCCGTGTCGCACACCGTCGGCAGGTCCTCGGACTGCGCGGGCGTCGCTACAGCCCGCTCACCGTTGCGGGGCAGTCCCGGATTTGCACCGGGTTCCCCTGCTTCGACAGCGAGTCGAGCATACATGTTGTGGCGGCTGGAGCTGGCGGCACCAGATGTAGTAGCCGCGTGTCGCGGCGTGGTGCCGCGCGTAGACAACGGGAACCACGCCGGAGAGGCCTCAGAACCGCATCGTGTAGACCATCAGGTCCACCCCGGGGGCCGGCGCCCAGTCCCGTTCCGGGGTCCGGACGAAGCCCAGAGCATCGTAGATCCGATGCGCGGCGGTCATCGTCGGCCGGGTGGAGAACGCCATCCCGGCCAGTCCGAGTTCCCGGCTGCGGTCGATCGCCGCGGACACCAGCGCCCGGCCGACGCCGCGCCCGCGGGCCGCCGTGCCGACCGCCAGCATCCGGATCTCACCCTCGTCCGGACGCGCGATGTCCGCCCACGGGTTGCCGCCCGCGGCGAACGTCACACTGCCGAGCACCGAGCCGCCGGCGCGGTCGACGGCGACCAGCACCTCGGCCTCCCGGTTGCGCCGGGCGGCGTCCCGCAGGAGCTCGACGTAGTCGGACCCGGGGCGGGTGTGGCCGTCGCCGACGAAGGCTTCGACGGTGACCTCCGCGGCTCCGGCGAGGTCGTGGTCGAGGGCGCGGCGGACGAGCGTGACGCGGTCGGTCGGGGAGTGCATCCGGACAGTGTGCCGGACCGCTCCCGGCGCGGATCGGCCAGGTCCGGGTCGAACGGCCCGCCGAGATGGCAGGAATGCGCCTTTGCCGCGAAATCCTGCCAGTGCCATGCTGGGCGGATGCTGAGCAACGTCGCGGTGATCGTGCTGGAGCAGATCCACCCCTTCGAGCTGGGCGTGGCCAGTGAGATCTTCGGTCTGGACCGCAGCGACAGCGGCCTGCCGGCGTACGAGTTCGGCCTGGTCGGCGACCGGCCCGGCCCGATGCGCACCCACGCCGGCTACGACGTCCACGTGCCGTACGGCCCGGAGCGGATCGCCGAGGCCGACCTGGTGATCGCCACCGCCACCGGCATCCGCCCGCACTACCCCGAGGCGCTCGTCGAGGCGCTGCGGGCCGCGCACGACCGCGGCGCCCAGCTGCTGTCGATCTGCTCCGGCAGCTTCCTGCTCGGCGCCGCGGGCCTGCTCGACGGCCGCCGCAGCACCACGCACTGGAAGTACGTCGACGTGCTGGCCGAGCGCTTCCCGCTGACCACCGTCGAACCCGACGTGCTGTACGTGGACGACCACCCGGTGATCACCTCGGCCGGCACCGCCGCCGGCATCGACGCCTGCCTGCACCTGGTGCGCAAGGTGCAGGGCGCGGAGGTGGCCCGGGAGATCGCCCGCCGGATGGTGGTCGCCCCGCACCGCGACGGCGGGCAGGCCCAGTTCATCAACCGCCCGCTGCCCGAGGGCGCCGGCGACTCGCTGGCCGGGACCCTGGAGTGGATGCGCCGCCACCTCGACCGGGAGACCAGCGTGGACGACCTCGCCCGGCACGCCCACATGTCCCCGCGGACCTTCGCCCGGCGCTTCCAGCAGGAGACCGGCACCACCCCGCACCGCTGGCTCACCGGCCAGCGGGTGCTGTTCGCGCAGCGCCTGCTGGAGTCCACCGGCGAGAGCGTCGACGCGGTCGCCGCCCGCTGCGGCTTCGGCAACGCCGCCACCCTGCGGCACCACTTCGGCCGCCGACTCGGCACCACCCCGCAGGCCTACCGGCGGGCCTTCGGCGGCCCCGGCCGGACGGCCGCGCTCCGCGCGGTCTGACGGACGCTCAGGACAGGTGCTCGGTCTCGTTCCAGCCGGCAGGCCGCAACCGGCCCTCGCGCGCCCGCCACACGCTGGTCGAGCAGTTGGCCACCGGCGGCAGCGCCAGCAGCTCCTCCTCGCCCAGCCGGTCCAGCACGTGACGCAGCATCAGCACCGTGCAGTCGTGCGCGACCAGCAGCACCGGCCGGCCCGCCTCCTCCTCGCCCAGGTCGCGCAGCACACCGCGCACCCGCAGCGCCACGTCCAGCCAGGACTCGCCGCCGGGCGGCCGGTAGTACAGCTCGCCCATCCGCCGGCGGCGCTCCGCCTCGGCCGGGTGGTCGCGCTCGATGGCGGCCTTGGTGAGCATCTCCAGCACGCCCAGCTCACGGTCGCGCAGCCGCTCGTCCCAGCGGATCGGCAGGCCCACCGGGACGGCGCCCAGCCCCGACGCCTGGGCCAGGGCGATTCTCGCGGTCTCCGCGGTGCGCACGTACGGGGAGCACCACACCGAGCGGGGCCGGTCGGCCGGTGGCAGGGCGGCCCACCAGCGGCCCAGGTCGGTGGCCTGGGCCTGGCCGCGCAGCGACAGCGGGATGTCGGCGTCCCGGCAGGTGATCGGGACGGTCAGCGCGCCCGTGGCGTCCGCGTGCCGGAACTCCACGTTGGCGGTCGACTCGCCGTGCCGGGTGGCGATCAGCACCGACGGCAGCCGCCGCCCGCCGTCGGCCTGGGTGCGGTGCCCGTTGCGTACCGTGGTGAGGTCGGTCATTGGCGGTGGCTCCCCGTTGTCGGTGCTGCGTCGGTGGTTCTCGTCTCTCCCCGGTCTCTCCCGAAAAGCGCTGTCATAACAGATGATCGCGCCGTCACCCCAGTGTCGATCGAGGCAACGGCGCGACCCAAGGGCGCATGCGGGGGGTGGTTGCGCCCCCGCACGCGTCAGTGCGCCAGCGTGGGCTGCGGGGCCTGCTTCACGGCCTCGTCACCGGCCTCCGCGGAGTAGTCGGCCTTCGAGGTCTCGTCGGTCCCCTCGGGGGCCTTCAGGGCCCGCAGCACCAGCGTCAGCAGCACCGCGACGACCAGGTTCAGCGCGAACCCGGTCAGGCCGATGTAGCCGACCTGCCCGAGCACCGGGATCTCCGCGGCCGACCCGCCGAAGTGCTTGGTCGCCGCCGACGAGATCCCGTACGCCTTCCAGGTGCCGTACGCCATGCCGACCGCCCAGCCGGCCAGCAGCGCCCAGCGGTGGAACCAGCGGGTGAACAGGCCCGCCACCAGCGCCACCGCGGTCTGCAGGATCCACACGCCGCCCAGCAGCTGCATGTTGATCGCCGCCTGCTTGTCCATCACCAGCACGAACGCCAGCGCGCCGACCTTCACCAGCAGCGAGGCGATCTTCGCCACCCGGGTCTCGTCGGCCGGCGTCGCCTCCGGCTTCAGGAACTCCTTGTACACGTTGCGGGTGAACAGGTTCGCCGCCGCGATCGACATGATCGCCGCCGGCACCAGCGCACCCACCCCGATCGCCGCGAACGCCACGCCCGTGAACCAGCTCGGGAACATGTCCGCGAACAGCTGCGGCACCGCCAGCTGCGCGTTGAACTTCTTGTCGCCCCGGCTCACCCCGGCGGCGATCGCCATGAAGCCCAGCAGCGCCAGCAGGCCCAGCATCAGCGAGTACGTCGGCAGGATCGCCATGTTGCGGCGCACCGTGTTCCGGGACTTCGCCGCCAGCACGCCCGTCACCGAGTGCGGATACATGAACAGCGCCAACGCCGACCCGAACGCCAGCGTCGCGTACTGCCACTGCGAGGCCGTCGCGATGATCAGCGACCCCGTCGGCTTCGAGCCGTCCGCCGGCGGGGCGAACTTGTGCGCCGCCGCGTCGAAGATGTGCCCGTAGCCGCCCAGCCGCATCGGGATGTAGATCACCGCCACCAGGATCACCACGTAGACCAGGGTGTCCTTGACGAACGCGATCAGCGCCGGCGCCCGCAGACCCGACGAGTACGTGTACGCCGCCAGCACGCCGAACGCCACGAACAGCGGCAGGTCCTGCAGGAACCAGTTGCCGCTGCCGCCCAGGCCCAGCACCGACAGCACCGCCTGGATGCCCACCAGCTGCAGCGCCACGTACGGCATGGTCGCCAGGATGCCGGTCAGCGCCACCGCCACCGACAGCCCGCGCGAACCGTACCGGCCGCGCACGAAGTCCGCCGGAGTCACGTAGCCGTGCACCCGCGACACCGACCACAGCCGGGGCAGGATCAGGAACACCAGCGGGTACGCGACGATCGTGTACGGCACCGCGAAGAAACCCGCCGCGCCCGTCGCGTACACCGCGGCCGGCACCGCGATGAACGTGTACGCCGTGTACAGGTCGCCGCCCAGCAGGAACCAGGTGACCCAGGTGCCGAAGTTCCGGCCGCCCAGACCCCACTCGTGCAGGTGCTGCGCATCGTCCGCCTTGCGCCAGCGCGCGGCCATGAAGCCCATCACGGTGACCACGACGAAGAACAGCAGGAAGACCGTCATCGCGGTCCAGTCCACGTGCTTCACGACTGCTCACCCCCGCCCGGCTGCGCCGGAACCGGCGCCGAACCGGCCGAGGCGGCCCGGCGGGCCGCCTCGTCACGGCGCAGCAGCAGGTACGCGGAGGTGGTGAACACCGCCGACACCGGCACCCACATCAGCTGGTACCAGTAGAAGAACGGCATACCGCCGAGCGACGGCTCGGCCTTGGCGTACGAGGGCACCCACAGCACCACCACGATCGGCACCAGCAGGCACAGGCCCGCCAGCACCCGGGCGGGAGAGACCGCGGGCAGCGCGCCCGCGGATGGCGATTGAGACGACACGAGCGGCTCCCGGATGACGAGGAGTCACCTCACTGGCGCCGCACCGCACATCGCTGTGCGTCCGCCGAGCAGCACCTTCGGTGATCGAAAGGTCTCCGCGAGAGTAGGGCAGGGGAGTGACTTGTGTCACTACCCTGTCAACTACGCGTTACTCGGGCCGCTGCAGCCTGGTGGTGCTGTGCTTGTCCGGGAGCTGCGAAGGACGGCTATTCGGGCCGCTGCAACCTGGTGGTGAACTTGTACCTGTCCCCGCGGTAGATCGACCGCACCCACTCCACCGGCGCGCCGTCCGCGTCGAAGGAGTGCCGGGAGAGCTGGAGCATCGGCAGGCCGAGGTCGGAGCCGAGCAGGCCGGCCTCGCGCGGGTTGGCGAGGGTGGTCTCGATGGTCTCCTCGGCCTCCGCGACCGTCACGCCGTAGACCTCGCGCAGCGCGGTGTAGAGCGAGTTGTGCTTGGCGAGGTTGCGGCGGAGCGCGGGGAAGCGCTTGGCCGACAGGTGCGCCACCTCGATGGCCATCGGGTCGCCGTTCGCGAGCCGCAGGCGCTCGATCCGCAGGACGCGCCCGCCGGGTTTGATGTCCAGCAGCGGGGCGAGCCGCTCGTCGGCGGAGATGTACGCGACCTCGACCAGCCGGGAGGTCGGTTCCATGCCCTGGGCGCGCATGTCCTCGGTGTACGAGGTCAGTTGCAGGGCCTGCGCGACCTTCGGCTTGGCGACGAAGGTGCCCTTGCCCTGGATGCGCTCCAGCCGGCCCTCGACCACCAGCTCCTGCAGGGCCTGCCGGACGGTGGTGCGGGAGGTGTCGAACTGGGCGGCGAGCGCCCGCTCCGGGGGCACCGGGGTGCCGGCCGGCTGGGTCTCGGTCAGTTGCAGCAGGTGCCGCTTCAGGCCGTAGTACTTCGGCACCCGGGCCGTGGTGGTGGCAGGGCCGGTCTGGGTCGGCACCGTGGAGCCCTCGGCGAGCGCCGAATCCCTGTCGCCACTCATGGCAGCTCTCACTCCTCGTTGGAGGTGGTCCTTAACGGACCCCTAAGTCCTATGTAACAGCACATGTTTGCACGCGCGGGGAAGCCTGCGGGACGGCTGGGGTCAAACCGGCATGCGACGGGCCCGGAACGGAGCGCGTGGCGCCCGTCCGGGCCCGTACCCGAGTGTCTCAGCCCGCGGTGGCCGCAGTCACCGCGAGTCCGGCCAACGCCTCCGCCGCGGCGATCGCGCAGACCCGCGAACCGCCGTACGTGGCAAGGGTGGTGACGCCGGACGGGGCGAACAGTTCGGCCAGCCCGTGGCCGGTGCCGATCTCCACCACGACGGCGTCCGGGCGGTGCTCCACCAGGGCGAGCGCGGCCCGGCGCATCCAGGAGTGGCGGTGCACGTCGCGCACCACCAGCACCAGCGGACGGCCCACCGCGGCGCCGAGCAGCGGGGCGGTGTCGATCTCGGCGTCCTCGGCGGCGACGGCCACGTGCAGCAGACCGGAGCCCTCGGTGACGGTGGCCGGCGGGGAGACCCGGCTGGAGGTGGTGCCGGGGACCAGCTCGGCCAGCGGGCCGGCCACGCCCCACGGGGTGTCGTCGCCGGCCGCGATGTTCGCGCCGGGGGAGAACTCGACCACGTGCGGGATCCCGCCCAGCGGGCGCAGCCCGCCGGTGACCCGCAGCGCGCGGCGGGCGGCGACCAGGCCGACGCCGACCTCGCCCTGCCGGCCGACCAGCGACGCCCGCAGGTCGGCGGACCAGCGGGCCACCGTCCGGTTGCGCTCGGCGGCCTCGTGCAGGCGCTCGGCGGACAGCCGGCCCTCGCGGACCGCCCAGACCAGCGCGTCGCGCAGGTACACGAAGGCGTCCTCGTCCTGCAGGCCGCCGCCGACGCAGATGGTGTCGGCGCCGGCCGCGATCGCCCGGACCGAGCCGGCCGCGACGCCGTGGGTGCCGGAGATGGCGCCCATCTCGATGCCGTCGGTGACGATCAGCCCGTCGAAGCCGAGCTCCTCGCGGAGCAGGCCGGTGAGGATGCGCTGCGACATGGTGGCGGGCAGCTGGGCGTCGTAGGCGTCGAACAGGATGTGCGCCGTCATGATGCTCTTCACGCCGGCCGCGATGGCGGCCTTGAAGGGCAGCAGGTGCTGGCCGAACTGGTCGGCGGCCAGGTCGATCCGGGGCAGCCCGAGGTGCGAGTCGCCGGCGGTGTCGCCGTGGCCGGGGAAGTGCTTGGCGCAGGCCGCGACGCCCGCGGACTGCAGGCCGCGGACGTACGCGGCGGTGTGCCGGGCCGCCAGGTCGCCGTCGCCGCCGAAGGCGCGGACGCCGATCACCGGGTTGTCGGGGTTGGAGTTGACGTCCGCGTCCGGCGCGTAGTCGAGGTTCACGCCGACGGCGGCCAGGTCGAACCCGATCGAGCGGGCGACCCGCTCGGTGAGGTCGGTGTCGTCGACCTCACCGAGCGCCAGATTCCCCGGGTACGACGAGCCGCTCGTCACTTCGAGGCGGGTGACGTCGCCGCCCTCCTCGTCGGTGGCGACCAGCAGGTCGCCGTTGAGCGCGTACATCTCGGCGGTCAGCGCGGCGACCTGCTGCGGGGTGCGGATGTTGCGGCCGAACAGGGCGACGCCGCCGAGTTCGCCGTCGCCCAGTCTGCGGCGCAGCCACTCGGGCGCGGTCAGACCGGCGAAGCCGGGCTGCAGGACCGCTCCGGCGTCGCGCAGGAGCGAGGCGCTTTCCGTACCGGGCATCGCCATGGTTCCTTCCCTGGGGGTGGAGGTGCTTCAGGTGCGATCGGGGGGTGTGGAAGGGGACTCAGCCCTTGACCGCACCGGCGGTGAGACCCGCCGACACCTTCTTCTGGAAGAACACGAACAGGATGATCACGGGCAGCGAGACCAGCAGGCCGCCGGCCATCTGCGAGCCGTAGTCCGCACCCCGGGTCGGGGTGGTCGAGTAGAAGGTCAGCCACATCATCGAGGTCTTGGCGCCGCTGCTGGCGAGCAGCGTGTTGGCGACGATGAACTCGTTCCACGCCTGGATCCAGCTGTAGACACCGGTGGTGATCAGGCCGGGCAGGGTGAGCGGCAGGATGACGCGGAAGAACGCGCCCCACTGGGTACAGCCGTCGACCATGGCGGCCTCGTCCAGTTCCGCCGGAATGTTCACGATGAAGGAGCGCAGCGTCCAGATCACGTACGGCACGGTGAAGACCAGGTACGCGAGGATCACAC
The DNA here is from genome assembly GCF_042732175.1 of Kitasatospora sp. NPDC059795. Classification (NCBI taxonomy): domain Bacteria; kingdom Bacillati; phylum Actinomycetota; class Actinomycetes; order Kitasatosporales; family Streptomycetaceae; genus Kitasatospora; species Kitasatospora sp. NPDC059795. Next base: position 496,255 of record NZ_JBHWID010000002.1, read on the forward strand.
CGAACAGCGAGCCGGTCATGCCGGCCTTGTTCATCACCACGAACAGCGGAATGATGATCGCCAGCAGCGGCACCATCTGGACCACCAGCATGGTGACGATGAAGAAGCTGCGGCCGCGGAACTTGAACCGGGCCACCGCCACGGCGGCGAGGAAGCCGACGGCCAGGCCGAGCAGCATGGCGCCGACCGTGATGATCAGGGTGTTCTGCAGCGAGGGCAGGAACTCCTTGTCATCGAAGATGGTCTTGTAGCTGTCGAACGAGAAGGCCGACGGCCAGAAGGTCGGGTCCTGGGAGATCAGGTCCTTGTTCGTCTTGAACGTGGTGAGGATCATCCAGTAGATCGGGAAGGCCATCACCAGGGCCACGCCCATGGCGACGGTGTTCCAGACCCCCGTCATGACGGGGTTGCGGCCGATGGTGCGGACCTTGGCCTTCTTCTGCTTCTTCGGCTTTGCGGCCTCGGGCGCCAGTGGCGTCCCGGACGGGTGCGTGGTCGTCGCGGTCATCGCTCGTTGGCTCCGATCTTCAGCATCTGGCGGATGTAGTACACGAGGACCGCCAGCATCATGAGGATCATGACGATCGAGATCACCGAGCTCTCGCTGTAGCGCGAGCGGACGATGCCGTTCATGTACAGGTAGGTGCCGATGGTCCAGTAGCCGGGCTCGGGCGAGGCGTTGCGCAGCGCGTAGATCTGCGCGAAGACCTGGAAGTCCCAGATGAAGCTCAGCGCGGCGGAGATCATCAGGAACGGCCGGATGACCGGGATGGTCACGTGCCGGAAGACCTGGAAGCCGGAGGCGCCGTCCAGGCGGGCGGCCTCGGTCAGCTCGACCGGGACCTGGGTCAGCGCGGCGTACAGGCCGAGGACCAGGAACGGTAGTGCGCCCCAGATGATGACCGCGGCGCCGACCACGTACAGGCCGACCGTCGGGTCGGCGAACCAGTCGTAGTGCTTCCAGGTCTCGTCACCGGTGACCAGGAAGGCCAGGTAGTCGACCACGCCGCCGTTGGAGGAGAACAGCCAGCGGAACACCTGGCCGTTGACCAGCGCGGGGATCGCCCAGACGAACATCATCACGGTGATGACGGTGACCCGGGCCCAGTTGGACACCCGGTTCAGGAGCAGCGCGATCAGCATGCTCAGCACCAGCGAGAGGACGACCAGCTCGGCGGTGAAGTAGATGGAGCGGAGCACGACCTCCCAGAACTGGTGGTCGCTGAGGATGTTGGAGTAGCCGTCGAACCCGATGTACTTCGCCAGAGAGGGGTTGACCAGGTACGCGTACCGGTTGACGTTCTGGAACGACAGGTCGAACAGTCTGAAGATCGGATACGCCAGAACGCCCACCAGCACGACGATGGCGGGCAGCAGGAGGGCGTAGGGGATGTACTGGCCGGCCGCGAAGAATCCGCGGCGCTGCGGCTTCCCCACCGGGGCAGGCCCCGACTTTCCGGACCGGGTCACGGTCTCGTTCGTAGTCACACTCATCAGGGTCCTTCCCGGGCCCGCGGTTCTGATCGGTCCTGGCGCACGGGTGGGCAGTCCGCGCGATCGCGGACTGCCCACCCCCTTCATCGGCGCTCAGTGCGGTGGTCCGCCCGGGAGCGGACTCCCGGGCCGACTGCGGAACAGCTGGGTCAGCCGTTCAGGTCCTTGACGATGGTCTCCTGGGCCTTCTTGAGCTCGGCGGCCGCGTCTCCGCCGGAGGCGATCGCACCGAAGGCGGTCTTCAGCGCGGTCTCGTCGGCGCCGGACCACAGCGGCGAGTTCGGGATGAACCAGGTCGCGCCCTCGGCCGCGTCACCGGCCGCCTTGTTGGTCGGGTCGGCGGCCTTGTAGGCGGCGACCAGGTTCTTGGCGTTCGGGATCGCGAACTTGGCGAGCGCGGTCTGCTGCGCGGTGTTGGTGTAGATCTGCAGGAAGGTCGCGCCCAGGCCGGCGTTGGCGGCCTTGGCCGGAACGGCCAGGTCGGAGCCGCCGAGGAAGGCCGGGGTCGGGGAGCCGGCCGCAGCGCCCGGGAGGGCGATGGTGGCGAGCTTGTCCTTCAGCGCCGGGTCACCGGTCTTCGGGTCGGCGACGGAGGAGACCTCCCAGCCGTTGCCGATGATGGCGGCGATGTTGCCCTTGGCCATCAGCGCGTCCTGGGTGGCCTCGTCAGTGGTGGTGCCACCGACCGAGTACTCCTTCTGCAGGTCGTTCCAGGTCTTGACGCCCTCGATGAACTTCGGGTCCGTCAGGTTGCCGGTCCACTTCTCGCCGTCCTTCTTGGCGATGACACCCTTGACACCGAACTGGCCGGCGCCGAAGGAGACCGCCGAGTACCAGTTCTGGCCCGGCATGTAGAGCGCGGAGAAGTTCGGGACGTTGGCGTTGGCGGCCTTGACCTTGGTCAGGGCGTCCTTCAGCTCGGCCAGGGTGGTCGGGGCCTGGGCGACACCGGCGGCCTCGAACAGGTCCTTGCGGTAGATCAGGACGCGGGCGCCGGCGTAGTACGGCACGGCGTAGGTCTTGGAGCCGTCGGGCGACTGGCCGGAGGCGGCCAGCGAGTCCAGCCACTTGTCCGAGTTGTCGAACTGGCTCTTGACCCCGGTCAGGTCGGCGAAGGAGCCGGCCTCGATGTACTTGGCGACCTGGGTGTTACCGAGCTCCAGTGCGTCCGGGCCACCGGCAGCGGCCAGGGCGGTGTCGAGCTTGGTGGTGTAGTTGGTCCAGGTCTGCCACTGGATGTCGACCTCGGCGCCGGTCTGGGCGGTGAACTCCTTCTTCGCCGCCTCGACGACGTCCGGCCAGCCCTTCTGGGCGTCCTCCATCAGCCAGACGGTGATCTTCTTGCCCTTGCCGTCCTTGCTCAGCGCGAAGCCCTTGCTGTCGCCACCGCCGGAGCTGGACGAAGACGAGGAGCAAGCCGAGGCGACCAGCACGGTGGCAATAGCGGCCACGGCTGCGATCTTGCGGTTCAAACCATCCTCCAGAGGGATGAGCAAGGTGAGGCACCGGGCCGCCGGGCCATGGGCCCTGAAGCTGCGTCGTGCCGTTTGGGGGAACGTCACCGGATGACACGGACGCGAACTGCCGGGGCAGGCGGGCCGATCCGTGAGGTGGAGTAGACCATTGGTTTAGACCAACGCCTGGAGATTGGCATGGACCAATGACGAGCGTCAAGGGATCGAAGAGTGCATGCACAAGCCGTTATCAACGCTTGACTCGGCCGTGTTGGACTGGACCAAGTCGGGGGCGGATCCGGATATGGCGGGACGAATCGGCCATCCCGGAACCTTCGCCTCCGGTTGCTCAACGTGGCCTGAAGTGCACCTTAAGTGAGCCTTAAGCGGCATACCCGGCCCGGTATTGACGTGAGCGGGGCAGAACCGGCAACGGATCGACAACAAGCGGGACTTGTAATCATCACGTGCGTTGACGGTGCAATTGGTCTAAGCCAGTATCCGAAGCGCTGGTCTGTACCACTCGCGCAGACCTCCCCGCACCACATTCGGAGGATTCGCGTGAAGCGTCAGGTACTGGCCACGCTCGGCACTGCCGTCCTGCTGGCCACCGCCGTCGGCTGCTCGTCCGGCGGGAAGTCGGCCGCCCCCGCCGGCGCGGTCGACCCGAAGAGCGTCACCGGCACCGTCACGGTCTGGCTGATGGACGACGCGCAGAAGAGCTGGCCGGAGCTGGTGCAGCAGGTCAACGACGAGTTCGGCGCCAAGTACCCGAACGTCCAGCTGAAGCTCAGCTACCACACCTGGAAGGACAAGATCGCCGAGCTGGACGCCGCGATCGCCGCCAACCAGGTGCCCGACGTGGTCGAGCTCGGCAACACCGAGACCACGAAGTACATGGTCAACGGGGCGCTGGCAGGACTCGACCGGACCGATTTCGACAACTCCGACAACTGGATCAAGGGTCTCGCCGACACCTGCACGTACAACCAGAAGCTCTACTGCGTTCCCTACTACGCGGGCGCTCGGGTCGGCGTCTACAACGCGAAGATGTTCCAGGACGCCACCGGTTCCGCGAGCCTGCCGCAGACCGAGGAGGAGCTGACCGCCGCCCTCGACAAGGTCGCCCTGCGCTACAAGAGCACCCCCGGCTTCTCCGCGCTCTACCTGCCCGGCCCCTACTGGTACGCCGCGATGTCCTACGTCACCGCGTACGGCGGCTCGATCGCCAAGTTCGACTCCGCCGGCATCTGGCACGGCACCCTGCACGACACCAAGTCGCAGGCCGGCCTCCAGCACTTCGTCAACCTGGTGAAGACGTACAACAAGGGCGATCTGAAGGTCAACGAGGCCAAGCAGGCCGGCGTGCTCGGCCACGAGAAGGCCGCGCTGATCTACGCCAACGGCTGGGAGCTGAGCGACGCCATCGCGCCGATCACCGGCACCCCGGCGCTCAAGGACTCGCTGAAGATCGTCACCATGCCCGGCCCGAACGGCAAGCCGCTGCCCTCCTTCATCGGCGGCTCCGACCTCGCCGTCACCGCGAAGTCGCAGAACGCCGCGGCCGCCGTCGACTGGGTCCGGATGTTCACCAGCACCAAGTCCCAGCAGGTGCTCGCCGACAAGGACACCCTGCCCAACAACCTCACCCAGCTGGCGCCGCTGAAGAACAAGCCCGCCACCGCCGCGGCCGCCAACGCCGTCCAGGACGCCTGGTTCACCCCGGCCGCCCCCGGCTGGGGCGCGGTCGAGAAGCAGAACGTCCTGGTGAACATGCTCGACGCGATCTTCAAGGGCAAGAGCGTCGACGACGCCACCAAGGAAGCCGACGCACAGATCGACCAGCTGATCAACAATCCGTCCTGATCCGATTTCCGTGGACCGGGTGCCGACGCACGGCCCCCGGTCCACGTAGGATCGGCACAGCACAGTTCCACTGCAGCGAGGGTGCGGTCTCGCCGCCGTTCAAGAGGTCCCCGTCGGGCGTCCCGCCCCACGGGGTAGATCCATCTCTCCACGGAGGCACACCCCGATGTCCGACCCGCAGACTGTTTCCGTACCCGGCAGGATCATGTCGGCGGAGATGGCCGAGCAGCCGGCCGTCCTGCAGCGCATCCTCGACGAGGGCGCGCCGGCGATCCGTGAGATCGCCACGCAGATCGCCGCCCGCAACCCGCGGTTCGTCCTGCTCACCGCCCGCGGCACCTCCGACAACGCCGCGCTGTACGCCAAGTACCTGATCGAGGTCCTGCTCGGCAAGCCCGCCGGCCTCACCTCGATGTCCACCACCACCGCCTACGGCGCCAAGCCGGACCTCACCGACTGCCTGGTCATCACCGTCAGCCAGTCCGGTGGCTCGCCCGACCTGGTCGCCTCCACCAAGGCGGCCCGCGAGGCCGGCGCGATCACCCTGGCGGTCACCAACAACGCCGGCTCGCCGCTCGCCGAGGTCTCCGAGTTCCACATCGACGTGCTGGCCGGGCCGGAGAAGGCCCTGCCCGCCACCAAGACCTACACCGCCGAGCTGCTCGCGCTGTACCTCTTCGTCGAGGGCCTGCGCGGCAACGACGGCTCCGCGGCGAAGGTCCTGCCGGAGCTGGCCGCCGGCATCCTGGCCCGCCAGGCCGAGGTCAAGGCGCTCGCCGAGCGCTACCGCTTCGCCCAGCGCCTGGTCATCACCTCGCGCGGCTACGGCTACCCGACCGCCCGCGAGGCAGCGCTGAAGCTCATGGAGACCACCTACATCCCGGCCTCCCCGTTCTCCGGCGCCGACCTGCTGCACGGCCCGCTGGCCATGGTCGACAACGTCTCCCCGGTCATCGCGATCGTCCCCGACGGCCGCGGCGGCGAAGCCCTGCAGCCGGTCCTCGACCGCCTGCGCGGCCGGGGCGCGGACCTCGTCGTGGTCGGCCGGCAGGACCAGGTCGACGCCGCGAGCGCCGGCTTCGCCCTGCCCGGCGGCGTGCCCGAGGAGGTCCAGCCGATCCTGGAGATCCTCCCGCTCCAGCTCCTCGCCTACGAGGTCACCATCGCCCGCGGCCAGGACCCGGACGCGCCGCGCGCTCTCGCGAAGGTCACCGAGACGCACTGACGCCTGCTGCACGAAAGGCCGCTCCCACGAGAAGTCGGTGGGGGCGGCCTTTTTTTGGGAGGGGGTGGGCTGTGGAGTGCGAAGACCGGGGGAGTGCGAAGCCCGGGGAGGCGCGCGCGGGCGCGTGGGTTCGCGTCCTTGCAGCCTTTCGGAAAACACTACGGGCCACGGCGCCGACACAGGACCCTCAACCTGTGCGGCACCGCAGCCCGGAGCTGTATGTCGGAGGCGGGTGTCGGCCGAGAGTTGTGCGGGACTCTCGAACGACGCCTCCGACCGCGGAGCGGCCTCGCGCGGTCAGGGCAGTTGCGCGGGGGGCCTCTCCTTGGTGCACTTTCATTGTGGACTAGACCAATCCGCGTTGTCCAGGGGCTCCCCCCGATTGGTCTGGACAACGTGGGCCGTGACGGTCGGAGATACGCTCACGGTGTGCCCTCGCTGAACGAACTCGTCCGCCGCCACACCACCCTCACCGGTGCCGATGTGGAGTGGCTGCATCTGCTGGTCTCGGAGTGGCAGTTGCTCTCCGACCTGTCCTTCGCCGACCTGGTGCTGTGGATCCCCACCTGGGACGGCATCCGCTACGTCTCGGTGGCCCAGATGCGGCCCAACACCGGCCCGACCTCGTACCAGGACGACATGGTCGGCCACCTGGTGCCCCGGGGGCGGCGGCCGCTGCTGGACGCCGCGTACGACGAGGGGCGGATCGTCCGGGAGGGCGACCCGGAGTGGCGGGAGGAGGTGCCGGTGCGGGTGGAGTCCATCCCGGTGCGACGGGAGGGCAAGGTGCTGGGCGTGATCGCCCGGAACACCAACCTGCTGACGGTGCGCACCCCGAGCCGGCTGGAGCTGACCTACCTGCAGAGCGCCTCCGACCTGGCGCAGATGATCGCCGCCGGCACCTTCCCGTTCCCGGGCGCCGAGCAGACCGACATGGACGCCGCGCCGCGGGTCGGCGACGGCCTGATCCGGCTGGACGCGGAGGGCGTGGTGACGTACGCCAGCCCGAACGCGCTGTCGGCGTACCACCGGCTCGGACTGACCACCGACCTGGTGGGCAGTCATCTCGGCCAGGCCACCGCCGAGTTGGTGCCGCCGAACCGTGGCAAGGTGCACGAGTCGATGGTGAAGATGGCCAGCGGCTGGGCGCCCCGGCAGACCGAGGTGGAGGCGCAGGGCGGCGTGGTGACCCTGCGGACCATCCCGCTGAAGCCCAAGGGGACGCCCACCGGTTCGCTGGTGCTCTGCCGCGACGTCACCGAACTCCGGCGTCGTGACCGCGAGTTGATGACCAAGGACGCCACCATCCGGGAGATCCACCACCGGGTGAAGAACAACCTCCAGACGGTCGCGGCACTGCTGCGGCTGCAGTCCCGCCGGATGGACTCCGACGCCGGCCGGGCCGCGCTGGACGAGGCGGTGCGCCGGGTCGGCTCGATCGCCATCGTGCACGAGACGCTGTCGCAGGCGCTGGACGAGCAGGTGACGTTCGACGAGATCGCCGACCGGGTGCTGGCGATGGTGATGGAGCTGTCCCAGGACGGCCGGGTGTCGGCCCGCCGCAGCGGCTCGTTCGGCATCCTGTCCGCCGAGGTGGCCACCCCGCTGGCGATGATCCTCACCGAGCTGACCCAGAACGCGCTGGAGCACGCGTTCGGCCCGTCCGCCTCCGGCAACCTGGAGGTGAGCGCGCTGCGCGGGCGTGCGCCGGTCGGCGGCAAGGGCTGGTCGGACAGCTGGAACAGCGGGGCGCGGCCGGAGGAGTACCTGCTGATCACCGTGCAGGACGACGGCCGGGGCATGCCGGAAGGCTTCGACCCGCAGCAGGCCGGCAACCTGGGCCTGCAGATCGTCCGCACCCTGGCCACCGGTGAACTCGGCGGCAGCTTCGACATGGTGGCCGCGCCCGGCGGTGGCACCAAGGTGGTGCTGGAGATCCCCGTCCGCTGACGGCAGGTCGGGAAGAGAAACGAGGCCCTGCCGACCGGGGGGGTGGGTCGGCAGGGCCTCTCAACCCGGTCCGGCCGTCGGGGGGAGTCGGCCGGAACGGGGGCTCTGGTGCGGCGCGACGCCCGCCTCGTGTGTGTTGCACACGGTGAGCGCCACAGGTCCACAATATTGCTCTAAGTGAACAGTATCAAGTGCCTGGGCGGCTCGCGTCGTCGGCCCCGCCGCTGGAGCGGGGCCCGTTCGGGAAGGCTCGGCCGACCGAATGCGGCCGAACCCTTGATCATGGGTTGATCTGTAAGGCTTCTGACGGTGTGTCAGGCGGTGCGGGCGCGGTTGCGGGCGGCGCGGCGCTTCATCGCACGACGCTCGTCCTCGCTCATGCCGCCCCAGACGCCGGCGTCCTGGCCGGTCTCGAGCGCCCACTGCAGGCACTGCTCCATCACGGGGCAACGGCGGCACACGGCCTTGGCTTCCTCGATCTGCAGCAGAGCAGGACCGGTGTTCCCGATCGGGAAGAACAGCTCCGGGTCCTCTTCGCGGCAGACAGCGCGGTGGCGCCAGTCCATGGTCGTCCAACTCCTCCGGTCGACAGGCGGTGGCCCGCGACTCACTCGTACGGCTTGTGAATGTGAACGCTTTCACGAATCCCGCAACAGCAAAAGGGACCAAAGGCCCACCGGGCCCGGGAGGTCTTTGCTGAGAGGGGTTCGGCGATTCGAGGGACTCTGCCGCGATGTCGTCTGCGGTGTGTCCCGATCGCCATGTAGAGGTTCGCAAACCTCGAAGCCGGATACAACCCCCTTCGGCAAGAAATTTTTGATTCTTCGGTGTCGCCTACCTCACAGGCAGTACTTCTATGGAGTGAAGGGGCTCGCACGTTCGAGTGCAAGGTGAAGACCCCCTTCTGGTCACACAATCACACGCAGTGCCCGCCGTACGCCTGTGAAACTGACGCGACTCCTGTCTCCAAGGTGGTCCCCGTCGACCTGAAACGGCACAGGTTCCTGTGAAACCAAGGTGAAGTGCCTGACGTCGTGATAGGAGACGAGATGCTTCCCGGCCGGGCCGGCGGGGTTCGCACCACCCTCTGCGGGGGCCTGTGGGCGCAGGATCTGACGGACCGTCCGGGCTGTGCGGAACGCCGTCATTCGAGTGATGCCGAAGATGTCCAGATCGGTCTCGAAGGACGCCGAGGGGGACGGAAAGACCGGACGGGAGCCCAGGAAAGTCCAGGGAGAGGTGTTGGAGACTATGGCCATCACCATGCCCGGAACCGGCTCGCGGCCGTTGATCTCCAGCGTGATCGGACCCGAACGGCGGTGTTCACGCTCGGTGACGTAGTGCCGCAGCGCCTCCATGACATAGAGCGCGTGAGTGGATTTGCGCCCCGCCCGGCGCTGACGCTCCACCCGGCCGACGACACCCGCGTCGAACCCCAGTCCGGCCGTGAAGGTGAACCAGCGGTCCGGCTCGCCGGCGGTCAGCGCCTTGCCCAGACCGATCGCGCGCTCCCTGTGGTGCTCCAACGCGTCCAGGAGTGCGCCGGTCGCCTCCACCGGGTCGTTCGGGAGCCCCAGCGCACGCGCGAACACATTGGTCGAACCACCCGGCACCACCGCCAGCCGCGGCACCCGCTCGCCCGGCCCGTGCGCCAGCAGGCCGTTCACGGTCTCGTTCACGGTGCCGTCGCCGCCCAGCGCCACCACCAGGTCCACCGTGCCGTCCTCGGCCGCCTGACGGGCCAGATCGCCCGCGTGGCCCCGGTACTGGGTCTCCGCGACGTCCAGCTTCAGGTCGCTGCGCAGGGCATGGATCAGGACGTCCCGGGTCCGGCCACTGGTGGTGGTCGCCTTCGGGTTCACGACCAGGAGAGCGCGCATGGCGATCAGCCTACGACCCGTCCGACACAAGACGACCGTTACCCTGGCCCGGTGACCGCTGAAACCGCTCCCGCCACCGCCACCGCACCCGACCGGCCCGTCCCGCTGCTCGTGGGCGCGGGCATCACCGCGCTCGAAGGCGCGGCGATGGCGGGCTGGGGGATCTACGACCTGATCTCCGGCTTCGCCGGCTCGGGCGCCGACTTCGGCCGCACCGAGATGGGCGGCATCGTGCTGCTGCTGATGGGCCTGCTGCCGCTGATGGCCGGCCGCGCCCTGCTGCGCGGCCAGAAGTGGGGCCGCAGCCCCGCCGTGCTCACCAACTCCATCTGCCTGCCGGTCGCGTACTACATGTGGCAGTCCGGCGGCGGCATGGTCGCCGTCGGCGCCGCGATCGGCGTCGTCGGCCTGATCGGCATCGTCTCGCTGCTCAACCCGCGGGTCACCGCGGTGCTGTACGGCGACCAGTAGACGCCCACCGGTAGGCGCACGACGACACGCAGGGCCCGCCCCCGGGTTCGGGGACGGGCCCTGCGGCGTTCGCACGGGTCGGCTACTCCTCGACGAGCAGCTTCTCGCGCAGCTGCGCCAGGGTGCGGGCCAGCAGCCGGGAGACGTGCATCTGGGAGATTCCGACCTCGGCCGCGATCTGAGACTGCGTCATGTTCCGGAAGAACCGCAGCACCAGGATCTTCTGCTCCCGGGGCGGGAGTTGGGCCAGCAGCGGCTTCAGCGACTCGCGGTACTCGACGCCCTCCAGCGCCTCGTCGGTGGCGCCCAGGGTGTCCGCCACGGCCGGCGACTCGTCGTCGCTGTCCGGGACGTCCAGCGACAGCGTGGAGTACGCGTTGGCGGACTCCAGGCCCTCCAGCACGTCCTCCTCGGAGATCCCCAGGTGCTCGGCCAGCTCGTGCACCGTCGGGGAGCGGCCGTGCCGCTGGGAGAGCTCGCTGGTCGCCGTGGTCAGCGACAGCCGCAGTTCCTGCAGGCGGCGCGGCACCCGCACCGCCCAGCCCTTGTCGCGGAAGTGGCGCTTGATCTCGCCGACGATGGTGGGCGTCGCGTAGGTGGAGAACTCCACGCCCCGCTCGTGGTCGAAGCGGTCCACCGACTTGATCAGGCCGATGGTGGCGACCTGGGTCAGGTCGTCCAGCGGCTCGCCGCGGTTGCGGAAGCGGCGGGCCAGGTGCTCGACCAGCGGGATGTGCATCCGGACCAGCTGGTTGCGGATCTCCACCCGCTCCGGCGAGCCCTCCGCCAGTTCGGACAGCCGCACGAACAGGGCCCGGGCCGCCTCGCGGTCCGGCGCGCCGCTGCGGTGCCCCTGCGCCGGCACGGTCGAGCGGACGGCCTCGGCGGCGGACGCCGGGGCGGCGTTCCCCTCCTCGGGCTCGGCCGCGGGCCGCTCGGGCTTCGGGTCGGTCGGCTGGCTCATCCGGCTGGGGTCCTTCGGGAGGGCTTCGTCAGGGGTGGCGGTGCGGGCAACGCTCGCCTGCGGCGGTACGACGGCAACTGTGCGGTCCAGATCACTCACGGCGATCACCCGTTCCGTTCCGAGAAACGACACTGGTTAAGGCTGGGCCGAGGACCCGCCGCGCTTCTTGTTCAGGCTGATGGAGACGGTGTTGTCCGCGGCCACCGCGGAGTCCACCTCCCCGGCCAGCGCGGAGAGGACCGTCCACGCGAAGGTGTCCCGCTCCGGGGCGCGTCCGTCGGTGGTCGGCGCGGACACGGTGACCCGCAGCGCGTCGCCGACCAGGCGGAACTCGCAGCTCAGGATCGAGCCCGGAACGGCCTGTTGGAGCAGGATCGCGCAGGCCTCGTCCACTGCGATGCGGAGATCCTCGATCTCGTCCAGGGTGAAGTCCAAGCGGGCCGCGAGGCCGGCCGTAGCCGTCCGCAGCACCGAGAGGTAGGCGCCCGCCGCGGGCAGGCGGACCTCAACGAAGTCCTTCACTCCGGGCTCGCCGTCGATCTGGGACACCCTCACCTCCTGGATGAAGCTCGGTGCTCGGGGACCCGGAGGCCCCGGCGCCACCACTGGCATTGGTTCAACTGCCTTGTGCCCCGAGACGTTACCGCGCTCGGGGTCGGTCTGTCGTGATCTCCGTCCACCGTCACGGGAACGAGGGATCAGAGTTCGAACGGGACTGCGTTCAGCGGGGCGTGGAGCCCAGCTCGGCGAGCGCGTCGTCGGTGAGCCGGAAGACCGTCCACTCGTCCATCGGGACCGCGCCCAGGGACTTGTAGAAGCCGATCGACGGCTCGTTCCAGTCCAGCACCGACCACTCCATCCGGTGGTAGCCGCGCTCCACGCAGATCCGGGCCAGTTCGGTGAGCAGCGCCTTGCCGTGGCCGCCGCCGCGCTTGTCGGGGGAGACGTACAGGTCTTCCAGGTAGATGCCATGAGTGCCGCGCCAGGTCGAGAAGTTGCGGAACCACAGCGCGAAGCCGGCCGGCACGCCCGACTCGTCCTCGGCGATCAGGCCGAACAGCGCCGGGTGCTCGCCGAACAGCGCGTCGTGCAGCTGCTCCTCGGTGGCCCGGGCCTCGTGCAGGGCCTTCTCGTAGTCGGCGAGCTCGCGGATCATGGCGTGGATGACGGGGACGTCGGCGGGAGTCGCATTGCGGATCATACGATCGAGCGTACTCATCTCCCCCCTCCTTCCGGAAAGGTCCGTCGCCCGGGAAATTGCTGTATGCCCGGGACGAACCCCGGAAAACCCCGGCCCGGCGGGCGCGGCCGGTGCGTGCGGCCGGTGCGGGCGGCCAGTGCGGGCGTTCGGTGCGGGCGTTCGGTGCGGGCGTTCGGTGCGGCGGGGAAACGCGGAGCCCGGCCGCCGGCGCCCGGGGCGGGGCGGTGGCGGCCGGGCTCCGGCACGCTGAACTGACGTGGCGTCAGGCCTTCTTGGTCTCCCAGAAGATGGCGTCGATCTCGGCGATCAGGTCCAGCAGGGCCTGGCCGGTCGCCGGGTCGGTGGACGCCTTGGCGGCCGAAGCGGCCTTGCCCGCACGGTTGAACAGGTCGTGCAGGCCCGGGTAGGCCTCGAAGTGCGGGGCCTTGAAGTAGTCGGTGTGCAGCACCGAGAGGTGGTGCTTGACCAGCTCGGCGCGCTCCTCCTTGATGACGATCGCGCGAGCGCGGAACTCGGCGTCCTCGTTGGCCTGGTACTTCTCCTGAGTGGCCTTCACGGACTCGGCCTCGATGCGGGCCTGAGCCGGGTCGTACACGCCGCAGGGCAGGTCGCAGTGCGCGTGGGCGGTGACCCGCGGAGCAAACAGACGAGAGAACATGGGGGTCCTTCCTTAGATCGTCTTCCCGGGCCCGACATTACCCTCACGGCGGGCCGAATTCGCCGTCGCCCCGGGGGCCTAGGGCAAAAGAAGGAGTGGGAATCGTGCGATATGGGACACCGCTCGGCGTGGCCGACATCGCCGGACCGTCGATGCGCCGGCTGCTGGCCGACGGCGACCGGGTGCTGGTGCGCTACGGCGCGCCACTGCGGCCGGGCGCGATCGCGCTGTTCCGGCACCCGCTGCAACAGGACCTGCTGGTGGTGAAGCGGGCGGTGGGCCGCCGTCCGGGCGGCTGGTGGATGCTCTCCGACAACCCGCTGGTGCGCACCGACAGCCGCGAATACGGCGCGGTGCCGGACGAGTTGGTGCTCGGCCGGGTGCTGCTGCGGCTGGCGCCCCGGCCGGCCTGGCTGGCCCCCGGACGCCGGCTGGAGCGCGCCCTGCGCGGTCGCCCGGCGTGGCTGGTCGAGCGGCTGGGCGTCAGCGCGCCGGTGGAGACGGAGCTCTGACGGCCGCTCAGTCCTGCGTGGTCGCGGCGGCCGGCGCGCGCAGCGCCTCCTGGCGCTTGCGGGCCCGGTAGGCGGCCACGTTGGCGCGGGTGGCGCAGCGGTCCGAGCAGTAGCGGCGGGAGCGGTTGGTGGAGGTGTCCAGGTAGGCGTTGCGGCAGGGCGAGGCCTGGCAGATGCCGAGCCGGTCGACGCCGAGCTCGGTGAGGTGGATGGCCAGCCCCATGCAGGCGACCGCGGCGTAGTTGGCGGCGGCGGTGGGCGCGTTGTCGGCCAGGTGCAGGTGCCAGTTGGGCCGGCCGGTGTCGTCCAGGTCGTCGTGGCCGGAGACCAGCGGGCTGACGGGGTACTCCACCATCAGGCTGTTCAGCAGATTGACGGCGCGGACGGCCTCGCTCTCGGCGGCGGCCTCGAAGACGCCGCGCAGCCGGGTGCGGACGCCGCGCAGCCGGGGCAGGTCCGACTCGTCGGCGAGCGCGGACGCCCGGGCCGAGGTGGTGCCGAACAGGGCCCGGACGGCGTCCACCGAGGTGAGGTCGTCGGTGCCGCGGGCCGGCTCCTCGCTGTTGACCAGCCGAACGGCGAAGTCGGCGTACGAGGCGAGATCCACGGGGGTCCTTCCGGGCGGGGTGTAACGGGCTGAAGGACTCCAGGGTATTACAGCGGGCACGAGAGCCCTGCGGGCGCGAAACCGGGGGCGCGGGGAACTGCGCGAAGCGGGAGGCACCCCACCGCAAGGTCGCGATCACGTGCAGGTCATTGTCCTGCGTCGCGATCTTGCGGACGTGGCGCGTTCCCCCCTCGCGCAGTTCCCCGCGCCCCTGGTTGTGCGTTGTCAGAGCACCTTGGAGAGGAAGGCCCTGGTGCGCTCGTGCTGCGGGTTGGTGAGTACCTCGCGCGGGTGGCCGGACTCGACGACCACGCCGCCGTCCATGAACACCAGGGCGTCGCCGACCTCGCGGGCGAAGCCCATCTCGTGGGTGACCACGATCATCGTCATGCCCTCCTCGGCCAGGCCGCGCATGACGTCCAGCACCTCGCCGACCAGTTCGGGGTCGAGCGCCGAGGTGGGCTCGTCGAACAGCATCAGCTTGGGCTGCATGGCCAGCGCCCGGGCGATCGCCACCCGCTGCTGCTGGCCGCCGGAGAGCTGGGTGGGGTAGTTGCCGGCCTTGTCGGACAGCCCGACCCGCTCCAGCAGGGCCATCGCCCGTTCCTTGGCGGCGGCCCGGTTCTCCTTCTTGACCTGCACCGGCGCCTCGATGACGTTCTCCAGTGCCGTCATGTGCGGGAACAGGTTGAACCGCTGGAACACCATGCCGATGTCCCGGCGCTTCAGCGCGACCTCGCGGTCCTTCAGCTCGTACAGCCGGTCGCCGCGCTGCTGGTAGCCGACCAGCTCGCCGTCGACGTACAGCCGGCCGGCGTTGATCTTCTCCAGGTGGTTGATGCACCGCAGGAAGGTGGACTTGCCGGAGCCGGACGGGCCGACCAGGCAGAACACCTCGCTCTGCTTGACCTCCAGGTCGATGCCCTTGAGCACCTCGACCTGGCCGTACGACTTGTGCACGCCCTCGGCCTTGACCATCGGGCGGTCGTCGACCGCCATCGGCGCCTTGGTCAGGTCGGTCATGCCTGGCTCCCTTCGTCCGTCACCGCGGCGGGCTTGCGGGCGGAGGAGCCGCCGAGCAGGGCCCGCAACCGCTGGATCGGGGTGGGTGGCAGCGTCCGGTTGGCGCCACGGGCGTAGTGCCGCTCGATGTAGTACTGGCCGACCGTCATGACCGAGGTCATCAGCAGGTAGTAGATGGAGACCGCGATCAGCACCGGCACGGTCTGGAAGGTGCGGGCGTAGATGTCGTGGCCGGCGGTGAACAGCTCGACCAGCGCGATCACCTGGACCAGCGAGGTGTTCTTCAGCATAGAGATGGTCTCGTTGCCGGTCGGCGGGATGATCACTCGCATCGCCTGCGGCAGCACGATCCGGCGCATGGTGGCGGCCTTCGACATGCCGAGCGCGTGGGCGGCCTCGGTCTGGCCCTCGTCCACCGACTGGATGCCGGCCCGGACGATCTCCGCCATGTACGCGGCCTCGTTCAGCGCGAGGCCGAGCAGCGCGGCCGTGAACACCGGGACGAGGGTGTTGGCGTCCTCGGAGAAGAAGGACGGGCCGAACGGGATGCCGATCGACAGCTTCGGCCACAGGTAGCCGATGTTGTTCCAGAACACCAGCTGCACCAGCAGCGGGGTGCCGCGGAAGATCCAGATGTAGAACCAGGCGGTGCCGGACAGCACCGCGTTGCCGGACAGCCGCATGACGGCCAGCAGCACGCCGCCGACCACGCCGATCACCATCGACAGCACGGTCAGCTCGATGGTCACCCAGATGCCGTGCAGCACGGTCCGGTCCTGCATGGTCTGCCAGACCACGTCCCACATGAAGGCGGGGTTGTAGATGAGGGTGTGCAACAGCATCGCCGCGAGGACGGCGATGACCGCCACTCCGGCCCAGCGTCCGGGGTGGCGGACCGGGACGGCCTTGATGGCCTCAGGCCGTCCCGATGTCACCGACCCCTGGTCGGTCTTGTTCACGTGATTACCTCGGCAGGGGCTCGGGCGGCAGGGGGTCAGCTCTTGGCGGCGTTGATCTCGGAGGTGGTGACGGCGCCCGCGGAGACGCCCCACTTGTCGAGGATCGTCTTGTAGGTGCCGTCGGCGATCAGCGCGGTGATCGCGCCCTGGACGGCCTTGGTCAGCTCGCTGCCCTTGTTGACGATCGCGCCGTAGGGGGCGGAGTCGTAGGTGTCGCCGAGCTTCTCCAGCTGGCCGCCGGTCTGCTTCAGCGCGTAGTCGATGACCGGGGAGTCGGCGAGCATCACCTGCTCGCGGCCGGCCATCAGGGACTGGGTGACGTCCGTCTGGAGGGTGAACTTGTCGCCGTCGTTCGGGATGGTCGGCTTGCCGGCCTTGACGCAGTCCGGGTTGCGGACGTCCTTGATCTCGTCGGCCTGGGTGGTGCCGGTCTGCACCGCGACCTTCTTGCCGCACAGGTCCTTGGGGTCGATCTTGGCCGGGTTGCCCTTCTTCACGGCGGCGGCGGAGCCCGCGGTGAAGTAGGTGATCATGTCGACGGTCGCCTCCCGCTCCTTCGTGTCGGTGAAGGAGCTCATGCCGAGCTGGTACTTGTTCGACGTGATGCCCGGGATGATCGAGGTGAAGTCGGCGTTCTGGACGTCCGCGGTCAGGCCGAGCTTCTGGGCGATGGCGACCGCGAGGTCGATGTCCATGCCGACGATCTTGCCGCTCTCGTCCTTGAACTCGTTGGGCGCGTACGACGCGTCGGCGGCGACCACGAGCTTGCCGGAGGACTTGACGTCGGCCGGGAGCAGGGCGGCCAGCGCGGGGTCGGCGGACGCGGCCGGGATGGCCTGGGTCGGTATGGCCGCGGGACCCGCGGCGCCGGCCGAGCCGGACGAGGCGGTGTTGCTGCCGCACGCGGTGAGGAGCAGGGAGCCGGTGGCGAGGACGGCGGCAGCGGCGATGAGCCGGGTGCGCTGGGTGCGAGCGGTCATGAGGGGGATCTCCTCCTGGGGGTCGGGTCTGCGCCGCGGGGGGAGCGGTGCGGTACAGCGGGGTCGGTGCTCTCGCCACCCTCCGCCGAGGTGACAGGTGGATCCGATGTGTGGGGAATCCTGCCACCGTGCACGGCCGATCGGACCTCGGATCAGATCAAAATCGGATAACAGGACCACCATGTGTCCGCTATTCGGACCATTATCCTAGCCATGTCACATTGCGCATAAGTATGCACCCCTGGCGTGTCGGGGCCCGGAACCGCCACCGGTCCGGGCCCGTCCCCACGCGGCCCGGTCAGAAGCCGCCGTTCACCACCGCGTTCTGCGCCGCACCTGCGGACAGGCCCCACTTCGAAAGGATCTTGTCGTACTCGCCGCTGCGGATCACCCGGTCGAGCGCCTTCACCAGGGTGTCCCGCAGCACCGTGTCCTCCTTGGACAGCACGATGCCGTACGGCCCCGCCTGCATCTGCTCGCCCGTCACCTGGAACTGCGCCCCACCGCGCCCCTGCTGCGCCGCGTACGCCGCGGCGGGCGTGTCACTCAGGTCCGCGGCCGCCTTGCCCTGCGCCACCAGCGCCAACGCCTGGTCCTCGGTGTCGGTCTCCTGCACCGTCAGCTTCTTGCGCGAGGACTTCTCGCACACCCCCGCCTGACGCTCCGCCAGCGTCGCCTGCACGGTGCCGCGCTGCAGCGCCACCGTCCGCCCGCACAGGTCGTCCAGCGCGGTGATCTTCTGCGGGTTGCCCTTGGCCACCACGATCGAGGTGCCGGTGATGAAGTAGTCCACGAAGTCGACGCCGGAGTTCATCTTCATGCCCTTGGCGTCGGTGCCGTCCCGGCGCTGCAGGTTGTCCGTCACGCCGGCCATCACCACGTCGAACTGGCGGGCCTGCAGCCCCATGAACAGCTTGTCGAACGGCACTTGGGAGAACTCCACCCGCACCCCCAGCGCCCCGCCCAGCGCGTTCGCCAGGTCCACGTCCAGGCCGTCCGGCTTGCCCGCGGCGTTCTTGAACCCGATCGGGGCGTACCCCAGGTCCGTGCCGATCCGCAGCACCCCCGTGCTGCGCACCTGCTCGGGCAGCTGCCCGTGCAGGTCGGGGACGGCCGGGCCGCCCGAGGAAGAGCTGCCGCACGCGGTCAGCAGAAGGGAACCGGCCGCCGCAGCGATGCCGAGGCGCTGTCTTGCAGCGGAACCGGAGGAGAGGGAGGCGAACGACATGACACGTGCTCCTGTGGGAGAGGCGGTGCGGTCCTCCTCCGCCGGGCACGGGCGCACCAGGGTGTGCGCGACCGCACGACGGCGGCGGGAGATGCCGGACAGCGCCGAAAAGGCGGGGGAACGTCCGGACAACGGTGGTCGAACTCCGGATACTGCCATCCCTCCCGGACGACCCCGGTGGCGGGTGTGTCAGAATCTGGTAACGGGTGACCCCCGACGCAGAACTCAGACCGCCGGTTCGCCACAGGGCCGGAGGTGCGCAGGAACGGAAGCCGTCACCGGCTCCGTATCCGAGGCACCAGCTCCCACACGTGTCTGCGTTCACTCCTGCGAGTGCCTGCGGACCCCTCGCTTCGGGGGCCACGCGGAACAAGACGGACCCGGCGCAAGGTGCGATGCCGGCGTCCCGACGAAACAGCGCAGAACACCTAAACCCTCATTCGAGGGCGCCCGCCCGACGGCAGCGCCCCGACCCGGCCACGGGTACGCCGACCACGGCGTGCCCGTCCTTCGCGCACCGGCGCGCGAACGGGTCGAAGTCCGTCGGAAGCGCCTTCGCCGATATGACGAAGAGGTCATTGTGGCAGCGGAGATCATCACCGACACCCAGAGCACGGACGACCCGGTCGACGCCGTCTTCGCGCTGCACCGCGGCGGCAAGATGGAGATCCGGGCGACCGTCCCCGTGCGCGACGCGGACGACCTGTCCCTCGCGTACACCCCCGGCGTGGCCCGGGTCTGCACCGCCATCGCCGAACAGCCCGCGCTGGTCAACGACTACACCTGGAAGGCCAACACCGTCGCCGTCGTCACCGACGGCACCGCGGTGCTCGGCCTCGGCGACATCGGCCCCGAAGCCTCGCTGCCCGTCATGGAGGGCAAGGCCATCCTGTTCAAGCAGTTCGGCGGCGTGGACGCGGTGCCGATCGCGCTGGCCTGCACCGAGGTCGACGAGATCGTCGAGACCGTGGTCCGGATGGCCCCGTCCTTCGGCGGCGTCAACCTGGAGGACATCGCCGCCCCGCGCTGCTTCGAGATCGAGAAGCAGCTCCAGGAGCGCCTCGACATCCCCGTCTTCCACGACGACCAGCACGGCACCGCGATCGTCACCACCGCCGCGCTCTGGAACGCCGCCAAGGTGACCGGCCGCGAGATCGGCGACCTCCGCGCCGTCATCTCCGGCGCCGGCGCGGCCGGCATCGCCATCGCCAAGATGCTGGTCGCCGCCGGCATCGGCGACGTCGCCGTCTGCGACCGCCGCGGCGTGGTGCACGAGGGCCGCGGCGACCTCACCGACGTCAAGGCGGAGATCGCCGCGCTCACCAACCGGACCGGGCAGAAGGGCAGCCTCGCGGACGCCCTGAACGGCGCGGACGTCTTCATCGGCGTCTCCGGCGGCACTGTCCCCGAGGAGGCCGTCGCCACCATGGCGCCCGGCTGCTTCATCTTCGCGATGGCCAACCCCACCCCGGAGATCCACCCCGAGGTCGCCCACCGCTACGCGGCCGTCGTCGCCACCGGGCGCTCCGACTTCCCGAACCAGATCAACAACGTGCTGGCCTTCCCCGGCATCTTCGCGGGCGCGCTGTCGGTCCGGGCGAGCCGGATCTCGGAGGGCATGAAGCTCGCCGCCGCGAAGGCCCTGGCGGGCGTCGTCGCGGACGAGCTGACCGCGCAGAAGGTCATCCCGTCCCCCTTCGACGAGAGGGTCGCCCCGGCGGTCACGCGGGCCGTCGCGGCGGCGGCGAAGGCGGAGGGGCTCGCGCGGCTGTAGGACAGCAGGCGGGGAGCTGCGCGACAAGCGCCGACCTGTCCGTAAGGTCGCGATCAACGGCAAGTCATTGCCCGCGTCGCGACCTTGCGGTTGGGGGCCTTCCGCTTCGCGCAGTTCCCCGCGTCCCTGGTTGTGCTCTCCCCGGTTGTGCTCTTCGCGTCCGCGCAGGTTCGCGCCCGCCTGCGTGCGCAATATGCGTCGTCTCACAGTGAGTCGTGGTTAACAGCCGGGCGGCCGCAGGGCTATGGTCCGGGCATGTTTGCTGCCTATGCCGCCCGTATCAGTCCTGACGATCCGTTGAGCGCGCTGGAGTTGGGCGAGGTGCCCGAGCCCGCGGTGCGGCCGGGGTGGAGTGTGGTGACGGTGAAGGCCGCCACGTTGAACCACCATGATCTGTGGTCGTTGCGGGGAGTGGGGCTGCCGGAGGGGCGGTTGCCGATGGTCCTGGGGTGTGACGCCGCGGGCGTCGACGAGGACGGCAACGAGGTGGTGATCCACTCGGTGGTCGGGCAGAGCGGCCACGGGGTGGGACCGGACGAGCCGCGGTCGATCCTCACCGAGCGGTACCAGGGGACGTTCGCGCAGCGCGTCGCGGTGCCGACGTGGAACCTGCTGCCGAAGCCGAAGGAGCTGAGCTTCGAGCAGGCGGCGTGCCTGCCGACCGCGTGGCTGACGGCGTACCGGATGCTGTTCACCAACGCGGGCGTGAAGCCGGGCGACACGGTGCTGGTGCAGGGCGCCGGTGGCGGGGTGTCGACGGCGCTGGTGGTGCTGGGGAAGGCGGCGGGCCTGCGGGTGTGGGTGACCGGCCGGGACGAGGCCAAGCGGGCCCGGGCGGTGGAGCTGGGCGCGGACGCCGCGTTCGAGAGCGGGGCCCGGCTGCCGGAGCGGGTGGACGCGGTGATGGAGACGGTGGGTGCGGCGACGTGGTCGCACTCGGTGAAGTCGCTGCGTCCGGGCGGCACGATCGTGATCTCGGGGGCGACCAGCGGGCCGAGCCCGAAGGCCGCCGAGCTGAACCGGATCTTCTTCCTGGAGCTGAAGGTGGTCGGTTCGACCATGGGCTCGAAGGAGGAGCTGGCCGGCCTGCTGGCGCTGTGCGCGAACTCCGGGGTGCGCCCGGTGATCGACTCGGTGCGGCCGCTGGCGGAGGCCCGGTCGGCGTTCGAGCAGCTGGAGCGGGGGCAGGTGTTCGGCAAGCTGGTGCTGACGCCCTGAGTCGGAGGGCCCCTGTCCGTCCAGTCAGGGGCCCTCCGGGTCTCAGCGGCGCCCGTGCAGGGCGCGGGCGGCGGCGGCCAGGGCCTGCTGGGCGCGGGCCAGGTCGGCGGCGTTGACGCCGCGGTCACGGGCGGTGTCCCGGACGTGGTCGCGGAAGCGGTCGAGCAGGCGTTCCAGTTCGCGGGCCGGGTCGCCGGACGGATCGGTGCGGGCCCAGTCCGGCAGGTCGCCGGGGGCGGCGTCCTTGTCGAGGTCGATCCGGACGGGTTCCTCGGCGGCCGGGGTGTCGGTGGAGCCCCAGCGGGCGGCGTCGGCCAGCGAGCCGAGGCCGCGGGTCAGTTCGGCCAGGCCCTCGGCGAGGCCGGTGGACCAGTCGCCGTGCGAGGTGTGCTCGCGGACCTGCTCCTCGATCCGGCGCTTGAGTCGCAGCGCCTCCTGCTGGGCGGCGGTGCGGGCGGCCTTGGACTGCTCGCGCAGCCGCTTGGCCTCGGCCTCGGCGGCCTTGGCCTGTTGCCGGGCCGCCTTCTCCTGCTCCTTGGCGCGGCGGGCCTGCTCCTTGGCCTCGGCCTTGAGGCGGGAGAACTCGTCCTTGGCGCGCTGCCAGGACTCCTTGCTCTGCCAGGGAGTGGCGAACGGGTCGCCGCCGGCGGCCGGGGTCTGCTCGGCCTGCTGCCACAGCTCGGCGCGCAGGTCCTTGGCGCTGTCCCGGACGTCCTGCCGGATGGCGCCGGCGAGCTGGCCCACCGAGTCGTGGATCTCCACCTCCAGGGCCGTCAGTTCGGCCTGCCGGGAGGCGAGTTCGGCGCGCCCGGCGTCGGTCAGCCGGTAGACCTTGCGGCCGCCCTCGGTGGTGTGGCTGACCAGGCCCTCGGCCTCCAGCTTGGCGAGCCGGGGGTAGACGGTGCCCGCGGAGGGCGCGTACAGGCCGTGGAAGCGCTCCTCCAGCAGGCGGATCACCTCGTACCCGTGGCGGGGGCTCTCGTCGAGCAGCTTCAACAGGTACAGACGGAGCCGGCCGTGGCCGAACACCGGGGTCATCTCAGACCTCCTTGGTCAGGTCGAGCGGGCCGGCGGGCAGTTCCTTGGCCGGCCGGTCCTCCTCGGCGTCGGGACGGCGCTGGACGGTGACCGCACCGGTGACGGTGGTCACCTGGAGGCGGCCGGCGCCCGAGCCGAGCTGGCCGGAGAGCTTCTTGGAGCCCCAGCCGCCGCCGACCTGGAGCTCGGCGAAGGCGCTGGAGAGGGTGCCGCTGGTGGTGCCGGCCTGGACCTTGGCGTCGGCGAACGAGGGCAGTCGGACGCCGACCGCGCCGGAGACGGTGGTCACGCCGATGTCGGTGGGGGTGGCGGCGTCCAGGTCGAGGGTGACCGCGCCGGACACCGAGTGGGCGCGGATCCGGGTGGCGCTGCCGGCCACCAGGGTGACCGCGCCGGAGACCGTGTTGACCTTCAGCTCGCCGGACAGGCCCTCGGCGTCCACGTCGCCCGAGACGGTGTTGGCGGAGACCAGGCCGGTCAGCCCGGCCAGCGTGGTGTCGCCGCTGGCGCCGTGCACGCCGACCTCGCCGGCGATGCCGGAGACGGTGGCGTGCGCGGAGACCGTGCCGACCTTGACCGCGGCGGCGGCCGGAACGGCCACCGTGACCTCGACCCGGCGCTTGCGGCGCAGGCCGGAGAAGTACGACTTGACGGTCTGCACGGACTTCGCGGCCTCGCCGAACTCGGCCCAGCTGAGGTCCTTGTAGCTGACGGTGAGCACGCCGTCGAGCAGGGTGACCTCCAGCGGTTCGCCCTCCAGGGCCGCCACTTCGAGGCGCGCCGGCCCCTCGGTGGGGACCACGTTCACGGTGCCGTCGACGGCCCGGACGTGCAGGATGTGCACGGCCTCGTCGAAGGTGATGGTCTCGGTGCTGTCTACCGTCCGCTGGAACATGTCCGGCTCCCCGTCCTCCCACACGCGATGTATCGCGTTGTTGTTGGTATTTACGATATATCGCGTCGGGCGGAAGTCAAGGAGATCCGACCCCGATCCGGACCCGGAGCGCACCCCGGCCGACCCCGACCCCACCCCGAGGAACGACCCCGGGAAAGCCGACGGCCCGGTGGGCGAAAACGCCTACCGGGCCGTGCTGTCGGGACTGCGGGTCAGTCCTCGTCGTCCTCGTCGTCCAGCCGGGCCAGCCAGGTGGCCAGCCGCTCGACCGGCACCTCGAAGTCCGGGTTCAGGTCCACGAACTCCCGCAGGCGTTCGGCCAGCCACTCGAAGGTGACCTCCTCCTCGCCTCGCCGGCTCTCCAGCTCCTCGATGCCGCGGTCGGTGAAGTACACGGTTGCTCGCTCCGGTGATGGTTCTGCTACGCCGCCGCCCAGAATAGTGCGTCGCCCGGAAACGACGCGGCCCCCGCCCTCGGAGACCGGGGACGGGGGCCGACAGGGCCGGGCGGGCGTCAGCGCGTCAGAGCGCGAACACCTCGTTGACCAGGGCCTCCTGCTCGGCGGCGTGCCGCTTGGCCGAGCCGACCGCGGGGGCCGAGGAGGCCGTGCGGGCGACGCGGCGCAGACGGGCGCCGCTGTTGGCGGAGCGGCCGACGACGACCTGCAGGTGGTCGACCAGGTTCATCGCGATGAACGGCCAGGCACCCTGGTTGGCGGGCTCCTCCTGCGCCCAGACGAACTGGACGTCCTCGCCGTACCGGGCCAGCTCCTCCTGGAGCTCCGCGATCGGCAGCGGGTACAGGCGCTCGACACGGACGATCGCGGTGTCGGTGACGCCGCGCGCGGTCCGGGCCGCCTCCAGGTCGTAGTAGAACTTGCCGGAGGTGATGACCACCTTGCGCACCTGCGCCGGGTCCACCGTGCTGTCGCCGATCACCGGGCGGAACGAGCCGCTCATGAACTCGGACGCCGAGGACGCCGCAGCCTTCAGACGCAGCATCGACTTCGGGGTGAAGACGACCAGCGGCTTGTGGTGCGGGTTGTGCGCCTGCCAGCGCAGCAGGTGGAAGTAGTTCGACGGCGAGGTCGGCATCGCGACCGTCATGTTGTCCTGCGCGCACAGCTGCAGGAAGCGCTCCGGGCGGGCGGACGAGTGGTCCGGGCCCTGGCCCTCCATGCCGTGCGGCAGCAGCAGGGTGACGCCGGAGTGCTGGCCCCACTTCTGCTCGGCCGACGCGATGTACTCGTCGACCATGGTCTGCGCGCCGTTGACGAAGTCGCCGAACTGCGCCTCCCACATGACCAGCGCGTTCGGGCGGGTCAGCGAGTAGCCGTACTCGAAGCCCATCGCCGCGTACTCGCTGAGCAGCGAGTCGTAGACGGTGAAGCGGGCCTGGTCCTCGGTCAGGTACATCAGCGGGGTGTAGTCCTCGCCGGTGTTCCGGTCGATCAGCACCGCGTGGCGTTGACCGAAGGTGCCGCGGCGGGAGTCCTGGCCGGCCAGCCGGACCGGGTGGCCCTCCATCAGCAGCGAGCCGATGGCGAGCGCCTCGCCGGTGGCCCAGTCGATGGTGTTGTCCTCGATCGAGGCGGCACGGCGCTGAAGCTGCGGCAGCAGACGCGGGTGCACGGTCAGCCAGTCCGGCAGGTTGACCTGCGAGGCGGCGATCCGCTTGACCATCTCGGCGGAGATGCCGGTCTGGATGGCCACCGGGAAGTCCGAGACCGGACGGCCGATCTCGGCCGGCGCCGGGGCGGTGGTGGCCTCGCGGACCTCCGCGAACACCTTCTCCAACTGACCCTGGAAGTCCTGGAGCGCCTGCTCCGCCTCTTCCATGGTGATGTCGCCGCGACCGATCAGCGCCTCGGTGTACAGCTTGCGCACCGAACGCTTCTTGTCGATCAGGTCGTACATCAGCGGCTGGGTGAACGACGGGTTGTCGGCCTCGTTGTGACCGCGGCGGCGGTAGCAGATGAGGTCGATGACGACGTCCTTGTGGAACGCCTGGCGGAACTCGAAGGCCAGCCGCGCGACGCGGACCACGGCCTCCGGGTCGTCGCCGTTCACGTGGAAGATCGGCGCCTCGATCATCCGGGCGACGTCGGTGCAGTACATCGACGAGCGCGAGGAGGTCGGGGCGGCGGTGAAGCCGACCTGGTTGTTGACCACGATGTGCACGGTGCCGCCGGTGCGGTAGCCGCGCAGCTGCGACATGTTCAGGGTCTCCGCGACCACGCCCTGGCCCGCGAAGGCCGCGTCGCCGTGGATCTGGATCGGCAGCACCGGGAAGGTCGTGCCGCCGAAGTCCAGGATGTCCTGCTTGGCGCGGGCGATGCCCTCGACGACCGGGTCGACCGTCTCCAGGTGGGACGGGTTCGCGGCCAGCGACACCTTGATGGTCTCGCCGTCCAGGCCGGTGAAGGTGCCCTCGGAGCCCAGGTGGTACTTCACGTCGCCGGAGCCGTGCATCGACTTCGGGTCGAGGTTGCCCTCGAACTCGCCGAAGATCTTGCCGAACGGCTTGCCGACGATGTTCGCCAGCACGTTCAGGCGGCCGCGGTGCGCCATGCCGATGACGGCCTCGTCGAGGCGGTGCTCGGCGGCGGCGTCGATGGTGGCGTCCAGCAGCGGGATGAGCGACTCGCCGCCCTCCAGCGAGAAACGCTTCTGCCCGACGTACTTGGTCTGCAGGAAGGTCTCGAACGCCTCGGCCGAGTTCAGCCGGCGCAGGACGCGCAGCTGCTCCTCGCGCTCCGGCTTGGTGTACGGCTTCTCCAGGCGCTCCTGCAGCCAGCTGCGCTGGGCCGGGTCCTGGATGTGCATGTACTCGATGCCGACGGTGCGGCAGTACGTGTTGCGCAGCAGGCCGAGGATGTCGCGGAGCTTCATCATCTTCTGGCCGCCGAAGCCGCCGACCGCGAACTCGCGCTCCAGGTCCCACAGGGTGAGGCCGTGCGTGGTGACGTCCAGGTCGGGGTGCTTGCGCTGCATGTACTCCAGCGGGTCGGTGTCGGCCATCAGGTGGCCGCGGACCCGGTAGGAGTGGATGAGCTCCATGACGCGCGCGGTCTTGTTGACCTCGTCGTCGTGCGTGGTGGCCACATCGGTGGCCCAGCGCACCGGCTCGTACGGGATCCGCAGGGACTCGAACACCTCGTCGTAGAAGTTGTTCGCGCCCAGCAGCAGCTGGTGGATCGAGCGCAGGAACTCGCCCGAGGCCGCGCCCTGGATGACCCGGTGGTCGTAGGTCGAGGTGAGCGTCATGATCTTGGAGACGCCCAGGCGGGCCAAGGTCTCCGGGGAGGAGCCCTGGAACTCGGCCGGGTACTCCATCGCGCCGACGCCGACGATGGTGCCCTGGTTCTGCATCAGACGCGGCACGGAGTGCACGGTGCCGATGCCGCCCGGGTTGGTCAGCGAGACCGTGACGCCGGTGAAGTCGTCCATGGTCAGCTTGTTGGCGCGGGCCCGGCGGACGATGTCCTCGTAGGCCTGCCAGAAGCCGAAGAAGTCGAGCGTCTCGGCCTTCTTGATGGCCGCGACGACCAGCTGGCGGTCGCCGTTCGGCTTGACCAGGTCGATGGCGAGGCCCAGGTTCACGTGCTCGGGCTTCACCAGGTAGGACTTGCCGTCCTCCACCTTGTAGCTGTAGTTCATGCCCGGGTTGGCCTTCACGGCCTGAACCAGCGCGTAGCCGATCAGGTGGGTGAAGGACACCTTGCCACCGCGGGCGCGCTGCAGGTGGTTGTTGATGACGATGCGGTTGTCGATCAGCAGCTTGGCGGGCACCGCGCGCACCGAGGTGGCGGTCGGAACCTCCAGCGAAGCATCCATGTTCGACGCCACGGCCTTGGACGGGCCGCGCAACTGCACCAGCTGCGGGCCCTCCGCGGGCGCCTTCGCCGGGGCGGCCGGAGCGGCGGCCTTCGGCGCGGGCGGGGCGGCGGGAGCGGCGGCCAGCGGCTGCGCGGGCGCCGGGGCGGCGGCGGCCGGAGCGGCTGCGGCCGGGGCCGGAGCCTGCGTCGCAGCCGGAGCAGCGGCAACGGGAGCGGCAACGGGGGTCGGCTGGGCGCCGACCGGAGTTGCGGCCTGGGTCACTGGAGTCACCTCGGTACCGGGCTTGTAGTCGGCGAAAAAGTCCCACCAGGCGCGATCGACCGAGGCCGGGTCCTGGAGGTACTGCTGGTAGATCTCGTCGACGAGCCACTCATTGGGGCCGAAGCCAGTGGAGCTTGCCGAGCTGGGGGTTTCTTGGTGTGGCGACACGGGGCAACCGCCCTCTTCCGCTTCCTTTTGGGATGGTGGACAGCGGGGATTAAGGCTACGCCTCCGACCAGTGATCGCGCAGTCCCCGGTGGGCAGGCGTCGCCCAGATCACATCGTCGGACCGGATTTTGGCCGGAACTGTGCGTTAGAGATGCCGGAAAGCAGGGAACTGCCGGTCCGGTCGATCGCTGCCAAACCGAGTGAAAATCGGACGAACAGGTGGTCAGGGGCGGTGCGGGACGGCCCGGGTTCGGGACCGATCGGCCCCGAACCCGGGATTTGTACCGGTTCCGCCACAAACTAGGCGGCGACGCTCTTCCCGCCCGGCAGGGTGACCTCGATCCGGCAGCCCTCGCCGGCCTCCGCGACCCGGATCCGGCCGCCGTGCAGATCCACCGCCCAGCGGGCGATCGCCAGCCCGAGGCCGGTGCCGCCGTCGCTGCCCGGGCCGAGCGCGGTCGGCGAACCGCTGCGGCCGAACCGCTCGAACACCCGCTCCCGGTCGGCGACCGGAATGCCCGGACCCTGGTCGTCCACCTCCAGCAGCAGCCCGCCGCCCTCCGCCGCCCGGGCCCGCACCGTCACGGTGCCGCCGGCCGGCGAGTGCTTGCAGGCGTTGTCCACCAGGTTGGCCACCACCTGGTGCAGCCGCTCCGCGTCCGCCACCGCCGAGAGGTCGGACGGCTGCACGTCGAGCGCCAGTCGCACGTCCTCGCGCCGGGCGTACGCGCCGCCCGCCGTCGCGCCGTCCACCGTCACGCCCCGCAGCACGCCGTCCAGGAACTCCCGTACCCGGAACGGGCGGGAGTCCAGCGGGACCACGCCGTCGTCCAGCTTCGACAGGTCCAGCAGGTGGGTGACCAGCCGGCCCAGGCGTTCGGTCTGCTCCAGCGCGGTGCCCAGGTTCTTCGGGTCCGGCTTCACCACGCCGTCGACCACGTTCTCCAGCAGGCCGCGCAGCGCCGCGATCGGCGTGCGCAGCTCGTGCGAGACGTTGGCGATCAGCTCGCGGCGGTGCCGGTCGGCGGCCTCCAGGTCGCCCGCCATCCGGTTGAAGGTGTCGGCCAGCTCGCCGATCTCGTCCCGCGAGGAGACGTGCACCCGGGCGCTGTAGTCGCCCTCGGCCATCGACCGGGCCGCCGCCGTCATGTCCCTGAGCGGCGCGGTCAGGCCGTTCGCCAGGAACTGCATGAACAGCAGCGAGGCGATCAGCGAGAAGATCATGATGATCCGGATCTGGGTCTCCGACCGGATCGCCACCACCACCATGCCGGTGGCGAGCACCACCGAGACGACCACCAGCATCGCCAGCTTGCCCTTCACCGAGCGCACCGGGTCGAACGGGCGGATGTCGGCCCACACCCGGCGCGCGGCGCGCACCGCGAGCGGGGGCCGCGGGGTCGGCTCGGCTTCCCCGTTGCGTTGCTGCGGAAAGGTCATGGTGTCCCTCGGACTCGTCGTCCCCCGTGCACGACCGGGCCGCCGCGCGGGCCCCCCGGAGGCCCGGACCGGCGGCGCCCGATCAGGACAGCGGAGCCTCCAGCGCGTACCCCACGCCGTGCACCGTGCGGATCCAGCTCGCACCGATCTTCCGGCGCAGCGCCTTCACGTGGCTGTCGACCGTGCGGGTGCCGGACGCGTCGGTCCAGTCCCACACCTCGGCCAGCAGCTGTTCGCGGGTCAGCACCGCGCGCGGCTGGGCGGCCAGGCAGGCCAGCAGGTCGAACTCGGTCGGCGTCAGGTGCACGTCGCCCGAGCCCAGCCGGACCCGGCGCTGCACGTGGTCGATCTCCAGTTCGCCGAAGCGCAGGCTGCCCAGGGCCGGCGTGCGGGCCGCCTGCTGGGCGCGCTCCACCCGGCGCAGCAGCACGTTCACCCGGGCGGCCAGCTCGCGCATCGAGAACGGCTTGGTCATGTAGTCGTCCGCGCCGACGCCCAGGCCGACCAGCAGGTCCGTCTCGTCGTCCCGTGCGGTCAGCATCAGCACCGGCACCGGGCGCTGGGCCTGGATCCGGCGGCACACCTCAAGGCCGTCGAAGCCCGGCAGCATGATGTCGAGCACCACCAGGTCGGGCTGCCAGGTGTGGAACCCGTCCACCGCGCCCGGCCCGTCGTGGGCCACCGCCACCTTGAAGCCCTCGGCCCCCAGCCGGGCCGCGATCGACTCCGCGATGGTCGGCTCGTCCTCCACGACGAGCACCCGTCGCTGGGTGCCCACCGGGCCACTGCTGATCGTCTCTTGCTGGATCTCTGTCACGGTCACGCCACCGCCCCCAGGGCTGCGGGCCGGCCGCCTGTGGGGACGGCGGGCTCCGCTTCTGTAGTCGTCTTGTTCCGTCGTGGGCTGTGCCCCGCCCGTCGGTGCTGCTCCTGGCAGCGTACGGACGCCGTCCCCGCCCGCGAGGGCGGACCGGACGATTCCGGCCGCGGACCGTTCGTGTTTGGCAGGTCCCCGTTCGGACGGGCACGGGCCTGTACCTTACCCGCAGCACTTGCGACCTGTAACGGTACGTGTGCGAGCGGCATATGCACGGACAGTGGTCTTCACAGGACTTCCGCAGACACCTCTCACCTGCCACCCGTATCGTGGGCCCGACGGAGGCCTTCGGAGGGCACCATGACCAGCGCGGAACTGCGACGACGACTGATCCGGCCCGGCCTGCGGGCCGTTCCCACGCCGCGGACCAACCCCTTCGCGCTGGGTTACCTCGCGGTGCTGCTCGGCACGACGCTGTACGCGCGCTTCGGCGACCCGGACACCGTGGAGCGGCTCCAGTCGGTGTCCTCCACGGACGCGCACAACCTGATGACGCATCCGGTGCTCTCGCTGATCGGCAGCGGGATGTGGGTCGCCGGATCGGTGTGGATGCCCTACTTCTGGGCGTTCGGGTTCACGGTCGCGCCGCTGGAACGCCGGGTGGGCGGGCTGCGGGCGCTGGCCGTCTTCGGGGCCGGGCACGTGGGCGCGACGCTGCTCTCGCAGGGAGTGGTGGTCGCCTCGGTGGCGGGGGGCACGACCGGGGCGGACGTGCTGGACGCGATGGACATCGGCGTCAGCTACGGGGTCCTCGCGTCGCTGGGCGGACTGGCCGGGCTGCTGCGGCCGGTGGGGCGGGTGGTCGCGCTGGGGGCCGGGCTGGCGCTCATCGGGCACCAGTTCGTGAGCGGGCCGGACCTGGTGACGGCGGTCGGGCATCCGGCGGCGTTGGCGCTGGGCGTCGCGATGTGGCCCTGGCTGCGGAAGGGTCCTCGGCGGCGCCGGCGGGCGCGGGCCTGGAAGGCTGCGACGGTCGTGGAGGGCTGATTCGCGCCCCCCTGAACCCTCTTCGCTCAGGGTGAACACCCGGAGGGGAACAACCGGCGCCGCCCAAGCCTTAGTCAGGTCGACTCAACTTCACTGACTGGGGAGAGATCATGGCATCGACGTCCGTTCCGCTCACTCTGCCTGTGCTGCCGCTCGACGACGAGGTGGTGCTCCCCGGCATGGTGGTTCCGTTGGAGCTCTCGGATCCGGAGGTGAGGGCCGCCGTGGAGGCGGCCAGGGCGGGGAACAGCGGGGGGAAGCCGCAGGTGCTGCTGGTGCCGCGGCTGGACGGGTCGTACGCGGCGGTGGGAGCGCTGGCGACGGTCGAGCAGGTGGGGCGGCTGGCGGACGGCGATCCGGCCGCGCTGGTGCGGGCCGTGCGCCGGGTACGGATCGGCAAGGGGACGACGGGGCCGGGGGCGGCGCTGTGGGTGGAGACCACCCCGTTCAAGGAGTCGGACCAGGGCCTGCCGGTGGCGGGTCGGGCGGCCGAGCTGGTCAAGGAGTACAAGGCGCTGTCCACGAAGTGGCTGCGCAAGCGCGGGGCCTGGCAGATCGTCGACCGGGTGGCCGCGATCGAGGACATCGGCGAGCTGGCGGACAACATCGGGTACGCGCCGTTCGCCACCGCCGAGCAGAAGCTGAAGGTGCTGCTGGAGGCGGACCGTCCGGCCCGGCTGGAGTACGCGCTGGGCCTGCTGCGCGACCACCTCGCGGAGGAGGAGGTCGGCGACACCATCCGCAAGGACGTCGAGGAGGGCGTCGCCAAGCAGCAGAAGGAGTTCCTGCTGCGACGCCAGCTGGAGGCGGTCCGCAAGGAGCTGGCCGAGCTGAACGGCGAGTCGGGCACCGAGGAGGACGACTACCGGGCCCGGGTGGAGGCCGCGTCGCTGCCGGAGAAGGTGCGGGAGGCGGCGCTCAAGGAGGTCGACAAGCTGGAGCGGTCCAGTGACCAGTCGCCCGAGGGCTCCTGGATCCGGACGTGGCTGGACACGGTGCTGGAGCTGCCGTGGAACGAGCGCTCCGAGGACGCGTACGACATCGCGGCCGCGCGGGCGGTGCTGGACGCCGACCACACCGGGCTGGTCGACGTGAAGGACCGGATCGTCGAGTACCTGGCGGTGCGCAAGCGCCGGTCCGAGCAGGGGCTCGGGCTGATCGGCGGTCGGCGCGGAGGTGCGGTGCTGGCGCTGGTCGGGCCGCCCGGCGTCGGCAAGACCTCGGTGGCCGAATCGGTGGCCCGGGCGATGGGCCGGTCGTTCGTCCGGGTGGCGCTCGGCGGCGTGCGGGACGAGGCGGAGATCCGCGGCCACCGGCGGACGTACGTGGGGTCGATCCCCGGGCGGATCGTCCGGGCGATCAAGGAGGCCGGGACGATGAACCCGGTGGTGCTGCTGGACGAGATCGACAAGGTCGGCTCGGACTACCGGGGCGACCCGGCGGCGGCGCTGCTGGAGGTGCTGGACCCGGCGCAGAACCACACCTTCCGGGACCACTACTTGGAGGTCGAGCTCGACCTGTCCGACGTGGTGTTCCTGGCCACCGCCAACGTGCTGGAGGCGATCCCGGAACCGCTGCTGGACCGGATGGACGTGGTCCGGCTGGACGGCTACACCGAGGACGAGAAGGTCGCCATCGCCCGCGACCACCTGCTGCCGCGGCAGCTCGCCAAGGCGGGCCTGGGCACGCCGGAGCTGACGGTGGACGACGAGACGCTGCGCCGGCTCGCCGCCGAGTACACCCGGGAGGCGGGCGTCCGGAACCTGGAGCGGGCGATCGCGCGGATCCTGCGCAAGATCGCGGCGCAGACCGAGCTGGGCGAGCGCGAGCTGCCGGCCGCGATCGGCCCGGACGACCTGCGGGCGCTGCTGGGGCGGCCGCACCACGTGCCGGAGTCGGCGCAGGAGCCGGCCGAGCGGCGCACCGCGGTGCCGGGTGTGGTGACCGGACTGGCGGTGACCGGGGCCGGCGGTGACGTCCTCTACATCGAGGCGTCGCTGGCGGACGCGGAGACCGGTGCGACCGGGCTGACGCTGACCGGGCAGCTGGGCGACGTGATGAAGGAGTCGGCGCACATCGCGCTCTCCTACCTGCGGTCGCGCGGCGCCGAACTGGAGCTGCCGGTGACGGGCCTGCGCGAGCGGGGCATCCACCTGCACGTGCCGGCCGGCGCGGTGCCGAAGGACGGCCCGAGCGCGGGCATCACGATGACCACGGCGCTGGCCTCGCTGCTGTCGGGGCGCAAGGTGCGCACCGACGTGGCGATGACCGGCGAGGTGTCGCTGACCGGCCGGGTGCTGCCGATCGGCGGGGTCAAGCAGAAGCTGCTGGCCGCGGACCGGGCCGGGGTCACCACGGTGATCATCCCGAAGCGCAACGAGGCCGATCTGGACGACGTCCCGGCGGAGGTGCTGGAGCGGCTCACGGTGCACGCCGTGGCCGACGTCCGGGAGGTGCTGCGGCTGGCGCTGGAACCGGCGGAAGTGCTGGTCGCGGCCGCCTGACGGTGGCCGGAGGGCCGCGGAGTGTCCACTCCGCGGCCCTCGGTGGTTGCCGATCCGGGCCCGTGGCAGACTTCCGGCATGCCGTCCCCTACGCAGCGCGCGCTGACCGCAGTGCCGGAGTCGTTCCGTCCGTTCCTGGTCAAGCACCGCAAGTTGGTGAAGTTCCTCGTGGTCGGAGGAACGTGCTTCGTGCTCACCATGGTGATCAACTTCGCCCTGAAGATGACCGTGTTCGAGGCCAAGCCGATCGTCGCCCTGACCGTCGCGACCGTGATCGCGACCGGTGTGTCGTATGTGCTGAACCGGCAGTGGTCGTTCCGGGCCGCGGGCAAGCAGCGTGAGGCGATCCTGTTCGTGGTGGTCAGCGCCCTCGCGGTGGGTGTGAACGACCTTCCGCTGGCGGCCTCGCGCTACGTGTTCGACCTGCGCGAGCCGGACGTCAGCCACTTCACCCAGGAGGTCGCCGACTTCGTCAGCGGCATGATCATCGGCACGCTGGTGGCGATGGTGTTCCGCTACTGGGCGATGAACCGGTTCGTGTTCACCCACCTGTCGGACCGGGTGATCTCGGGCGAGCAGGGGCGGGAGCCGGAGCGGGTCTGACCCCCGCCCTGCGCGTGTCGGCCGCTCACGCCTCCGTCGGGGCGGGGCGGCCGAGGAGCGGTCGGCGGGACGCGGCGACGAAGGTGATCGCGACGCCGATGGCGGCCCAGACCGCCAGCACCGTCAGCGGCATCGCCATCGCGGAAGAGCCCAGGTAGGCGACCGAGCGGGTGGCCGAGGTGCCGGCGCCGTTCGGGATCCACTCGCCGATGGCCCGCCAGAACGTCGGCAGCAGCGGCGGCGGGTAGACGCCGCCCGCGCTCGGATTGCCCAGCACCACGAACACCAGCACGGCCAGGCCGATGCCGATGATGTCGAACAGGCACTGCAGCGCCATGGTGAACGCGCCGACCGAGAACACCACCAGCGCGCCGACGGCGCTCAGCGCCAGGATCGAGCCGGGCAGCGCGTTCAGGATCGGCCCGGTGATCAGCGTGCCGCCGAGACCCGCCGCGACCGAGTACAGCGCCAGGGTGCCGAGCCGCAGCCCGGCCCGGTTGACGTTGGCGGGACGGGCGCCGGCGCTGACGCCGAGGATCGAGGCGACCAGGTAGCCGCCGACGCACCAGCCGACCACCAGGTAGAAGCTGGACAGGCCCTTGCCGTCGCCGGAGGCCAGCGGAATGGTGTCCTGCACCTCGACGGTGCGGTGCTGGGCCGCCGCCACCTTGGTGACGATCAGCTCGGCGGCGCCGGACGCGGCCGGGCCGCGGGCCTCGGCGACCAGCAGGGTGTCCTGGGTGCCGGCCGGGTCGAACACCCAGGCGGCGTAGATCTTCTGGTCCTTGATCCGGGCCTGCGCGGTGGCCGCGTCGGGTTCGACGGAGGCGCGCACCGCGTTGTCCGGGACGGACTCCAGGGCAGCGGTCAGCTTCGGGGCGATCTCGGGCGGCGCGACCACGGCGATCGACAGCTCGTGCGGCTTCGGCTGGTGGAGCGCGCCCACGTACGAGGTGATGAAGCCGAGCTGGAGCAGCAGGACGGCCACCACCAGGAAGAACGCGCGGGGGGTCACCGCGTCCTTGAGCTCGCCGACGAAACCCTTCGCAGGCTCTGCCATGGGTGGGCATCTCCCTATCAATCCGGTGCCAGTACGCAAAACGGATACTTCATATCATGAAACAGTTGCGCGCCGAGGGAGGCGCGGCCTGCGCGATACTGAGCGCCATGAACGACCCCGTGGCGGACCCGGACGCCGCCGAACTGGCATTTCTCGCGGTCGAGCGCGAGGTGGCGACGCTGTTCCGGCGCAGCCGGGCGCGGGCGGCCGAGGTCTCCCGGCTGGTGCACCCCGAGCTGGAGGCCGGGGCGTACGTGCTGCTCTCTTTCATCCGGGAGTCCGGGCAGGCCCGGGTGACCGACATCGGGCTGCACTTCGGGGTGGGCAAGGCCACCGTCAGTCGACAGATCCGGGCGATCGAGGAGCTGGGGCTGCTCTGCCGGGAGACCGACCCGCTGGACCGGCGGGCCTCGCTGG
Organism: Kitasatospora sp. NPDC059795; assembly: GCF_042732175.1. Classification (NCBI taxonomy): domain Bacteria; kingdom Bacillati; phylum Actinomycetota; class Actinomycetes; order Kitasatosporales; family Streptomycetaceae; genus Kitasatospora; species Kitasatospora sp. NPDC059795. Next base: position 531,809 of record NZ_JBHWID010000002.1, read on the forward strand.
TGTCGCTGACCGAGGAGGGCGAGCGGCGGTTCGCGGCGGCCCGGGTGGCGCGGATGGCGCGGTTCCGGGCCTCGCTGGCGGGGTGGGAGCTGGGTGAGCTCGAACACTTCGCGCGGCTGCTGGAGCGCTTCAACGAGCTGACCGAAGGGGTCTGACCAGGGCTTTCGACGGTTCCTTTACCTGGGCTTGAAGAAAGTTGCCCTAGTCAACTATCTGCGTATAGTTGCTTGAGGCAACGAATTTTCAGTCGAAGGAAGCGCATGTCGACGACCCACCCGACCGCCCCGCAAGCCCAGATGTCGCACCGTCAAGTGCTCGAAGCCCTCTCGGGCCTGCTCCTCGGCCTGTTCGTGGCCGTGCTGTCCTCCACGGTCGTCTCCAACGCGCTGCCGCGGATCCTCAACGATCTGCACGGCGGCGAGTCCGCCTACACCTGGGTGGTCACCGCCGCCCTGCTGTCGATCACCGCCGCCACCCCGCTCTGGGGCAAGCTCTCCGACCTGGTCAGCAAGAAGCTGCTGGTCCAGATCGCCATGGTGATCTACGTGCTCTCGTCGGCGCTGGCCGGACTCTCGCAGAGCATCGGCATGCTGATCTTCTGCCGCGTGCTTCAGGGCATCGGCGCCGGCGGTGTGATCGCGCTCGGCCAGATCTGCCTGGCCGCGATGGTCCCGCCGCGCGAGCGCGGTCGCTACAGCGGCTACTTCGGCGCGGTCTTCGCGCTCGCCACCATCGGCGGCCCGCTGATCGGCGGCGTCATCGTGGACACCTCCTGGCTCGGCTGGCGCTGGTGCTTCTACGTCGGCGTCCCGTTCGCCCTGCTCGCCATCCTGGTGCTGCAGCGCACCCTCAAGCTCCCCGAGCACCCCAGCCGCAAGCCGAAGATCGACTACCTGGGCGCGGTGCTGATCACCGCCGCCGTCAGCCTGCTGATGATCTGGATCTCGCTGGCCGGCAAGAACTACGACTGGCTGTCCTGGCAGACCGCGGTGATGGTGATCGGCGGCCTGGCGCTGGCCGGACTGTTCGTCGCCGTCGAGAAGCGCGCCGTCGAACCGCTGATCCCGCTCGGCCTGTTCCGGCACCGCACCGTCGCGCTCGCCTCGGTGGCCTCCGCGTTCGTCGGCGTCGGCATGTACGGCACCACCACCTTCCTCGGCCAGTACTTCCAGCTCGCCAAGGAGAAGACCCCCACCCAGGCCGGCCTGCTCACCCTGCCGATGATCCTCGGCCTCGCGGTCTCCTCGACCGTGGCCGGCAAGCTCATCACCAAGTACGGCAAGTGGAAGGGCTACCTGGTCGGCGGCACCGTCATGCTGGCCGTCGGCCTCGGCCTGATGGGCACCTCCCGGGCCGACACCTCGTACGCGCTGCTCTCGCTCTACATGCTGATCGCCGGCATCGGCCTCGGCCTGACCAGCCAGAACCTGGTGCTCGCGGTGCAGAACACCGTCCCGCGCAACGAGCTCGGCGCGGCCAGCTCGGTGGTCACCTTCTTCCGCACCATGGGCGGCGCGATGGGCGTCTCCGCGCTCGGCGCGCTGCTCGGCCACAAGGTCGCCTCCTACACGGCGGAGAACTTCGCCAAGGCCGGCATCCCCGCCCCGCTGGGCGGCGGCGACGGCATCCCCGACCTGCACAAGCTGCCCGCACCGATCGTCCCGCTGATCACCGACGCGTTCGGGCACGGCGTCGGCACCGTCTTCCTGGTCGCCGCCCCGTTCGCCGCGGTCGGCTTCCTGCTGGTGCTGTTCATCCGCGAGGTGCCGCTGCGCACCGGCGCGGACGAGACCCCGGCTCCGGCCAAGCCGGTGGAACTGGTCGCCGACTGACCTGCCTGTCGACATGCGAGAAGGGCCCCCGCCGGATGGACGGCGGGGGCCCTTCGTCGCACTGGGACCTCGGCGAACGGCGGGGCCGTGCGGCGGGGTCGAGGGCCGTAGCGGCAGGGGCGTTGCCGAGTGGGGCGTGCGGTGGCTGACGGCTGCGCGGGCGTGGGGCTGCCGGGATGGGAGAAGGGCCCTGCCGGGGTGGCGGGCCCTTCGTCGTGTCCGGTGGCGGGTTACTTGGCGGCGATCAGTGAGATGCCGTACGCCACCGCCGCCGCGCAGGCGGCGAAGCACAGGCCTGCGGCGACCAGTGCCGGGGTGCCCTTGCCGGTGCCGGCCTCGACGGCCGCCTCCCGGCGGGACAGCGCCAGGTTGCCCAGCGCGAAGACGGTGACGACGGCGAGGGTGATGGCCAGGCTGACGCCCGCGGTCTCGGCCAGAGCGGCCCACTTGATGTGCATGGTTCGGAGTCCTCTCAGGCCGCGATGGTGGTCTGGCCGGTCGGGCCGCCGGTGACCGGCAGGTCCACCGTCTCGCTGTCGTTCACGTTGTCGGCGTGCACCGGCTGGCGCCGGGAGATCAGCCACATCGAGCCGGCGCCGAGCACCAGCGCCACGCCGACCACGGCCACGCCCCAGTCGCCCTGGTCGGCGATCAGGGCGGCCAGGCCGGACACCACGGCGGCGGCCGGCAGGGTCAGGCCCCAGGTGTAGGCCATGCGGCGGACCATGCCCCAGCGCAGCTTGCCCGACGGGCCGCCCAGGCCCGCGCCCATGATGCCGCCGGAGCAGACCTGGGTGGTGGACAGGCCGTAGCCCATGTGCGAGGAGGTCAGGATGACGGTCGCGGCGGCGGTCTCCGAGGCGAAGCCCTGCGGCGGCCGGATGTCGGCCAGACCGGAGCCCATCGAGCGGATGATCCGCCAGCCGCCCATGTAGGTGCCCAGCGCGATCGCCATCCCGGCGCTGACGATCACCCAGGTCGGCGGGCCGTCGCCCTTGTGCAGCTGTCCGGCCGAGATCAGGGTCAGCGTGATGATGCCCATGGTCTTCTGCGCGTCGTTGGTGCCGTGCGCCAGCGAGATGAGCGAGGAGGAGAAGATCTGGCCTCGGCGGAAGCCCTTCTCGGTGCTCTTCTTCGGGGTGCCGCCGGTGATCAGGTAGGCGATCTTGGTGGCGCCCCAGGACGCCACGCCCGCGATGATCGGGGAGGCCACCGCCGGGATCAGGATCTTGGAGACCACGGTGGTGAAGTTGACCCCGCCGATGCCCGCGCCGACCACGGTCGCGCCGATCAGGCCGCCGTACAGGGCGTGCGAGGAGGACGAGGGCAGGCCCTTCAGCCAGGTCAGCAGGTTCCACAGGATCGCGCCGACCAGGGCGGCGAAGATGATCGAGGGTTGCAGTCCGGCCTTCTCGTTGACGATGCCGCCCGAGATGGTGGTGGCGACCTTCACGGAGAGGAAGGCGCCGGCGAAGTTCAGCACCGCGGCGATGGCGACCGCGACCTTGGGCTTGAGGGCACCGGTGGCGATGGAGGTGGCCATCGCGTTGGCGGTGTCGTGGAAGCCGTTCGTGAAGTCGAAGGCGAGCGCCGTGATGATCACAACGGCCACCAGGAACGTGATGTGTTCCATACCCAAACAATCGTCGAAGTGGTCGGACTGACGTTGCTGTCCGTCGCGACCGTAGGAAGCCTTGGTGAACGGGAGGTTAACTCGGTGCGGAGTCGTGGTTCCGTGAGTGGCGCGGGAGTTGCCGTGTCGTCTGATTTCCGTGGAGATCACGGCAGCCGATGAGAGGGTTGTCACACTCCGGCGAAGGTGAGAATTCACTTCACGCCCCCCAGGGCATCTGCCGGGAACCCCCCTCCGCATGGCAGGATCGGTCCGATCGCCGACGGAGAACCAGGGGAGGGCCGGCCGATGGGGGCAGGGCAGCGCGCGGAATCGACCGGACTGCGGCCGTGGGTACGTGCCGCGCTGCGCTGCGGGGCGGTGATCGCCGTCGCCGCGCTGGCCCTGCCGTTCGCCTCCGCCGCGTACGCCGCGCCCAGCCCGAACACGCCGAGCTCCGCCCCCGCGGCCGACCCGTTGGCCGAGGCCAAGGCCACCCTGGGCCCGCTGCTGGAGCAGCTGCACACCCTGTACCAGGAGGCCGAGGCCGCCACCGAGCAGTACAACGGCACCGCCGCCCGGCTCACCGAGCAGCAGGCCACCGTCCAGGACCTGAACCTCCGGGTGACGCGGCAGCAGGAGGCCGTGGACACCGGCAACGACCTGGCCGCCCAGCTGGCGGGTGCGCAGTACCGCAACAGCCAGATATCCGGGTACGCCGAGCTGCTGCTCGCCAAGGACCCGTACGAGGCGGTGGTGATCGCCGAACTGCTCGACTCCGCCGGGCGCTCGCAGAAGGCGTTCCTGGAGCGGCTGAAGGCCGACCGGGACACCCTGAGCGCCGCGCAGCTGTCCGCCCAGCAGGCGCTGACCGACGCGCAGGCGCTGGCCACCCAGCAGGAGCAGCAGAAGAACGACGTGGCCAAGAAGCTGGCCGACGTGGAGACCCTGGTCGGCTCGCTCACCGGCGCCCAGCGCGGCGAGCTGGAGGAACTGGAGCGGCAGCAGGCCAACGAGGCGCAGCTGGCCTTCCTGGCCTCCGGTGCGCTCGGCAAGGGCGAGCGCACGCCGTCCGCGATGGGCCGCGCGGCGGTGACCTGGGCGCTGAAGCAGCTCGGCAAGGACTACGTGTGGGGCGGCGCCGGGCCGGACGTGTTCGACTGCTCCGGCCTCACCTCGCAGGCCTGGCTGCACGCCGGCAAGGCCATTCCGCGCACCAGCCAGGAGCAGTGGGCGCAGCTCAAGCACGTGCCGCTGAACCAGATGCGCCCCGGTGACCTGGTGGTCTACTACGGCGGCGCCACCCACATCGGGATGTACATCGGCGGCGGGCTGGTCGTGCAGGCCCCGCGCACCGGTGACGTGGTGAAGATCTCGCAGGTCGGCGCGATGCCGATCCTGGGCGCCGTCCGGCCCGACCCGGAGGACAACGCGGACGACGCGGGCGGCGAGTGGAAGGTGCCGGACGTGAAGGTCGGCGGGTCGAAGATCCAGCCCACCAAGCCGTCCAACCTGCCGCCCTCGCCGGCCCCGAGCACCCCGGTGCCCGGCGGTGTCGGCTCGCCGGCCCCGAAGCCCGACAAGCCCGTTCCGTCGCAGCCCGGCGGCAGCGGCTCGCCGAGCGCCGACCCCAGCGGGACGCCCAGCGGCTCGGCCTCCGGTACGCCGAGCGGCTCGGCCTCGGCCTCGGTGTCCGGGTCGGCGTCGGCGAGCGCCAAGAGCTCCGAGTAGGCCTCACCGGCAGGCGTGGGAACGACGGAACGGACGACGGTCGACGACCGTCGTCCGTTCGTCGTTCATCGTCCGTTCGTCGTTCAGGCGGTGGGCTCCAGGCGGACCACCACGGCCTTGGAGGTCGGGGTGTTGCTGACGTCCGCCGTGGAGTCCAGCGGCACCAGCACGTTGGTCTCGGGGTAGTAGGCGGCCGCGCCCCCGCGCGCCACCGGGTAGTGCACCACCCGGAAGTGCGGGGCGCGGCGCTCCACGGCGTCCGTCCACTCGCTCACCAGGTCGACGAACTGCCCGTCGGCGAGGCCGAGTTCGGTCGCGTCGGCGGGGTTGACCAGGACCACGCGGCGGCCGCCGGTGATGCCCCGGTAGCGGTCGTCCAGGCCGTAGATCGTGGTGTTGTACTGGTCGTGCGAGCGCAGCGTCTGGAGCAGCAGGCGGCCCGGCGGGACGTCGGGGGCGGTGAGCGGGTTGACGGTGAAGTTGGCCTTGCCGGTGGCGGTGGGGAAGGTGCGGCTGTCGCGCGGGGCGTGCGGCAGGGCGAAGCCGCCGGGGCGGCGGACCTTGGCGTTGAAGTCGTCGAAGCCTGGGATCACCCGGGCGATGCGGTCCCGGACCAGGTCGTAGTCACGGGCGAAGTCCTCCCACGGCGTGGGGTCCTGCGGGCCGAGTGCGGCCCGGGCCAGCCGGCTGACGATGGCGACCTCGGAGAGCAGGTCGGGTGCGGGCGGGCGCAGGCCGCCGCGCGAGGAGTGCACCATGCCCATGGAGTCCTCGACGGTGACGAACTGCGGGCCGAGCGTGCTGACGTCCCGGTCGGTGCGGCCCAGGGTGGGCAGGATCAGCGCGCGGGCGCCGGTGATCACGTGCGAGCGGTTCAGCTTGGTGGAGACGTGCACGGTCAGCCGGCAGCGGCGCATCGCGGCCTCGGTGGCGTCGGTGTCGGGGCCGGCGGAGACGAAGTTGCCGCCCATCGCGAAGAAGACGCGCACTCGACCGTCGCGCATGGCCCGGATGGTGTCGACGGTGTCGTAGCCGTGGGCGCGCGGCGGCTCGAACGCGAACTCCTTGCCGAGAGCGTCCAGGAACGCCGTGCTGGGGCGTTCGAAGATGCCCATGGTGCGGTCGCCCTGCACGTTGCTGTGTCCGCGCACCGGGCAGACGCCCGCGCCGGGACGGCCCACGTTGCCGCGCAGCAGCAGGAAGTTGACCACCTCGCGGATGGTCGGCACCGAGTGCTTGTGCTGGGTCAGGCCCATCGCCCAGCAGACGATGATCTTCTTCGAGGAGAGCACCAGGCGGTGCAGTTCCTCGATCAGCTCCCAGGGCAGGCCGGTGGCGGCGAGCGTGGCCGGGCGGTCGAGGTCGGCGGCCTCGGCGGCGAACTCCGGGTAGCCGGCGCAGTGTTCGGCGACGAAGGCCTCGTCGACCGCGCCCGGGGTGGTGAGCAGCAGGTGGTTCAGCGCCCGGAACAGCGCGAGGTCGCCGCCGAGGCGGATCTGCAGGAAGAGGTCGGTGAGCTTGGTGCCGCCGCCGACCAGGCCGCGCGGGGTCTGCGGGTTCTTGAAGCGCTCCAGGCCGGCCTCGGGCAGCGGGTTGACGCTGACGATCTTCGCGCCGGCCCGCTTGGCGCGCTCCAGCGCGGAGAGCATCCGGGGGTGGTTGGTGCCCGGGTTCTGGCCCGCGACGATGATCAGATCGGCCTGGTAGAGGTCCTTCAGCGAGACGCTGCCCTTGCCGACGCCGAGGGTCTCGGTGAGCGCCGAGCCCGAGGACTCGTGGCACATGTTGGAGCAGTCGGGCAGGTTGTTGGTGCCCAGCCGGCGGGCGAACAGCTGGTAGGCGAAGGCGGCCTCGTTGGAGGTGCGGCCGGAGGTGTAGAACGCGGCCTCGTCCGGAGAGCCGAGCGCGGTCAGTTCGGCGGCGATCAGCGCGAACGCCTCGTCCCAGCCGATCGGCGTGTAGTGGGTGCCGCCCTCGTCGAGCAGCATCGGCGCGGTCAGGCGGCCCTGCTGGCCGAGCCAGTAGCCGGAGCGGTCGGCGAGTGCGGCGACCGGGTGGGCGGCGAAGAACTCCGGCGCTATTCGGCGTTCGGTGGCCTCCTCGGCGACCGCCTTCGCGCCGTTCTCGCAGAACTCCGCCAGGTGCGGCTTGTCGGGCTCGGGCCAGGCGCAGCCCGGGCAGTCGAAGCCGTTCGGCTGGTTGACCTTGCGCAGGGTGGACAGCACCCGGCCCGGCGACATCTGGTCGGCGGCCATCCGCAGGGTGTGACCGATCGCGGGCAGGCCGGCGGCGGCGTGGGCCGGGGGTCCGACGTGCGGCGCGTCCTGGGCGGGGTCGCGGTGCGGGGGCTGCTTGGCCATGGCGGACTCTCCGGAGGGCTCGGGGTGCTTGGAGCGTATCCGGTGCGGCGGCGGGTGTCGTGGGGTGGCGGTCAGGCGTCCTTCTGCAGCTCGGCGAGCAGTCGTCGGGCGACGGCGTCGTTCTGGCGGAAGGACGGCGCGTCCGTGCGGGGGCGGGCGAAGGCGGCGGGGGCGCGGGTGGTGGTGGGTGCGCCGAGGGCGGTGCGGCGCGGGTGCGGGTGGCCGTCGAGGGCGGGGTCGAACAGCCGGGCGTCGGCGTCGGTGCGGATCAGGCCGGAGCGGTAGGTGTGGCCGTCCGGGTCGCCGAGGTGCTCCTCGGCGATCCGGCCCTCGTGCAGCAGGCGGCGCAGCAGCGGGTCGGCGGTGCGTTCCAGGGCGTGCCGGGGCAGGAAGGCGTCGACCAGGGCGGTGCCGTGGACGTGGTGGCCGGGCAGCGCGGGGGAGGAGGCGCGGAAGCTGCCGTGCCGCTCGTCGAGGTGCACGTGCAGGTCGGGGCCGAGGAAGTGGAGCAGGCCGGCGTCGGCGAGGGCGAGCAGCTGGTCGAGGCGGAAGCCGGGCGGGCCGGAGGTGTAGAAGGAGAAGAAGCCGTTCCACCAGCCGTCGAGGTCGGCGGCGGTGGAGCGGGCGGTGAGCGGGTGCCGGGGCAGCAGCCGGACGAGTTGGCCGTACAGCGAGAGCAGGGCGTGGAAGGCGCCCAGGTCGGCGCTGTGCCGGGGGTCGGAGCGGCGGGCCAGGTCGGCGCGCAGATGGGCGTGCAGGTGCTGCTGGAGTTCGGCGGGGTCGGCGACCCGCAGGCCGGCCAGCGGGCGGTCGAGCCGTTCCAGGTCGAGTCGGTCCTCCGGGTCGGGGACGGCGGCGGCGACCAGCGCCTCGCGCTGCGGGCTGTACCAGTCGAGCGGGTGGTAGGCGGCGAGGAACTCCGCCCAGGGCAGGGTGGTGCGTCCGGGGTGGCCGTGGAACAGCTCGTGGTAGTAGCCGAAGCCGATCTCCTTGGCCATCGCCGGCCACAGGTCGCGGCGGAACTCCAGTGGCCCGTCCGGGAGTCGGGTGTCCGGCCCGAAGTAGCGGGGCAGCGGCGGGGGCGGCCCCTGGAGCCGGTAGCCGGTCTTGGCGTGGTACGGGACGCCGCGCCGGGAGCCCGCGTACAGCACCGGCTCGCGGCCGGACGGGAGGTAGCGCAGGCCGCCGCAGGGCTGCCGGACGAAGCGGCCGCCGCGGCCCTCGGTGAGCAGGGCGACCAGGTCGACGAAGGCCAGGCCGAGGCCGCGGACGATCACCGGCGCGCCGGGGGCCAGGCCGTCCAGGTCGGCGTCGGCGGTGAACGCGGGCGGCAGGTAGGTACGGCCGTGGCGGGCGGCGAAGGCGCGGGCGGCGGCCGTCCCGGGGTCGGGCGCGGAGTCGAGGTGGCCAAGCGCGAGGACCACCCGGTCGGCGAGCAGCACGGTGTCGGAGAGGTGGACGCGCTGCGGGCCGTCCGGGTCGCCGGTGATCCGCCAGGCGGTGTCGCGGTGGACGAAAAGCCGTACGGTGCCCGGGAGTTCGGCGGCGGCCCGGCGGAGCGCCCAGTCCAGGTAGGCGCCCTGGGCGCGCCGGGTGGGGAAGTCGGTGGGCGCGAGGGTGCGCAGTTCGTCGGCGACGTCCGGGTCCTCGACCGGCCGGTACGGCGGGTGCGCGGCCGGCTCGGCGGCCCACTCGGCGAGCGACGGGCCGGGGCGGACCGGGCCCAGCACGGTGGAGCGCTCGTCGGTGAACATGGTGACGTCCTCGGCCATCGAGTTCATCCGCAGCAGCGGCGACTGCGCGTACCGCCAGATCCGGCCGCCGCCGGGCGGGTGCGGATCGACCAGGTGGACGTCCAACTCGACGCCGGGGGCGAGCAGTTCGGGCGCGTTGGCGGCGATCCGCTCCAGCAGGCCGGTGCCGCGCGGACCGGCCCCGACGACGACCAGGACGGGCACCCGGCTCACCGCCCGCCGGCCCGGCGCAGCGCCGCCCGGGCCCGCTGCCACGGGGTGGGCGGCAGCTCGGCGCGGGTGGAGCCGCGGGCGAAGTGCCGCTCCAGGTAGTACTGGCCGATCGAGAGCAGGCTGGTCACGCCCACGTACCAGAGCGTCGCGACCATCAGCAGCGGGATCACCTGGTACGTCCGGTTGTAGATCAACTGGGCGGAGAACAGCAGGTCGTGGACGGCCAGCACGGAGATCACCGAGGTGCCCTTGAGGGTGCCGATCAGCATGTTCCCGGCGGGCGGCAGGATCGCCCGCATCGCCTGCGGCAGCACGATCCGGCGCAGCACCCGGCCGCGTCCGAGGCCGAGCGAGGCGGCCGCCTCCAGCTGGCCCTGGTCGACCGAGAGGACGCCGGAGCGCACCACCTCGGCGGCGAACGCGGCCTCGTGCAGGGTCAGCCCGATCACGGCGGTGAGCACCGGGCCGAGCAGGTCGACCGTCCGCAGCGAGAACAGCTCGCCGGCGAACGGGACGCTCAGTGCGAGCCTCGGGTACAGCGCGCCGATGTTGAACCAGAACAGCAGCTGGACCAGCAGCGGGGTGGCCCGGAAGATCCAGACGAATCCCCAACTCAGGCTCCGCAGGACCGGGTTGCCGGACAGCCGGGCCACCGCCAGGCCGGTGCCGAGGGCGAATCCGGCCGCCATCACGACGGCGGTCAGCCAGAGCGTCAGCCACAGGCCGCGCAGGATCGCGGTGGAGGTCAGGTAGGCGCCCACCACCGGCCACTCGAAGGCCGGGTTGCCGGCCAGCGAGCGCAGCAGCAGCCCGGTGGCGAGCAGCGCCAGGCCGCCGGAGACGTACCGCCAGGGGCGGCGGCGGGGCGCGATCGGCAGCGCGTGGTCGGGCGGGGCCGGGGAGACCCGGGGGAGGGGTGGGGCGGTGGGCGAGGCCATGAGGGCTCCAGGGGCGGCGGGGCAGGCGGTGGCCGCATGCCGTCACTCACGCGCGCCGCGTCCCTCAACGCGGCTGGGCTCGGCGGCAGTTCGCGGCCGGGCCCGGGCAGTACTCGCTCCGCTCCGATGGTACGGGCGGGCCGCTCGGCACTGTCAAGAGCGGCCAGGTTTCGCCCCGTGAACGATGGTTGACGGATCATCGGGGCCACTGCTCAACTGTTCGACATGACTGCCGAGCAGCCCGACCTGGTGACGCGCGGCCACATCGACTTCTGTCGGGTGTGGTCCGCCGCGTGTTGCGGCTGACCCGGCAGCGGGCCGCCTGACCGGCCCTTTCCTCTCCTCCGGGAGTCCTCCCTCGGTCGCCCCGTCGCGGGCCGGGAAGCCGTCCGTCCGGACGGCCCAACAGGCGTACGCTGCCGCCCTTTTCGCGTTCCCGCTCGCTCCGAGCCCCCCGGCGCCCCGTCACGCGCCGACCTGATTCCCGCTGAGTTCCCGCCGTTCCCGTCCCGCCCGCCGAGGCGTCCCCCCGGCATGCCCGGACGCGGAACCGCGCCGACCCGAAGAGGCCCGCCATGCCCGTCGAGTTCCTCGGAATCGCCGCCACCGGCGACGGTTCGGAGACCACCGCCCGCACCACCCACGCCTTCGACCGCGACTACACGCTGCGGCTGGCCCGCGCCCACGAGGACCACGGCTGGGACCGGGTGCTGTTCGCCTACGGCGCCGGCTCCCCGGAGCCCGCCGCCTCCGCCGCGTACCTCGCCGCCAAGCTCGACACCCTGCAGATCCTGCTGGCGCACCGCCCGAACGTCTCCTACCCGACCTTCGCCGCCAAGACCTTCGCCACCCTGGACCGGATCAGCGACGGCCGGCTCACCGTGCACTTCATCACCGGCGGCAACGACCACGAGCAGCAGCGCGAGGGCGACTTCCTGCCCAAGGACCGCCGCTACGACCGCACCCGGGAGTACATCCGGATCGTCAAGCAGGCCTGGACCAGCCGCGAACCCTTCGACCACGACGGCGAGTTCTACCGCTTCAACGACTTCGTCGCGGACGTCTTCCCGGTCCAGCTGCCCCGCCCGAACGTCTCCTTCGGCGGCTCCTCGCCCGCCGCCTTCGCGGCCGGCGGCGCCGAGGCCGACATCTACTGCCTGTGGGGCGAGCCGCTGGCCCGCACCGCCGAGCAGATCGAACTGGTCAAGGCCGCCGCGAAGGCCGCCGGGCGCACCGATGTGCCGCGCATCCAGGCCGCGTTCCGGCCGATCATCGCGCCCACCGAGGAACTCGCCTGGGAGAAGGCGCACCGCACGGTCGGCGCGATCAGGGCCCGGCGGGAGAGCAACGACCTGGTGCGCCGGCGCCTGACCGCCGACCGGCAGCCCGAGAACACCGGCTCGCAGCGGCTGCTGGAGATCGCCGAGGCCGGCGAGCGCTACGACCGCGCCCTGTGGACGCCGACCGCCGCCGCCACCGGCGGCGCGGGCAACTCCAACGCGCTGGTCGGCACCCCCGAGACCGTCGCCCAGGCACTGCTGGACTACTACGACCTCGGCGTGGAGATCCTCTCCGCCCGCGGCTACGACCACATCGACGACGCCATCGACTTCGGCCGGTACGTCATCCCGCTGGTGCGCGAGGAGGTCGCCAAGCGCGACGCCGCCAAGGCCGGGGCCGCCGGCGCATGAGCACGCTCGTCGTGGAGCGGGCCGTCCTCGGCGAGCCCCGCACCGAACCGCTGATCCGCGAACTCACCCACGAGTACGTCACCCGCTACGGCCCGGGCGGCCACGAGGAGATGGCCCGCCACCCCGCCGAGGAGTTCGTCCCGCCGCACGGCCTGCTCCTGCTGCTGCTCCGCGACGGCGAACCCGTCGCGGGCGGCGCCTACCGGCGCTACGACGCGCGGACCGCCGAGCTGAAGCGGATGTGGACCGGCGCCGAGCACCGCCGCCAGGGCCACGCCCGCCGGGTCCTCGCCGCACTGGAGTCCGCCGCCCGGGAGGCCGGCTACCGGCGGATCTTCCTCACCACCGGCTGGCGCCAGCCCGAGGCCAAGGGCCTCTACCTGGCGGCCGGCTACACGCCCCTGTTCGACGTCACCGGGCAGCCGGAGGAATCCCGCCCGCTGCCGTTCGAGAAAGACCTGGCCGCCGCCGCGGCGGCCGGAAAGGCCCCGCTCCGATGAGACGCTTCCACCGCCGACTCCCGTTCGCACCCGCCGTGGCGGCCGTCCTGCTGCTGTCCGGCTGCGGCTCCGACCCGACGGCCGGTCCGGCGGCGGCGCCGGTCGGAGTGCAGCCGAGCCAGGACGTGCTGGGCCAGGTGCGGAAGGACGACGCGGCGGCCGCCCTGCTGCCCGCCGAGGTGCGCGCCGTCGGCACCCTCAAGCTCGGCGGCTCGATCGGCACCCCGCCCGGCGCCTACTACCCCGACTCCTCCCAGCACCGCCCGGTCGGCCTGGACGTGGACATCGTCGACGGCGTCGCCAAGGTGCTCGGGCTGACGGTGCAGCGCGAGGACGCCGCGTTCGAGACCATCCTGCCCGCGCTCGGCAGCGGCAAGTACGACGTCGGCACCGGCAACTTCGGCGTCACCGAGGCCCGGCTGAAGACCGTCGACTTCGTCACCTACATCGACGACGGCCAGGGCTTCGCGGTGCGCGCCGACAACACCGCGCTGACCGACGTCACCGACCTGACCCAGCTGTGCGGACTGACCGTCGGCACCGGCGCGGGCACCACCTTCGAGGCCACCCTGAACGCCAAGAAGGACGTCTGCCCGCAGGCCGGCCGGAAGCCGTACGAGGTGAAGGCGTTCGCCGAGAACGGCGCCACCGTCACCGGCCTCCAGCAGGGCCGGCTCGACGTGGTGATGTCCACCATCAACGGCCTGCGCTACCAGGCCGCCCAGCCCGGTGCGAACGTTCGCTTCCTCGGCGAGTACCACCGCCTCGACGTCGGCTTCGCGTTCAAGAAGGGCTCGCCGCTCACCCCCGCCTTCCAGGCCGCCGTCAACCGCCTCATCCAGGACGGCAGTTACCAGAAGATCCTCGCCAAGTGGGGCACCACCGACTCGGCGATCACCGAATCCCGGATCAACCCGCCCGAGCACTCCTGACCCCGGAGCCCCCGCGATGACCGTCACCACTCTCGACACCCCGCGACAACAGGACGACGGCGCCGCCGAGTTGCCGATCGTCCCGCACCGCCGGCCCTGGCGGCTGGTGGCCGGACTGGCCGCGCTGGTGCTGGTCGCCCAGTTCCTGCACGGCCTGGCCGTCAACCCCGGCTGGGACTGGCCGACCTTCCGCGCCTTCGTGTTCTCCGACAGCATCCTGCGCGCCGTCGGCGTCACCCTCCAACTCACCGCCTGGGGAACGGTGCTGGGCTTCGCCCTGGGCGCGGTCGTCGCCGCGCTGCGACTGTCCGGCAGCCCGATCCTGCGCACCATCGCCTGGACGTACGTGTGGGCGTTCCGGTCCATTCCGCTGATCGTCCAGCTGGTGTTCTGGTTCAACCTCGCCTACCTGTACAAGCGGATCGGCATCGGCATCCCGTTCGGCCCGAGCTTCGTCTCCTTCGGCACCATGGACCTGCTCGGCGCACTCGGCGCCGCCGTCCTCGGCCTCGCCCTGCACCAGGCCGCGTACGCCGCCGAGATCATCCGCGGCGGCGTCCTCGCGGTGGACGCCGGGCAGCTCGAAGCGGCCGCCGCGCTCGGCATCCCGCGCTTCCGGCAGGCCTGGCGGATCGTGCTGCCGCAGGCCATGCGCGGCATCCTGCCGAACGCCGCGAACGAGGTGATCTCGCTGTTCAAGGGCACCTCGATCGTCTACGTGATGGCGATCGGCGAACTCTTCTACCAGGCGCAGGTGATCTACGGCCGCACCGGCCGGGTGGTGCCGCTGCTGCTGGTCGCCACCGCCTGGTACGTGCTGCTCACCACCGCCCTCTCCCTCGTCCAGTACCGCGTCGAGCGCTACTTCGCCCGCGGCAGCGAACGCACCCCGCCGCCCACCCCCTGGCAGCGCCTGCGCGCCGCCGTCACCGAGATCCAGGAGAAACGAGCATGAGCAGCGGTACGGCGATGGTGGAAGTGCGCGGCGTCCACAAGCGGTTCGGACGGCTGGAGGTGCTGCGCGGCATCGACCTCGACGTCCGGCCCGGCACCGTCACGGTGGTGCTCGGACCGTCCGGCTCCGGGAAGTCCACCCTGCTGCGGGCCATCAACCACCTGGAGAAGCTCGACCGCGGCCACGTCCGGGTGGACGGCGAACTGATCGGCTACCGGAAGGCCGGCGACCGGCTGCGCGAACTGCCCGAACGCGAGGTGCTCAAGCAGCGCACCCGGCTCGGCTTCGTGTTCCAGAACTTCAACCTGTTCCCGCACCTCACCGTGCTGGAGAACCTCGTCGAGGCGCCCGTCGGCGCGCTCGGCGTCCCCCGCGAACAGGCCCGCGCCCGGGCCCGCGAGCTGCTGGCCCGGGTCGGCCTCGCCGACAAGGCCGACGCCTACCCGCGCCGGCTCTCCGGTGGCCAGCAGCAGCGCGTCGCCATCGCCCGGGCGCTCGCCCTGGAACCCAAGGTGCTGCTGTTCGACGAACCGACCTCGGCGCTCGACCCCGAACTCGTCGGCGAAGTCCTCGACGTCATCAAGGACCTGGCCCGCACCGGCACCACCATGATCGTGGTCACCCACGAGATCGGCTTCGCCCGTGAGGTCGCCGACACGGTGGTGTTCATGGACGGCGGAGTGGTGGTCGAACAGGGCCCGCCCGCCCAGGTGCTGGACGCGCCGCAGCACGAGCGCACGCGCGCCTTCCTCGCCAAGGTTCTCTGAGTCCCTGCCATCCGTAAGTCTGTTTTTCCGTAAGGGAGTTGTCGTCGTGATCGCTGGTCTTCGTCGCAGTGCCGGTCCGGCCGCCCTGGCCCTCGCCGCCGCCTTTCTGCTCGCCGCCTGCGGCTCCGGCGGCAACGCCGCCGCCGACCTGGGCGGGTCCGGTGCGGGCACCGCGCCCAACGGCGTCAAGGTCAACCTGACGCCCGAGCAGCACCGGATCACCACGCCCAAGGTCGACGCGATCGCCGCGCTGGTGCCCGAGGAGGTCCGCCGAAGAGGCACCCTCCAGGTGGTGGACAACCTCGGCACCGTCCCACCGCTGGACTTCCACGCCACCGACGACCGCACCATCATCGGCGCCGAACCCGACCTGGCGTACCTGATCGGCAACGTCCTCGACCTGAAGGTCGAGCTCACGCCGGTCTCCTGGGAGAACGTCTTCGTCGGCCTGGACAGCGGCAAGTTCGACGTCGGCATCACCAACATCACCGTCACCGAGGCCCGCAAGGAGAAGTACGACTTCGCCACCTACCGGCTCGACATCCTCGGCTTCGAGGCCAAGAAGGGCGGCAGCTGGAAGGTCGAGGGCCCGGCCGACGTCGCCGGACACACCATCGGCGTCGCCTCCGGCACCAACCAGGAGAAGCTGCTGCTCGCCTGGAACGAGCAGAACGTGAAAGCCGGCCTCAAGCCGGTGGACGTGAAGTACTTCCAGACCTCCTCCGACTACTACCTGGCCCTCGGCTCCGGCCGGATCGAGGCCTGGCTCGGCCCCAACCCGTCCGGCGCGTTCCACGCCGCGCAGACCGGCGAGACCGAGATCATCGGCACCTACTCGGGCGCCGGCGACCAGGTCCTCGGCAAGATCGCGGCCACCACGAAGAAGGACAACGGGCTGGTGAAGGCGCTCGGCGCGGCCATCGACGAGCTGATCAGGAACGGGAGCTACGGCGAGGTGCTGAAGCGCTGGGGCCTGGACAACGAGGCCGTGCAGAGCTCCGAGATCAACCCGCCGGGCCTGCCGAAGACCGACTGACGGGCGCCCCGGGCCCGGACCAGCCGTGCGGGATGCGTTCCAGCACCCCGCCCGCGAACACGTCGTACAGCGGCAGCGGCTCCAGGTGCACATAGCCGATGTGGCAGTCGCACTCGCCCAACGGGCAGGCCCGGGGACGCAGTTGGGCCCGGTAGGAGTCGTCGTACAGGTTGCCCAGCGGCGGTCGGACGAAGTGGCAGCGGCGCACCGTGCCGTCCCCGTCCACCGAGACCACGCTCTCCCCGGTGCGGCACGGCAGGCCCGCGCTGCGGTGCGGGTGGCGGCTGTAGCCGAACAGTGGGTCCAGCGCGGTCCACTCGGCCGCCTCGGCGTCGGTGTACGTGAGGCCGTCGGCGGCGTTCACCCACAGGTAGACGGACGGCGGCAGGGCGGCCCGCAGCCGGCGGGCCGCCGCCAGGTGCTCCGGCTGCCCGACCACGCCGACGCTGAACCGCACGCCCAGCGCGGCCAGTTCGGCGCACTTGGCGAGGAAGCGCTGCTCCGTCACCTGGCCCGGGTGGTACGTCACCCAGAGCGCCAGCTTCGACAGGTCCGCCTCGGCCAGCCAACCGGTGCGGCAGCTCGCGTTGGTCTGGATCGCCACCCGCTCCAGGTGCGGCAGCCGGCTCAGCTCCACCATCGCCCGGCGGTACCAGGACCGCACCAGGCCCTCGCCCCACGGCGTGAACAGCACCGAGAGCGGCCCGTGTTCGTACGCCGCCGCCCAGGCGGTGAACCGCTCCAGCGCTGCTCGGTCGGTGCGCAGCAGCTCCGGGGAGTCCCGCCGCTTCGCGAACGGGCAGTACGGGCAGTCGTAGTCGCACGACGACAGCGGGCCCCGGTACAGGATCGTCAGCGCGCTCATTTCGGCGAGTACTCCGTCATCCGCGCGCGCACTCCGGCGGAGAACAGCCGCGGGCCGATCGCGTCCGACCAGGCCAGGCCCTCCGGGCTCAGCAGCAGGCTGTTCCGCGCGTCGTCGGCCAGCCAGCCGTGGGCGGCGAACTCGGCCAGTTCGGCCGGGAAGTCCTGCTCCGGGGTGCTGCCGAAGCGCTCGCGGTAGGCGGTCAGGTCGACGCCCTCGCCCTGCAGGAGGGACTGCACCAGGTGGCGGCGGCGGGTCTCCTCGTCCGTCATCTCCCAGCCCAGTTCGGCGCGCGAGAAGTCCGGGGCGGCGACGTAGTCGTCGATGATCCGGCGCACCTCGCGGGCGTCGACCGCGTAGTCGAAGGAGTAGTGCAGCTTCGAGGTGTACGAGCGCGCCCCGCAGCCGAGGCCGACCATGCCGTCGGTCTGGCAGGCGTACTCGCCGGTGCTCGCGGCCGCCCCGCCGGTGCGGCGGAACATCCGCATGGACACCTGCTGGTAGCCGTTCGCCAGCAGGTGGTCGCGGCCGGCGCGGTAGAGCGTCAGGCGTTGGGCGTCCCAGTCCGCGGTGTCGCCGGTGGTGCCGCCGTCGGTGCCGTCGGTGGTGGAGGCGGGTGCGGTGTGGCGGCCGAGGCCGGTCAGGGGGCGGACGTACAGCGGGTAGAGGTAGAGCTCCTCCGGCCGCCAACTCAGCGCCGCGTCCAGGGACTTGATCCAGCTGGCCACGGTCTGGCCGTCGATGCCGTAGATCAGGTCGATGTTCAGCACCGGGAAGCCGGCGTCGCGGACCCGGCCGAGGGCCGCCTCCACCGCCGCCCGCTTCTGCGGCCGGACGGCCGACTTCGCCTCCTCGTCCAGGAAGGACTGCACGCCCAGGCTGAGCCGCGTGGTGCCGCGCTCGGCCAGCACCCGAAGGCGGTCGGCGGTGGCGGTGTCGGGGGAGGCCTCGACGGAGAGCGGGATCGCGGTGAGGTCGGCGCCCATGCGGTGCTCGGCGATGTCGCACAGCCGCTCCAGCTCGGACGCCGTCAGGTAGGTCGGCGTGCCGCCGCCGAACGCGGCGAGGGCGAACCGGGCGTCGCCGGCGAGGGCCTCGCGCACCTGGCCGGCCTGCCGCTCCAGCGCGTCCAGGTAGGCCGTGGTCAGGCCCTCCGGGCTGCCGATCCGGGTGAACAGGTTGCAGAAGCCGCAGCGCACCTCGCAGAACGGGATGTGCAGGTAGAGCGAGAGGGCGTCCTGCTTCTCGCCCCGCCACAGCCCGGTCAGCGGCGGGCGGTCGGGGAGCGGACGGTACGCCGTCTTGTGCGGGTAGGCGTAGACGTAGGACTGGTACGGGGATTCGGACGCGGTCGGTGTCGTCATCGGTCCTGCCTCGGGGGAGCGGCCGGGAGGGTGAAGTGTGCGTACGGCACCGTCCAGACCACCTCGTGGCCGATCCGGTGACCGGTGTAGCCGTCCTCGCCGTACGCCGTGCCGTGGTCGGAACAGACGATCGCGAAGCACGGGCGGCGCGCGGACATCGCCGCGAACAACCGCCCCAGATGCGCGTCCACGTACTCCAACGCGGCGGCGTGACTGGCCCGCGAGTCGCCGTCCTCGCGGGTCGCGCCCGGGAGGTGGAACCAGTTCGGCTGGTGCAGGGCGGAGACGTTGACGAAGAGGAAGAGCGGCCGGTCCGGGGGCTGCTCGGCGGCGACCCGCTCCGCCACCGCCACCTGCGACTCGAACGAGGTCGGGGACGGGACGCCCAACTCCGGTGCCCAGTGGCTCTCCTGGAACAGGCCGGGGAGGACGGAACCGAGCGGGCCCTGCTTGTTGAAGAAGCCGACACCGCCGATGCAGACCGTGCGGTAGCCGACCCCGGCGAGAGCCGACGGCAGGTCGGGGGCGTCGAACACCCAGGTACGGGACTCGGTCGACTCGGAGCCGGCGAAACGCGCGGCGAAGAGCCGCGGGTGCGGGCCGTCGGGGGACGCCGGCGTGGGCAGGAAGCCGGCCAGGATCGCCTGGTGGGCGGCGTAGGTGAAGCTGCCCGGGGAGTGCCGGCGCTCCCAGACGCCGTTCGGGATCACCCGGGCGAGGTGGGGGAGGCGGCCGGCGGCGAGAAGCTCTTCGGCGACGTCGAAGCGGAGGGTGTCGAGGGTGACGAGGAGGAGGTCGTGGGTGCCGACGATCTCGTTCATGTTCGGTATGTCGTGGTGCAACGAGGGTTCCTTGGGGTTGACGCCTGGCTGTTGAGGGGGCGGGCCTTGGCGGGGTGTCGGGTGCGGCGCAATGCTCTGTGCCGTCGGGGCGTCAACTGGCTCTTGAGTGAGCGGATCTGGCCACGGGGGCGAGGAGGGCCTGCCGGTAGGTCGGCGAAGCCAGCTGCGCGGCGTAGGTGTCGAGGCCCGGGGCCGGGCCGTCGGGGAGGCCGGGGAGGTTGGGAAGGAGGTCGCCGAAGGCGTTGACCTCGCCGACCAGGGTGCGGCGCCAGTGGGAGGTGGGGAGGAGGTCGACGCCGACCATGGGGGTCTGCGGGAAGCGGGCGGCGGCGGCTTCGGCGGTGGCGAGGAGGGCGGGCCAGGCGTCGCCGACGGCGGACCGGAGGGCCGCCGTCTCGCCGCGGGCGCCGCCGAGGTGGAGGTTGGTCATGGGGTGGCGGCTGGTGCGGACCACCACGTGGGTCGCCCGGCCGTCGACGACCAGGACCCGGAGGTCCGCGGTGCGGCCGTGCCGGCCGGACTTGGGGACCCACTGTTCGACGTGCAGGCCCTCCGGGGCGAGGCGGTCGATCAGGGCGGCGACCTCGGCCGCGTCGCGGTAGCGCCGGACGGTGAGCGAGTTGTGCAACCCGTCCGGGGCGACCTCCACCGAGGTGGTGGCCTGGACCCGGCCGTGCGGGCCGAACTCCAGGGCGACCACCCCGGACGCGGAGGAGCCGTGCACCGGCTTGAGGAACACCCGGCGCATCCCGGCGGAGTCCAGCCGTTCGCGCAACTCCTCGAAGGAGGACGGGAGTTCGCCCGGAAGCGCGGCGGGCACCGGGACCCCTGCGGCGGCCAGCGCCGCATGCGCGCGGCGCTTGTCGAACATCACCGCGATCTCCTCCGGATCGCCGAGCATCCGCACCCCCGGCCGGGCGGCCAGTTCGCGCAGCGCGGCGGTGACGCCCGCGTACCAGGCCGGGCCGCCCTCGACCCGGGTGGCCGCGTAACCGTCGCCCAGCGCGGCGCCGCGCAGCAGCCGGTCGGCCTCCGGGTCCTCGCCGGGCGAGTCGACCCGGACGACCGCGCCGGGCGGCAGTTCGTACCGTCCGCGCAGCACCGAGGACCAGGGCAGCACGGTGGGCTCCGGCAGCCCCGCGGCGCGGGCCGCGGCGGCGAACAGGGGGACCCGTCGGTGCCCGGGACAGCCCAGGACGACCAGCTGTGGCGACGTCAACGCAGCGGCCCTGCCTACTCGGAGACGGCGACGTAGCGCCAGTTGTCGTTCGGGTCCTCGGCGCCGGACAGGTCGACCTCGACGCCGGGCAGGGCGTCCCGCAGGCGCTTCTGCATGCCCTCGGTGAGGTAGTGGTGGTGCAGGTCGAGGGTCTTCAGGTGGGTGAGCGGCTGGCCCTCCAGCAGCGCCGCCGCGCCCTCGTCGGTGAGCGCGCCCATGGACAGCGACAGCCCGGTGAGCCGGGGCACCACCGGGGCGTGGGCGACCTCGGCGGCGATCCGGTCCTGGGTCTCGGCGTTCTGCAGGCCGAGGTGCTTCAGCGCGGGCAGGTTGGCGCCGGACAGGAACGGGGCGAGGTCCTCGTTCGTCCAGTTGCCGCCGTAGTTGTCGACGCCCAGCCACAGTTCGAGCTTCTCCAGTGCCGGGAAGTCGCAGGCGCCGACGGCGCGGACCACCGGGCCCGGCAGGCCGCCGGCCTCGAAGCGCAGTGCCTTCAGCTTCTCGTGCCGCACCGGCTTCAGGGCGAGCCGGTCGTTGCCGTCGTAGTCCTCGCCGGCGCCGCGCACCACCAGCTCCTCCAGCTGCGGGAACGCCTCGAAGACCGGCGTGATGTCGCACATCTGGATCCAGGAGATCTCGCACTCCTCGAAGGTGATGTCGCCGAGGAACAGCGCCCGCAGCGCGGGGAAGCGGCCGGCGGACGCGAGGATCAGCGGCAGCGCCTCGGCCAGCGACTCCGGCTCCTCGGAGAACCAGCGGCCGATCACCAGCGCGGTGACCTTCTCCACCGCGACGGTCTCCAGGAACGTCGCCCAGTGCTCGGCGAAGGCGGTCTCGTCGTCCCAGTCCACCCAGACCTTCCACGCGGTGGACGGCGCCTCGGGCAGCTTCCCCTCCTTCGCCGCCTCCAGGAAGTCGGTGACGGGGAGGCCGTGGAACTCCTCGATGTGCTGGTTGATGGTCATGCGCCGCTCCTCGCTGCTCGTCGTGGGGCCGGACCCTGTCTACCAGCCGCCCCCGACGTTCACCCGCACGGGGAATCCTTCGGGCGTGGTGTTGTCGGTGGGGCCGCCTAGTTTTCCGATCGGGACGTCCGGCGCCCGGCCGGACCCGACCGCGGGAGGACTCGCGTGTACCGCCAGGGTGACGTACTGATCGTGCCGACCGAACAGAGCGCGGTACCGGCCTCCGTGGCCCACCTGCCGCGCCAGCCCCGGGACGGCCGCGGCCGGCTGGTGCTGGCGCTCGGCGAAGTCACCGGCCACGCGCACGCGGTGGTCGGCCCCGGCGAACTGCTGCGCGAGGGCGGCCCGTTCGGCCGCGCCTGGCTGCACCTGCCGGAGGGCGGCCGGGTCGTGCACGAGGAGCACGCGACGATCGCGCTGCCCACCGGCTGGTTCCGGGTGGTCCGGCAGCGCGAGTACGTGCCCGGCGCCGTCCGGATCGTCGCCGACTGACCCACCCGTACGAGACGAGGACAGAACTGATGAGCACGCAGCTGACCGGCCGTCCGGCGGACGCCTCGGTGGCGCACTGGCGCGCGGTCGCCGCCGCCACCGGACCGGCCGACCGGGCCACCGCCGAACAGGCCGTCCGGGACGCCTACCGGGCCGCCGGGCTGGCCGAACCCGCCGAGTTCCGCTGGCACCCGTCGCCGCTCGCCGCGGTCACCGAACTGCTCGACCACCGGGACGGGTTCGGCCGATCCGTGCGCGAGCAGGTGCGCACCGCCGCCTGGGAGCGGGCCCGCACCGCCGCGCTCGCCGCACACGGCCCCGGCGGCTGGGCCGAACTGTGGGGCGCGACCGGCGCCGAACTCGCCGCCACCACCGCACTGCCCGCCGAACGCGTCCGCGCCGCGCTGCTCGACCACTTCGCGCCCGAGCCCGCAGCGCAGGGCTGGGAGGAGTCCCGCCGGCCGGAGAACAAGGAGCTCCGCCGGGTGGCCGGCGAGACCCGCGCCACGGTCCGGCTCGCCGTCCTGGACGCCGTCGCCGGCCAGCACGACGCCGCCTGGTTCGCCGCCTTCGACACCGCCGGCACCGGCGACGACGCCCTCGCCGCGCTGGCCGGCGTCGCCCGACAGGCCGGCTGGTGGTGGCCGTTCGAGAACACCGTGCTGCTCAGCGAACGCCCCGTCGCCCTGCACCGCGACGAGGCCGGCCGACTCGACCGCGCCGACGGCCCCGCCCTCGCCTACGCCGACGGCTTCGCGCTGTACGCCTGGCGCGGCATGCCCGTCCCGGCGGACTTCCTGGAGCAGCTCACCGGCCTCACCGTCGAGCGCATCCGCACCGAGGAGAACGCCGAACTGCGCCGCGTCATGCTGGAGCACTTCGGCTACGACCGCTACCTCGCCGAATCCGGGGCGGAGCCGCTGCACCGCGACGAGACCGGCATCCTGTGGCGGATCCAACTCCCGGACGACGAACCGGTCGTGATGGTCGAGGTGGTCAACTCCACCCCCGAACCCGACGGCACCCACCGCACCTACTACCTGCGCGTCCCGCCGCACATCCGCACGGCGAGGGCGGGCGTGGCGTGGACGTTCGGGGTCGAGGAGGAGGCGTACCGGCCGCAGCGCGAAACGTGAGAGACGCCTACAGCCCTATGCTCCGCAGGCGGGCCAGCAGCACCCCCGCGGGGCTCTCCGGGGTCTCCAACTCCAGCCACGGGCGCAGGACTTCGGCGGTCTGGTCGTCGCGGACGGCGGTCGCGGCGGCCATCACCACGAACTGGTCCACCAGCCACCCGCAGAGTGAGTCGACCGGGATCTGGCGGCCCTCGTCCAGCCGGCTGATCGCGGAGGCCTCGACCACCGAGATCCAGGAGCGGACCAGCAGGGTGAGCCGGGGTCCGGCCTCGCCCACGCCCAGGTGGCGCAGGGTGCGTCGGAGCGCGGCGCGGCGGACGTCGTCGACGATGGCCGAGGTGCGGGCGGTCTCCACCACCGAGCCGCCGCGGAGCAGCGCGCCGTAGCCGGCGGCGTGCTCGTCGACGAAGGCGAAGTAGCGCTGCAGGACGGCGCGGAGCTGCTCGGTCGGGGTGCCGGTGAAGCCGTCGGTGCGGAAGCGCCGGACGAGTTCGGAGGCCGCACTGCGCAGCGCGGCCTCGTACAACTGCTGCTTGCCGCCGGCGAAGTAGCGGTAGACGAGCGGGCGGGACGCCCCGGCGGCCTCGGCGACGTCGTCGAGCGAGACGTCCTCGGGCGGGCGGGCGGCGAACAGTTCGAGAGCGACGGCGATGAGCTGCTCGCGCCGCTGCTGGACGGGCAGTCGGCGGTAGGTGGTGCGCCGGGGGCGCTCCGCCTCGGTGGGGGAGGGGGTCGCTGCCATGGGTGCCAGGGTAGTAGTCGGGCGGGCCGGTCCGGCACGGTCGGGACCGGCGGGTTCCTACCGGCCGGGCGGCGTCACCGACCGCAGACTGTGACCAGGTGTCTGCGGATCGTGACGAGGAGCGGCCGGTGCGGTGGGTGCGGGCGGTCTGGCGGTGGATCGGGAAGTCCCCGGGGACGTACGTGTGGCTGCTGCTGCTCGCCGTCACCAGTTTCGTGGTGGCCCGGAAGGACCCGGCGGCCCTGCACTTCTTCCTGCAGCAGCGCTCCACCAACATCGACCAGCTGAACGCCCACCCGGTGCGCGTGCTGCTGGCCAGCCTGATCTGGACCGAGCAGGCGAACTTCCTGTTCTACTTCGTGATGTTCCACCTCTTCCACCTCCCCGCCGAGCGCTGGCTGGGCACCGGCCGGTGGCTGACGGTCGCGCTGACGGCGCACGTGCTGGCGACGTACCTCAGCCAGGGCGTGGTGGCGTGGGGCGTGCACCACGAGGTGCTGCCGATGCGGATGGCGCGCACCGTGGACGTCGGGGTGTCGTACGCGCTGGCCGGGGTGCAGGGCGTGCTGACGTGGAGCCTGGCGGGCGTCTGGCGGTGGGTGTACGGGGGCGGGCTGGTGGTGTTCTACCTGGTGCCGCTGCTGACCTCGCGGACCTTCACCGATCTGGGGCACTTCTGCGCGGTGCTGATCGGACTGGCGTTCCGTCCGATCACCCGGGGCCGGCCGGTCTGGGACCCGTCCCGGACGCTGCGCCGACTGCGCACGGCACGCAGTTGACGCGACCACTTCCAAAGAGGACTTGAATTCGTCCGGCGCTGCGACAGGATGGCCGGATGGCTCATGAACCGAACGATCGTCACGCAGGCGGCTCCACCCCGCGCCGCATCGCCGACGCCTATGTCCACGCCCTCGCCGAGCTCGACCCGCTGACCGCGGTCTACCTCGGCCTCAACCCGGAGGACGACCGGCTGACCGACCTCTCCCCGGCCGGCACCGGCGCCCTCGCCGACCTGGCCCGCCGCACCCTCGCCGAACTGGACGCGCTGGAGGCGTCCGGCCCGGTCGACGGGGAGGAGGAACGCCGCTGCGCCCGGCTGCTGCGCGAGCGGCTGACCGCCGAGATCGCCGTGCACGAGGCCGGCGAGGACTACCGGTCGGTCCGCAACCTGGGCTCGCCGGTCCACAACACCCGCGAGATGTTCACCCTGCTGCCCACCGACACCGACCAGGACTGGCTGCGGCTCGGCCGCCGGCTGGCCCGCTTCCCGGCGGCGATGGCCCAGTACCGGCAGACCCTGGAGGAGGGCCTGCGCCGCGGCCTGTTCTCCGCGCCGCGCCAGGTCGACACCGTGGTCGGCCAGTTCGCCGAGTGGATCGAGTCCGAGCGCCCCGGCGGCTGGTTCGGCGAACTGGTCGCCCCCGCGCCCGAGGACCTGCGGGAGCAGCTGACCGCCACCGCCGTCGAGGCCACCGGGTCCCTCGTCGAGCTGCGCGACTGGCTGCGCGACGTGTACGGCCCCGCCGCCCAGGGCACCCCCGACGCGATGGGCCGCGAGCGCTACACCCGCTGGGTGCGGTACTGGACGGGCGCCGACCTGGACCTGGACGAGGCGTACCGCTGGGCGTGGGAGCAGTTCCACGAGCTGGACGCGCAGATGCGGGTCGAGGCGGAGAAGGTGCTGCCCGGGGCGACCCCGATGCAGGCGATGAAGTGGCTGGAGACCGACGGCCCGGCGATCCGCGGCGAGCAGGAGGTGCAGGAGTACCTGCAGGACCTGATGGACCGGGCGATCAACGACCTGCAGGGCGTGCACTTCGACCTGGCCGACCCGCTGCTGAAGGTCGAGTCGCGGATCGCCCCGCCCGGCAGCGCCGCCGCCCCCTACTACACCCAGCCGTCGCTGGACTTCTCCCGCCCCGGCCGGACCTGGCTGCCCACCCTGGGCCGCGAGGCGTTCCCGGAGTGGGACCTGGTCTCCACCTGGTACCACGAGGGCGTCCCCGGCCACCACCTCCAGCTCGCGCAGTGGACGTACGTGGCGGACCGGCTCTCCACCTACCAGGTCACCCTGGGCGGCGTCAGCGCCAACATGGAGGGCTGGGCGCTGTACGCGGAGCGCCTGATGGACGAGCTCGGCCACCTCACCGACCCGGGCCACCGCCTCGGCTACCTGAACGCCCAGATGATGCGCGCGCTGCGGGTCATCGTCGACATCGGCATGCACGCGGAGCTGGAGTTCCCCGCCGACTCCCCGTTCGCCGCCGGCGAGCCGATGCTGCCGGAGCCCGCCCGCGAGTTCTTCGGCGCGTACTGCGGCCTGTCCGCCGACTTCCTGGACAGCGAACTGGTCCGCTACCTCGGCCTGCCCGGCCAGGCGATCGGCTACAAGCTCGGCGAACGCGCCTGGCTGAGCGGCCGGGCCGCGGCCCGGGCGGCCGCCGAGGCGCGCGGCGAGGAGTTCGACCTGAAGGCGTGGCACATGGCGGCGCTGTCGCAGGGCTCGCTGGGCCTGGACGACCTGGTGACGGAGCTGAGCTCGCTGTAACCGCAGGAGTGTCCCGGGTGGCCGAGCGGCCGGGCACCCGGGTCCCCCGTCCCAAATGCTGACAAAACTGCACATACTGCCTTGCTCGGGACCGGATCGGGCGCTTGGCTGGAGAGAGCGCCGTGAACGCGCGCACCCAGGCCCATTCCCGATTCGGCGGAAGGCGGTCCTCAGGTGACCTCCCCGCACGCCCCCGACACCCAGCAGGCCGACCCGCGCCGCTGGTGGGCCCTGGCGGTCATCGCCATCGCCCAGCTGATGATCGTCCTGGACGCGACGATCGTGAACATCGCCCTCCCGTCCGCCCAGCACGACCTGGGCATCTCCAACGCCAACCGGCAGTGGGTGATCACCGCCTACACGCTGGCCTTCGGCGGCCTGCTGCTGCTCGGCGGCCGGATCGGCGACCTCTTCGGACGCAAACGCACCTTCATCGTCGGCCTGCTCGGCTTCGCACTGGCGTCCTGCCTCGGCGGCTTCGCCACCACCGGCGGCATGCTGTTCGCCGCCCGCGCCCTGCAGGGCGCCTTCGGCGCGCTGCTCGCCCCGTCCGCGCTGTCCCTGCTGTCGATCACCTTCCGCGACCCGCGCGAACGGGCCACCGCGTTCGGCGTGTTCGGCGCCCTGGCCGGCGGCGGCGCGGCGATCGGACTGATCACCGGCGGACTGCTCACCGAGTACCTCAGCTGGCGCTGGTGCCTGTACGTCAACGGCCCGATCGCCGTGGTCACCGCGATCGGCGCCTACTACCTGCTGCGCCGCGACCACATCGACCGCTCCCACCGGGTCCGGCTCGACCTGCCCGGCGCGGTGCTCGGCTGCGGCGGCCTGCTGCTGATCGTCTACGGCACCTCCGAGGCCGTCGACCGCGGCTGGGGCGACTGGCTGGTGCTCACCTCGCTCTGCGTCGGCGTCGTGCTGCTCGCGGTGTTCGCCCTGGTCGAGCGGCGCACCCCGCACGCACTGCTGCCGATGCACCTGATCCGCAACCGCAACCGGGCCGGCAGCGCACTCTCGGTCGGCCTGGCCGTCATCGCCATGTACGGCCTGTTCCTGTTCCTGACGTACTACATGCAGGTCGTGAAGGGCTACTCGCCGATCCGGGCCGGCGTCTCCTTCCTCCCGATGACCGCCGCGATCATCATCGCCTCCGCCGGCATCGGCTCCCGCCTGATGACCCGCGTCCCCACCCGCGCCCTGATGGTCCCCGGCCTGCTGATCGGCGCCGGCGGCATGGCCTGGCTCACCCAGCTGCGGGTGGACAGCTCGTACGCCGGCCTGGTGCTGCCCGCCGAGATCCTGCTCGGCATCGGCCTCGGCCTGGTCTTCATGCCCGCCATCAGCCTGGCCACCCTGGGCGTCGCCCCGCAGGAGACCGGCGCCGCCTCCGCCATCATCAACAGCGCCCAGCAGGTCGGCGGTTCGATCGGCACCGCGCTGCTCAACACCATCGCCGCCAGCGTCACCGCCACCTACCTCGCCACCCGCAACCCGACCGACCCCCTGGTCCAGGCCCAGGGCGCGGTGCACGGCTACGCGGTCGCCACCGCCGTCGCGATGGGCATCCTGCTGCTCGCCGCCGTGGTCGCCTTCCTGATGATCAACCACCGCCCCGCCCCCGGCGAGGCCGAGGGCCGCGCCGCCCAGGAGGGCACCGGAACCGTCGCCCAGGCAGAGGCATAGGCGACCCGACCCGTTCGCCCGGTGCCGCCGTCCGCGCGGTCGGCCCCGGTCATGAGACCCTGCTGTCCGCCACCGGAAATCTCACGAGTCTCCCAGCCAGGAATCACGGCATTTCCAGCTCGGCGACGCATATTCGAGACAGCTAGGGTCGCCCCCGCCCGCCGACGACAACGGCGCGGACGGCGGGGCGGCCTCCGGTCGGGAGGAAACGGGGCACCATGGGACGGCACTCCAGGCAGCGCAAGCGCCGCTCGCTGCGGCCGGTCGCCCTCACCTCGCTGCTCACCGTCGGCGTGGTCGGCGCGATAGCCGCAGCCGGGCTGGTCTCCGTCCACCTGCGCGACCCGCGCCAGCAGTCCAGCTCCGACAGCGTCGCGGCGGCCGGCCCGCTCCCGGCCCCCGCCCCGCTCGGGAGCTCCGGCGCCTTCGCGAGCACGAACACGAGCGCGAGCCCGAGCCCGAGCGCGGAGGCCTCCGCGGGCGAGGCCGGCGGGCAGCCGAGCGCCGACGGCACGGCCGACCCCGCCGGCGGACTCACCCGGCAGATCCCGCCCGTCGCCCCGCCGGACGTCAGGCTCGGCGTCACCGGCAACGCCCCGACCAGCACCGAGTCGATCCGGGTCGGCGCGCTGTTCACCGGTGACGCCACGCCGGGCAACCACTTCTGCACCGCCAGCGTCATCGACAGCCCCGGGCGCAACCTGATCCTCACCGCCGCGCACTGCCTGTCCGGCGTCAACGGCGTCACCTTCGTCCCCGGCTACCACGACGGCCAGGCCCCGTTCGGCAGTTGGCAGGTCACCAAGGCGTACACCGCCGACGGCTGGCAGAACGACGACGACCCCGACGAGGACTTCGCCGTGCTCGCCCTCGCGCCCAACAACGGCATGCGGATCGAGGACGTGGTCGGCGGCAACCAGCTCGGCGTCAACGCCGCCTGGACCGTCCAGACCCGGCTGTACGGCTACCCGAACGGCGCCGAGCGGCCCGTCGTGTGCACCAACGCCACCAGCCGCCAGGACACCTACCAGCGGCACATCGACTGCCCGTCCTTCCCCAGCGGCACCAGCGGCGGCCCGTTCATCGACGCCGCCACCGGCCAGGTGGTCGGCGTCATCGGCGGCTACCAGCAGGGCGGCGACACCGACGACACCTCCTACAGCGCCTACTTCGACCACACCGTCGCCGACCTGGTCGCCCGGGCGAGCTGACCGGCCCTGGAATCCCTCGCCGCCGTCGCCCACAATGGGGCGACGACGCACACGAGGGGGAGGCGCGGTGTTCCGCCGCTGGTGGTTCCTGAAGTCCGCGGGGCCCGCCCCGGCATCCGAACACCACCCGAGCCGCCGGGAGATCCGCGAGCACAACGCCCTGGTGCTGGGCGAGTGGGAAGCCCTCCGCGACCGGCTGCGCGAGCTCGCCACCGAACGCGTCACCGCCGCCGGCACGGTCTTCCAGGCCGCCGAACTCCGGCTCCCCACCGAGGAGTCCGCCGCCCGCCGGGCCTACCAGTGGGCACTGGAGGCGTACGAGGCCGCCGGCCGACTGCTCGACCACGCCGACCACCGGGACACCGACCTGCCCGACCTCGCCGCCGCCGTCGTCCTCGCCGAACAGGCCGTCGAACGCCTCGCCGCCGCCCACCTGCTGCACGCCGGACAGCGGCCCGGCCCGCTCGCCGTCCGCTGCTACTACAACCCGCTGCACGGCCCCGCCGAGACCGCCGACGAAGCGCCCAAGAACCGCAAGACCCGCCAACGGGCCCGCACCGGCGCCCGGGAGGCCGCCGCGGAGCGGCGCCCCGCCTGCCACTCCTGCCGCGCCGCGATCCTGGCCGGCCAGACCCCCGACGTGCTGCCCGCGCTGCTCCCCGCCAAGGCCGCTCCCGGCCGCAAGGGGCCCGTCCTGGTCCCCTACTTCGCCGTCCCCCGCCAGTGGTCCCCGTGGTCCACCACCGGCTGCGGCGCCTACGACCCCGCCACCCCGGCCCTCGTCCTGCGCGGCGACCACCGCAAGCAGAAGCCGAGTTGACGCCCCCTCGGCGCTACGCTTCAGCGCTACGCCTCAGCGCTTCTTGCGCTCGGCCACCCGGCGTTCGACCTCGGCCAGGAAGTGCGGCGGAACCTCGCCGGTGGCCCGCAGGTGCGCGCGTTCCGCGGGGGTGAGTGTCTCGGCCACGATGTCCACGGCGAAGGCGTACTTGTGCAGCTTCCCCGAGGCTGTCTCGCGCCGCAGGTCCGCGGCATCCTCTGCCCGTTCGTTGCCTTCCCAGCTGTCCCGGGTGCGGAACAGCGCGGTCAGCCGGCCGAGCCCGCCGCGCCGACGGGCCTTCCGGTTCACCTGGTCCCGGACGGCCAGCCAGCACAGCCGCTCGTCGGGCAGGTTCGGAACGGTTCTGGTCATGGGTGGTGCCCCCCTCGTTCACATGTCGGGGGAGCGTACCGGTCGGGGGAGTGCGAAGGACAACGAAAAAGGCCCAAGTCCCTTGGACCTGAGCCTCGTTCACGCACTTGCTGCGAAGTGCCCCCGGTAGGATTCGAACCTACGCACCCGCCTCCGGAGGGCGGTGCTCTATCCCCTGAGCTACGGGGGCCTGAGCGATCTGTGATCACCCGGCCTTGCGGGGAAAACACTACCAGGGAAACTCCGTGCTCCGTGCACGGGTTTCCGGGGGACCGGGCCGGACGGGCCGTCAGGGGCAACCGGGAAGTAGCGGAAAGCCCGGACGGGCGGGCTGGGGCGCGGCTACCCTCGGTGAGGTGGCGGCGACGTCGGGGCGGGTCCTCGTGGTGGACGACAGCGAGGTGATCCGCCGGCTGATCAAGGTCAACCTGGAGCTGGAGGGCTTCGAGGTGGTGACCGCCGCCGACGGTGCCGAGTGCCTGGAGGTGGTCCGGGGCGTCGCGCCGGACGTGGTGACCCTGGACGTGATGATGCCCCGGCTGGACGGCCTGCGCACGGCGGCCCGGCTGCGCGCCGCGTGGGAGACCGCGCACCTGCCGATAGCGATAGTGAGCGCCTGCACCCCCGCCGACCTGGAACGCGGCGAGTCGGTGGGCGTGGACGGCTACCTGGCGAAGCCGTTCGACCCGGCGGACCTGGTCGAACTGGTGCACCGGCTGCGGGCGATGGACCGGCCGGCCGCGCCGGGCGCCCGGCGTTTCGCGTACGACTTCGGCGGCGCCGGCCTCGATCGCACCGAACGGAATTTCGCCCTCGGCGAACACGTGCAGGAACTTGTTCCGCCGGACGAGTCACGCCCATGAGATGTGCCGGTCTGCGCCGCTCTCCGACGAGACGAAGCACACCCGGCGCCGCGACGCGCGCCCCGTTGGGCAAACCGAGTGGCGGTCGACCACCCCCTCTCGCCTAGGCTGGGGGCCGTGACACCCGCAGAACTCTCCCAGGCAGTCCAGGCCGCCGTCAGCGCCGCCATCCAGGCCGGCGAGCTGACCGTCGACGTGCCCGCGCACGTGACGGTCGAGCGGCCCAAGAACAGGGACCACGGCGACTACGCCACCAACGTGGCCCTCCAGCTCGCGAAGGCGGCCGGCAAGCCGCCGCGAGCCGTCGCGGAGATCCTCTCCGCCCGCCTGCGAGAGATCACCGGCGTCGCCAAGGTCGACATCGCCGGTCCGGGCTTCCTGAACATCACGCTGGACGCCGCCACCCAGGGCGAGCTGGCGCGCACCATCGTCGAGGCGGGCGAGGCGTACGGCCGCAACGAGGCGCTCAAGGGCCTGGCGATCAACCTGGAGTTCGTCTCGGCGAACCCGACCGGCCCGATCCACATCGGCGGCGTCCGCTGGGCCGCCGTCGGCGACTCGCTGGCCCGCGTCCTCAAGGCGACCGGCGCCGAGGTGTCCACCGAGTACTACCTCAACGACGCCGGCGTGCAGATCACCAAGTTCGCCAAGTCGCTGAAGGCCGCCGCCAACGGGCAGCCGGTGCCGGAGGACGGCTACGTCGGCGAGTACATCGTCGACATCGCCAAGGCCGTCACCGAGGGCGTGCCCGGCATCCTGGAGCTGCCGGAGGACGAGCAGCTGTCGGCCTTCCGCACCGAGGGCCTGAAGCTGATGGTCGCCGAGATCCAGCGGTCGATGGTCGAGTTCGGCGTGCACTTCGACACCTGGTTCTCCGAGCAGACGCTGCACGAGTCCGGCGCCGTCGGCCAGGCCATCGAGCGGCTGCGCGAGCAGGGCCACGTCTTCGACCGGGACGGCGCGATCTGGCTGCGCACCACCGACTTCGGCGACGACAAGGACCGCGTCCTGATCAAGGCCGACGGCGAGACCACCTACTTCGCCGCCGACGCCGCCTACTACCTGAGCAAGCGGGACCGCGGCGCGGAGGTCTCGGTCTACATGCTCGGCGCCGACCACCACGGCTACGTCAACCGCCTCAAGGCCATCGCGGCCTGCGCCGGCGACGACATGGACCGCAACATCGAGGTGATGATCGGCCAGTTCGTGAAGATGCTGCGCGACGGCAAGGAGGTCCGCCTCTCCAAGCGCGCCGGCAACATCATCACGATCGACGACGTGATCGACTGGATCGGCGTGGACGCCGCCCGCTACATGCTGGTCCGGCAGTCCACCGACTCCACCATCACCATCGACATCGACGTGGTCACCAGCCAGACCAAGGACAACCCGGTCTTCTACGTGCAGTACGCGCACGCCCGGATGTGCTCCGTGGCGCGCAACGCCGTGGAGAAGGGCATCACGCGCAGCGCGGACTTCAAACCGGAACTGCTGGACTCCGAGTGGGAGAACGACCTGCTCGGCCAGCTCGGCGAGTTCCCGCGCGTGCTGGCCAAGGCCGGCGAACTGCGCGAGCCGCACCACGTCGCCACGTACCTGGAAGAGCTGTCCCGGGCCTTCCACCGGTTCTACGACAACTGCCACATCCTGCCGAAGAAGGGCGACGACGAGGTCACCGACCTCACGCACGCCCGCCTCTGGCTCGCCGACGCCACGCGAACGACGCTCGCCAACGGCCTCGGTCTGCTCGGCGTATCCGCCCCCGAGCGGATGTAGAGCACCACAACCCCCAAGCGCAGCAGAGCGGGGGCGGCGGACCGGTCGACGGAGACCGGTCGCCGCCCCTTGCCATAGGTCGAGGAAGTTCCGCACATGTCTCGCTCCGCACACCCCGCAGGCCCCCGGCACGGCGACGTCCTGCCCGAGGGCCACTACCAGGCCCCGCCCGCCGACCTGAACGCCCTCGACCCGAAGGTCTGGTCGCGCACCGTCACCCGCAACGCGGAGGGCGTGGCCACCGTCGGCGGCATCGACGTCCGCACCCTGGCCACCGAGTTCGGCACCCCCGCGTACGTGCTGGACGAGGCCGACTTCCGGGCCCGCGCCCGCGCCTGGCGGGACGCCTTCGGCGACCACGCGGACGTGTACTACGCCGGCAAGGCGTTCCTGTCCAAGGCCGTGGTGCGCTGGCTGCACGAGGAGGGCCTCAACGTCGACGTGTGCTCCTCGGGCGAGCTGCAGGTGGCGCTGGCGGCCGGGATGCCGGGGGAGCGGATCGCGCTGCACGGCAACAACAAGTCGGTGCACGAGCTGGAGCAGGCCGTGAAGGCCGGCGTCGGGCACATCGTGGTCGACTCGTTCCAGGAGATCGACCGGCTGGCGGAGATCGCCGAAGCGCAGGGCGTCCGGCAGCCGGTGCTGATCCGGATCACGGTCGGCGTCGAGGCGCACACCCACGAGTTCATCGCCACCGCGCACGAGGACCAGAAGTTCGGCCTGTCGCTCTCCGGCGGCCTGGCCGCCGAGGCGGTCCGCCGGGTGCTGGCCAAGCCCTCCCTGGAGCTGCGCGGCATCCACTCGCACATCGGCTCGCAGATCTTCGACTTCGCCGGTTTCGAGGTGGCCGCCCGCCGGGTGGTCGGCCTGCTCGCCGAGGTCCGCGACGAGCACGGCGTCGAGCTGCCGGAGATCGACCTCGGCGGCGGACTCGGCATCGCCTACACCCCCGACGACGACCCGCGCGAGCCCGCCGAGATCGCCGTCTCGCTCGGCGAGATCGTCCGACGCGAGTGCACCGCAGCGCAGTTGACGCCCCCTCGGATCTCGGTGGAGCCCGGCCGGGCGATCGTCGGCCCGACCGCGTTCACGCTGTACGAGGTCGGCACCGTCAAGCCGCTGGAGGGCCTGCGCACCTACGTCAGCGTGGACGGCGGCATGTCCGACAACATCCGCACCGCGCTGTACGACGCCGAGTACTCGGTGGCGCTGGTCTCCCGCACCAGCGAGGCCGAGCCGATGCTGGTCCGGGTGGTCGGCAAGCACTGCGAGTCCGGCGACATCGTGGTCCGGGACGCCTTCCTGCCGGCCGACCTGGCCGCCGGCGACCTGATCGCGGTGCCCGCCACCGGCGCCTACTGCCGGTCGATGGCGAGCAACTACAACCACGCCCTCAAGCCCCCCGTGCTGGCCGTCGCCGACGGCGCCGCCCGGGTGATCGTCCGCCGCGAGACGGAACAGGATCTCCTGCGCCTCGATATCGGCTGACGAAATTTTCGTCTCATAACGTGGACCGGCCGTAGATCCGTGCGGAAAGTCCCGGAGACTGGTACGGACAGGAAAGCCCCCGGGGACACCGAATCGCCCCGGCGGGGACCGAAAATGCAGAGCGGAGTCGGATGATGCGTACGCGCCCGCTGAAGGTGGCGTTGCTGGGCTGTGGTGTGGTGGGCTCCGAGGTGGCGCGCATCATGACGACGACGGCCGACGACCTCGCCGCGCGCATCGGCGCCCCGGTGGAGCTCGCGGGCATCGCGGTCCGGCGCGCCGGCCGCCCCCGCCCCGGGGTGCCCGAGCACCTGCTCACCACCGACGCCGAGGCCCTCGTCGGCCGCGACGACATCGACGTGGTGATCGAGGTCGTCGGCGGCATCGAGCCGTCCAAATCGCTGATCCTGAAAGCCTTCCGGGGCGGCGCCTCGGTGGTCTCCGCCAACAAGGCGCTGCTCGCCAAGGACGGCGCCGAACTGCACGCCGCGGCCGCCGCGGCCGGCGCCGACCTCTACTACGAGGCCGCCGTGGCCGGCGCCATCCCGCTGCTGCGCCCGCTGCGCGAGTCGCTGGCCGGCGACAAGGTGAACCGGGTGCTGGGCATCGTCAACGGCACCACCAACTTCATCCTCGACAAGATGGACTCCACCGGCGCCGGGTACTCCGAGGCGCTGGAGGAGGCCACCGCGCTGGGCTACGCCGAGGCCGACCCGACCGCCGACGTGGAGGGCTTCGACGCCGCCGCGAAGGCCGCCATCCTGGCCGGGATCGCCTTCCACACCAAGGTGACCGCCGCGGACGTCTACCGCGAGGGCATCACCGAGGTCACCGCCGCCGACATCGCCTCCGCCAAGCAGATGGGCTGCGTCGTCAAGCTGCTGGCGATCTGCGAGCGCTCCGCCGACGGCACCTCGGTCACCGCCCGGGTGCACCCGGCGATGATCCCGCTCAGCCACCCGCTGGCCTCCGTCCGCGAGGCCTACAACGCCGTCTTCGTCGAGGCCGAGGCGGCCGGCCGGCTGATGTTCTACGGCCCCGGCGCGGGCGGCTCGCCCACCGCCTCCGCGGTCCTCGGCGACCTGGTCGCGGTCTGCCGCAACAAGGTCAACGGCACCACCGGCCCCGGCGACTCGGTCTACGCCCAGCTGCCCGCCAAGGCGATGGACGAGGTCGTCACCCGCTACCACGTCAGCCTCGACGTGGACGACCGGGCCGGTGTGCTCGCCCAGGTGGCCTCGGTCTTCGCCGAGCACGGCGTGTCCATCGACACCGTCCGCCAGCAGGGCCGCGACGGCGACGCCGCGCTCGTCGTGGTCACCCACCGCGCCACCGACGCCGCGCTGTCGGCGACGGTCGACAAGCTCCGCGCACTGGACAGCGTGCGCGACGTGGCCAGCATCATGCGGGTCGAAGGGGAGTAACAGGAACCATGAACGCCCTTGCCGGAAACGCTGCCCGAGGCACCCACACCCACCAGTGGCGCGGCCTCATCGAGGAGTACCGCGACCGCCTCCCGGTCACCGACTCCACCCCCGTGATCACCCTGCTGGAGGGCGGCACGCCGCTCGTCCCCGCCCAGGTGCTCTCCGAGCGCACCGGGTGCGAGGTCTACCTCAAGGTCGAAGGCGCCAACCCGACCGGCTCCTTCAAGGACCGCGGGATGACCATGGCCATCTCCAAGGCCAAGGAGGACGGCGCCCAGGCCGTCATCTGCGCCTCCACCGGCAACACCTCCGCCTCCGCCGCCGCCTACGCGGTCCGCGCCGGCATGGTGTCCGCCGTGCTCGTCCCGCAGGGCAAGATCGCCCTCGGCAAGATGGGCCAGGCGCTGGTGCACGGCGCGAAGATCCTCCAGGTCGACGGCAACTTCGACGACTGCCTCACGCTCGCCCGCGAACTCTCCGAGAAGTACCCGGTCGCCCTGGTCAACTCGGTCAACCCGGTGCGCATCGAGGGCCAGAAGACCGCCGCCTTCGAGATCGTCGACATGCTCGGCGACGCCCCCGACATCCACGTCCTCCCGGTCGGCAACGCCGGCAACATCACCGCCTACTGGAAGGGCTACCGCGAGTACGCGGCGGACGGCCTCTCCTCGAAGACCCCCCGGATGTGGGGCTTCCAGGCGTCCGGCTCCGCCCCCATCGTGGACGGCGCCCCGGTGCTCAAGCCGCAGACCATCGCCACCGCGATCCGGATCGGCAACCCCGCCTCCTGGGACTACGCGCTCGCCGCGCGGGACGAGTCCGGCGGCCTCATCGACAAGGTGACGGACCGCCAGATCCTGTCCGCCTACCGCCTGTTGGCCTCGCAGGAGGGCGTCTTCGTCGAGCCCGCGTCCGCCTCCTCGGTGGCCGGCCTGCTCGCCAAGGCCGAGGCCGGACTGGTCGACCCCGGCCAGCGGATCGTCTGCACCGTCACCGGCAACGGCCTCAAGGACCCGGACTGGGCGGTGGCCGGCGCGCCGCAGCCGCAGATCGTCCCGATCGACCCGGAGACGGCCGCCCGCCGCCTCGGCCTGCTGGACTGATCCCGCGTCACGACGGCGAGCGGCAGACCCGATCCGGGTCGGCCGCTCGCCGTCGCATTCGGGCCACCGAGCCACCCTTTCCCGCCGCTTTCAGGTCATCGGACCGGCGCTTTTCCGCTGCTGTGGGCAACACGGCAGATCGGAGTCGGGCAGGGTGTACCGCTCTGGAACCTCTCTTCGATACGCTGGACCCCGGCGGGCCGCGCCACGCTGCGCGCTCCCTTCGACCACCCCGCCGTCGTACCACCGCAGGCCCCGTCGTCCGGGCCGCCCCCACGTTCAGGAGTGTCCACCGCATGGCCGGTCCCGCGTTCCGCGCCGCCGCCGTCCGGGTCCGCGTCCCCGCGACCAGCGCCAACCTCGGCCCCGGCTTCGACGCATTCGGCCTCGCCCTCGGGCTCTACGACGACGTGGTGGTCCGGGTCGCCGAATCCGGTCTGAGCGTGGACATCGCCGGCGAGGGCGCCGACACCCTGCCCCGCGACGAGCGCCACCTGCTGGTCCGCTCGCTGCGCGCGGCCTTCGACCGGCTCGGCGGACAGCCCCGCGGCCTCGAAGTGGTCTGCGCCAACCGCATACCGCACGGCCGCGGCCTGGGCTCCTCGTCCGCCGCGATCTGCGCCGGCATCGTCGCCGCCCGCGCCGTCACCATCGGCGGCGCCTCCGCCCTCGACGACGACGCGCTGCTCGCCCTCGCCTCCGAGCTGGAGGGCCACCCCGACAACGTCGCGGCCTGCCTGCGCGGCAAGTTCACCGTCGCCTGGACCGAGGACGGCACCGCCCGCACCATCGCGCTCGACCCCTCCGACCGGGTGGTGCCGGTCGTGTTCGTGCCCTCCACCGAGGTGCTCACCGAGACGGCCCGCGGTCTCCTCCCCAAGACCGTTCCGCTCGCCGACGCCGCCGTCAACGCCGGCCGCGCCGCCCTGCTGGTCGAGGCGCTCACCCGCCGCCCCGAACTGCTGCTCACCGCCACCGAGGACCGCCTGCACCAGGACTACCGGGCCTCCGCCATGCCCGACAGCGCCGCCCTGGTCGCCGCCCTGCGCGCCGAGGGCGTGCCGGCCGTCATCTCGGGCGCCGGACCGACGGTCCTCGCGCTCACCGACGAGGCCGGCGCCGAGAAGCTCCTCTCCTTCGCGGGGCCGCAGTTCGCGGCGCACCGGCTCGAACTCGACCGCACCGGCGCGACCGTGCTGCCGCTCGACATGTGAGACGGACACGATTGACAAACAAAGGGCTGGGGAATGTGTCAGGGGGTAGGTAGTGTTAACCTCATTGCTGCACCAGATGCCCTCCGGGGCCCGGTGCGACGCATCCCGATCCCGTTCCCCCGTCTGCACGGGGGCCGGAAGCTCGGGATCACGATTCTCCGGGAGCCCGCCACACCGCGTACGCAGCCTGCCTGCGCGACTGCGGCCCATCCGGAGGCCGTGACGGCACCAGACTCCCACCCGCAGCCTCTGCACTGAGGCCTGGTCGGGCGGGGCCCGAACTGCCGCCGCGCGACGGGGGCCGGGCATCAAACAGGCGCAGCGAGGTCGGCACCAGTACCGGCCGTCCGCGCCACTTCGCACCACAGTGCACCGCACTTCGCAGCTCCCCGGAAGGACCAGCCTTCCGCGGGAATCCAGCCCCTGACCAGCGCACAGAGATGCTGGCCAGGACAGCACAACCGGTCGCCGTGCCAGACAGGCCGACGTCCGCTCCAGGGAAGGACCCTTAGTGAGCGACACCACCGATCTGATGGGCGCGCGCCCGGACGCCGAGGCGTCGGACGCAGCCGCCGCCCCGGCGGCTCCGGCGCGACGCCGTCGTACCGCTGCCGCCGGCCTGGACGGCCTGGTCCTGACCGAGCTCCAGAAGCTCGCCTCGACCCTCGGGATCAGCGGTACCGGACGGATGCGCAAGAGCCAGCTGATCGAGGCCATCAAGGAGAAGAGCGGCGGAGACCCGCTGCTCGCGGGCGGCTCCGCCCCCGCCGCTCCGGCCGCCAAGAAGGCCGCCAAGTCGGCTGCTCCCGCCGAGGCCGCCCCGGCCGCCGAGGAGAAGGAGAAGCCGGCCCGCCGCGCCCGCACCGCCGCCGCCACCGAGCCGCAGCCGCAGGCGCAGATCGAGATCCCGGTGCAGGCCGCCGCCGACACCGCGGCCGCCGCCGCCCGGACCGAGCGTCCGCGCCGCCGTGCCACCGCCGCCGCCGGTGCGCCGACCGCCGAGGCCGCTGCCGCAGCCGCAGCCGCCGCCACCGAGCAGGCCCAGCCGGCCGCCGAGGCCAAGGCCGAGGGCCAGCGCCAGGCCGGCGAGGCCGACGGCCGTTCCGAGCGCCGCGAGCGCCGGGACCGCCGCGACCGCCGCGAGGGCGGCGAGCGTACGGAGCGCACCGAGCGCACCGAGCGCACCGAGGCCGCCTCGGCCGAGGGTGACGAGATCCGCGAGTCCCGCCGGGACCGCCGCAACCGCCGCGAGCGCGACCGCGCCGACCGGCAGCAGGGCGGCGGCCAGCAGCAGGACGGCGGCCAGTCCCGCCAGCAGGGCCAGCAGCAGGGTCAGCAGCAGGGCGGCGGCCAGCAACAGCAGGCCGGCGGCGCCCAGCAACAGGGCGGCTACGACGACGACGAGTTCGGCGACGGCCGCCGCGGCCGTCGTGGCCGCTACCGCGACCGCCGGGGCCGTCGCCGTGACGGCTTCGAGGCCGCGGCCGGCCCCGAGGTCCCGCTGAGCGACGACGACGTCCTGATCCCGGTCGCGGGCATCCTGGACATCCTCGACAACTACGCCTTCGTCCGGACCTCCGGCTACCTGCCCGGCCAGAACGACGTCTACGTCTCGCTGGCCCAGGTCCGCAAGCACGGCCTGCGCAAGGGCGACGCCATCACCGGCGCCGTCCGGCAGCCGAAGGACGGCGAGCGCCGCGAGAAGTTCAACGCGCTGGTGCGCCTGGACTCCGTCAACGGCATGGACCCGGACAGCGGCCGAGGCCGCCCCGAGTTCGGCAAGCTGACCCCGCTGTACCCGCAGGAGCGGCTGCGCCTGGAGACCGACCCGGGCGTGCTGACCACCCGGATCATCGACCTGGTGTCGCCGATCGGCAAGGGCCAGCGCGGTCTGATCGTGGCCCCGCCGAAGACCGGCAAGACCATGATCATGCAGGCGATCGCCAACGCGATCACCCACAACAACCCCGAGTGCCACCTGATGGTCGTCCTGGTCGACGAGCGTCCGGAAGAGGTCACCGACATGCAGCGGTCGGTGAAGGGCGAGGTCATCTCCTCGACCTTCGACCGCCCGGCCGAGGACCACACCACCGTCGCCGAGCTCGCCATCGAGCGCGCCAAGCGCCTGGTGGAGCTGGGCCACGACGTGGTGATCCTGCTGGACTCCATCACCCGCCTGGGCCGCGCCTACAACCTGGCCGCGCCCGCCTCCGGCCGCATCCTGTCCGGTGGTGTCGACTCGACCGCGCTGTACCCGCCGAAGAAGTTCTTCGGCGCGGCGCGCAACATCGAGAACGGCGGCTCGCTGACCATCCTCGCCACCGCGCTGGTCGACACCGGCTCGCGCATGGACGAGGTGATCTTCGAGGAGTTCAAGGGCACCGGCAACATGGAGCTCAAGCTCGACCGGAAGCTCTCCGACAAGCGCATCTTCCCCTCCGTCGACGTGGATGCCTCCGGCACCCGCAAGGAGGAGATCCTGCTCGGTCACGAGGAGCTGGCGATCGTCTGGAAGCTCCGTCGCGTGCTGCACGCGCTCGACTCGCAGCAGGCGATCGAGCTGCTGCTGGACAAGATGAAGCAGACCAAGTCGAACGCCGAGTTCCTGATGCAGATCGCCAAGAACACCCCCGGTTCCGGCGACTGATCCGTCGGGCCACAGGCCTGGGACCCCGTACCGCTCCGCGCGGTGCGGGGTCTCAGGCTTTTCTCATCCTCGGTTCAGAACCCGCTCGCCCTACCGGTGCGTCACTTATGCTCGAAAGGTCGCACTGACGGTGGAATGAGGCGATATGGGCGAACACCGGAAGGGCCGCACCCCGCGTCGCCGCGGGCTGCGGATCGCGCTGTTCGCGCTGGTCGGCGTGGTGCTGGTGGCGGCGGGGCTCGGCGGGCTCGCCTACTGGAAGCTCAACGGGAACCTGCACAGCGTCGACATCTCCGGGCAGCTGGGCAGCGCCCGGCCGCCCGCGTCCACCGACGGCTCGTTCAACCTGCTGGTGCTCGGCTCCGACTCGCGGGCGGGCGCCAACGGCAACCTGGCGGGCGGCGACACCGGGGACACCGCGCGCTCGGACACCGCGATGGTGGTGCACGTCAACCAGTCGCACACGGCGGCCTCGGTGGTCTCGATACCGCGCGACACGCTGGTCGCCCGGCCCGCCTGCACCGGCGCCGACGGCAAGGCCGTCCCGGCGGCCCGCAGCGCGATGTACAACTCCGCCTTCGAGGTCGGCGGCCCGGCCTGCGCGGTGAAGACCACCGAGCAGCTCACCGGGATGCGGATGGACCACTTCGTCGAGGTGGACTTCGCCGGCTTCGCCTCGCTGATCGACGCGATCGGCGGGGTGGACGTCACCACCACGGTGCCGATAAGCGACCAGGACAGCGGGCTGCACCTGGCGGCCGGCACCCACCACCTGGGCGGGCAGCAGGCGCTGGCGTTCGTCCGCACCCGGCACGGCGTCGGCGACGGCAGCGACCTGGGGCGGATCGAGCTCCAGAAGGAGATGGTCAGGGCCATGCTCGGCCGGGTGAGGACGCTCGGCCTGGCCACCGACCCGGTGGCGATGTGGAACCTCGGCGACAAGCTGACCAAGTCGCTCACCACCGACTCCGACCTGGCCTCGGTGAGCTCCCTGGTGGGCCTGGCGCAGACCCTGAAGCAGATCGGCCCGGACCAGCTCACCATGGTCACCCTGCCGGTCGGGTACGCCCCCAGCGACCCGAACCGGGTGGTGCCGAAGAGCCCGGACGCCCAGCAGCTGTGGGCCGCGCTGCGGGCCGACCAGCCGGTGCCGACCTCGGTGGTCTCCCAGCAGCCCAGCAACCCGGCGGAGGCCTCGCCGTCCGCCACGGCCTCGGTCAACCCCGGCGAGGCGGCCCTCCGAGGGGGCGCGGAATAGGACGATCGGCCTCCCGGTTTGGGAAGAAGCGGGCAGTGCTGGCACACTGGTCCGTCGGTCCCGGTTCACGTGCGGATGTCCATGTTCGCCGACCCGGTGCCCTCCCGATCAGCTAGGAGAATCCGTTGAAGTCCAACGTTCACCCGGAGTACGTGGTCACCAAGGTGACCTGCACCTGCGGCAACGAGTTCACCACTCGCTCGACCGAGACCAGCGGTGAGATCCGCGCCGAGGTCTGCTCGAGCTGCCACCCGTTCTACACCGGCAAGCAGAAGATTCTGGACACCGGTGGCCGCGTGGCCCGCTTCGAGGCCCGCTTCGGCAAGAAGCTCTCCGGCAACAAGGCCTAGCGCTTCCACGGCGCCGGTCTCGGGCGTTCTCGTGTACTCCACGGGGGCGTCCGGGCCGGCGCCGTTCGCGTCTCTCCCGCCATCACCCCCGTTCGGCACTCACGGAAGTAGGACCACCCGATGTTCGAGGCAGTCGAAGAGCTCCTCGTCGAGCACGCCGACCTCGAAAAGAGGCTGGCCGATCCGTCCGTGCACGCGGACCAGGCGAACGCGCGCAAGCTGGCCAAGCGGTACGCCGAGCTGACCCCGATCACCCGCACCTACCTGGCCTGGAAGCAGGCCGGCGAGGACATCGTCGCCGCCCGTGAACTCGCGGTCGAGGACCCGGACTTCATCGCCGAGGCGAAGGCGTCCGAGGCCCGGCAGGGCGAGCTCACCGAGGAGCTGCGGCTGCTGCTGGTGCCGCGCGACCCCAATGACGACAAGGACGTCATCCTGGAGGTCAAGGCGGGCGAGGGCGGCGAGGAGTCGGCGCTGTTCGCCGGCGACCTGCTCCGGATGTACCTGCGGTACGCGGAGCGGGTCGGCTGGAAGACCGAGATCATCGACGCCAACGAGTCCGACCTCGGCGGCTACAAGGACGTCTCGGTGGCCGTGAAGACCAAGGGCAACGCGGAACCCGGCCACGGCGTCTGGGCGCAGCTGAAGTACGAGGGCGGCGTGCACCGCGTGCAGCGGGTGCCGGCGACCGAGTCGCAGGGCCGCATCCACACCTCCGCCGCGGGCGTGCTGGTCACCCCGGAGGCCGAGGAGGTCGAGGTGGAGATCCACGCCAACGACCTGCGGATCGACGTCTACCGGTCCTCCGGCCCGGGTGGGCAGTCGGTCAACACCACCGACTCCGCGGTCCGGATCACC
The DNA here is from genome assembly GCF_042732175.1 of Kitasatospora sp. NPDC059795. Lineage (NCBI taxonomy): Bacteria > Bacillati > Actinomycetota > Actinomycetes > Kitasatosporales > Streptomycetaceae > Kitasatospora > Kitasatospora sp. NPDC059795. Next base: position 575,373 of record NZ_JBHWID010000002.1, read on the forward strand.
CACCTGCCGACCGGTATCGTGGCGTCCTGCCAGAACGAGAAGAGCCAGCTCCAGAACCGGGAGCAGGCACTGCGCATCCTGCGTTCGCGGCTGCTGGCCGCCGCGCAGGAGGAGGCCGAGCGGGAGGCGTCCGACGCCCGCCGCAGCCAGGTCCGCACGATGGACCGCTCCGAACGGATCCGGACGTACAACTTCCCGGAGAACCGCATCTCCGACCACCGCACCGGCTTCAAGTCCTACAACCTGGACCAGGTGCTGGACGGCGACCTGAACGCGGTGATCCAGTCCTGTGTGGACGCCGACGCCGCGGCCAAGCTGGCCGCCGCCCAGGAGAACTGAGCCTAGCTAAGGGGCCCGTGGGATGAACCTGCTGCTCGCCGAGGTGGCCCAGGCCACCCAGCGCCTGGCCGCGGCCGGCGTTCCCTCGCCGCGCTTCGACGCGGAGGAACTGGCCGCGCACGTCCACGGCGTGAAGCGCAGCCAGCTGCACACCGTGCCGGACGGGGACTTCGACGCCCGCTACTGGGAGGCGATCTCCCGCCGCGAGCAGCGCGAGCCGCTCCAGCACATCACCGGGCGGGCGTTCTTCCGCTACCTCGAACTGGAGGTCGGCCCCGGGGTGTTCGTGCCCCGGCCGGAGACCGAGAGCGTGGTCGAGTGGGCGATAGAGGCGGTCCGCGCGATGGACGTCGCCGAGCCGCTGGTGGTCGACCTGTGCACCGGCTCCGGGGCGATCGCACTGGCCCTCGCCCAGGAGCTGCCGCGCTCCACGGTGCACGCGTTCGAGCTCGACGAGGGCGCGATCGCCTACACCCGCCGCAACGTCGAGGCCAGCCCCGACCGGGCCCGGATCCACCTGCACCAGGGCGACGCCACCAAGGCGTTCGCCGACGACCGGGCCTGGGACGGCCGGTTCGACCTGGTGATCAGCAACCCGCCGTACATCCCGCTCACCGAGTGGGAGTACGTCGCGCCCGAGGCGCGCGACCACGACCCGCAGATGTCGCTGTTCTCCGGCGAGGACGGACTGGACACCATCCGCGGCATCGAGCGGGTCGCCGCCCGGCTGCTGCGGCCCGGCGGCGCGGTGGTGATCGAACACGCGGACACCCAGGGCGGCCAGGTCCCGTGGATCTTCCGCGAGGAGGGCGGCTGGACGGACGCCGCCGACCACCGGGACCTCAACAACCGCCCGCGCTTCACCACGGCCCGCAGGGCTTCGCTGTGACCGTCGGGCCCGGCACGACCGCGCGTCGCGCTTCGCTGTGGACCACCACTGACATCACCGGAAGGGGATTGCTCCGATGAGCCGCCGATACGACTGCTCCGACGCCCAGGACCGCGCGAGCGGGCTGCGTGAGGCCGCCACGGCGATCCGCCGCGGGGAGCTGGTGGTGGTGCCGACCGACACGCTGTACGGGATCGCCGCGGACGCGTTCTCCCCGGAGGCGGTCGGCGCGCTGCTGGCGGCCAAGGGCCGCGGGCGGAACATGCCCTCGCCGGTGCTGGTCGGCTCGCCGACCACCCTGCACGGGCTGGTCACCGACTTCTCCGAGCAGGCCTGGGAACTGGTGGACGCGTTCTGGCCGGGCGGCCTGACCCTGGTGGCCCGGCACCAACCGTCGCTGCGCTGGGACCTGGGCGAGACCCGCGGCACCGTCGCCGTCCGGATGCCGCTGCACCCGGTGGCGCTGGAGCTGCTGAACGCCACCGGCCCGCTCGCGGTCTCCTCCGCGAACAGGACCGGCGGCCCGTCCCCGTCCACCTGCGACGCGGCCGAGGCGCAGCTCGGCGACGCGGTGTCGATCTACCTCGACGGCGGAACGGCCGACCATGCGACGGCCTCCACCATCGTCGACGTCACCGGCAAGGTGCCGGTGGTGCTGCGGGCGGGCGCGATCAGCGTCGAGCAGCTGAGGGAGGTCGCTCCGGACGTCGAGGCCGGCAGTTGACCGCCGCCCCGTTGTACGGAGCGGGGAGTGCGCTGGCGCCGTTCCCGGCGTCCGGGCCGCTCCCGCTCGACACCTTCCGGATCCTGTTCGTCTGCACCGGCAACATCTGCCGCTCGCCGATCGCCGAGCGGCTGGCCCGGCTGGAGCTGGACTCCCGGCTCGGGGTCCCGGTGGGTCGCCGGATCGTGGTGGAGAGCGCCGGGACCTGGGGCCACGAGGGCGCCCCGATGGAGGCGCACGCGGCCACCGTGCTGGGGGAGTACGGCGCGGACAGCGCCGACTTCGCCGGGCGGGAACTGCTCGACGAGCACGTGATCGACGCCGACCTGGTGCTGACCGCGACCCTGGACCACCGCGCGCAGGTGATCTCGATGGGACACGCGGCGGGTCTGCGCACCTTCACGCTGAAGGAGTTCACCCGGTTGGTGCAAAGGGTCGATCCGCGGACCCTGCCGGACCCCAGGGACGGCGCGCGGCTGACCGAACGCGCCCGCGCGCTGGTCCGCTCGGCCGCCGCCCTGCGGGGCTGGCTGCTGGCCGCCGCGCCGGAATCGGACGAGCTGAGGGACCCGTACGGCGCCCCGATCGGCATGTTCCGCAACTGCGGCGAGGAGATATTCGACGCGCTGGACCCGGTGGTGACCGCGCTGACCGGCGTGGGCCGGTGAGTTGAGCGCCCTCCACTAAAGTTTCGGTGGAGGATTTGTGAAGCCCGCGTGCGCAGGCAGTGCAGGTGACGGGGCGCGGCCGAAAGGCCCAGTCCCGCGTGTGGGGGCGGGCCCGGGGGCAGGGCCCGACCTAGGCTGGAGGGATCTCCGCCCGCACCGGCCCCCTCGCCTTCGGCTGGGGGGACCCCCCACCCGGGAGCCGCAGCATGACGGTCGCCGATGCCCGACAGATCCACTGGCAGGCCGCCGAGGCCCTGCGAACGGCGGACCCGCTGATCGCCGACCTGCTCACCGCCGAGGACGAACGCCGGGCCGAGACCCTGCAACTGCTGGCCGGCGAGAACCTGGCCACCCCCGCCGTACTGGCGGCGCTGGCCGGCCCGCTGGTCGACAAGTACGCCGAGGGCTACCCGGGCCGCCGCCACCACACCGGCTGCGCGCCCGCCGACACCGTCGAGCTGCTGGCCGTCGACCGGGCCCGTGAGCTGTTCGCCGCCCCGCACGCCAACGTCCAACCCCGGTCGGCGACTTCGGCCGTGCTGGCGGCCTACGCGGCGCTGCTGCGGCCCGGCGACGCGGTGCTGGCGATGTCGCTGGAGCACGGCGGCCACCTGAGCGCCGGCTCGCGGGCCAACTTCTCCGGCCGCTGGTTCCAGTTCCACGGCTACGGGGTGCGCGAGGAGGACGGCCTGATCGATGTCGACCAGGTCCGCCGGCTGGCCCACGAACACCGCCCCAAGGCGATCGTCGCGGGCGGCATCTCCTACCCCCGGCACCCGGACTGGGCGGTCTTCCGGGAGATCGCCGACGAGGTGGACGCCTACCTGATCGCCACCGCCGGGCAGACCGCCGGCCTGGTCGCGGCCGGCCTGGCGCCCTCCCCGGTGCCGTACGCGGACGTCACCGTGGTGGCCACCCACAAGCTGCTGCGCGGCCCGCGCGGCGGCCTGCTGCTGTGCGGCGGCGCGCTGGCCGACCGGATCGACCGGGCGGTGTTCCCGTTCTGCCAGGGCGGGGCGGCGATGAACGAGGTGGCCGCCAAGGCGGTGGCGCTGGCCCAGGCCGGCACCCCCGGATTCGCCGAGTACGCCCGCCGGGCGGTGGACGGGGCCCGCGCGCTGGCCGCCGCGCTGTCCGCCGCCGGCGCCGAGCCGCTCACCGGAGGCACCGACACCCACCTGGTGACCGCCGAGGTCGGCAGCCTCGGCCTGACCGGCGTGGAGGCCGAACGCCGGTGCGCCGCAGCCGGGTTGATGCTCGGGCGGTGCGCCGTCCCGTACGACCCGGCACCGGCCACCGAGACCTCCGGGATCCGGCTGGGCACCGGGACGTGCGCCGCCCAGGGGATGGCGGAGACCGAGCTCGGCGAGGTCGGCGAACTGCTCGGACGGGTGCTCGCGGGGGCCCCGGTGGAGCCGGTGCGGGACCGGGTCCGGGAGCTCGCGCGGGACTTCGCGGGGCGCCGCTGAGCATTCGGCGGTCGCGGAGGCGAACCGCGATGCGGGACCCGGGCGTCGGAGTCAATAAGGTGTGCACCGTGGCGACGCACCTCGAACCCCGAACCTGCGCGGGAGTACCCTGCGTACTCGTCCGTCGGACCATGACCCTGGAGGCCAGTGGTGCGTGAGTATCTGCTGGTCCTGTTCGTCTCGGCGGCGGTGACCTACCTGCTGGTCAGCCCGGTACGGAAGTTCGCGATCGCGGCCGGCGCGATGCCCGCCGTACGGGCACGTGACGTGCACCGCGAACCGACCCCCCGGCTGGGCGGCATCGCGATGTTCGGCGGCCTGCTGGCCGGCCTGCTGGCGGCCTCCCAACTCACCAACCTGGGGCGGCTGTTCGTGCAGAGCGCGGACGTCAAGGCGCTGCTGTCCGGGGCCGGCATCATGTTCGTGCTGGGCGTCCTGGACGACAAGTGGGGCGTGGACGCGCTGGTGAAGCTCGGCGGTCAGATGATCGCGGCCGGCGTGATGGTGTGGCAGGGCGTCACGGTGATCTCCATCCCGGTCCCCGGCTACGGCACCGTCACCTTCACCCCCACCCAGGGCATGCTGATCTCGGTCACGCTGGTGGTCGTGATGGTGAACGCGGTGAACTTCATCGACGGCCTGGACGGCCTGGCGGCGGGCATGGTGTGCATCGCCGCGATCGCGTTCTTCCTGTACTCGTACCGGCTCTGGCTGGGCTACGGGATCAACGACGCCGCGCCGGCCGCGCTGTTCACCGCCGTGCTGATCGGCATGTGCCTGGGCTTCCTGCCGCACAACCTGCACCCGGCGCGGATCTTCATGGGCGACTCCGGCTCGATGATGCTGGGCCTGATGCTGGCCGTCGCCGCGATCTCCATCACCGGCCGCGTCGACCCCGACCTGGTCTCGTCCCGGACCGGTTCGCAGACCATCACGGTGCACGCCCTGGTGCCGATCTACATCCCGCTGCTGCTGCCGCTGACGGTGATCGCGCTGCCGCTGGCCGACCTGCTGCTGGCCGTGGTGCGCCGCACCTGGGCGGGCAAGTCGCCGTTCGCGGCGGACAAGCAGCACCTGCACCACCGGCTGCTGGAGGTCGGGCACTCGCACAGCCGGGCCGTGCTGATCATGTACTTCTGGGCCGCGCTGATCGCCTTCGGCACCGTCGCGGTCTCGGTCACCAACACCGGCCGCACGGTGGTCCTGACGATGGCGGGCCTGTGCCTGGTGGGCCTCGCGGTGCTGCTGATGCCGCGCTTCCGGCCGCGTGCCCCGAAGGCCGTCCAACCGTTCGTGCCGCCCCGCTACCGCAGCCGCGGGCTGCGCGCCGCGCGGGCCGCCCGGGCCACCGCGAAGGTCTCGGCGAAGGGCGGCGTCGAGCGGGCCGAGGACGAGGCCCCCGAGACGCCGGCGATGGCCGAGCTGTCGGCCGAGGACAAGGCGCTGCTGGGGCGGATCGGCACCGGCGCGACGGCGTCCGGCCGGCGGGGCGAGCAGGACTCCTGAGGGATCGTCAACTCCCGTTCCGCCGAACGGGGCCACCCGTTCGGCGGCACCCGTGGGTCGATGGTGTGACAGGTGCCACATCTTCATGGTAAAGCTCTCATCAAATAGTTTGTGATACCGTTCACGAGTACCGAGAACGCGCCGAAAGACCTGACATGGAGGACTTCCGTCCCCGGTCGGTCTCCCTCGACGGGCTCGCCCTCAACGGCGGTCTGCGGTGTGGTGCTCGTCCAAGTACTTCCGCCCCTTGCCGCCGACATGCCGCCGGAGCTGCCGACATGCCGTCCCACGACGCCCGGATCCTCCGTGGCGCCGCAATTCCCACTGCGGCCGCCGGAGTGATCGCCATGGTGATCTCTTTCGTTGTCGCCCAGGGGAAGGGCCTGCTCGGCGCGGTGCTCGCGACCGTGGTGGTGCTGGGCTTCTTCAGCTTCGGCCAGTACGCGCTGGACCGCCTGACCCGCAACAACCCGCAGATGATGATGGCCGCCGCGCTGCTGGTCTACACGACCCAGATCTTCGCGATCGGCATCCTGCTCGCGGTGGCCAAGCATCTGACGTTCTTCGACCGCAAGGTCTTCGGGTTCACCCTGCTAGGGCTCGCGCTCATCTGGACCGCGTTCCAGGTCCGGGGTGCGCTGAAGGCGAAGATCTACTACGTGGAGCCCGGCGACAAGCCGAAATCCGGGCGTCAACCGTGAGCGGGGCTTGCTGTCCCCCTCGCGAGGGGGGCGGTGTTTATGCCCTCCTGACGGGCTGCTATCGTCCGTCCCAACGGCGGAGTACGGGATGCGGCCAGGTCTCTCCGAGAATCGGACGGATCGCCCCCCGGCTCCACGAAGCTTTCGAAGATCCCGCGGCGGGGATATGCGCCGCGCCGGGTCCGCGAGAAATCCAACTAGTTCCAGTGCCGCACCGTGGCCGCAGGCCACGCCGACACACCGAGGTTGCCGTAACCATGCGTCAGAACGAAGGAGTCTGTGGTGGGTGCTGACGTTCAGCTCGCCTCCGAGGCCGGTTGCCACCTTTTCTCCGGCTGCGGCTTCCCGGCCCCCGGCCTGAACGAGTTCGACTTCAAGCCGATCTTCACGGTCGCCGGCGTCGACTTCACCAAGCCGATGCTGCTGTCGATCATCTGTGCGCTGCTGGTGGTCGGCTTCTTCTGGGCCGCGTTCGCCAAGCCGAAGCTGCTTCCGGGCAAGCTCCAGCTGGTCGGTGAGATCGGGTACGACTTCGTCAAGCGGAGCATCGTGCTGGAGACGATCGGCAAAAAGGGCGAGAAGTACGTCCCGATGCTGGTCTCGATGTTCTTCTTCGTATGGATCATGAACATCATGTCCATCATCCCGTTCGCCCAGTTCCCGGTGATGTCGCGCATCGCGTTCCCGGTCGGGCTCGCGGCGATCGTGTGGATCACCTACATGACGCTGACCTTCAAGAAGCACGGCTTCGTCGGCGGCATGAAGAACCTCTGCTGGCCGTCGGGCATCCCGGGCTGGGTCATGTTCATCCTGGTGCCGATCGAGTTCTTCTCGAACATCTTCGTGCGCCCCTTCACCCTCGCGGTCCGAGCCTTCGCCAACATGTTCGCCGGTCACCTGCTGATCGTCGTCTTCTCGGTGGCCTCGTGGTACCTGCTGAGCCCCACCATCGGCGCCCTGTACGGCTCGGTGTCCTTCGTGGTGACCGTCGGCCTGACCGGCTTCGAGCTGCTGGTGCAGTTCCTGCAGGCGTACATCTTCGTGATGCTCGCCAGCAGCTACATCGCCGGTGCCCTGGAAGAGGCGCACTGAGCCCCGCGGCTCCGGCCGCGCCCCTGAACTCCCGGTGGCCAACACCCACCGGTATTCCATCCCCGCAAAGGATTAGCTGAGATGTCCGCTCTCGCTGAAGGTATCCACGGCTCCGTCGCTTCCATCGGCTACGGCCTCGCTGCGATCGGCCCCGGCATCGGCGTCGGTCTGATCTTCGGTAACGGCGTGCAGGCGATGGCCCGTCAGCCCGAGGCCGCTGGCCTGATCCGTACCAACATGTTCATCGGCTTCGCCCTGACCGAGGCCCTCGCCCTGATCGGCATCGTCATGCCGTTCGTCTACGGCCAGTGAGCCAGGCGCACCGGTAGTCAATTCCGACGAAAGGTTCTGATATGACCCCCGAGGTTCTCCTCGCGGCTGAAGAGAAGATGAACCCTCTTCTCCCCGCGTGGCCCGAGGTCATCATCGGCCTGCTCTGCTTCTTCATCGTCTTCGGTCTTCTCGGCAAGAAGCTCCTCCCCAGCATCGAGAAGGTGCTGGAGGAGCGCCGTGACGCCATCGAAGGCGGCATGAAGCGCGCGGAGACCGCTCAGGCCGAGGCCCAGGCCATGCTTGAGCAGTACCGTGCCGAGCTGGCCGAGGCGCGTCACGAGGCCGCTCGGATCACCGAGCACGCCCGTGAGCAGGGTGCTGTCCTGATCGCCGACATGCGCGAGGAGGGCCAGCGTCAGCGTGAGGCCATCGTCGCCGCCGGCCACGCGCAGATCGACGCCGACAAGAAGCAGGCGACCGCCGCCCTGCGCCAGGACGTGGGCTCGCTGGCCTCCCAGCTGGCCTCCCGCATCGTCGGTGAGTCCCTGGAGGACCACGCCCGCCAGAGCGGTGTCATCGACCGCTTCCTGGACGAGCTGGAGTCCAAGGCCGCCGCTGCCCAGGGTGCGTCCAAGTGATCGGCGCGAGCCGCGAGGCCCTCGCCGCCGGTCGCGAGAACCTTGAGAGCCTGACCGACAACACCTCGGTGGACGCGGCCAAGCTCGCCGAGGAACTCGCCTCCGTCACCGCGCTGCTGGACCGCGAGGTGTCGCTGCGCCGCGTGCTTACCGACCCGTCCCGGGCCGGTCAGGACAAGGCCCAGCTGGTCTCCTCGCTGCTGGCCGGTCAGGTCTCGGGCGAGACCGTCGACCTGGTCTCCGGCCTGGTGCGCTCGCGCTGGTCCGGTTCGCGTGACCTGGCCGACGCGGCCGAGCAGCTGACCGCGTACGCCGAGGTCATCGCTGCCGACAAGTCGGGCGCGCTGGACGACGTCGAGGACGAGCTGTTCCGGTTCGGCCGGGTGGTGGCGGGCTCGCACGAGCTGCGCGCCGCGCTGACCGAGCCGAAGGCCGACGCCGCCGCCAAGGCGGCGCTGATCCGCAAGCTCCTCGGCGGCAAGGCCAACGCGGGCACCGTCCGCCTGGTCACCAGCCTGATCACCGCTCCCCGGGGCCGTAGCCTGGAGGGTGGCCTGGAGTCCTACTCCAAGCTCGCCGCCTCCCGGCGGGGCCGCGTGGTGGCGCAGGTCACCAGCGCCGTGCCGCTGTCGGACCGCCAGAAGGAGCGGCTCGCCGCTGCCCTGGCCGGCCTGCACGGCCGCCCGGTCCACCTGAACATCGACGTGGACCCCGAGGTCCAGGGCGGTGTCCGGGTGCAGATCGGCGACGAGGTCATCGACGGCACGGTCTCGAGCCGCCTCGAAGGCGCTCGTCAGGGCCTCGAAGGCTGACACCAGCACTATCCGACCCTCGGTCGGGCGTCGGTCCACACCAGGTGGGCCGGCAAAACGTACGGCCGGTTCACCCGACCCGGCCGAGAGTCGAGCACTTGCGGCCCTCAATGGCGGGCCGAGGATCGCAAACTAGGAGAGCAGGGAAGCCTGATGGCGGAGCTTACGATCCGTCCGGAGGAGATCCGGGACGCGCTGGCCGACTTTGTCCAGTCGTACCAGCCGGACGCCGCTTCTGTGGAAGAGGTCGGCAAGGTCACCGACGCTGCGGACGGCATCGCGCATGTCGAGGGTCTGCCCTCGGTCATGGCGAACGAGCTGCTGAAGTTCGAGGACGGCACGCTCGGCCTCGCGCTGAACCTCGACACCCGCGAGATCGGTGTCGTCATCCTCGGTGAGTTCGGCGGCATCGAAGAGGGCCAGACCGTGCGCCGCACCGGCGAGGTCCTCTCGGTTCCGGTCGGCGACGGCTACCTCGGCCGCGTCGTGGACCCGCTGGGCAACCCGATCGACGGCCTGGGCGACATCGCCTCCACCGGCCGTCGCGCCCTGGAACTGCAGGCCCCCGGCGTCATGGCCCGTAAGTCGGTCAAGCAGCCGCTGCAGACCGGCATCAAGGCCATCGACGCGATGACCCCGATCGGCCGCGGCCAGCGCCAGCTGATCATTGGTGACCGTCAGACCGGCAAGACCGCCGTCGCCGTCGACACCATCATCAACCAGCGCGACAACTGGCGTTCGGGCGACCCGGAGAAGCAGGTCCGCTGCATCTACGTCGCCGTGGGCCAGAAGGGCTCCACCATCGCGTCCGTCCGCGGCGCCCTGGAGGAGGCCGGCGCGCTGGAGTACACCACCATCGTGGCTGCTCCCGCCTCCGACCCGGCCGGCTTCAAGTACCTCGCCCCGTACACCGGTTCGGCCATCGGCCAGGAGTGGATGTACGACGGCAAGCACGTCCTGATCGTCTTCGACGACCTGTCGAAGCAGGCCGAGGCCTACCGCTCCGTCTCCCTGCTGCTGCGCCGCCCGCCGGGCCGCGAGGCCTACCCGGGTGACGTCTTCTACTTGCACTCCCGCCTGCTGGAGCGCTGCGCCAAGCTGAACGATGCCCTCGGCGGCGGCTCGATGACCGGTCTGCCGATCATCGAGACCAAGGCCAACGACGTCTCGGCGTACATCCCGACCAACGTCATCTCCATCACCGACGGCCAGTGCTTCCTGGAGTCCGACCTGTTCAACGCCGGCATCCGCCCGGCCGTGAACGTCGGTATCTCGGTCTCCCGCGTCGGTGGCTCCGCCCAGATCAAGGCCATGCGTTCGGTCGCCGGCCGCCTGCGCCTGGACCTGGCCCAGTACCGCGAGCTGGAGGCGTTCGCCGCCTTCGGTTCCGACCTGGACGCGGCCTCCAAGGCCCAGCTGGAGCGCGGTGCGCGCATGGTCGAGCTGCTGAAGCAGGGCCAGTACCAGCCGTTCCCGGTCGAGGAGCAGGTCGTCTCGATCTGGGCCGGCACCACCGGTCAGCTGGACGACGTCCCGGTCGCCGACATCCGCCGCTTCGAGCGCGAGTTCCTGGACCACGTGCGCCTGGAGCACAAGGGCATCCTGGCCGGCATCGTCGAGACGGGCCTGCTGGAGCAGGGCACCGTCGACGCGCTGACCTCCGCCATCACCGGCTTCAAGCAGGGCTTCACCACCGCGGACGGCAAGCTGCTGTCTGAGCAGGCCTGAGTCCGGTAGCGAGGGAAAGGACGTAACGACCCATGGGAGCACAGCTTCGGGTCTACAAGCGCCGCATCCGCTCCGTCACCGCGACGAAGAAGATCACCAAGGCGATGGAGATGATCTCCGCGTCGCGCATCGTCAAGGCGCAGCGCGCGGTGGCCGCCTCCACTCCGTACGCCGATGAGCTCACCCGTGCGGTGACCGCGGTGGCCACCCGGTCCAACGCGAAGCACCCGCTGACCACCGAGAACCCGAACGCCACCCGTGCCGCCGTGCTGTTGATCACGGCGGACCGCGGTCTGGCGGGCGGCTACTCGACCAACGCCATCAAGCAGTCCCTGGCGCTCAGCGCCAGGCTCCGCGAAGAGGGCAAGGACGTGGTCACGTACATCGTCGGCCGCAAGGGCGTCGGGTACTACGGGTTCCGCAACCTGACGGTCGCCAACTCGTGGACGGGCTTCTCGGACAAGCCGACCTACGGGGACGCGAAGGCCGTCGCGGCGGACCTCATCGAGGCCTTCACCGCGGAGACCGGTGGCGTGGACGAGCTGCACCTGGTGTCGACCGAGTTCGTGTCGATGCTGACGCAGACCGCCGTGGACAAGCGCCTGCTGCCGCTGAAGCTCGACGAGGTCGAGCTCAGCGACAAGTCGGCGGCGAAGAACGAGATCTTCCCGCTCTACGACTTCGAGCCGTCGGCGGAGGGCGTCCTCGACGCCCTGCTGCCGCGGTACGTCGAGAGCCGGATCTACAACGCGCTGCTGCAGTCGGCCGCTTCCGAGCACGCCGCCCGCCGCCGCGCGATGAAGAGCGCGACGGACAATGCCGGCGAGCTCATCAAGTCGCTCACGCGGCTTGCCAACTCGGCCCGTCAGGCCGAGATCACCCAGGAAATCAGCGAGATCGTCGGCGGCGCCAACGCCCTCGCCGACGCTAGCCGCGGGAGCGAATGAGTATGACCACCACTGTTGAGCCGACCACGGCGACGGGCCGCGTCGCGCGGGTCATCGGCCCGGTCGTCGACGTGGAGTTCCCCGTCGACGCGATTCCGGACATGTTCAACGCCCTTCGCGTCGAGGTGGACAACCCCGACGGCACGGGCAAGAAGACCCTGACCCTTGAGGTCGCCCAGCACCTCGGCGACGGCGTGATCCGCGGCATCTCGATGCAGCCGACCGACGGCCTGGTCCGTGGCGCGCAGGTCACCGACACCGGTGCGGCGATCTCCGTCCCGGTCGGCCAGATCACCAAGGGCAAGGTCTTCAACGCCCTCGGTGAGGTGCTGAACGTCGACAAGGCCGAGTTCGAGGCCTCCGTCGAGGTCAAGTGGCCGATCCACCGCAAGGCCCCGAACTTCTCCGAGCTCGAGTCGAAGACCGAGATGTTCGAGACCGGCATCAAGGTCATCGACCTGCTCACCCCGTACGTGCAGGGTGGCAAGATCGGTCTGTTCGGTGGCGCCGGTGTCGGCAAGACCGTTCTGATCCAGGAGATGATCTACCGCGTCGCCGAGAACTTCGGTGGTGTGTCGGTGTTCGCCGGTGTCGGTGAGCGCACCCGTGAGGGCAACGACCTCATCGACGAGATGGTCGACTCGGGCGTTCTGGACAAGACCGCGCTGGTTTTCGGCCAGATGGACGAGCCGCCGGGCACCCGTCTGCGCGTCGCGCTCTCCGCGCTGACCATGGCGGAGTACTTCCGCGACGTCGAGAAGCAGGACGTGCTCCTCTTCATCGACAACATCTTCCGGTTCACCCAGGCCGGTTCCGAGGTGTCGACCCTGCTCGGCCGTATGCCCTCCGCGGTGGGCTACCAGCCGAACCTGGCCGACGAGATGGGCCTCCTGCAGGAGCGCATCACCTCGACCCGCGGTCACTCGATCACCTCGATGCAGGCGATCTACGTCCCCGCGGACGACCTGACCGACCCGGCGCCGGCCACCACCTTCGCCCACCTGGACGCGACCACCGTTCTGTCGCGTCCGATCTCGGAGAAGGGCATCTACCCGGCCGTCGACCCGCTGGACTCCACGTCCCGCATCCTCGACCCGCGGTACATCGCGCAGACCCACTACGACACGGCCATCCGTATCAAGGGGATCCTGCAGAAGTACAAGGACCTGCAGGACATCATCGCGATCCTCGGTATCGACGAGCTGTCCGAGGAAGACAAGATCACGGTGCAGCGTGCCCGCCGCATCGAGCGCTTCCTCTCGCAGAACACCTACGTGGCGAAGCAGTTCACCGGTGTCGACGGTTCGACCGTGCCGCTGTCGGAGACCATCGAGGCCTTCAACTCCATCGCGGACGGCAAGTACGACCACATCCCGGAGCAGGCCTTCTTCATGTGCGGTGGCATCGACGACCTCGAGCGCAACGCCGCCGAGCTGCTGAAGAAGTAACCGCAGACCGGTCGCACGGCAGACCCAACCGTTGAGGGGTGGTTCCCGGCTCTCGTCGGGGGCCACCCCTCAACGCTGGATCTGCTGTGATCCCGGTCATTTACGGGCCCTTGGTTTCGTTCCGGGGGCGCGAGACCGTTATTCTTACCGAAACTGCCGAGATCGACGCCCGCCCGTTCGCCCGGGTGGCCGAGGCCCGGCAAGAGCCAAGGAGCCCACGTTGGCTGAGCTGCACGTCGAGCTGGTCGCAGCCGACCGCAAGGTGTGGTCCGGTGCGGCCACCATCGTTGTTGCCCGTACGGCCTCCGGCGACACCGGCATCATGCCGGGTCACACCCCGGTGCTGAGCGTGCTGGAGACCGGTCCGGTCACCATCCGCACCGCCTCCGAGGGCACGATCATCGCCGCGGTGCACGGTGGCTTCATCTCGTTCGCCGACAACAAGCTGTCGATCCTCGCCGAGATCGCCGAGCTGGCCGACGAGATCGACGTCGCCCGCGCCGAGCGCGCGCTGGAGAACGCCAAGGCCGACGCCGACTCGCACGCCGAGCGTCGCGCCGAGGTCCGACTGGTCGCCGCCGGCGGCCTGAAGGCGCATCACTGAGCCTGGTTTCAGCGACGGTCCCGGGGACGCCTGGTGCGTGTCCTCGGGACTGTCGTATCAGTTGGTAGGAATGGGCGGCCGCGCAAGGCCGTCAACGGGGATGAAGGCAGCGAGGAGGTAGGTGAGCGTGGTCCTCGCCCTTGTGGTGTGCGCGTCGGTGGTGGTCCTCGCCATCGCGGGCCTGGTCGGATTCGCGGTACGCCGCCGCCTCATCCAGCGGGTGGGCGGCACCTTCGACTGCTCCTACCGCTTGAAAATGCCTGTGGACGCCTCCACGCAGCCGGATCTCGACGAGAACGGCCAGCCCACCTCGGCCCCGGTCCCCCAGACCGATGGCAAGGGGTGGGTTTTTGGTATCGGCCGCTACAGCGGGGACTCCATCGAGTGGTTCCGGGTGTTCTCGTACGCGCCCCGGCCGCGACGGGTCCTGCCGCGCACCGAGATCGAGGTGCTGGGCCGCCGCTACCCGCAGGGGCAGGAGGAACTCGCGCTGCTCTCCGGCTCGGTGGTGCTGCGCTGCCTGCACCGGGGCGCGCCGCTGGAGCTCGCGATGAGCGACGACGCGCTGACCGGTTTCCTGGCCTGGCTGGAGGCCGCCCCGCCCGGGCAGAGGGTCAACGTCGCCTGATTTCCCGCCAGTCGGGCGTGACGCGGCTCGCGTCCACCGGCTGCGACGTGCGCGCTAGGCTGCGGGCATGGTGAACCTGACGCGCATCTACACCCGGACCGGGGACGACGGCACGACCGCGCTCGGCGACATGAGCCGGACCACCAAGACCGACCCGCGGCTGATCGCGTACGCCGACACCAACGAGGCCAACGCGGCGATCGGTGTGGCGCTGGCCGCCGGGGCGCTGGACGGCGAGCTGGTGCCGGTGCTGACCCGGATCCAGAACGACCTGTTCGACGTGGGCGCGGACCTGGCGACGCCGATCGTGGAGAACCCCCAGTACCCGCCGCTGCGGGTCGAGCAGACCTACATCGACCGGCTGGAGGGGGACTGCGACCGGTTCCTGGAGCAGCTGGAGAAGCTCCGCAGCTTCATCCTGCCCGGCGGCACCCCCGGCGCCGCGTACCTGCACCTGGCGTGCACCGTGGTGCGGCGGGCCGAGCGGGCCACCTGGGCGGCGATCGAGACGCACGGCGACGACATCAACCCGCTGACCGCGAAGTACCTGAACCGGCTGTCCGACCTGCTGTTCATCCTGGCGCGGGTGGCGAACAAGGAGCGCGGCGACGTGCTCTGGGTGCCCGGCGAGAACCGCTGACCCGCCGTCACTTCTGCCGTTTCGGGAAGAGCGTGTAACTGGCGGCCACCACCAGGTTGATGCCGACCACCAGGGCCATGCGCGGGTACCAGTCGTCGAGCGCCGCGGTGCGCGCGGCGTCGCCGACCAGCCACTGGACGGCGGCGACCAGCGCCACCGTGACGGCCGAGGCCAGCAGCGTCAGCAGGAACACGCCCCACTCGTAACGGGCCCGCGGCGCACCGTACTTGGGCGCGCCGGCGGGCTTGGGGCCGCCCGCCAGCCGGTGCGCGGCGTGGGCGTCGGCCCAGCGGACCATGCGGTGGCCGTAGGCGATCGAGAAGCCGACGTACGCGGCGGCCAGGCCGTGCGACCAGTCGGCAGTGGCGCCGCCGCGCAGATCGGCGACGGTGGCGCCGAGGATCACCAGATCGACCACCGGCAGCAGCGCCAGCAGCGCCAGACCGGTGCGGCGCAGGCGCAGCGCGTAGCGGGCCAGCAGCCCCGCCGCCAGCACCACCCAGAAGCCGGCCTCGCCGGCCACGATCAGGGAAACCATGCTTCGATCCTCCCCGCGTACGGGCACGGCGTCATCGTCCGCCCAGCGGACAGGGACGTCAGCCGTTCGTCGGACGGCGGGTCGTCCGACCGGTCGTTCCGGCGGGGCGGAAGGAGTGCTGGGATGGGCCGGGTGAGACTCTCCGAGCACCGACAGGACCAGGCCATCGCCGCGGCCGGGCTGCTCGGCGGGCTGCTGCTGATCGTGGTCGGCGCGTACGACCGGCGGCCCGGGCTGTCGGCGTGGGTGTCGGTGCTGCCGCTGGTCGCGATGGCCGGGCTCACGCTGCTGCGCCGCCGGCGCACCGTGCTGGCGGTCAGCGTCGGCGGGGTGGTGTTCGGCCTCGGCCTGTACCTCGGTTCGGTGCTGGCGACGCTGCTGCTGTACACCGACCTGCTGTACGCGGCCGTGCTGTACGGCCCGCCGCGGATGAGCCGGGTCCTGCAGCTGTCGGGCGCCGCCACCACCGTGGTGCTGACCGGCCTGGCCTGGCAGTTCGCCTCGCTGCCGGAGGCCTTGCTGGTCGCCGTGTTCTGCGGGCTGATCTTCCTCTCCCCGGTGTGGACGGCCGACCTGCTGCGCCGGCACCGGGACGCCGCGGAGGCGGAGCGGCTGCGGGCCGAACAGACCACGCTGCTCGCCGAGATGGACCGGCGCGGCGCGGTGGTCGCCGAACGGTCGCGGATGGCCCGCGAACTGCACGACGTGATCGCCAACCACCTGTCGGCGATCGCGATCCACGCCACCGGCGCGCAGTCGGTGGCCCGCCGGCAGGAGCGCGCGGCGGACGAGCCGCTGGTGGAGGCGCTCGCGGTGATCCGGGAGAACAGCGTGCAGGGCCTCGCCGAGATGCGCCGGATGATCGGGCTGCTGCGCGAGGCCACCCCCGAAGAGCCCTACGCCGCACCGCGGTTGGCGGCCGTCGACGTGCTGCTGGAACAGGCCGTCGCGGCCGGGCGGTCGGCCGGGCTGCGGTTCGGGGCGGAACAGCTCGGCGAGCCGGGCGAGTTGCCCGCGCCGGTCGAACTCGCCGCGTACCGGATCGTCCAGGAGTCGCTGACCAACGCCGTCAAGCACGCCGCGCCCGGTCCGGTCCGGCTGCGCATCCGGTACGGCGAGCGGGAGTTGGAGATCACCGTGGAGTCCCCGTACCGGGAGGGCGAGGGCCGGGCGGTGCCCGGCGCGAAGGCCGGGCTGGTCGGCATGGGGGAGCGGGCCCAGCTGCTCGGCGGCGAGTTCGACGCCGGGCCGACGGACGGACACACGTGGCGGGTGCGGGCAGTGCTGCCGCGGACGACGAGCGGGGAGCGGGAATGATCCGGGTAGTGGTGGCGGAGGACCAGGCGGCCGTCCGGGCCGCGCTGGTGATGATCCTGCGGGCCGAGGACGACCTGACGGTCGTCGGCGAGGCCGCGGACGGCGAGGAAGCCGTCCGGATGGCGCTGGAGCTGCGGCCCGACGTCGTGCTGATGGACGTGCAGATGCCCCGGCTGGACGGCGTCGCCGCGACCCGGCGGGTGGTGGAGGCCGGGGCCGCGCAGGTTCTCGTCCTGACCACCTTCGACCTGGACGCGTACGTGTGGGGCGCGCTGCGGGCCGGCGCGGCCGGGTTCCTGCTGAAGGACCTGGAGGCCGAGACGCTGGTCGAGGGCATCCGCACGGTCGCCCGCGGCGACGGGATGCTCGCGCCGTCCGTCACCCGGCGGCTGATCTCCTCCTTCGCCCGGTCCGAGGCATCGGCGGTGGAGCCGGACGCGCTGGACGCGCTGACGCCCAAGGAGCGCGAGGTGTTCGGCTGCCTCGGCGCGGGCCTGTCCAACGCGGAGATCGCGCACCGGCTCGGAACGGCGGAGGCCACCACCAAGACGCACGTCAGCCGGATCCTCGCGAAGCTCGGACTGCGCAGCCGGGTGCAGGCGGCGATCCTCGCGCAGGAATGGGGAGTGACCGTTCCCGGGCAGTAGTGACGGTTCCTGCCGTTTCGGGGGGAGGGGCGCAGATCACACCGGTTCCGGTGCAGATCACACTGCCGGAACGCACCACGGGGCGCGTGCTCCTACTAGAGTCCGGCGCAGAGCGATGTGGCTCCCGTCGGGCGGTCCGTGCTGCCCCGGCACGGCGAGCTGCTCGGCGTGCCCACGGGAGGACCAGATGACCGCACGATGAAGCCCCGCACCCTCCGGGTGAGTTTGCTCACGGAGCACCGCGCAGACGGGTGATTTGGGCGGTAATCGAGCGTAGGTACCAGGTGTACCTGCGTATATTCCCTCGGACGGGTGAAGTTGAGGGACAGTCCGCCGGGTGACAGCAACCTGCGGAACTGGTTGGCCGTCAGATTCAGGAAAGGACCGGTGCACAACCGGACCTGAAACGCAGCGCGATCGGTCCCTGGGGTACGGGACGGGCGGCAGGCGCAACGCGGCGGGCGAACAACGGCACACGGCCGAGGAGGAGGACAGCGTGCGCATCACCGGCGACCACACCGGACTGGCCATCGAAGGGCGGCTCGACGTGCGCAGCGCCGCCGACGCCAGGGCGTTGCTGCACGCGGCGGTCGACGGCGGCGAGGGCGACCTCGTCCTCGACCTCGGGCGGCTCGAATTCTGGGACGCGACCGGGCTCGGCGTCATCATGGGCACCCACCGGCGGGCCGGGCGGGTCGGACGACGGCTGGTCCTGCGGAACGTGCCGGTGCAGCTGCAGCGGCTGCTGGTGGCGACCCGGCTGCACCGCATCCTGGCGGTCGAGGGAGCGGTTCAGGACCCGGTGGGGACGACGCTCCCCATGCTGGGCTAGGTTCTGCACTCCCCGTCCTCCCGCCCGCCCTTGTCCACCCGGTGTGTTGACCCGGTTCGGTCATGTGGGACAGTCTCCGGTCAGGTGTCCGAATGGCGGGGAGCAGTGACGTGGGACAGCCGAGTGGGATACGTCCGCGGGGCGGCGAACTGGTCAGCGGTGAGCGGCTGGTGGTGGTCGGGGGACCGGAGGGGTCGGAGGCTCGGCACTGCCCGGACGAGTGGCTGCCCGAGCCGCGGCGGATCCGCGGACTGGTGCAGGCGCGGCCGGAGTTGGGGCCGACGGCCGCGGTGGGACCGCTCGCGTTGGGGGCCGGGCCCGGGGACCTGCCGCTGCTGGACCGGGACGGCGACATCGCGGCGGTGCTCGGGCAGCTCCGCGAGGGCCGCTCGGTGCGGCTGGTCGGGCAGGCCGGTTCGGGCCGCTCCGCGTTGCTCGCGGCCGTCGCCGAGGTGGCGGGGGAGCTGGCGCCCGACGGCGTGGTGCGGCTGAGCGGCTACCGCCGGACGCCCGCCGACCTGTTGCAGGACCTGTTCGCGGCGACGCACCAGGCGCCGGACTTCCGTCCCGATCGGGAGCAGCTGGTCGAGCTGCTGGCCGGGGTCGCCGCGGTGGTGGTGATCGACGACGTGGAGCTGTCCGGCGACGAGCTGGAGGGCCTGCTGGCGTTGGCGCCCGAGTGCGCGTTCCTGGTCTCCACCGCGCCGGACGCGCCGCTGTCGGCCCCCGGTTCGCGGCTGCGGGACCACCTGGTGGCGGGCCTGTCCCGGCCGGCGTCCCTGACGCTCGCGGCGCGACTGGCGGGACGTCAGCTGGACGAGGGCGAGCGGGCCTGGGCGGTGGACCTGTGGTTCGAGTCGGAGGGCCTGCCGCTGCGCTTCGTCCGGGCGGCGGCGCTGCTGCGGCAGCGGGACGTCACAGTGGACGCGCTGGTCGCCGCGCAGGAGGACCGGCGGAGCGTCTTCGGTTTCGCTCAGGAGTACGAACTCCCGGGCGATCCGGCCGAGTTGGAGGCCGAGCTGCGGGCCGGGGTGCCGCTGCCGTCGGTGGGCGAGAGCGCCTCGCCGGCCCGGCTGCTGATGCAGGGACTGAGCGAGCCGGCCCGGCGGGTGCTGCGGCTGGCGCTGGCGCTGGACGGCGAGTGCCCGACCGCGCCGCACCTGCCCGCGCTGATCGACGTCGGCCTCGGAGAGAGCGCGCTGCAGGAACTGGTGGACAACGGCCTGGCGGTGTCAGTGGGCGGCCACCACCGGCTCACCGAGGGCGTGCTGGTCGCGCTGCTCCCCGAACTGGAGTCCGACACGCAGGGCGAACCCGCGCCGTTCGCCCCCGGCGGGGTCGCGCACGGTGCGGCCGAGCACCTGTCCTGGTGGGTCGGGCACGCGTCGGTGACGACCCGGCAGGTCGCCGCCGAGGCCGGGGTGATCCTCGCGGTGCTGCGCGCCGAACGGGACGCCGACCGACCCGAGCAGGTGCTGCGGCTGGCCCGGGCCGCCGCACCCGCGCTGGCCCTCTCGCTGCGCTGGGGCGCCTGGGAGCAGGCCCTGCAACTCGGCCTGGAGGCCGCCCGGATGCTCGGGGCGACCGCCGAACAGGCCTGGTTCCACCACGAGTTGGGCGTTCTCGCGCTGTGCGTCGGCAGCTCCCGGCGGGCCGTCGGCGAGTTGGAGGCGGCGCTCGCGCTGCGGGCCGCCGGCGGCGACCAGCGCGGCGGGACGGCGGCGCGGCGGATGCTCGACCTGATCCGGCTGGAGGAGACCGCGGCGCTCACCGCCGGGGCCGACGACACCCAGCCGATGCGCGGGCGGCGCACCATCCGGGCGATCGCCCAGGTGCCGGCCCGGCTGCGCAAGCGGGCGCCCGCCGGGGCGCGGAAGACCGTGCTGGCGGCGAGCGCGGCGGTGATGGCGCTCGGCGTGCTCGGCACCGCGATCGGCGTGGCCGTCAGCAGCGAGGACACCCCCGCGGGCAAGCAGCCCGGGATGTCCGCCGACGACACCGTGCCGGAGCCGGACGCCACCACCAGCCCCCGGCCGAGCACCAGCCCGCGACCGTCGACGAGCGACAGCGCGACGCCGTCCGACAGCCCGTCGGAGTCGGCGAGCGACAGCCCGTCCAGCACCCACCGGCCGAGCGGCAGCCCGAGCAGCACGAAGCCGGGCACGACGCCCAGCTCCACCAAGTCCACGCCGGCACAGTCGAGTTCGGCACCGCAGCCGAGCAAGTCGACCGGTCAGTCGTCGAGCCCCCCGCCGTCCAACAGCCAGACGCCGAGCTCCCCGCCGCCGACCGGCCCGGACCCGTCGACCAGCCCGCCCGTCGCCGGCCAGCCAGGCCCCGGACGTTGAACCGGAGTCGGAGCCGGCAGCCGCCCGGTCGGCTGCCGGTGTCGATGCGGATCGACGGGCCGAAGCGCGGGCCGAGGGCGCGGGCCGAGGGCGAGGCAGGCATCCGGTAGTCGCCCTGGTTTTCGCACTGGCCCGGGCCGGTGCCGGGCGAGGCCGTCCACGCTGACGGCTCCCCTCGGTGGGGGCCGTGCGGCCCTCTGCCGTTCAGGGATTCCGGCAGCGTGGGCACACCTCACCGAATCGGCGCCCCGGGCAGGCGAATCCGCTGGAAGGGTGGCGGGTCAGGAGCGGAGCCAGGCGTCGACGGTCTCCGCGGACAGCCGCCCGCCCGCGGCCCGGTCGGCGTACCAGGACCAGGCCGGGCAGTCGAGCATGGCCGCGCCGAGGTGCTCGGGGGCGGCGGGGCCGAGGGCCTCGGCGGTGAGGCGGTGGGCCAGCTGGAGCGGTGCCTGGCGGGCGGCCAGCCAGGCCTGGGCGGCGGCGAAGCCCTGGTCGGCGTGCAGGCGGCGGACGGGTCCGAGCCAGCCTTCGCGCCACCAGGCGGCGCGATCGGCGTCGGGGACTTCCGCGAAGGTCGGCGCGAGGGCCTCGGCCAGGCGGCGGGCGTGGTCGGACTCCTCACCGGCCAGCTGCGGGTACTCGGCGGCGAAGTTCGACCAGTCGGTCTCGGTGGGGACGCTCTCCGGGCCCACCGGTTCCTCGGCGTAGTGGGCCTCGCCGGTGACGAAGACGTCCCGCAGCACCTGGTAGCGCAGGCCGGTCGAGCGGGCCAGCAGGGCCGCGTCGTACAGGTCCTTGCCCTGCGGGTAGCGGTCGGTGGCGAGCCACAGCAGCTTCCAGGCGAGCGAGAGTTCACGCCCGGCGACGTTCAGCACGGTGCCGGGTGCGAGTTCCAGGGGCTCGGCGGGGACGGGCAGTTCCTCGTTGAAGACGAAGTCGAGCTGCACCGTGCCGCCGGGCAGGCCGTCGGCCTCCCAGCCGAGCAGCAGGCGGCGGCCGGGGGCCCGCTCGTACGTCCAGATGTCCTCGGTGACGCTCCGGCCGGGCGGGAAGCGGACGGGCCCGGTGGTGCGGTTGACGGCGCCCACGATGTCGTCGAACAGGTTCTCGGTGCGTGGGTCGTCGAGCGTCCAGTCGGCGGGGGTGACGACGAAGTCCACGTCGCCGGGTTCGCGGGCGGCGTCGCCGAACCAGGCCTTCAGCACCACGGAGCCGCGCAGCACCAGGTGGTCGGCCCGGCCGGAGGCGGCGACGGCGGCCAGGGCGGCGTCCATCGCGGTGCGGCGGGCCGCGTACCAGGCGGCGGAGAGGCCGGGGTCGGTGAATCGCGGCTCGCCCGCCCGGTAGGCGTCGTCGAACTGCTTCAGGGCCGGGTCGAAGATCTCGGGCTGGCTGGCCCGCGGGTCGTCGACGGGCCGGAACGTGCGCGGCCGGGCGCGACGGTCCTCGGGCAGCAGGCGGTGGTCGGGCACGGGGCCTCCTCGGTCAGGGGGTGGTCGGGGCGTCGTCGAGCCAGCCGGAGTCCAGGGCGAGCGCCGAGTCGTGGACCACGTACTCGCGGGTGACCTTCAGCGGGGGGAAGCCGGCGGCGGTCAGCGCGGCGGTGAGGTCGTCGAGGCGGGCGCCGGCGGAGGCCAGGCCGAGGCGGTGGCAGCGCTGGGTGACGAAGTACTGGCGGTGGCCGTCGGGTTCGGTGCGGCGGGCGTTCCAGGAGACGTGCGCATGGTGGCCGTCGGCGGCCCGGGCCAGCGCGTCGCGGGGGACGCCGGGGGCCAGGCGGACCTTCACGTGGTGTTCGAAGTAGCAGGCGGCGTCGGCGAGTTCTGCCTCCGCGTCGGTGCCGGGGACGCCCGGCGTCCAGGGCGCCGCCTCGATCTTCACCCGGACCGGGGTGAACCCGGCGGCCCGCAGCCGGGCCGCCTCGGCGGCGGCGCGGCGGTGCTGGGCGGCCAGGGTGCCGTCGCTCTGCCAGGACAGCATCGGCTGCGACGGGTGCCGGCCGCGGGCCAGCAGGATGTGGGTGAACTCCAGGCCGTGCGCGGCCGCCCAGCGGGCCAGCGCGTCGACCTCGGCCGGGGCCAGGGTGAGATGGGTCTCGTACCGGCCGACCGGGTCGGCGCTTCGAACGGGCATGCGGGGGATTGTCGCAGCGCGGTGCGGGCGGCGGCCACCGCAATCGGCCGCCGCGGGGGGCTCAGAACAGCTTGAGCTTGTCGTCGTCGATGCCGCGCAGCTCGTCGTAGTCGAGGACGACGCAGCCGATGCCGCGGTCGGTGGCCAGCACGCGGGCCTGGGGCTTGATCTCCTGGGCGGCGAAGATGCCCTTGACCGGGGCGAGCAGCGGATCGCGGTTGAGCAGGTCGAGGTAGCGGGTGAGCTGCTCGACGCCGTCGATCTCGCCGCGGCGCTTGATCTCGATGGCGACGGTCGCGCCGTCGGAGTCGCGGCAGAGGATGTCGACCGGGCCGATCGCGGTCGGGTACTCGCGGCGGATCAGCGACCAGCCGGCGCCGAGCACCTCCATGCGGTCCGCGAGGAGCTCCTGCAGGTGCGCCTCGACGCCGTCCTTCACCAGGCCGGGGTCGACGCCGAGCTCGTGGCTGGAGTCGTGGTGGACGTCCTCCAGGGTGATGATCAGCTTCTCGCCGGCCTTGTTGGTGACCGTCCACACCCCCTCGGTCTCCTTCAGGGAGCACGGCGGGGACATCCAGTTCAGCGGCTTGTAGGCCCGGTCGTCGGCGTGGATGCTGACGCTCCCGTCGGCCTTCACGATCACCAGGCGCACGGCGGAGGGCAGATGTGCAGCGAGGCGGCCCGCGTAGTCCACGGTGCACTTGGCGATTACAAGACGCATGGGGACAAGCCTACGGCCCGCCGGGAGTGCCGCTGTCCCTGTTCGATTCCGGAGGCGCGGGGAGACGCGGGGAGGGGCGCAGGGAGGGGGCGCGTGGACGGGGCGTGCGGCCGAGGGAGGTGCGCCGGCGTGCAGTGGGTCGAGGGGGCGTGATTCCCGAGACAGGCGGCCGTCGGAAGGCGGGCCCGGGGGCCGTTTGAAGCGAGTGCCCGCAGAGCGGGTGTGGGCGGGCCGGGAGGGGCGAACCATGGTGCTCGCAAGGCCACAGAGGTGGGCCGGGCCGGCTCGGCGCGAAGGGTCGGTGCACAACTGATTCCGGCCAATCTGGGCCCCGGCGGAGCGATTCGGGTGGCAATCCCCGGATTCTCCAGCCGGGCCCGGGAAGGACTGACACGCTGGTCTGAACCCCTGGCCAGGACCTCGACGACGCGACGCGACCCCCCAGACCGTCGCGCCGCCGGCACTCGAACATCGCGCGCGGTTCACCGCACGTCCGTCCAATGCACCCTCAGCACACCGGTACGACCGCCCCGTCGAATCCGCCGGGGCGGACCGTGAGAGGAGAACCCATGTCGCTCGACGTCTCACCGGCCCTGTTGGAGAAGGCCGAACGAGGCGAGGTCGACGAGCGGGAGTTCGTCGACTGTGTCCGCACCTCGCTGCCCTACGCCTGGGACATGATCAGCTCCCTGGTCACCCAACTCGAGGTCGACGGGACCGACTTCGCCGACAACGAAGTCCCCCCGCCGAGCGAGCAGGAACGCGGACAGCTGCTCCGGGCGATGGCCAGTGACGCCATCCGCGGAGCCCTGCAGCGCCACTTCGGCGTCCAGCTGGCCTTCCAGAACTGCCACCGGGTCGCGGTCTTCGCCCCCGGCCCCGACACCGCCGAGCGGCACGCCCGCTTCACCTCGGTCCGTGCCCAACTCCTCAACCAGTCGCCCGAGTTGCGCGACTGCTGAGACCCGACACGCCCGAGCGCGGGTCGCCCCGGGCCCAGGGCCTGTCCGGCCGATCTTGCCGGGCGCGCGAAGCCGGATCATCCCGGCCGGACGCGCGCTGATCCGACAAGATCGACCGGGCGGACCCTGGCCGGACGGGGCGGCCCGCGGGCGCATGCTCAGCGCAGCTGCGGCAGCACCTCGGCGCCGATCCGGTCCAGGTTGTGCAGCGTCGCCGCGGTGTCCCCGGACCCCTCGGCGAGCAGCGCGAAACGCCGGATGCCGGTGCCCTCCGCGGTCGCCAGCAGCCGGTCCGCGCACTGCCGGGGCGTGCCCACCGCGTGCAGGTCGCACAGCAGCTCGGTGTACGCCCGCGGATCGCGCATCGACCGCTCCCGGCCGTCCACCGTGCGGTGCGCTCCCAGCCCGTACGCGAAGAAGTCCGGCATCGTCCGCAGCAGGTCGGCCCGGGCCGCCCCCGCCCGGTCGTCGACCTGCACCACGCCCGCCGCCACGTGCTCCCGCTCCACCCGGGCCAGCTGCTCCTCGCCGCGCCCCGCGGCCCGCCAGGCCGCCCGGTAGGCGGCCAGCATCTCCCGCTTGTCCTCGTCGCCCGAGTGCATGCCCAGTAGCATCGGCAGGCCCCGCTCGGCGGCCGTCCGCACCCCGGCCGGCGAGGTGCACGCCATCACCACCGGCGGGCCCGACTGCGCCTGCTGGGACGGCTCCTGACGCTGTCTCGGAATCACCGCGGCCGCCGCGGGCGGCGTCCCGTCCAGGCCCAGCCAGCCCGTCAGGTCGGCCCGCCGGGGCTCCACGGCCCGCGGCACCACCGCCACCTCCGGGAAGTCGAATTGCGGCCCCGAGCCGCCCACCCGGGCCCCGTGCAGCCAGCTCAGCAGCAGGTCCAGGCGCTCCGGGAAGCCCTGCTCGTACGCCTCCAGGCCGCCGCCGAACACCGCCAGGTCGATCCACGGCCCGCCGCGGCCCACGCCGAGGGTGAACCGGCCGCCGGAGGTCAGGTGCAGCAGCGCCGCCTGCTCGCCCAGCGCCACCGGGTGCCGGGTGCTCAGCACGCTCACCGCGGTGCCCACGCCGATCCGCCGGGTGCGGCCCAGCAGTATCCCGGCCAGCGTCGCCGCGTCCGGGCAGACCCCGTACGGCACGAAATGGTGCTCGGCCAGCCACACCGCGTCCAGGCCCACCCGCTCGGCGGTCAGCGCCGCCGAGACGGTCCGCTCCAGCGCCTCGCCGTGGCTCTGGCCGGGGAACTGTGCGGACAGCAGGAACGCGCCGACCCGGATCGCGTCCGTGTCGGCGCCCGGCGCCGGGGCAGGCTGCGTGGCCGGGGCCACCCCTCGGGCGGTCGTTCGCCGCTCGGCGGAGCGGGCGTGCGGGCGGGCGGTGGTCTTCGTCATGGGGCGTGTCTCCTCGGTGCGCGCGCAGGGTTCGCGGGCCCCGCCGTGTCACCTCGTGAGTAACCCATGTCATGTGCCAATGGCACGCCGAACCCTCAATTTGCCCAAGGGAAGGGTGGATTACCGTCGAATCGCTGGAGCCTGGCGGGGATACATGCTAGTGGCGCGGGAGTGACGGGTGTGACGTGTGTGACTCCCGGGCACAGCGGGCGGGAACCGGTCCGGCCACCGCCGTCCCCCGGCGGCGCGGCGGACCGTACCCTGGAGGGACAACGCGCCGGAACGAGGGGTAGTCACGTGTCACCGCGCCGCAACCGGATCCAGAAGTCCGAGGACCGTGAGAGCGCCGCGCCCATGGGCGGCTCGCTGCGTCGGGTGGAGTCGTACCGGGGCGAGGACTGGGTCGTGCAGACCGTGGCCGGCACCGCCGGGCGGCACTACCGCTGCCCCGGCTGCGACCAGGAGATCCCGCCCGGCGTCGGCCACGTGGTGGCCTGGCCGGACCACGGCAGCGGGGTGGACGACCGGCGGCACTGGCACCGGGCGTGCTGGGGCGCACGCGAGCGCCGCGGCTCCAACCTGCTGCGGGGCCGCGGCGCTCCGAGGTACTGACGGCCGGTCAGGCGTCGCGGTGCTTCAGCACCAGGTAGCCGCCGATCAGCGCGGCCGCCGCCCACGCCGCGCAGATCGCCAGGCCCGTCCACGGCCCGTACGGGTGGTCCCCGGTCGGCACCACCTGGAGCGCCGCCGAGCCGGCCCGGTCCGGGAAGTAGCGGACCACGTTCTTCACCACCGGGACGATCGACAGGATCGGCGAGACCAGGAAGAAGAACGGGATCAGGATGCCCAGCGACAGCACCTGGTTGCGCAGCATCATGGTGACGCCGATCGAGAACAGGCACAGCAGCGTCAGGTAGCAGCCCGCGCCGAACACCGCCCGCAGCACGTTGGGTTGCCCGAGATCGGTGTTGTACCGGCCGAGCGCCACCTGCCCGACGAAGAACGCGACGAACACCGTCACCAGCGAGACCGCCAGCGCCAGCACGCCCAGCACCGCGGTCTTCGCGCCCATCAGGACGCCGCGCTGCGGGACGGCCGCCAGCGACACCCGGATCATGCCGCTGGCGTACTCGTTGCCGACCGCCAGCACGCCGAACACGACGATCGCCAGCTCGCCGAGCGCGATCCCGGAGAGCGAGGTGTTCGTCGCGTCGAACGGGTTCCGGTCGTGCTCGGTGAACTGGGCGAAGTTCAGCCTGGTCAGCAGCGAGATCGCGAAGCCCATCGCGACCACGATCAGGAAGGTGGTCACCAGCGTCCACACGGTGGAGCGGATGCTGCGGACCTTGGTCCACTCGGACTGCAGGACAGCGGGGAACGCGGCCATCTCAGCTCTCCTTTCCGGCCTGGCGGGTGTCCCAGCCGGAGCCCCAGGCGGGCTGCGGGGCCGGGGTCGCGGCGGCGCCGGGGATGTCGGTGCGGTACTCCACGGAGTCCGCGGTCATCTGCATGAACGCGTCCTCCAGCGACGCCTGTTGGGGGCTCAGCTCGTGCAGCGTGACGCCGTGCGCGGCGGCCAGGTCGCCGAGCAGCACCGGGTCCCCGTCGGTCACCTCCCAGGACCCGTCCGGGCCCGGACGGGGGGACAGGCCGGCGCCGCGCAGCGCGTCCAGCAGCTGCTCCGGCTGCGGGGTGCGCAGCCGCACCGAGGAGCGCGAGTTCCGGCGGATGAACTCGGCCATCGGCAGGTCCGCCAGCAGCCGGCCGCGGCCGATCACCACCAGGTGGTCCGCGGTCAGCGCCATCTCGCTCATCAGGTGCGAGGAGACGAACACCGTGCGGCCCTCGGCGGCCAGCGACTTCATCAGCCGCCGGATCCACACGATGCCCTCGGGGTCGAGGCCGTTCACCGGCTCGTCGAACATCAGGATCTTCGGGTCGCCGAGCAGCGCCGCGGCGATGCCCAGACGCTGGCCCATGCCCAGCGAGAACCCCCGGGCGCGCTTCCTCGCGACGGCCGTCAGGCCCACCAGGTCGAGCACCTGGTCCACCCGCTCGCGCGGGATCCGGTTGGACTGCGCCATCCACAGCAGGTGGTCGTAGGCGGTCCGCCCCGGGTGCGCGCCCTTCGCCTCCAGCAGCGCGCCGATCTCCCGCAGCGGGTCCTGGACGTCGGCGTAGCGGCGGCCGTCGATGGTCACCTCGCCGGCGGTCGGCCGGTCCAGGTCGAGGATCATCCGCATGGTCGTGGACTTGCCCGCGCCGTTCGGGCCGAGGAAGCCGGTGACCACGCCCTCCGGGATCCGGAAGCTCAGATCGTCCACGGCCAACTTGTCGCCGTAACGCTTCGTCAGGTGGTGCAACTCGATCATGTGCCACTCCCTTGGTCTGCGGCCAGGGTAGGACAAAAGCCCTGGAATCGGACGAACGCCGTCCGGGGCGCGGCCCCGGGGGCCTACGGTGGAGCCATGACCTCCCCCAGCGCGCCGACCGTCCGCGAGAACGGCACCGGCACCCCGCTCGTCCTCCTGCACGCCTTCCCGCTCTCCGCGCGCATGTGGGAAGGACAACTGGAACGTGTACCCGGCCCGGCCGGGGACGACGCACGGGTGGTCGCACCGGACCAGCGCGGCTTCGGCGCCGCCCCGCTCGGCGACGGGCCGCCCTCGCTGGACGCCGCCGCCGACGACCTGGCCGAGCTGCTGGACCGGCTCGGAATCGAACAGGCTGTGGTGGGCGGCCTGTCCATGGGCGGCTACGTGGCGATGGCCTTCGCCCGCCGCCACCCCGAACGGCTGGCCGGCCTGATCCTCGCCGACACCAAGGCCACCACCGACACCGACACCGCCCGCGCCAACCGCGAACGCATCGCCGCCACCGTCCTCGAACGCCGCAGCACCGACCTGCTGATCGAGGAGAACATCGCCGAGAACCTGCTCGCCCCCGGCACCGACCCCGAACTCACCGACAGCGTCCGGCAGATGATCGCCGAGGCCGACCCGGCCGCGGTCGCCTGGGCGCAGCGCGCGATGGCCGACCGGCCCGACTCGCTGGAGGCGCTGGCCGCACTGGAGGTGCCCGCCGCCGTCATCGTCGGCGAACTCGACACCGTCACCCCGCTCGACGAGGCCCGGATGATGGCCGAGGCGCTGCACGACGCCGAACTGACCGTCATCCCGGCCGTCGGCCACCTCTCCTCGCTGGAGGCCCCCGAGACCTTCAACGCCGCCGTCCGGGCCTTCCTCAAGCGCCTGAAGCAGCACGGCTCCTGACACGCCGGAAGGGCCCGGAGCGGCAAGCTCCGGGCCCTTCCGTGCTGTTCTCAGCGGGCGGCTGCCCCGACCGGGGCCGCCGTCAGCGCGACTGCTGCGCCGGGACGCCCAGCGAGTCGTCGGTCGGCAGCGACGCCGCGGCGACCGCCGCACCCGTCAGGGTGGCCAGCATCTCGCGGACGTTGGTCAGCTGCGCGTTGATCGAGTCGCGGCGGTTGGTGAGCGCCGCCAGCTCGCGCTCCGACTCGCTGCGGACCCGGTCGGCCTTCGCGTTGGCGTCGGCCACGATGTCCTCGGCCTGGCGCTGCGCGGTCTCGATGGTCTGCCGGGAACGGCGCTCCGCGTCGGTGCGCAGCTTCTCCGCCTCCAGGCGCAGCTGCTCGGCACGGTGCTCGATCTCGGCGAGGCGCTTCTCGGCCTTGGCCTGACGGGCCGCCAGGTCGCGCTCGGACTGCTCCCGGCGCTTGGCCAGGTTGGTCTCGAACTCCAGCGCGGCCTGCGCGGCCTTGGTGCGGGTCTCCTCGAAGAGGGCGTCCGCCTCCTCGCGCTTGTTCTGCGCGTCCTTGTTGGCCTCGGCACGCAGCTGCGCCGCGTCCGACTTGGCCTTGTCGACGATCCGCAGGCCCTCGTCCTCCGCCTTGGCCTTGCGGTCCTTGGCGTAGTTCTCGGCCTCGGTGCGGACCTGCTGCGCCGCGGCCTCGGCCAGCTCGCGGTGCTGCTCGGCGGCGCGGTGCGCCTCGTCGCGCAGGTCCTTCGCCTCCTCCTCGGCGAGGCGGAGGATCTTCTCGACGCGGGCGCCGAGACCGGCGTAGGAGGGCTCCGCCTCGGTGACCGCGGCCTGCGCGGTCTGGGTCTCCAGGTGGAGTTCCTCGATGCGCTTCTCCAGCGCGCTGATCCGGGAAAGCGCGCTGTCTCGGTCGGCCACCAGCTTGGCGATCCGCTCGTCGACCTGGGCGCGCTCGTACCCACGGCGTACCAGGTCGAAGCCGTGCGGGGAGTGACTGTCGCTCATGGGATTTCTGGGCTTCCTGTCGTCAAACCGCTGAGATGGTTGAGGGAATCCTGACACGGTACCGGAGTGTCAACGACGAAACGCCGTTGGCTGACGGACAATGTCCGCTCAATCGGGTGGCGCGCCCCCGGAGCGATTGCCGCCCGATCGCGGAGAGCCCACCCCGGCACCGGCCTTGGGTCCTCCGTCCTTCTTACTGCCCCCGTTGCTGTGAGCGGCCGGCGCCGGGGCCTCGAACGCCTCCAACGCCGACAGCACGTCCTGGACCCGAGAAATCTCGGTGTTGATGTCCTTTCGGCGGCGCACCAACTCGTCCAACTCCCGCTGGCCCTCGTCGGTCACGCGCTTCGCCTCGGCCTTTGCCTCCGCGAGCAGCC
This sequence comes from Kitasatospora sp. NPDC059795, assembly GCF_042732175.1. Lineage (NCBI taxonomy): Bacteria > Bacillati > Actinomycetota > Actinomycetes > Kitasatosporales > Streptomycetaceae > Kitasatospora > Kitasatospora sp. NPDC059795. The sequence goes on from NZ_JBHWID010000002.1 coordinate 606,035, forward strand.
GCTCCGCCTCCTCGGCGGCCAGCCGCAGCTGCTCCTCGGCGTCCGAACCGGCCCGCCGGATCCGCTTCTCCGACTCCTCGTCGGCGCGCTTGAGCCGGGTCGCGGCCTCGTCGGCCGCCGCTTCGAGCTGCTCCTCGGACTCCATCTCGGCGGCCTTCAGCTTGGCCTCCGACTTGATGATCAGCGCCTCGGCGCGGGTCGTGGAGTCGGCGAGCTTGTTCTCCGCCTCCTTCAGCAGACCCTCGGCCTTGCGCACCGCCGAGATCCGCACCCGGCCGGCCTCCGCCGACGCCTCCGACGTCAGCTCCGCCGCCCGCGACTCGGCCGCGGCGATCAGCTCCGCCGCCCGCTCCTCGGCCTCCGCGACCTGCGCCTGCGCCTGCTCCTCGGCCTCGGTCAGCTGCTCCTGGGCGGCCGTCACCAGCGCGTCCACCCGCTCGCCGGCGGACTTCATCGCCTGCGCGTTCTCCTTGCGGGCCCGCTCGTGCAGCGCCTCGATCTCGGAGTCGGTGCGTTCGCGCAGCTCCTCCGCCCGCTCGCGGATCGCGTTGGAGTCCCGGCGGGCCTCCTTCAGCAGCGCGTCCGCGTCCGAACGGGCCCGCTCCACCTCGGCCCTGCCCTGCGCCTCGGCGGTCGCGGCCAGCCGCTCGGCCTCCTTGCGGGCCGCCGTGACCAGCGCGTCGGCCTGCTCCTCGGCCGCCGCGGCCGCCGCCAGCGCTTCCGACTGGGCCTGCTCGGCGAGCTGCTCGGCGTCCGCGAACGCCTTCTCCAGCACCGACTTGGCCTGCTCGCGGGTCGAACGGTCGTACGCCTCGGCGGCCTCCCGCAGCTCCGCGTCGAAGGACTGCGCGCGGGAACGGATGCCCGCGTCGAACTCCTCCGCCAGGGTGCGGGTCGCCAGCGCGTACTCCTCGGCGTCCGCCCGCAGCGCCGCGGCCCGCTCCTCGGCGTCCGCCAGCGCGGCCGTCGCCAGCTCGTCCGCCTCGGCCAGCACGCGCTGCGCCCCGGCCTCCGCGGCGGACCGCTGCTGCTCGGCGAACTCCGCTGCGGCGGCGTGCAGTTCGGCGGCCTCGCGGTCCGCGAGGGCGCGCAGCTCGGCCACCTCCCGCTCGGTGGCGGCGCGCAGCTCGGCAGTCTCGCGGTCCGCGACGGCGCGCAGCTCCGCGGTCTCCCGGTCGGCGACGGCCCGCAGCTCGGCGGTCTCGCGCTCGGCGACGGCGCGGAGCTCGGCGACCTCCTGCTCGGTGGTCTCGCGGAGTTCGGCGGTCTCCCGTTCGGCGGTGGAGCGGAGTTTGCGGTCGAATGCGGTGGCGGTCGCCCGGGTGTCGTGGTCGAACGCGATGGCGGCGTTGCGGAGCTCGGTGGTCTCCCGCTCGGCGGTGGCGCGCAGCTCCTGGTCGAACACCGTTGCGGCGTCCCGGAGTTCGGCGGTCTCGCGGTCGGCGACGGCCCGCAGCTCGGTGGTCTCGCGGTCCGCGAGGGCGCGCAGCTCGGCTGCGTCCTGCTCGGCGGCCTCGCGCAGGCCGGCGGCCTCCTGCTCGGCGGCGGCCCGCAGGTCGGCGATCTGCCGGGTCGCCGTCTCGTGCAGGCCCGCGACCGACTGCCGGACCTCGGCGGCGTCCTGCTCGGCCGTCTCGACCAGCTCGGCGGCCAGCGCCTCGGCCTGCGCCCGCAGCTCCTCGGCGGTCCGTTCGGTGTTCGCGCGCAGTTCCGCCGTCTCGCGGTCGGCGACCGCGCGGAGCTCGGCCACCTCCTGCTCGGCGGTGGCGCGCAGCTCCCGGTCGAACGCGGCTGCGGCGTCCCGGAGTTCGGCGGTCTCGCGGTCCGCGACGGCGCGGAGCTCGGCGACCTCCTGCTCGGTGGCGTCGCGGAGTTCGACGGTGTCCTGTTCCGCGAGGGCGCGCAGTTCGCGGTCGAACGTGGCTGCGGCGTCGCGGAGTTCGGCGGTCTCGCGGTCCGCAGCGGCCCGCAGTTCGGCGGTCTCGCGGTCCGCGAGGGCGCGCAGTTCGGCGGTCTCGCGGTCGGCGGCGTTGCGGAGCTCGGTGGTCTCCCGCTCGGCAGCGGCCCGCAGTTCGGTGGTCTCCCGCTCCGCGAGGGCGCGCAGTTCGGCCGTCTCCTGCTCGGCGGTGGCGCGCAGTTCGCGGTCGAAGGTCTCGGCGTCCTCGCGCAGCCGCTCGGCCTCGGCGCGGTCGGCGGTGGCCTCGGCGGCCAGCGTTTCGGCGTCGGTGCGGGCGGTGGAGAGCTGTTGGTCGGCCTCGGCGCGGACCCGCTGGGCGTCCTGCGCGGCGGCCTTGCGGACGGCCGCGGCCTCGCCGTCGGCGGCCTCCCGGATCGCGGTGGCCTCGGCGAGCTTCTCGGCGGTCAGCGCCTGGTCGCGCTCCAGGTCGCCACGGGCGGCCTCGCGGGCGGCGACGGCCTCCTCGCGCAGCGCCTGCGCGGCGGCCTCGGCCTGCTCGGCGACCGTACGGGCGGCCTCCTCGGCGGCCTCGCGCACGCCCAGGCCGGCCTCCTCGGCCTGCTCGCGGTGGAGTTCGGCCCACTGGGCGGCGTCGGCGCGGACGGCCTCGGCGGCCGCCTCGGCCTCCGCGTGGACGGTCTCCGCGTCGGCGTCGGCCAGTTCGCGGGTCTCGGCGGCGTCGCGTTCGGCGGCGGCCCGCTGCTCCTCGGCGGCGGTCTTCGCGGCGGCCAGCAGTTCGTCGCGGGCCTGCGCGGCGGAGGAGGTGAGCTTCTCGGCCTCGGTGCGGGCCCGGGTCAGGGTCTGCTCGGCGCGGCCCTGGACGGCGGAGGCCTGCTCGCGGGTCGCGGTGCGCAGCCGTTCGACCTCTTCGGCGGCGCCGGCGCGCAGGGCGTCCGCGTCGGTCTTGGCGCCGGTGAGGAGTTCCTCGGCCTGTTTGGCGGACTCCTCGATCTGCACGGCGGCCTGGCGGCGGGCCTCGGCGCGGACCCGTTCGGCCTCGGCCTCGGCGGCGGAGCGCTGCTCCTCGGCCTGTTCGCGGGCCCGGGCGGCCTCGGCCTGCATCCGCTCCAGCTGCTCGCGGATCGAGGCGGCGTCCTCCATGGCGGCGTTCTGCGCCTGCTCGACGGCCTCGCGGGCCTGCTCCAGCAGCGTGCCGGCCTCGGACTTGGCGTGCTCGATCAGCCGTTCGGCCTCGGCGGCGGCCTCGCCGCGGGTGGCCTCGGCGTCGACGGCGGCGCGGGCGAGGACCTCTTCGGCCTGCTTGGCGCCCCGGGCGAGGCGCAGCGCGGCGTCCTTGGCGCCCTCGGCGCGGCCCTCCTCGGCGGCCTCGGCGCGCAGCCGTTCGGCGTCGGCGGCGGCCTGTTCGCGCAGCTCGGAGGCCTTGCGCTCGGCGGCGGCCCAGTGCTCGGCGATCTCCTTCTCGGCGTCGGAGCGCAGCTCGGTGGCGACCGACTCGGCGGCGCCGCGCAGGCGTTCGCTCTCCTCGGAGGCGGCGGCCTTGGCGGCGTCCGCCTGGGCCTGGGCGGTGGAGGCGGCGGCCTTGATCAGCTCGGCCTCGCGGGTGGCGGCGGCCACCATCTTGGCGATCTCGGCCCGGGCGGTCTGCGAGCGTTGTTCGCTGGCCGCGTCGCCGTCGGCGACCTTGCGCTCGGCCTCGGCGGCGGCCTCGGACTGGAGGCGTTCGGCGGCGGCGAGCGCCTCCTGGTGCATCCGGGCGGCCTCGGTGCGGGCCCGCTCGGCCTCGGCGAGGGCCTCGGCGCGCAGCCGCTCTATTTCGGCCTGGGCGCCGACCAGGGCGGCCTCGGCGCGCTCCTGGTCGGCACGGGCCTGCTGCTTGAGGGCGGTGATCTCGGCCTCGGCGGCGCCGAGCTTCTGCTCGGCGGCGGAGTGCGCCTCGGCCAGCTGCTGCTGGGCGGCGCTGGCGGCGGCGACGCGTTGTTCCTCGGCCTGGGCGCCGGTCTGCTGGGCCTGCTCGGAGGCGGCGCGCAGCAGGCGTTCGGCGTCGGACTGGGCGCGCAGCAGGGCTTCCTCGGCGCGGGCCCGGGCCTCGCCGCGGGCGGCGTCCACGTCGGCGGCGGTCTGCGCGCGGGCCTGGTCGGCGAGGGCGGTGGCCTCCGCGCGGACGGCGGCCATCATCCGGTCGGCCTCGGCGCGGGCCTCCTGGAGCAGGCGCTGCGCCTCCTGCTCGGTCCCGGCGCGGGTCTGCTCCGCCCAGTTGACGTTCTCGTTGACGTGGCGTTCGGCGGCGGCGCGGAACTCGGCGAGTTCCTCCTCCAGCCGGCGGCGCCGGGTGTTGAACTCGGCCTCCAGCTGGGCGGTGCGCTCGGCGGCCTCGGCCATCATCCGCTGGGTCGCGGCCTGGGACTCGCGCACCTGCCGTTCGGCGTCCGCGCGCAGCGCCTCGGCCTGCATCTCGGCGTTGCGCAGGAGCTGTTCGGCCTGGCCGGAGACGGAGTCGAAGGCGCGCGGCTGCGCCAGCTGCCGACGGGCCTCGTGGAGCTTGGCCCGCAGCACCTCCACCTGGTAGGCGAGGTCGTCGGCGTGCTCGATGGTCTTGTCCCGCTCTTTGCGGGCCTTCTCCAGCTCGGCCTCGAACTTGGAGAGGTGATCCTCAACGCGGTCGTAGCCCCGCACTCCGCGGTCCCGCCCATCTCCTGATCGCGTCCTCGACCGGCTCCGTGTGCCGCCCCCGGGCAAGTGCCGGGGCCGGACCGGTCGGTCCTTGCCTTCGCTCCGCCGTCCGGGTGGACTCCTGAGCGATCTGGTGCCTCTGGAGAATGGTGACAGATCCGAACGGCGACCGTTCGGCCGTGCCCGCGTCGTGGACTCCCCTGCGGTGCGCGGACCGGAGGTACCTGCGCACCTGGGCATTGTAGTGGGAGCCGTGCCGGGGGGAATGGGGGCGAGGTCCTTTTCGGAAGTTACCGACCGGTTCGTTACTGCTTGTTCGCCCCCGGCCAGACCCCGTACGGGCCCGGCCGGACCTCGTACCGGCCCCGACCGGGGCCCGTACGGCCTGCGGTCAGTGCTCGCCGGGCTGCGCGGAGGTGACCAGCTCGGTCAGCACGCCGCCGCAGTCCTTCGGGTGCAGGAAGGTGATCCGCGAGCCCATCGAGCCGCGCCGGGGCTCGTCGTACAGCACCCGCACGCCCTTGCCCTTGATCGCCTCGGCGTCGCCGTCGACGTCCGCGGTGCCGAAGGCGATGTGGTGCACCCCCTCGCCGTTCTTGGCCAGCCACTTGGCGACCGTGGAGTCCTCCCGGGTGGGCTCCAGCAGCTGCAGGTAGGACGCCCCGCCGTCCCCGGTGTCGTTGATCTTCAGCATGGCCTCGCGGACGCCCTGCTCCTCGTTGACCTCGGAGTGGAACACCTCGAAGCCGTAGGTGTTCCGGTAGAACTCGACGGTCCGGTCCAGGTCGAAGCAGGCGATGCCGATGTGGTCGATGCGGGTCAGCACAGGAGTCCTCCGGGGGACGAGGGCCAGTACGGGTCGGGAACGGCACCCAGTGCAGCGCATCGCGTGGAGCGGGCGCCAGCGGCGCGGCTTGCGAGTCTGCTCACATCGGTCGTCCACGGGTGGAACTTCCCGGAACTGGCACGGTGTTCACTGGTAGGTGCCAGTAGCGCTGATCACATCCTCGCGGCGGTGACGCGGCGGTGACCGATCAGTACATTGACCGCATCCCCATACCCTCTGGTCCGACGCGCGAAGGGGCTCGTCCATGACTACTTCTGTGATCGTCGCAGGTGCGCGCACACCGATGGGCCGCCTGCTCGGCTCGCTCAAGGGCTTCTCCGCCGCCGAGCTGGGCGGCGTCGCGATCAAGGCGGCGCTGGAACGGGCCGGTGTCTCCGGCGAGCAGGTCCAGTACGTGATCATGGGCCAGGTGCTGCAGGCCGGCGCCGGCCAGATCCCGGCCCGCCAGGCCGCCGTGCAGGCCGGCATCCCGCTGAACGTCCCGGCGCTCACCATCAACAAGGTGTGCCTGTCCGGTCTGGACGCCATCGCGCTGGCCGACCAGCTGATCCGGGCCGGCGAGTTCGAGATCGTGGTGGCCGGCGGCCAGGAGTCGATGACCAACGCCCCGCACCTGCTGCCGAAGTCCCGCGAGGGCTACAAGTACGGCGCGATCGAGATGCTCGACTCGATGGCCCACGACGGCCTGACCGACGCCTACGAGAACATCCCGATGGGCGAGTCCACCGAGAAGCACAACACCCGCCTGGGCATCGTCCGCGAGGTGCAGGACGCCATCGCCGCCGCCTCCCACCAGCGCGCCGCCAAGGCCCAGGCCGACGGAGTGTTCGAGGCCGAGATCGCCCCCGTCGCGATTCCGCAGCGCAAGGGCGACCCGGTGCTGTTCAGCCTGGACGAGGGCATCCGCGCCGACACCACCGTCGAGGGCCTGGCCAAGCTGCGCCCGGCCTTCGCCAAGGACGGCACGATCACGGCCGGCACCTCCTCGCAGATCTCCGACGGCGCCGCCGCGGTCGTGGTGATGAGCAAGGCCAAGGCCGAGGAGCTGGGCCTGACCTGGATCGCCGAGATCGGAGCGCACGGCAACGTCGCGGGCCCGGACAACTCGCTGCAGTCGCAGCCGTCCAACGCGATCAAGCACGCCCTCGCCAAGGAGAGCCTGGAGGTCGCCGACCTCGACCTGATCGAGATCAACGAGGCGTTCGCCGCCGTCGCCCACCAGTCGATGAAGGACCTGGGCGTCAGCGACGAGATCGTCAACGTCAACGGCGGCGCGATCGCGCTCGGCCACCCGATCGGCATGTCCGGCGCCCGCGTGGTGCTGCACCTGGCGCTGGAGCTGCAGCGCCGCGGCGGCGGCGTCGGCGCGGCCGCGCTGTGCGGCGGCGGCGGCCAGGGCGACGCCCTGATCGTCAAGGTCCCCGCGCAGGGCTGACCGAACGTCAAGTCCCCGTGAAGCGGAAGGCGCCGCTTCACGGGGATCCCGTCTTTTGTGCTGCGAGGAGCAACCCGATGGCCGATGTGGCGACGCTGGTCGAGCAGGCCCGGCAGGGCCGCCCCCGGGCGGTGGCCCGGCTGATCACCCTGGTGGAGAACGCCGCCCCCGAGCTGCGCGAGGTGATGGCCGCGCTGGCCCCGTACAGCGGGCGGGCGTACACGGTGGGCCTGACCGGCTCGCCCGGGGTGGGCAAGTCCACCTCCACCTCCGCGCTGGTGACCGCCTACCGCAAGCTCGGCAAGCGGGTCGGGGTGCTCGCCGTCGACCCGTCCTCGCCGTTCTCCGGCGGGGCGCTGCTCGGCGACCGGGTGCGGATGCAGGAGCACGCCACCGACCCGGAGGTGTTCATCCGCTCGATGGCCACCCGCGGCCACCTCGGCGGCCTGTCCTGGGCCGCCCCGCAGGCGCTGCGGGTGCTGGACGGGGCGGGCTGCGACGTGATCCTGGTGGAGACCGTCGGCGTCGGCCAGTCCGAGGTGGAGATCGCCGCGCAGGCGGACACCTCGGTGGTGCTGCTCGCCCCCGGCATGGGCGACGGCATCCAGGCCGCCAAGGCGGGCATCCTGGAGATCGGCGACGTGTTCGTCGTCAACAAGGCCGACCGGGACGGCGCGGACGCCACCGCCCGCGAGCTCAACCACATGCTCGGCCTGGGCGAGTCCCGGCAGCCCGGCGACTGGCGGCCGCCGATCGTGAAGACCGTCGCCGCCCGCGGCGAGGGCGTGGACGAACTGGTCGACGCGCTGGAGAAGCACCACGGCTGGCTGGCCGAGACCGGCGAACTCGCCGTCCGCCGCCGGCGCCGGGCCGCCCAGGAGGTCGAGGCGATCACGCTCGCGGCGCTGCGGGCCCGGATCGGCGACCTGCGCGGCGACCGCCACCTGGACGCGCTGGCCGGCCAGGTCGCCGAGGGCGCCCTCGACCCGTACACCGCCGCCGACCGGCTGGTCGCCGAACTCACCGGCTGAGCGAGGGCCTCAGCTCCGGCCGCGCAGCGCCCGCAGGTGCTCGGCGATCGGCGCGAGGGCGGCGTACATCGCGTCCAGTTGCTCGTCGGTGAGGCGGTCGACGAAGTGCTCGCGGACGCTGCGCACATGGTCGGGCGCGACCTTGCGCAGCGTCTCCCAGCCGCGTTCGGTCAGGTGCGCGTAGAGGCCCCGGCGGTCGCCGGGGCACTCCTGGCGCAGCACCAGGCCGGCCGTCTCCATCCGGGTGATCTGGTGGGAGAGACGGCTCTTGGACTGCATGGTGGAGGTGGCCAGGTCGGTCATCCGCATCCGGTGTTCGGGGGACTCGGAGAGCACCACGAGGATCTCGTAGTCGTTGATGGCGAGGTTGTGCGCCTGCAGTTCCCGGCTCAGCTGGTGTTCGAGCAGCTTCCCGACCTCCAGGTGGGCGCGCCAGAACCGCTGCTCACGCGCGTCGAGCCAGGGCGCGTCCTCCTCCGCGGGGGAGTGGGGGACCGCCGGCGCTTCGGTCACAGGAGTATCCATGCGTCCAGTGTAGCGGATGTTGTTCAATGTTGTACAAATTCACAACTGCCGCCGACGTAAGCACGGATGCCGGCGGCGTCGACTTGATTCGCATCCGCACCACCGCCTCCCTGCCCGGCCGGATTGAAAAGGGCATGCCCAATTTCCGGCCCGCAGTCGGACGGTGACGGCATGTTAGGCATAATCGCGCCCATGACGACGCGGAGCGCGAACTTCCATTCGATAGCCGACGGCGTGTACGCCTGGCAGCCCCAGCAACGCGGATGGGGCCTGGCCAACTGCGGCCTGGTCGCGTCCGACAGCACCGCGCTGTGGATCGACACCCCGTACGACCGCACGCTGGCCGGCCAGTTCCTCGATCGCACCCGCGCCGTCCTGCCCAAGGGTGTCACCGTCGACCGCATCGTCGTCACCCACGCCAACGGCGACCACATGTGGGGCGCCGGCGTCCTGCCCGACGCCGAACTCATCACCACCCACGAGGCGCTGCACCACATCGCCTACGAGCCGACCCCCGAGCAGCAGCACGCCCTGCTCCAGCAGCTCGACCGGGCCACCGACACCGGCTCCTACCTGCACGAGCACTTCGGCTGCTTCGACTGGGCCGACACCCCGGCGATCACGCCCGACACCGTCTTCACCGGCGAACTCGAAGTCCGCGTCGGCGACATCCCGGTGCAGATCAGCAGCCTCCCGCCGGCCCACACCAGCGGCGACCTGATGGTCCACCTGCCCACCCGCTCCACCGTGTTCACCGGCGACATCGTCTTCGGCTCCACCGCCGACCGCCCCGGCGACCACCCCGTGCACTGGGCCGGCCCGCTCGGCAACGTCATCGACGCCGTCGAACGCATCCTCGCCACCGGCGCCGAGACCGTCGTCCCCGGCCACGGCCCGCTGCTCACCCGCTACGACCTGCGCGCCCACGCCGAATACCTCGGCCACGTCCGCGACCGCGCGCACGCCCTGCACGCCGCCGGCGTCCCGGCCGCCGAGGCCGCGCGCACCGTCATCGACGAACGCCGCTACCCCGAACTCGGCCTGCCCGAGCGGCTGCTGATCACCATCGGCACCGAGTACCGGCACCTCGACGGCAGCGAACCGCCCGCCATGATGGAGGTCTTCGGCCGGATGGCCGGCCTCGCCCGGCAGCGCGGCGCCGAAACCGCCGCCAGCACCGCCTGACCCCCGACCCGCGACGACGACACCCCCCGAGGACCCCATGGTCGTGATCGTGCTCGCCCTGCTGGCCGGCGCCGCCCTGACCGCAGGACCCCTGCTGTGGGCGCTGCGCCGCGCCGCCCGCACCACCCGGGCCGCCGAACAGCGCGCCGCCGACGCCGACCTCTCGGCCCGCGCCGCCGCCGCCCGCGGCGACGCGGCCGAGCAGCGCGGCCGCGCCGCCGACGCCGCCGCCCGCACCGCGCAGGACCGCGCGGACGCCGCCGACGCCCGGGCCGAGGCCGCCGAGGAACGCGTGGACGCCGCCGACACCTCGGCCCGCACCGCGGACGCCCACCGCACCGTCGCCGACGCCCGCTACGCCGCCGCCGTGCGCGAACTCGTCCACCTCGCGCACGAGCGGCTGCCCGCCGCCACCACCGCGCTCACCCACCCCCGGACGCCCGTCCCCGGGCCGCTGGAGACCACCGGCGGCACCGAGGAACTCCACCACGCCCTGGACAGCACGCTCACCGCCGCCGTCCGGGCCGTGCTCGCCGAACGCGAACGCACCGACGCCGCCGCCCGGGCCGCGCTGCGCGGCGCCGCGTCCAAGATCCAGGCACTGCTGATCCAGGTCCGCTCGCTGCTGGAGGAGATCCAGCTCAGCGTCGACGACCCGCGCCTGCTCGCGCTCGACTTCCGCAACGAACTCACGCTGCGCCGGGTCCAGGCCCTCGCGGTGCTCTCCGGCTCCTGGCCCGGCATGACCCGCGAGGACTCGCCGCTCGCCGAACTCTGCGTCGGCGCGCAGTCCCGGGTGGCCGGCTACGCCCGCATCGAGATCACCAACCACCTGCGCGAACCCCGCCTCGCCGTCGCCGCCCGGGCCGCCGAACCCGTCGCCATCGCGCTCGCCGAGATCCTCGGCAACGCCACCGCCTACTCGCACCCCGAGACCCGGGTCGTGGTCTCCATCGAACAGGGCAGCTCCGGCGCCCTGGTGGTGGTCGACGACATGGGCGTCGGCATGGAACCCGACCAGCTGGAACGGACCGGCGACCTGCTCGACGGCCAGGCCGAGGTCCTGCTCACCGAACTCGGCGACCCGCCGCAGGCCGGCTTCGCCGTCATCGGCCTGCTCTGCCGCCAGTTCGGCTTCGGCTGCCGCGTCGAGCCGTCCCCGTACGGCGGCGTCCGGGCCATCCTGCGGCTCCCCGCCGACCTGCTCACCCTGACCGACCCGGCCGCCCCGCTCTCCGCGCTCGCCCCCCGCCCGATCACCCAGACCACACCGGTGTTCGACGCGGGCGACGCGCTGCCCACCCGCAAGCGCCGCAGCCCCCGCGTCCCGCAGCAGGACGCGCCGTCCACCCTCCCGTCCCCGGCGGGCAGCACCCCCGACCGGGCCCGCTCGGCGTGGTCCGCCCTGCAGTCCGGCACTCTCGCCGGCCGCAGCGCCGCCCACCGGAGCCCGGGCCCCGAAGGATCCGCCGCACCCGAAGGAGTCGAAATCCCGTGACCACCCAGCTCCGCCGCCACACCGAGGACCTCTCCTGGGTCCTCACCCCGCTGCTCGACCTGCCGGGCGTGCAGAACGCCGTCATCGCCACCGGCGACGGCCTGGTCACCGGCCACTCCGCCGACCTCGGCCGGGACAACGCCGACCGGGTCGCCGCGATGACCGCCTCGCTGCACGCCGCCGCCCGCGCCTTCACCGTCGCCTTCACCGAGGCCGAGCAGGTCCGGCTCACCCAGACCGTCGTCGAGTCCGACCTCGGCTACGCCGTCGTCACCCCGGCCGGCGCCAACTCCTCGCTCGCGGTGTTCGCCGCCCCCGGCGCCGACCTCGGCACCATCGCCTACCAGATGCAGGTCCAGGTCGCCGCGCTCGCCAGAGCCCTCGCCAGCCCCGCCCGGGAGGCGAGCGGGACATGACCACACCCAGCGGGCCCCGCCGCCGCCTGGTCCCCGCCTACCTCGCCACCCAGGGCCGCGAGCTGGCCCCGGGCAGGCACAGCCTGGACCGGCTCAGCATCCTGCACGCCGCCGCCGACCTCCCCGCCGGACTCGGCGGCGAACACCGCCAGTTATGGGAACTCGTCCGCCCCGGCGCACTGACCGTCGCCGAGGCGGCCGCCCACCTCCGGCTCCCGGTCAGCGCGACCGTCTTCATCGCCGCCGACCTGGCCGAACGCGGCGCCCTCAAGGTGCGCGCGCCGATCCCCTCCGCCCAGCCGGTCAACCGGGACCTCGCCGAAAGGCTCCTCAGTGGACTTCGCGCCCTCAAGTAACACGGGCAGCAGCCCCATCTACCTCCCCGCCACCGACCCGATCCTGATGAAACTCATGATCACCGGGCCGTTCGGGGTAGGGAAGACCACCTTCGTGCGCTCGCTGTCGGAGATCCCGACGCTGCACACCGAGGAGACCATGACCGCCCAGGGCATCCCGGTCGACGACACCGCCCGGATCCCCGGCAAGACCGCCACCACCGTCGCCGTCGACTTCGGACGGCTCACCCTGCCCGGCGGCGACCTCGTCCTCTACCTCTTCGGCACCCCCGGCCAACGCCGCTTCCTCCCGCTCTGGGAGGACCTCGCCCGCGGCGCCCTCGGCGCACTGATCCTCGCCGACACCCGCCGCCTCGCCGACGCCTTCGACGCCATGGACCTCATCGAGGAAGCCGGCCTGCCCTACGCGGTCGCCGTCAACCGCTTCCCCGACACCCCGCCGATCGAACTCGACACGATCCGCGCCGCGCTCGACCTCGACCCCGCGACGCCGCTGATCGAATGCGACGCCCGGGAACGCCAAGGCTGCCTGGACGCCCTGATCTCGCTCACCGAACACGTCCTGGACCGCCTCCCGCAGGAGACCGCCCCATGACCCGCACCGCCCTCTACGGCCCCCAGTTCGCCGCGCACCCGCACGCCCACTACGCCCGGCTGCGCGACCGCGGACCGCTCGCCCCCGTCGAACTCGCCCCCGGCATCGACGCCTGGCTGGTCACCGACTACCACGTCGCCCTGGAGATCCTCCGCGACACCGACACCTGGACCCGCGACCCGCGCGTCTGGCAGGCCACCCAGCCCGCCGACTCCCCGATCATGCCGATGCTCGGCTGGCGCCCCACCGCGCTCTTCTCCGACGGCGCCACCCACGCCCGCTACCGGCAGGTCATCACCGACAGCGTCGGCATCATCGAACCCCACCTGCTGCAACGCGACACCACCGCCGTCGCCGAACAGCTCATCGCCGAATTCGCGCACACCGGCAAGGCCGACATCCTCGCCCAGTACGCCTACCGGCTGCCGCTGCTCATCCTCTGCTCCTGGTACGGCATCCCCGACCAGGACCTCGACCGGATCAGCGCCGCGATGAACCGCGCCTTCGAATCCTCCACCGGCGCCATCGCCGCGTACGCCGACCTGGTCGCCGTCATCACCGGCCTGGTCGCCGAACGCCGCACCGCACCCCGGCACGACCTGATCTCCGCCTTCGCCAACCACCCCGCGCGGCTCGCCGACGACGAGGTCGTCCGGCACATCACCCTGACCCTGATGGCCGGCCACGAACCCACCGCCAACCTCACCGCGAACGCGCTGCTGCGCATGCTCTCCGACGAGCGCTACGCCGGCTCCCTGCACAGCGGCGCGCTCAGCGCGCACGACGCGGTCAACGAAGTGCTCTGGACGGACCCGCCGCTGTCCAACTTCGCCCCGCACTACACCCGGCGGAACATCGTCTTCCACGGCACCCCGATCGCGCCCGACCAGCCGGTGCTGATCTCCTACGCCTCCGCGAACGCGCAGGCCGCCCTCCCCGCGAGCGAGAGCGAGTCCCTCGGCGGCTCCTACGCCCACCTCGCGTGGGGCGCCGGGCCCCACCGCTGCCCCGCCCGCCAACCCGCCGTCCTGATGGCCGTCACCGCCATCGAATACCTCATCAGCCGGCTCACCGACCTCCGCCTGGCCGTCCCCGCGGACCGGATCCTCTGGCGCCAGGGCCCGGTCCACCGCGCACTCGTCTCCCTCCCGGTGACGTTCACAGCCCTGTAGGAGGGGTGCACCGCCAGGGCCCGGTCCATCGCGCCCCTGGTGGTGCTCTCCCTCGCCCTTACAGCCCGAACTGCCGGCCGAGGTCCCGCAGGTTCCCCAACCCCGGTGCGGCCTGCGTCGGTTGCTGGTGCGGGACCGCCGACTGTTCGCCGACGACGCCCACCGACTTCTCGGCCATGACGGTCTCCGACGACTGCATCAGCACCTGCCCCGCCCCGATGAACTCGAACTGGTGCTCCTCCCCGCTCGCGCCGCCGATGCCCGTCAGATGCCGGATACCGCCGATGACGCCGTGCAGGTAGCTGTGGTCGTAGTGGTGGCAGGGCGCGGGGCAGTCGGCCCAGCCGACCAGCGCCTCGGGGTCGACGCGGACCGGGGGTTCGACGAAGTGCACGGGCCCGTTGGAGGCGGCGACGAACTTGCCGGTGCCGAGCAGCGTCAGGAACCCGGGGATGATCGACTGCTTGAGGCGGAGCGAGGGTTCGAAGGCCAGCAGGTTGCCGGAGCGGACGGTCAGGTTGCCGTCCTCCAGGTCGTACGAGTTGAGGTCGTACGCGCGGTCGGCGAGCAGCAGCTTGCCGCGTCCCTCGGCGACGACCCAGTCGGAGGCGTGCAGCGGGGAGTTGAAGTTCTGTTCGAGGACCCGGTCGAGCACGCCGCGGCCGATGCCGGAGAAGCGCATGTCGCCGTAGTAGGCGACCATCTTGCCCTTCTGCAGGTAGTACGCGCCGTTCAGGTCCACCGAGAAGCAGTACGGGTTGACGTTGTCGTTGACGGGCAGCGTGTACGGGTCCCAGATCTGCGGGCCGTCGCCGCCGGGGTTCTGCAACAGGGGCGGGTAGGACATCAGAGCTTCACCTCGCTGGCCTGCACGTACACCATGCCGTGCCCGGAGAGTTCGAGTTGGAAGGCCTCGCCGGAGCCGCGGCCGATCATGTCGCGCCAACCGAGTGCGCTGGAGAGCTTGTTGGTGACCTGGCCGCGGTGGGCGACGTAGGCCTGCGGGTCGACGTGGACGGGGAGGCCGGGGGAGACGGGGAGTTCGACGACGCCGCCGTGCGCCATCACGGCGACCGCGCCCTTGCCGCTGAGCTGGGTGGTGAAGAGCCCCTGTCCGGTGACCTGGCCGCGGACCACGCCCATCAGGCCGCCCTGCCGGCCCATGAACATCGTGGACTGCTGGAGGCTGCCCTCGAAGGCGAGCAGGCGGTCGGCCTCGACGTAGAGGGTGTCGCCGGCCAGGTCGATGAGGTGGACGTGGTGGCCGCCGTGGCCGAACATCACGATGCCGTGGCCCTCGACGGTCATCAGCGGGGTGTCCTCGTTGGCGACCCGGCGGCCGATCATCGACATCACGCCGCCCTGGCCGCCCATCAGGTTGGGCTTGAAGGTGACCTCGCCGGTGTAGCCGAGCATCGCGCCGCGCTGCGACAGGATGCGCTGACCGGGGAAGACCTGGGCGGAGACCATCTTGTGGTTGATCCGGGTGAAGGCCATCAGGCGTCGCCTCCGAAGGTCAGGCGCTCGGAGGGCTGGACGTAGACCAGGCCCTCGCCGGTGAACTCGACCTGCATGGCCTCGCCGCCGCCCTCGCCGATCAGCGTGGTCCAGCCGGCGCCGGACTTGAGGGCGCGGTTCAGGTTGCCGGTGTGCGCGATGTACGCGCCGGGGTCGACCCGCAGCGGCAGGCCCTGGGCGACCCGCAGGATCACCGCCGGGCCGTTGGAGGTGACGGCGGCCCAGCCCTGGCCCTCGACCTTGGTGGTGAACAGGCCGTTGCCGCTCGCCATCCCGTTCAGGCCGGTGAAGGAGGTGCCGGTGCGCAGCGTCGCCTCGGTGCAGAGGAGGTTGTCGGACTCGACGAACAGCGTCTCGCCGTTCAGCCGGACCAGATTGATTTCGGTGGCCTTGTCGGCGAAGTAGCAGGTGCCCTGCCCCTTCACCTCCATGACCTCCATGCGTTCGCCGGTGAGCCGGCGGGTGACCATGCCGCGCAGGCCGTCGCCGCCGCCGGTGAGCTTCTTGAAGCCCACCTGCCCGGTGTAGGCGACCATTGAGCCGTTGCGTGCCTTGACGGTGTCCCCGGCGAGATCGACGGCGAGGACCCTGGACCCCTGGAGTCGGAACTGTGCCACGTTCCGGAATGTAGCGGCCCCCGCCCCGATCTGGGGAGAGGGCCGGGCGAGCCGGTACGGAACCCGTACATCGGACGCGTCGTCAGGCGGTCTGCGGCAGCGCTCCCGCGGAGGTCTCCACCTCCAGCAGCGAGGCGGAGTGCCGCTCGGCCTCGAACGCGGCCACGCCGCCGCGCAGGCCGAACAGCCGCTTGGAGAGCATGATCCAGAGCACCGCGGCGATGTTCAGCAGCAGCGTGCAGATCTTCAACGCGCTGACGTGCTCGCTGAGTTCGTAGCCCTCCAGGGGCAGGAACGCGGCGGTGGCGACCACGGTCAGGTACTCGGCCCAGCGCTGCCCCCACCACAGGCCGAACGCTTCGACGATCTCGATCAGCGCGTAGACCACCAGGGCGACGGCGACGTAGATCAGGGTGTTGTGCCGGTAGTCGAAGGTCTTGCGGATGGTGTCGACGATCGGCGAGTGGTCGAGGTCGTAGTGGAAGTGGTCGGTGACGGGCTTGAAGACGGTCAGGTTCTCGTCGAAGATCCGGCGCACCGCGTCCTGGCTGTTGGAGAACTTCCACACCGCCCAGGCGGCGATCACGATCAGCAGGCCGCGCAGCAGTCGTTCGACGGCCAGGAAGCGCAGGATGAACAGGTCGCGCAGGGCCTTGCCGCGGGGCACCAGCGGCGCGTCCTCGGCCGGGCCGGAGCCGTGCGGCTCACCGAGTGCGAAGTCGCCGCAGCGCAGGCAGCGCCAGGCGGTGCCGAGGGCGGTGGCGGCGTGCAGCCGTTCGCGCAGGTCGGTCTCGTCGGGTGCGTAGGTGATGTGGCCGCGCCGGGCACAGGTGTGCCGGTCCCAGTCTCGCCTCAGCATGTCGTGCGTCCCCCCGTGGGTCCGCGGGCCTGGCGGTCAGGCCGCGCGCAGCACGCAGGATAGGGGGTCCGGGGTCGGCGCCGATGACGGGTCGGTGATAATAGGCATGGTTTGTGCATCCGTTCACAAAGCCCGCCGCCCGTGCCCTGTGAGGAATCCCGTGAAGAGCATCGCCGCCGTCCACCGCCTGCGCCTGGTCTCCGGCCCTGAGGGCCTGTCGTTCATCCTGCTGCTGATCTGCTCGGTGCTGAAGCGCACCACCAGCTTCGACGCCGTGCCGGTGATGGGCATGGTGCACGGCGTGCTGTTCATCCTGTACGTGGTGTTCCTGGCGCTGGCGGCCAAGGAGCGTCGCTGGGAGCCGAAGCGCACGGCGGTGCTGTTCCTGCTGTCGGTGCTGCCCACCGGCGGCTTCTTCGCCGAGCGGATGCTGGCCAAGGAGGAGCGCGGCGAGCTGGGCGCGGCGAAGCCGGCCACCGCCTGACGGCAGAACGTGGTGCGCGGCGGTCGGGCCCCCTCGTGGGAGGCCCGGCCGCCGCGAGCTTTTTCGCTACCCGGTGAGGGTCAGTTCACGTTGACGCCGGTCCAGGCCGCCGCCACCGCGTTGTACTGGGTCGAGCCGGAGCCGTACAGGTCCTTCGCCGCGTTCAGGGTCGCGGTGCGCGCGGCCTTGTAGTTCGTGGTGGAGGTCATGTAGACGGTCAGCGCCCGGTACCAGATCTGCTGGGCCTGGGCCCGGCCGATGCCGGTGAGGGCCGCGCCGTTGTAGGTGGGCGAGTTGTAGCTGACGCCGTTGATGGTCTTGGCGCCGCTGCCCTCGGCCAGCAGGTA
Source organism: Kitasatospora sp. NPDC059795 (assembly GCF_042732175.1). Classification (NCBI taxonomy): domain Bacteria; kingdom Bacillati; phylum Actinomycetota; class Actinomycetes; order Kitasatosporales; family Streptomycetaceae; genus Kitasatospora; species Kitasatospora sp. NPDC059795. The sequence continues at coordinate 623,508 of NZ_JBHWID010000002.1, forward strand.
GAAGAAGTGGTTGGCGACGCCCGAGGAGTAGTGGACGTCCTTGTTGCCGACCGTGGAGGACCAGTAGTCGGCGGACGCGCCGTCCTTGGAGGGCTTGTCCATGTAGCGCAGCGGCGTGCCGTTGCCGTTGATGTTGATCAGCTCGCCGATCAGGTAGTCCGGCACGTCCTTCGACAGGTTGGCGTAGAACTCCACCATCGAGCCGAAGATGTCGGAGGTCGCCTCGTTCAGGCCGCCGGACTCGCCCGAGTAGTTCAGGCCGGCGGTGTTGGAGGTGACGCCGTGGCTCATCTCGTGGCCCGAGACGTCCAGTTCGGTCAGCGGGTGGGTGTTGCCCGAGCCGTCGCCGTAGGTCATGCAGAAGCAGCTGTCGTCCCAGAAGGCGTTGACGTAGTTGCTGCCGTAGTGGACCCGGCTGAACGCGCCGACACCGTCGTTGCGGATGCCGTTGCGGCCGAAGGTGTTCTTGTAGAAGTCCCAGGTGACGGCCGCGCCGTACTGGGCGTCCACGGCGGCGGACTCGCCGTTGGAGGCGGCGCCGGAGCCCCAGCTGTTGGTGGTCTTCGAGTACAGGGTGCCGTTGCCGGAGGTCTTGCCCGCCAGCGTGGTCGTGTACTGGTTGCCGCGGGTGGCGTCCTTCAGCGTGTAGGTGCTGCCGGTCAGCGTGGTGGTCAGCGAGACGTTGCCGACGAAGACGCCGTTGCCGGTGCCGGTCGCGTTGGCGGTCTCGATCTCCTCGTGGGTGGAGAGGACCTCGCCGGTGTTCGCGTCGGTGACCAGCTTCTGGCGGCTCGGGGTGCCGTCGGCCCGCACGCCCTCGACGGTGGTGCGGTAGGCGAGGCGCGGGGCGCCGTCGGCGGCCCAGACCACCAGCTCGGCGTTGCCGGTGGCGCCGGAGACCGAGGTGAGGGCGGCCTCGGAGTCCTTGCTGATGCCGACGGTGGACTGCACGGCGCCGGTCGCCTTGCCGGCGGCCTGGCCGGCCGTCAGCTTCGGGCTCAGCGAGGCGGGGGCCAGGCTGCCGGAGACGGCCTTGTCGGAGGAGCGGACCTGGCCCTTGGCGTCCTGGTGCACGACCAGGTCGCCGCCCAGCACGGGCAGGCCGTCGTAGGTGCGCTCGTAGCGGAAGTGGCGGGTACCGTCGGCGTCGACGATGGCGTCCTTGACCACCAGCTTCTCCTGGGCGCCCAGGCCCAGGGCCTTGGCGGCGGAGGGGGCCTGCCCGGCGGCCAGCGCCAGCAGGTCGCCGCGGCTGTGGCCCGCGGCGGCCGGGTTGGGGGCGGCCTGCGCGATCCCGGCGCTCACCTGGATCGCGCCGGCCAGCAGGGCAGAGGCAGAGAGAACGGCTCCGACAGCGAGCTTTCGCTTCACGTACGGTTCCTTCCGAATCAACCGCATGCGCGGTCGCACCACGTTCCGGGGCACCGGGGTCAGTGCCTGCTGGGGCGGATACGGGTGCTGACGTGCAGCTCCGTGCGGTCAGAACGACGGTCGCCGGTGGGGTGGGGCCGGCGTGTCGAACGGGGCTGGGCAGAAGCATGACAATCGTTCAAATCCGGGAACAGCACCCGGGCAACTATTGGCAAACACTCGCCAGCCCTGCGGCAATAGAACGGTAGGAAAATCGGAGGTTTCACTGCGAACCATGCGGCGCTGGCTGGGCCTCGGCCCAACTCCCGTGTTTTCAGTGAATAGTGACGGAATATCCGGTTATTACGGCCCCTTCGGGGTGGCGGTTGTCTGTTTGGCGTGATCCCGCCAATCGGCTGGCCTTGTCCACCATCGTGGACAGCTGCTACCCCCGTCCCGCCCCGCGGGTACGGTGGGGTCGTGCCCAAGCCCCTCGCCCTCGACTTCGACCCGATCGCCCGCGCCGACGAGCTCTGGACCCGCCGCTGGGGCAACGTGCCGTCCATGGCGGCGATCACCTCGGTGATGCGCGCCCACCAGATCCTGCTGGCCCGGGTGGACGCCGTGGTCAAGCCCTACGGCCTGACCTTCGCCCGCTACGAGGCGCTGGTGCTGCTCACCTTCAGCCGCTCCGGCGAACTCCCGCTGTCCAAGATCGGCGAGCGGCTGATGGTGCACCCCACCAGCGTCACCAACACCGTCGACCGCCTGGAGCGGGCCGGCCTGGTCGCCCGCCGCCCCAACCCGCTCGACGGGCGCGGCGTCCTCGCCGCCATCACCGAGCGCGGCCGCCAGGTCGTCGAGCAGGCCACCCGCGAGCTGATGGCCGTCGAATTCGGCCTGGAGGGCTACGACGAGGCCGCCTGCCGTGAGGTGTTCGACCTGCTCCGCCCGCTGCGGGTGGCGGCCGGCGACTTCGACCTGCCGCGCCAGGAGGGCCCCGGCCGGGAGCAGTCGTAGGGCCGGTTACTCTCGATGGCATGAAGCAGAGTGTGCTGACCCGCTACCGCGCCATGGCCTACATCACCGGCGTCCTCCTGATCCTGCTCACCGCCGGGGTGATCGCCAAGTACGCCCTCGACATCTCGGGGGCCGCGGGCTTCACCACCGCCGTCGGCATCGCGCACGGCTGGCTGTACGTGATCTACCTGGTGCTCGCCTTCGACCTCGGCACCAAGGCCAAGTGGCCGATCGGCAAGCTCGCCTGGGTCCTGCTGGCCGGCACCGTCCCCACCGCCGTGTTCTTCGTCGAGCGCAAGGTCAGCCGCGAGGTCGCCCCGCTGATCGTCGCCGCGGAGCCGACCGCGGCCTGACCTGCCGCGCACCTGCTCCGCCGGGCGCCCCTCCCCCTCGGGAGGGGCGCCCTTCGCGTGTCCGGGGGCGACAGCCATCGACAGGTACTAGGACGTCCGAGTAAATTAGTAGGACATCCAAGTACTTGTGTCGCCCACCCACCGGGGCGGCCGCACGGAGCGGAGTCGGAGCCGATGGACGCCGAGCAGATCGAAGCCGGCCGGCAGCGCTGGCAGCAGCGGTACGACAAGGCGCGCAAGCGCGACGCCGACTTCACCACGCTGAGCGGCGAGACCGTCGAACCCGTCTACGGCCCGCCCGCCGGGCAGGACGTCGAGGGCTTCGAACGCATCGGCTGGCCCGGCGAGTACCCCTACACCCGCGGCCTGCACCCCACCGGCTACCGCGGCCGCGCCTGGACCATCCGCCAGTTCGCCGGCTTCGGCAACGCGCAGCAGACCAACGAGCGCTACCGGATGATCCTCGACGCCGGCGGCGGCGGCCTCTCCGTCGCCTTCGACATGCCGACCCTGATGGGCTACGACTCCGACGACGCCAAGGCGCTCGGCGAGGTCGGCCACTGCGGCGTCGCCATCGACTCCGCCGCCGACATGGAGGTGCTGTTCGCCGGCATCCCGCTCGGCGAGGTCACCACCTCGATGACCATCTCCGGCCCCGCCGTCCCGATCTTCTGCATGTACCTGGTCGCCGCCGAACGCCAGGGCGTCGACCCCGCCGTCCTCAACGGCACCCTGCAGACCGACATCTTCAAGGAGTACATCGCGCAGAAGGAGTGGCTCTTCGCCCCCGAGCCCCACCTGCGCCTGATCGGCGACCTGATGGAGCACTGCGCCAAGGGCATCCCCGCCTACAAGCCGCTCTCCGTCTCCGGCTACCACATCCGCGAAGCCGGAGCCACCGCCGCCCAGGAACTCGCCTACACCCTCGCCGACGGCCTCGCCTACGTCGAACTCGGCCTCTCCCGCGGCCTCGACGTCGACGTCTTCGCCCCCGGCCTGTCCTTCTTCTTCGACGCCCACCTCGACTTCTTCGAGGAGATCGCCAAGTTCCGCGCCGCCCGCCGCATTTGGGCCCGCTGGATGCGCGACCACTTCGGCGCGAAGACCGAGAAGGCGCAGTGGCTGCGCTTCCACACCCAGACCGCCGGCGTCTCCCTCACCGCCCAGCAGCCCTACAACAACGTGGTCCGCACCGCCGTCGAGGCGCTCTCCGCCGTCCTCGGCGGCACCAACTCGCTGCACACCAACGCCCTCGACGAGACCCTCGCCCTCCCCAGCGAGCAGGCCGCCGAGATCGCGCTGCGCACCCAGCAGGTGATCATGGAGGAGACCGGCGTCACCAACGTCGCCGACCCGCTCGGCGGCTCCTGGTACGTCGAGGCGCTCACCGACAAGATCGAGGCGCAGGTCGAGGAGATCTTCCAGCGGATCCTGGACAAGGGCAGCGCCGAGCACCCGATCGGCCCGATGACCGCCGGAATCCTGCGCGGCATCGAGGAGGGCTGGTTCACCGGCGAGATCGCCGAGGCCGCGTTCCGCTACCAGCAGGGCGTGGAGAAGGGCGACAAGCGCGTGGTCGGCGTCAACTGCCACCCCCGCAGCGTCACCCCCGAACTCGAAATCCTCCGGGTCAGCCACGAGGTCGAACGCGAGCAGGTCCGGGTCCTCGCCCACCGCAAGTCGCTCCGCGACGAGACGGCCGTCCGGGCCGGCCTCGACGCGATGCTCGACGCTGCCCGCTCCGGCGCCAACATGATCGAGCCGATGCTCCGGGCGATCCGTGCCGAAGCCACTCTCGGCGAGATCTGCCACGCGCTGCGTGGCGAGTGGGGCACGTACCAGGAGAACGCGAGCTTCTAGCTAGGAGCGAGCACAACCAGGGGCGCGGGGAACTGCGCGACAAGCGCCGGCCTGTCCGCAAGGTCGCGATCAATGGCAAGTCATTGCCCGCGTCGCGACCTTGCGGTTGGGGCCTTCCGCTTCGCGCAGTTCCCCGCGCCCCTGGTTGTGCTCTCCCTGGTTTCGCGCCCGCAGGGGGTCAGCGCAGGAGGCCCGGGAAGGGGTTGAGGAGCAGGGTGGTGAAACGGCGGATCCAGTCCGGGGTGACGGGTTCGCCGCTGACCAGGAGCCGGTGTTCGACGGTGCCGGCGATGGTGTCGAAGATGATGTCGATCTCCTCGTCGGCGGTGGCCGCGTCCCGGTCGGGGTCCATCTCGCCGCGGGCCTGGGCGTTGGCCCGGCCGAGCTGGACGAGGACCTTCTGCGGTTGGACGATCCGTTCCCGGATGCGCCGCCGCAGGTGGACGTCGCGGGTGCCCTCGGCGAACAGCGCGAGCAGCGCGGCCTGGGTCTCGGGGCGGGTGAGGAGTTCGGCGAAGCGGGCGACGACGGCCTCGATGTCGGCCTGCAGGCTGCCGCGGTCGGAGCATTCGAGCTGGTCGAAGAGGCTGGCGATGGCGTCGACCACGAGTTCGCTCTTGGACGGCCAGCGGCGGTAGAGGGTGGTCTTGGCGACGCCGGCGCGCTGGGCGACGTCGCCCATGGTGAGCCCGCCCCAGCCGAGTTCGGCGAGCGCCTCGCGGGTGGCGTCCAGGATGGCCTGGTCGGCGGCGGCGCTGCGGGGGCGGCCCTTGCCGCGGGGTGGCGGCGGGGTGGCGGCGGCCGGGTCGGGGTGCTCGGCGGGCTGCCGGGTGGTGGGGGCCACCGCGCCTCCTCAGCGAATTTACTCAGAAGTAACTTGGAGGCCCCACGGTAGCGACCTGCGGCGCTGCCCGACACCCGCCCCGGGTCGGAAAGTGGGACAGCTCACGCTCACGGAGGGCGGTTGGGGCTTGCGGGGGGAGCCCGGGGGGCAGATACGCTACGACCAGTAGCGAAAGAGCGACAACCACTGCGCCCCGCCCTCCGGGATCGGGCGGGCGCGGGGCACGGATGGGGATCCGCGCCCGAACGGTCGGGCTCCGCCTGGGGAGGCGGAGGGCCTGCTTTCGGCATTTCCGGGCGGATGGCGTCCGGTACCGGCTCCGGCGGGGGAGGATAGAGCCATGCAGTCACGGAATTCGCGTCTCAACAGCTCCGCCCTGCGCGGTGCGGTGGACCTCGCCGCGGTGAAGGCGGCCGGAGAGGCCGCCCAGAAGGCGGAGCAGACCCGGGCCGAGCGGGCCCGGCAGGCGGCGGCGGGCGAGGCCCCGACGCTCGCGGACTACCCCCTGGTACTGGACGTCACCGAGGACACCTTCGAGTCGGAGGTCGTCCAGCGTTCGGCAGAGGTCCCCGTGGTGGTGGACTTCTGGGCCGAGTGGTGCGGCCCGTGCAAGCAGCTCAGCCCGATCCTGGAGCGCCTCGCCGAGGAGTACGCGGGCCGGATCGTGCTCGCCAAGATCGACGTGGACGCCAACCCGCTGATCGCGCAGCAGTTCGGCATCCAGGGCATCCCGGCCGTGATGGCCGTGGTCGCGGGCCAGCTGGTGCCGCTGTTCCAGGGCGCCGAGAACGAGTCGAACGTCCGCAAGGTGCTCGACCAGCTGATCGCGGTCGCCGAGCAGCGTTTCGGCATCGTCGGCGGCGCCGCGGGCGGCGCCCCCGCCGAGGCGGGTCCGCGGGTGTCGGCCGACCCGGCGCTGGAGGCCGCGCACGAGGCGCTGGACCGGGGCGACCTGGGCGGCGCGGTGCAGGCGTACCAGAACGTGCTGAGCGACCGGCCCGGCCACGTCGAGGCGAAGCTCGGCCTGGCCCAGGCGCAGTTGCTGCAGCGGGTGGAGCAGCTCGACCCGCAGCAGGTCCGCACGGACGCGGCGGCCGACCCGAAGGACGTGCCGGCCCAGCTGCGGGCGGCCGACCTGGACCTGGTCGGCGGTCACGTCGAGGACGCCTTCGCCCGCCTGGTCGACACCGTGGCGAAGACCTTCGGCGACGACCGGGACGCGGCGCGACTGCGCCTGCTGGAGCTGTTCGAGGTGATCGGCCCGGAGGACCCGCGCACCATGGCAGCCCGTCAGGCGCTGGCCCGGGTGCTGTTCTGACAGCCGCTCCGAAGGCACTGGGTGACAGGTTCGGTGACCTGCGGTGTCGTCGGCGATTTGGCGACTTTCGAGGCTAAACCGGGTGGGTTTACCAAATCTTGATAACACCCCTTCTCCGTCACGACGAGTGATGGAGGAGGGGTGTTTTTCCTGTGTTTGCCAGGGTCACGGCTCTGGCGGCCTGCGTCTTCCGTCACGCTGCGCAGTCACACCTTCGATCCTCTGAACGAACGCGTTCACTGTTGGATTACCCGTCAGTAACGCACCCCTTGTGCTCCGCCCGGTATTCGAGCACGATCGGCGACGCCCGGTCCCTCCACCGCGAGGGTCCCCACCGGGTGAGGGCAGGGGGGTAACCGCAGATCCCACGCGGCGGTTCCTGGCCTCGGCGGTCGCGCAGCCCGCGCGCCCGCACGGTTGTCGCTCGGGGGTGATCGCCGACGCCGTCCCCACGGCAGCAGGCGCTCTCCGCTACCGAGGACGTAGCTCTCTCCCATTTCGGGCCGGACCGTGTGCGGGACGCACCGGAACGGCCGGAGATGTACGTCCTAGAAGGAGGACTCGCATGTCCACGTCTTACGGCAAGACCCGCTGGAAGCGCTTCGCCCTGGTGATGGTGCCCAGCCTCGCGGCCACCGCCGCGATCGGCGTCTCCCTGGCCAACTCCGCGCTGGCGGCCTCGTTCTCGGTCTCCGGCCAGCAGTTCAAGGTCACCGTCGACCAGCTGCACGGCGAGAACTTCTCGCAGTTCGGCGGCGTCGACATGGAGGCCAACAAGACCCCGCACCCGGTCGCCATCTCGGCGTTCGACCACGCGACCCTGCAGAACCTGTGCCAGTCGGTCGTCACCGACCTCGGCCCGCTCGGCAAGTGGACCCTGGTCCTCAAGGCCGGCCAGGACAAGAACAACCCGGTCGACGCCCAGCAGCTGCTGATCGACATGAACCAGCTGAACGCCGACGCCGAGTTCCACAGCATCAACATCGGCCAGGACGCCAGCACCCTGCACGGCTCGGCCATCGACAAGCTGAAGAGCGACGGCGGCTCGCTGCCGTCCGGCGCGCAGGGCTTCGCGCAGTCCGCCAAGTCCGCGGACCTGGCCCACGTGCAGCAGACCGCCTGGGCCACCTCGGCGGGCACCTTCACCCTCCCGGGCCTGAAGCTGAACATCACCCAGGGCGCCAACGAGTGCTACTAGTCCATAATTGACGGCCCGTCAGTCGGGCCCGATCGTGGACCACCGGTCCGGGGGAGCGGCAGTACGCCGTTCCCCCGGGCCGCACCCCGGCGTACCCGGGGCCATCCGTCTTTCCCCTCGGACCCACCATCGAGGAGTCGCACCATGTCCAGCGCAACCGTCGAAGCCTGGCCCGAGGGCCCGGCCGGTCTGGCCGGCCGAGGTCGCCAGGGGTTCCGCGCCTGGCGGCGGACCCGGCCGTTCTGGGGCGGCCTGCTGGCCGTGATCGCCGGCATCCCGATCCTGTACTTCCCGTACGCCCACCTCAGCCTGGGCGGCCTGACCGTGGCGATGGCGACCACCGCCGGGGCCGGCTCGCTGCTGATCGGCATCCTGATGATGGTGCTCGGCATCACCGTCTGGTTCCAGCCGATGGTGCGGATCTTCTGCGGGGTGGCGACCACCATCCTGGCGCTGATCTCCGTCCCGGTCTCCAACCTCGGCGGCTTCGGCTTCGGCCTGGTCCCCGGTCTGATCGCCGGCGGCCTGCTGGTCTCCTGGGCGCCGCTGCCGGCCCCGGTCGACGGGCCGGAGATCGACGGGACGGCCGCCGCCACGGGCGCCGCGCCGGCCGCACAGCTGCCCGCGCAGGCCGTCTCCGCTCAGCCGCCCGCGCAGGCCGCCGTCCAGCAGCCGCTGGAGTACGGCGCCGCACCGACACCGGGTCCGGAGGGGGAGCTGCGGTGACCGACTCGGAGAAGCCCGCCGTTCCCGGACCGCGGCACGCGGTGCCGCGTGAGGGCGTGCGGTCCCGGCTGCGCGGGCGGGCGCTGGCGATCGCCGCCGTGCCGACCGCGCTGCTGATGGGCGCCGCCTACACGCCGACCATGGCGGCCGCGGCCGACCCGCTGTCCGGCAGCTGCGCGAGCAGCCCGGACACCGTGCTCAAGGAGACGCCCGTCCCGAAGAGCGAGATCAAGGTGCAGCCGGACTCCTCGGCGGGCCAGGCCGCGGCCGGGCAGTCCGGGCAGTCCGGGCAGGCGCCGGCGGGCAGTGCCGCCGCGGTGCCGGCGGTGTTCACCGGTTCGACGGGCGTGCAGTCCGCCGCCTACGTGACGCCGAACGACGCCCCCGCGGGCGGCGGGGTGCAGCAGGCCGGGATCATCGACGACTGGTGGGACAATCTGACCCACCCGGGTTCGAGCCCGTCGGCGACGCCGAACGCCGGGACCCCGGCGCCCGCCGGCACCCCGAGCCCGTCCGCGAGCTCGAAGCCGTCCGACTCCCCGAGCCCCTCGGCGACCGGACGGCCGACCACCGGGGCGTCCGCCACGCCGGAGGCCCCGGCCGCCGACGGGACGGAGGCGCCGACGACCAAGGCGCCGACCACGAAGTCGCCGACCACCAAGGCCCCGGCGCCGTCCGCCTCGGCGTCCGACGACCCGAACTGCCTGGTGAGCACCAAGGGCCTGGCGGCGAAGGCCGCGCCCAAGGGCCACGTGGTGCCGGACCAGAACTGGGTGCTGCACTCGACCCGGCTGGCGCTGCACGGCTCGGTGTTCAACGGCGTCTACGACGTCACCACCGAGAGCGGCACCAAGCGGGTGCTGAAGTTCACCACCGACAGCGTCGACATCGAGAACCTGGACATGTCGACCATCCAGATCCCGGGCCTGACCTTCCACGTGAAGAGCCGCCAGGGATCGACCTCCACCATGCGCAACGGCCCGATCACCATGTACGTGGAGAGCCTGTCCGGGCACCTGGCGGCGATCTACGGCCTGCCGATACCGATCGACCTGGGCGAGATCACGCTCACCCCCGACACTCTGCCGAAGTGGCTGTGGGACCTGCTGGGCGCGGTGCCGATCCCGCTGGACCTGACCCTCACCGGCGCCAAGGCGGTGCAGGCCGGCCAGTTCGGCGGCGACCTGAACATTCCCGGCATGCGGCTCTTCAACGACAAGGAGCCGTACGACGGTTGAGTCGTCGTCGCAGCTGTCGCGCGGACGCCCGCAGGGGCGGGACCCGGTCTCCCGGGTCCCGCCCCTGCGGGTTTTGGCGAGGGCTCAGTGGCCGCCGCGGGTGCCCAGGTGGTGGACCTGGACCATGTTGGTGGTGCCGGGGATGCCGACCGGCACACCGGCGGTGACGATCACGGTGTCGCCCTCGGAGAGGCGGCCCATCTTCAGCAGCTCGCGGTCGACCTGCTCGACCATCGCGTCCGTGGTGGCCACCTGCTCGGTGACGTACGCCTCGACGCCCCAGCTCAGCGAGAGCTGGTTGCGGGTGGCGACGTCCGGGGTGAAGGCGATCACCGGGATCGGCGAGCGGTAGCGGGACAGCCGGCGGGCGGTGTCACCGGACTTGGTGAAGGCGATCAGCGCCTTGCCGTCGAGGAAGTCGCCCAGCTCGGTCGCGGCGCGGGCGACCGAGCCGCCCTGGGTGCGCGGCTTGCGGCCCGGGTTGAGCGGCTGGAGGCCCTGTGAGAGCAGCTCCTCCTCGGCCTTCTCGGCGATCCTGCTCATGGTCTTGACGGTCTCGACCGGGTACTTGCCGACGCTGGACTCGGCGGACAGCATCACCGCGTCCGCGCCGTCCAGGATCGCGTTGGCGACGTCGGAGACCTCGGCGCGGGTCGGACGCGAGGCGTGGATCATCGACTCCATCATCTGGGTCGCGACGATCACCGGCTTGGCGTTCCGGCGGGCCAGGGTGACCAGGCGCTTCTGCACCAGCGGCACCTTCTCCAGCGGGTACTCGACCGCCAGGTCGCCGCGGGCCACCATGATCGCGTCGAAGGCGAGGACGATCTCCTCCATCGCCTCGACGGCCTGCGGCTTCTCGATCTTGGCGATGACCGGCACACGAATGCCGACCTCGTCCATGACCTTGTGGACGTCGTCGATGTCCGCGGCGTTGCGGACGAAGGACAGCGCGACCATGTCGACGCCCAGCCGGAGGGCGAAGCGCAGGTCGTCCTTGTCCTTCTCGGACAGCGCGGGCACGTTGACCGCCGCGCCGGGCAGGTTGATGCCCTTGTTGTTGGAGAGCACACCGCCCTCGACCACCACGGTGCGCACCCGCGGGCCGTCGACGCTGACGACCTCCAGGGCGATGACGCCGTCGTTGATCAGGATCGGGTCGCCGGGCTTCACGTCGCCGGGCAGGCCCTTGTAGGTGGTGCCGCAGATGTACTGGTCACCGGGGACGTCCTCGGTGGTGATGGTGAACGTGTCGCCGTTGTCAACGGTCACCGGGCCGTTGGCGAAAGTCGCCAGACGGATCTTGGGGCCCTGCAGGTCGGCCAGCACGCCGATGGTGCGGCCGGTGTCCTCCGACACCTGACGGACGCGGCGGTACCGGTCCTCGTGCTCGGCGTGGGAGCCGTGGCTCATGTTCAGTCGGGCGACGTTCATGCCCGCTTCGACGATGGCCTTCAGCTGTTCGTAGGAGTCCGTGGCGGGACCCAGGGTGCAGACAATTTTCGCTCGGCGCATATCCGTCAGTCTATCCGTTCGTGTTATCGGTACATTCGGCTCGAATCGTCAGATATCGCCAACGAACATTCCGAGGGGTGGGATACTGACGGGTAGTCATCCCGCGCCGGTCCTACACCTCATGGACCAGCGCGAACGTCTGCTGGGCGATCTCCAGTTCCTCGTCGGTGGGCACGACGGCGACGGTCACCCGGCCGTAGGTCGGCGAGATCACCCGGGCCTGTCGTGAACGCATCGCGTTCAGCTCCGGCTCCACCGAAATGCCGAGTTCCTCAAGATTGGCACAGACCGCCGCCCGGACCTCCGCGGAGTTCTCCCCGACACCCGCGGTGAACGCCACCGCGTCCACCCGGCCGAGCACCGCGTAGTAGCCGCCCAGGTACCGGCGGATCCGGTGCACGTACGAGTCGAAGGCCAGCTTGGCATCCTCGTCGCTGCCCTGCGCGCGCCGCACCACCTCGCGCATGTCGTTGTCGCCGCACAGGCCGAGCAGGCCGCTGCGGCGGTTCAGCAGGTCGTCGATCTGGTCGATGCTCAGACCGCCCACCCGGTGCAGGTGGAACACCAGGCCCGGGTCCACGTCACCGGAACGGGTGCCCATCACCAGGCCCTCCAGCGGGGTCAGGCCCATCGAGGTCTCCACGCAGACCCCGCCGGCCACCGCCGAGGCGGACGCGCCGTTGCCCAGGTGCAGCACGATCACGTTCAGCTCGGCCGGGTCGCGGCCCAGCAGCCGGGCGGTGGCCCGGGAGACGTACTGGTGGGAGGTGCCGTGGAAGCCGTAGCGGCGCACCCGGTGCTCGTCGGCGGTCTTCCGGTCGATCGCGTACCGGGCCGCGTACTCCGGCAGGGTGGCGTGGAAGGCGGTGTCGAAGACCGCGACCTGCGGCAGGTCCGGGCGCATCGAGCGGGCCACCTCGATGCCGGTGATGTTCGCCGGGTTGTGCAGCGGCGCCACCGGGATCAGCCGGCGGATCTCCGCCACCACCGCGTCGTTGATCAGCGTCGGCCGGGTGAAGCGCATCCCGCCGTGCACCACCCGGTGGCCGATCGCCGCCAGCTCCGGCGAGTCCAGGCCCATCAGGTCCGCGGCCAGCTCGTCGGCGACGGCCCGCAGCGCCCCGTCGTGGTCGGCGAAGCGGCGCACCGACTCGCGCGGCTCCCCGGTCAGCGGCAGGTGCAGCAGTCGGCCGCTGACCTCGCCGATCCGCTCCACCAGGCCGGACGCCAGCCGGGAGCCGTCCAGCATGTCGATCAGCTGGTACTTCACCGAGGACGACCCGGCGTTCAGCACCAGGACGCGGGTACCGGTGGTGGTCACTGCGCGTCTCCCTCGGCGGGCTGGGTCTGGGACTGGATCGCGGTGATCGCCACGGTGTTGACGATGTCCTCGATCAGGGCGCCCCGGGACAGGTCGTTCACCGGCTTGTTCAGGCCCTGCAGCACCGGGCCCACCGCGATCGCGCCGGCCGAGCGCTGCACCGCCTTGTAGGTGTTGTTGCCGGTGTTCAGGTCCGGGAAGATCAGCACGGTGGCCCGGCCCGCCACCGGCGAGCCCGGCAGCTTGGTCGCCGCGACGTGCGCGTCGACCGCCGCGTCGTACTGGATCGGCCCCTCCACCAGCAGGTCCGGGCGCAGCTCGCGGACCAGCTCGGTCGCCTTGCGGACCTTGTCCACGTCCGCGCCCGAGCCCGAGGTGCCGGTCGAGTACGACAGCATCGCCACCCGCGGCTCCACCCCGAACTGGGCGGCGGTCTCCGCGGACTGGATCGCGATGTCGGCGAGCTGCTGGGCGTCCGGGTCAGGGTTGACCGCGCAGTCGCCGTACACCAGCACCTTGTCGGCCAGGCACATGAAGAACACCGAGGAGACGATCGACGCGCCCGGCGAGGTCTTGATCACCTCGAACGCCGGACGGATGGTCGCCGCCGTCGAGTGCACCGCGCCCGACACCATGCCGTCCGCGATGCCCTCCTGCACCATCAGGGTGCCGAAGTACGAGACGTCGGTGACCACGTCGAGCGCCCGCTCCACCGTCATGCCCTTGTGCGCCCGGGCCTTGGCGTACAGCTCGGCGAAGCGCTGGCGCAGCGGGCTGGCCGCCGGGTCGACGACCCGCAGCCGGGAGCCGGTGTCGCCGGCCTGCGGGAACTCGATGCCGAGGGCGGCGGCCCGGCGGTGCACCGCCTCCGGCTCGCCCAGCAGGGTCAGGTCGCAGATGTTGCGGCGCAGCAGCACCTCGGCGGCGCGCAGCACCCGGTCCTCCGCGCCCTCCGGGAGGACGATGTGGCGGCGCTCGGCGCGGGCCCGCTCCAGCAGCGCGTGCTCGAACATCATCGGGGTCACCCGCTCGGTGCGGGTCAGCTCGATCCGGCTGGTCAACTCGGCGGTGTCGACGTGCAGTTCGAACAGGCCGAGGGCGATCTCCGCCTTCCGCGGGTTGCCCGGGCCGATCCGGCCCTCCAGGTGGGTGAGCTGCGCGGCGGTCAGCCAGGAGCCCTCCGTCACCTCCGCCACCGGGGTGCCCGGGGCCAGCCGGGAGGCCAACGCCATCACGTCCGGGCCGGGGTGCTGACCGAGCGTCAGCAGGACGCCGGCGATCGGCGGGGAGCCCGCCGCGTGCGCCGCCAGCGAGCCGATCAGCAGGTCCGCCCGGTCGCCGGGGGTCACCACCATCGCGCCCTCGGTCAGCGCGTTCAGGAAGGTCGGCAGCATCGCGCCGCCGAAGACGAAGCCCCGCACGTCCCGGGACAGGCCCGCCGCGTCGCCCAGCAGCACCTTGGCGCCGGTCGCCTCGACCAGCTGCGCCACGGTCGGCGCGGCCAGCGCCGGCTCCTCCGGGATCACGTACACGGGGACGGGGAGCTTCTCGGTCAGCGCCCGCTGCACCTGCTGCTTGGCGCCCGGCGCCACCCGGTTGGCGACCATCGCCAGGATCGAGCAGCCGAGGTCGCGGTAGGCCCGGTGGGCGTTGCGGACCTCGGCGATCACCGTCTGCGGGTCGTCGTGCTGGCCACCGACCACCCCGAGCACGGCCGCCCCGAACTCGTTCGCCAGCCGGGCGTTGAAGGCCAGCTCGTCCGGGATGTTCGTGCCCGAGAAGTCGGTGCCCAGCACCAGGACCGCCTGGCAGCGCCGCTCCAGCTGGTGGAAGCGGTCGACCAGGACGGAGACCAGCTCGTCCTGGCCGCGGGCGGCCTGCAGGGCCGCCGCCTCGTCGTAGCTGAGGCCGTACAGCTCGGTGGTCGGCAGGTCCAGCCGGTACCTGGTGCGCAGCAGCTCGACCACGTGGTCGGCGGCCTGCCCGCCGCCGTCCGCGCTGTGCACCAGCGGGCGGAACACCCCGACCCGGTCCACCTGGCGGGTCAGCAGTTCCATGACCCCGAGTTCCACGACCTGTCGGCCGTCCCCCCGGTCGATCCCGGTCACGTACACGCTGCTCGCCACGGTGGAACTCTCCGTCCGTCTGTCTCGGGCCAGTCGCCTCGACCATACCTTCGTACGACATTCGGACCGGAGTGCGGCACTGCCGTTCGGGCTGCTCCGGGGTGCCGGAGGTCCTGAACGGACCGTCAGCCGTTCGGGCGAACCGGGCGCAGCCAGACGGTGGCCAGCGGCGGCAGCACCAGTTCCGCCGAGCGCGGCTGGCCGTTCCACTGCGTGCCCTCGGCCTTCACCGGACGGGAGTTGGCGATCC
The DNA here is from genome assembly GCF_042732175.1 of Kitasatospora sp. NPDC059795. NCBI lineage: Bacteria > Bacillati > Actinomycetota > Actinomycetes > Kitasatosporales > Streptomycetaceae > Kitasatospora > Kitasatospora sp. NPDC059795. Next base: position 638,627 of record NZ_JBHWID010000002.1, read on the forward strand.
CGCCGCCGCCGTACCGCTCGGCGTCGGTGTTCAGCGCCTCCTCCCACAGCTGGTCGTGGCCCTCCAGTCGGGGCAGGCCGACCCGGAAGCCGTGCCGGACCACGGGGGAGAAGTTGCAGACCGCGACCAGCGGGGAGCCGTCGGCGGCGAACCGGACGAAGGAGAACACGTTGTCGTCGGCCGCGCCGCCGTCCAGCCAGCGGAAACCGGCCGGGACGGTGTCCTGCTCCCACAGCGCGGGAGTGCCGCGGTAGACCCGGTTGAGGTCGCCGACCAGGCGCTGCACCCCGCGGTGGTCGGCGTGCGCCTCCCACCCCTCGTCGAGCACCCACCACTGCGGGCCGCTCTCGTGCTCCCACTCCGCTCCCTGCGCGAACTCCTGCCCCATGAACAGGAGTTGCTTGCCGGGGTGGGCCCACATGAAGCCGAGGTAGGCGCGGTGGTTGGCGCGCTGCTGCCACCAGTCGCCGGGCATCTTGGAGACCAGCGCCTGCTTGCCGTGCACCACCTCGTCGTGGGAGATCGGCAGGATGTAGTTCTCCGAGTACGCGTACACCATCGAGAAGGTCATCTCGTGGTGGTGGTACTTGCGGTGCACCGGTTCCTTGGACATGTAGACCAGCGAGTCGTGCATCCAGCCCATGTTCCACTTCAGGCCGAAGCCCAGGCCGCCGGCGTCGGTGGGCCGGGTGACGCCGTTCCAGGCGGTGGACTCCTCGGCGACCGTCAGCACGCCCGGGCAGCGCCGGTACACGGTCGCGTTCATCTCCTGCAGGAAGGACGCCGCGTCCAGGTTCTCCCGGCCGCCGAACTGATTGGGCGACCAGTCGCCGCCCTCGCGGGAGTAGTCGAGGTAGAGCATCGAGGCGACGGCGTCGACCCGCAGGCCGTCGACGTGGAACTCCTCGCACCAGTACACCGCGTTGGCGACCAGGAAGTTGCGGACCTCGGTGCGGCCGTAGTCGAACTCCAGCGTGCCCCAGTCCGGGTGCTCGGCGCGCTGCGGGTCGGCCGGTTCGTACAGCGGCTCGCCGTCGAAGCGGGCCAGCGCGAAGTCGTCCTTCGGGAAGTGCGCGGGCACCCAGTCGACCAGCACGCCGATGTTGTGCCGGTGCAGCGTGTCGACCAGGTGCCGGAAGTCGTCGGGGGTGCCGAGCCGGGCCGTCGGGGCGTAGAAGCCGGACACCTGGTAGCCCCAGGAGCCGCCGAACGGGTGCTCCATCACCGGCATGAACTCGACGTGGGTGAAGCCGAGTTCGGTCAGGTAGCCGGGCAGCACCTCGGCGATCTGCCGGTAGCTGGTGAGGTCCGGCCGCCAGGAGGCGAGGTGCAGCTCGTACACCGACATCGGCGAGCGGTGGTGCACCGTCCGGGCGCGCGCGTCCATCCACCCGGCGTCCCCCCACGCGTAGGTCGAGGTGTGGACGACGGAGGCGGTGTCCGGCGGGCACTGGGCGGCGCGGGCCAGCGGGTCGGCCTTCTCCGCGATCGCGCCGCCGCGGGTCAGGATCTGGTACTTGTACCGCTCGCCCTCGCCGAGGCCCGGCACGAACAGCTCCCACACGCCGGACGAGCCCAGCGAGCGCATCGGATGACCGGTGCCGTCCCAGTGGTTGAACGAGCCGATCAGCCGCACCCCGACGGCGTTCGGCGCCCACACCGCGAACGAGGTGCCCGCCACCCCGTCCACCGTGCGCACGTGCGAGCCGAGCACCGTCCACAACTGCTCGTGCCGGCCCTCCGAGATCAGATGCAGGTCCAACTCGCCGAGCGTCGGGGCGAACCGGTAGCCGTCCTCCTGCTCCAGCGGCTGCCCGCCCGGGTACGTCACCGTCAACGTGTAGTCCGGGAACCGTTGGCCGGTCAGCAGGCCGGTGAACAGGCCGGCCTGCTGGTGCGTCAACTCGGCCGGGCCGAGCGCCGTCTCCACCACCACCCGCTCGGCGAACGGGCGCAGCACCCGGATCGCGGTGCCCGTCGGCAGCGCGTGCGCGCCCAGCAGGGCGTGCGGGTCGTGGTGCGCGCCGGAGACCAGGCGGTCCACCTCGCCGGGCGGCAGCGGCGCCTCCGGCAGGCGCAGCGCCCCGCCCGGGACCGGCCGGGCGGGTGCCGGGCGGGACTTCGCCGGACGCTCGACGGCCGGCTTCCTCCCCGCCGGGCTCTTCGCCGTCGGGCTCTGCGGCGCCGGGCTCTTCGCCGCCGCCCCGGACGGCCGCGCGGGCTTCGCCGGGGGCTGCCAGCCGGCCCCTCTGACGCGCTCGCCGTTCCGGAAGGTGGCCGGGACGGCCGGTTGGCGGTCGGACGGGTCGAGCGGACCGAGCGGGGTCACGGCGGAGGCCTCCTGGATTCCTGCGAACGGGTCGGGGTTACTGCCGGGAGAGCGGGCCGCCCGGCCCAGGAGGCCGGGCGGGCGAACGGACGGTCAGACGGAGTGGGCCAGGCGGTTGATCGCGGCCAGCGGGATCGGCAGCCAGCTCGGCCGGTGCCGCGCCTCGTACACCACCTCGTACACGGCCTTGTCGATCTCCAGGGCACGCATCAGCTCCGGGGACGCCGACGGGTCGGCGCCGCCGCCCGCCGTATACCCGGCGCAGTACGCGGCCCGGTTGCGGGCCGCCCAGGCCGAGGCCAGGTGGGCCAGCTGCGGGTCCGGGGCGGGGGCGCCGGCCAGCAGGTGCGCGGCCGCGTAGTCGAAGGAGCGGAGCATCGCGGCGACGTCCCGCAGCGCGGGCTGCGGCAGGCGGCGCTCGGCCAGTGGCTTGGCCGGCTCGCCCTCGAAGTCCAGCAGCACCCAGCCCTGCGGGGTGCGCATCGCCTGGCCCAGGTGCAGGTCGCCGTGGATGCGCTGGACCGGCAGCCCGTCCAGGTGGGCGGAGGTCAGCTGCTGGAACGCCGAGCGCAGCGCGGAGCGGTAGCGCAGCAGGCCGGGCACCGCGGTGACCGCGGCGTCCAGCCGGTCGGCCATCGCGCCGGCCAGTTCGGCGATCCGCGGCGCGTCGAGCCGGGTGGTGGGCATCGAACGGGCCAGCACCCGGTGCACCTCGGCGGTGGCCCGGCCCAGCCGGTGCGCCTCGATCGCGAAGTTGCCCGGCGACGGGTCGCCCTTCAGCCGGGCGACCTGGTCGAGCGCCAGCTCCCAGCCGTCCTCGGCGTCCGGCAGGTAGCGCTGCAACAGGCCCAGGGTGGCGGGCTCGGAGCGCTCCAACCGGCATTCGAACCAGGCGGCGACCCGGGGGATGCGGGTCGAGCCGGCCCGGGACAGCGCCAGCGACAGTTCCAGGTCGGGGTTGGTCCCGGGACTGATCCGGCGGAACAGCTTCAGGATGAACGCGGTGTCGTAGATCACCGAGGAGTTGGACTGCTCCGCGGTGGACGCCCGGCCCGGGATGTTGCCCGGCAGGCCCGGGCCCGGGGTGCGGCGGAAACAGAGCGAACCGAACCGGTCGCCGGTGGCCAGGTGCTCCAGCAGGCGGCCCGTCAGCTCCGGGTCGTGCACCGCGTCGTACAGCACCGCGCCGTCGTAGGTGCCGCCCGCCAGTCGGCCCAGCACCGCCCGCTGCCCGACCGCCGCGGGCCGCTCCGAGCGGATGCCCAGCAGCAGCTGGTACACGTCTCCGGGGCCGGCGGCCGCCCCGCCGTGCTCCACCCGCAGCAGCAGGTGCAGCAGTGCCGGATCGCCCACCTGGAGGGGGGTGCCGATCACCGGCACGAGCGCGGCGATCGGCCGGCCCTTGCCGGCGTACCAGCGCTGGGTGGGAAGCCATTCGGCGATCAGCGGCAGGGCCGCCTGGACCAGCTCGCTGACTCCCGCGGCGGTTCTCCGGGCCCCCGGCGCCCGCGTCCCGACCGGCCCGGGGGCGGTGGACGGATCACGGTGCAGGTGGGCTTGAGAACGGGAGGTTTCGGACATGACTCCCTTTCCCCGGAAGCGGGCGACTGCCCGACGGGTCGTGGCCGGGCCCTTCACTCTTCCGGATTTCGACGGCGCGGCGGCGACGGCACGCGAGCCGCGGGCTCGGTGTCACGCCTTCGTGTGGATGGCCGTTGGGCTGTTCTCCGTACGCGGTGGTGCGAAGACCTCCGGGGGCGCGCGGAACGATTCGCGCGCCCGCGGAAGGGGTGTCCCGATCGGGGCCTGCGGGATCTTCGGTGCACGGGCGTGCGGCCCCTGCCGCTACTTGGCCCCGGACGCCTTCGCCGGGGACTGGCGCAGCTGGAACCAGTAGAAGCCATGGCCGGCCAGCGTCAACAGGTACGGCCACTCGCCGATGGTGGGGAAACGCACGCCGCCGATCAGCTCGACGGGGTACCGCCCTCCGTACTGCCGCAGGTCCAGTTCGGTCGGCTGCGCGAACCGCGAGAAGTTGTTCACGCACATGACCAGGTCGCCCTCGTACTCGCGCACGAAGGCCAGCACCGCGGGGTTGCTGGAGGGCAGCTCGGTGTAGCTGCCGAGGCCGAACGCGGGATTGAGCTTGCGGATCTCGATCATGCGACGCGTCCAGTGCAGCAGCGAACTCGAACTGCTCTGCTGCGCCTCGACGTTGGTCACCTGATAGCCGTACACCGGGTCCATGATGGGCGGCAGACTGAGCCTGCCCGGGTCGGCCGAGGAGAAACCCGCATTGCGGTCCGGCGTCCACTGCATCGGGGTGCGGACGCCGTCGCGGTCGCCGAGCCAGATGTTGTCGCCCATGCCGATCTCGTCGCCGTAGTACAGCACCGGGCTTCCCGGCAGCGAGAGCAGCAGGGCGGTGAACAGTTCGACCTGGTTGCGGTCGTTCTCCAGCAGCGGGGAGAGCCGGCGGCGGATGCCCACGTTGGCCCGCATCCGCGGGTCCTTCGCGTACTCCGCGTACATGTAGTCGCGCTCCTCGTCGGTGACCATCTCCAGGGTCAGCTCGTCGTGGTTGCGCAGGAAGATGCCCCACTGGCAGCCGGACGGGATCTCCGGGGTCTTCGCCAGGATCTCGGAGACCGGGTAGCGGGACTCCCGGCGGACCGCCATGAAGATCCGCGGCATCACCGGGAAGTGGAACGCCATGTGGCACTCGTCGCCGCCGGAGCCGAAGTCGCCGAAGTAGTCGACGACGTCCTCCGGCCACTGGTTGGCCTCCGCCAGCAGCACGGTGTCCGGGTAGTCGGCGTCGATCTCCTTGCGGACCCGGCGCAGGAAGTCGTGGGTCTCCGGCAGGTTCTCGCAGTTGGTGCCCTCGCGGGCGTACAGGTACGGCACCGCGTCCAGCCGGAAGCCGTCGATGCCGAGGTCCAGCCAGAACCGCAGCGCCGCCATCACCTCCTCCTGCACCCGCGGATTGTCGTAGTTCAGATCCGGCTGGTGGCTGAAGAAACGGTGCCAGTAGTACTGCTTGCGGACCGGGTCGTACGTCCAGTTGGAGCTCTCGGTGTCGACGAAGATGATGCGGGCGTCCGGGTACTGCTTGTCGTCGTCGGCCCACATGTAGAAGTCGCCGTACGGGCCCTCCGGGTCGCTGCGGGAGGCCTGGAACCACGCGTGCTGGTCGCTGGTGTGGTTCACCACGAAGTCGATGATCACCCGCATGCCGCGGGCGTGCGCCGCGTCGACGAACTCCACGAAGTCGGCCAGATTGCCGAACTCCGGAAGCACCGACTGGTAGTCCGAGACGTCGTAACCGCCGTCCCGCAGCGGGGAGTTCATGAACGGGGGGAGCCAGAGGCAGTCCACACCCAGCCACTGGAGGTAGTCGAGCCGCGAGGTGAGCCCCTTGAGGTCTCCGACGCCGTCGCCGTTGCTGTCCTGGAACGACCGCACCAGGACCTCGTAGAAGACCGCGCGTTTGAACCACTCGGGGTCGCGGTCCCGGGCGGGGGTGTCGGCGAAGGTGTCGGGGACGGGCTCGTTGACTGTCACTGCGGGTTCCTCCGAACCGTGAGGAGGTGGGCCGGCCCGGTAGAGGGATCGAGCCGGACGTAGTTGTGACGGCCCCAGGCGTACGTCGCGCCGGTCAGCTCGTCGTGCACCGTCAGCGGCCCCGGCACGTCGAGCGTGACGGTGGCCTCCTGGACGTGGTGCGGGTCCAGGTTGACCACGCAGATCACCCGGTCCTCCAGGCCGTCCTCGGTGACGGCGCTCTTCGAGAACGCGAGGATCCACTCGTTGTCGACGGGGTGGAAGCGCAGGTCCCGCAGCTGCTGGAGCGCGGGGTGCCGGCGGCGCAGCCGGTTCAGGGCGGTGAGCAGCGGCGCGAGGGAGTCCGGGCGGGTCCAGTCGCGGGGCCGCAGCTCGTACTTCTCCGAGTGCAGGTACTCCTCCGAGCCGGGCTTCGCGGGCTCGTTCTCGAACAGCTCGAAGCCCGCGTACACCCCGAAGGTCGGCGACAGCGTCGCCGCCAGCACGGCGCGCACCGCGAACGCCGCCGGGCCGCCGGTCTGCAGGTACTCGGGCAGGATGTCCGGGGTGTTGGCGAAGAAGTTCGGCCGCATCCAGGCGGCGGACTCGCCGGTCAGCCCGGTCAGGTACTCCGTCAGCTCGGCCTTGTCGTTGCGCCAGGTGAAGTACGTGTAGGACTGGTGGAAGCCGACCTTGCCCAGGGCGTTCATCATCGCCGGGCGGGTGAACGCCTCGGCCAGGAACAGCACGTCGGGGTCGGTGCGGGCGATGTCCGCGAGCACCTTCTCCCAGAAGTTCACCGGCTTGGTGTGCGGGTTGTCGACGCGGAAGATCCGCACCCCGTGGCCCATCCAGTAGCGCAGGATCCGCACCGTTTCGCGGACGATCCCGTCGAAGTCCTGGTCGAAGTTGACCGGGTAGATGTCCTGGTACTTCTTCGGCGGGTTCTCGGCGTACGCGATGGTGCCGTCCGCGCGGTGGCTGAACCACTCCGGGTGCTTGTGCACCCAGGGGTGGTCCGGGGAGCACTGCAGCGCGAAGTCCAGGGCCACTTCGAGGCCGAGCGCGCCGGCCTCCGCGACGAAGTGGTCGAAGTCCTCGATGGTGCCGAGGTCCGGGTGGACGGCGTCGTGGCCGCCCTCCGGGGAGCCGATCGCCCACGGCGAGCCGACGTCGTGCGGGCCGGCCGTCAGGGAGTTGTCCGGACCCTTGCGGTAGGCGCGGCCGATCGGGTGGATCGGCGGCAGGTAGACCACGTCGAAGCCCATCGCGGCGACCGCGGGCAGGCGTTCGGCGGCCGTCCGGAAGGTGCCGGAGACCGGCGGCTGCACGCCGCTCGGGTCCACCACCGCGCCCTCCGAGCGCGGGAAGAACTCGTACCAGGCGCCGAACAGCGCCCGCTTGCGGTCCACCTGGAGCGGCTGCGGACGGGTGGCCGAGAGCAGCTCGCGCAGCGGGAAGCGGTCCAGCAGCGCCGTCACCTCCGGCACCAGCGCCGCCGCGTAGCGGCTCAGCGGCGGCAGGCCGGCGTCGCGCAGCGCGTCCACCGCCGCCAGCACCTGGGCCCGGCCCTCCTTCTTCGGCACCCCGGCCGCCGCGCGTTCCAGCAGCTGGGCGCCCTCCTCCAGCACCAGCGCGGTGTCGATCCCGGCCGGCAGCTTCACCGCGGCGTGCTTGCGCCAGGTCGCCACCGGGTCGCTCCACGCCTCCACCAGGTACGACCAGCGGCCCGTCGCGGTCGGCGTCACGTACGCGCCCCAGCGGTCGCTGCCCTCGGACAGCTCGCGCATCGGCGTCCACGGGCCGGAGCGGCCGCGCGGATCGCGCAGCACCACATTGGCCCCCACCGCGTCGTGGCCCTCGCGGAACACCGTCGCGGAGACCAGGAAGCGTTCGCCCTCCACGGCCTTGGCCGGACGCCGGCCGGCGTCGACGAGCGGGGTCACGTCAAGCACGGGGATGCGGCCGATCACGGTGTCGCTCTCTGTCGTCGTGCGGGCGGTGCGGGCCGGCCGGGCGGCCGGGGACTTGCGGGGGGAGGAGGCGGTGCCGGTGGTGGGCGCAGTGGGTGCGGTGGCCGAAGGCGCGCCGGTCGGCGGGGCCGTGGCGGACCTGACGGTGGTGGTCCGTTTCGACGCGGCCTTGCGCGGGGCGGCCGCACGCTTCGCGGCCGGTGCGGCCGCCCGCCTGCGGGCCGCCGCGGTGCGCGGGGCCGGCACCGGGGGCTCCCCGGCCGACGGTCCGTCAGGGGTGTGGTCCGTCGGTACCGTGGACTGGTCCCGCGTGTCGCCGTGCATGCCAAGCTCCTGCCCGAGATCGGCGGCAGCTCTGCCCGGCGGGCGACGCCGGGAGAGTACCGGGAGGACTGCTGGGTGAGGAAGGACGTGCGGCCCGAACCGGCCCCGTGTCGACGGACCCGGCACACCCCGCCCGCCGACCGCCGCAGCGAGCCCGCTGCGGCGAAGAGCGCACATACCCCGGCGCGTGCCGCTCGGTGCACGCCCTCGCATGACCCAACCCACCGGGGAACGACCGGTCGGAGCACAAGGACACGCGAAGGCACGGCGACAGGGGCCGAATGGGCTAAGGGGTGTGAGGGCACGTCAAAACCGGACCTGCACCGGCCGGAGGCAGCGGGGGAACGATCGTCCGATCGTGCACCGGCGGCACCCACGACCTTGTTGCATCCTCGCACCACCGGCAAGGGCTACGACGCGGTAGGCGCGCGGTTTCAGCCGGTGGACCGGGCCGAAACAGGCACCCGCAACACCTCCGTTCCCAGAAGTTCACACCCGACGGCGCGTCTTTTCCCAGCCTGCGCCCTCCGTGCGCCGTCATTTGCCACCACGCGCCCGGAACGATCTCAACGCTGCTCCGAACGGGTGCAGCGACCGCAAGTTGACGACCGATCAGACGTATCTGCGGGTCTACGCTTCAAGCCGTGAAGGCAATCCGCAGGTTCACCGTCCGCACCGTCCTGCCCGAACAACTGCAGCCACTGCACGAGCTCGCGCTGAACCTCCGATGGTCCTGGCACCCGGAGACCAGGGAGCTGTTCCGCTCCGTCGACCCGGACGTCTGGGCCGCCGTCGGGGAGGACCCGGTCCGACTGCTCGGCGAAGTCCCCGCGGCCCGACTGGCCGCCCTCGCCACCGACCGGCGCTTCCTGCGGCGGCTCGGCGACCTGGCCGACGACCTGCGCGACTACCTCACCGGACCGCGCTGGTACCAGTCCGCCGACCCCGAGGGCGGGCTGCCCGCCGGCATCGCCTACTTCTCGCCCGAGTACGGCATCGCCGCCGCCCTCCCGCAGTACTCCGGCGGCCTCGGCATCCTGGCCGGCGACCACCTCAAGGCCGCCTCCGACCTCGGCGTCCCGATCATCGGCGTCGGGCTCTTCTACCGCCACGGCTACTTCCGCCAGTCGCTCAGCCGCGACGGCTGGCAGCAGGAGCGCTACCCGCTGCTCGACCCCGACGCGCTCGCCGTCACCCTGCTCCGCGAGGCCGACGGCGCCCCCTGCCGGATCGACCTCGCCCTGCCCGGCGGCCGCACCCTCGCCGCCCAGGTCTGGCGCGCCCAGGTCGGCCGGGTCCCGCTGCTGCTGCTCGACTCCGACATCGAGGCCAACAGCCCGGCCGAGCGCGACGTCACCGACCGCCTCTACGGCGGCGGCAGCGAACACCGGCTGCTGCAGGAAATACTGCTCGGCATCGGCGGCGTCCGCGCCGTCCGCACCTACGCCCGGCTCACCGGACACCCCGAACCCGAGGTGTTCCACACCAACGAGGGCCACGCCGGCTTCCTCGGCCTGGAACGCATCTCCGAACTCACCGCCGCTCACCCCGGCCTCGGCTTCGCCGACGCCCTCGAAGCCGTCCGGGCCGGCACCGTCTTCACCACCCACACGCCCGTCCCCGCCGGCATCGACCGCTTCGACCGGGAGCTGATCGCCCGCCACTTCGGCGGCGACGCCGCGCTGCCCGGCGTCCCCGTCGAGCAGGTGCTCGCGCTCGGCGCCGAGAGCTGGGGCGGCGGCGACCCCAAGCTCTTCAACATGGCCGCGATGGGCCTGCGGCTCGCCCAGCGCGCCAACGGCGTGTCCACGCTGCACGGCGCCGTCAGCCGGGAGATGTTCCGCGGCCTGTGGCCCGGCTTCGACGCGCCCGAGGTCCCCATCACCTCGATCACCAACGGCGTCCACGCCCCCACCTGGATCGACCCCGCCGTGGTCCGCCTCGGCGCCACCGAGATCGGCCAGGAACGCGCCGAACAGGCGATGGCGGTCGGCACCGCCAACCAGTGGACCGGCCTCGAACGCATCGGCAACGCCGAGGTCTGGGAACTGCGCCGCACCCTGCGCGCCCAACTCGTCGACGAGGCCCGCCGACGCCTCCGCGCCTCCTGGCAGCAGCGCGGCGCGGGCGACGCCGAACTCGGCTGGACCGGCACGGTCCTCGACGCCGACGTCCTCACCATCGGCTTCGCCCGGCGCGTCCCGTCCTACAAGCGGCTCACCCTGATGCTCCGCGACCCGGCCCGGCTGCGCGCCCTGCTGCTGCATCCCGAACGGCCCGTGCAGATCGTCGTCGCCGGCAAGGCCCACCCCGCGGACGACGGCGGCAAGCGACTCATCCAGCACCTCGTCGCCTTCGCCGACGACCCCGCCGTGCGGCACCGGATCGTCTTCCTGCCCGACTACGACATGGCGATGGCCACGGCGCTCTACCCCGGCTGCGACGTCTGGCTGAACAACCCGCTCCGGCCGCTGGAGGCCTGCGGCACCTCCGGAATGAAGGCCGCGCTGAACGGCTGCCTCAACCTGTCGATCCTCGACGGCTGGTGGGACGAGTGGTACGACGGCCAGAACGGCTGGGCCATCCCCACCGCGGACGGCGGCACCGGCGAGGACGTGCTCGACCCGGAGAGCAAGGAGGCCGAGCGGCGCGACGACATCGAGGCCGCGGCGCTCTACGACCTCATCGAGAACCAGGTCGCCGCACGCTTCTACGACCGGGCGGCGGACGGGCTGCCGCACCGGTGGATCTCGATGGTCCGGCACACGCTGGTGACGCTGGGACCGAAGGTGCTCGCCGGGCGGATGGTCCGCGAGTACGTGGAGCGCCTCTACGTTCCGGCGGCGGAGGCGCGCCGGCGGCTGGCGGGCGGGGCCTCCGACTACGCCGGCGCGAAGGCGCTGGCGGGCTGGAAGGCGACGGTCCGGGACGCGTGGCCCGCGGTGCGGGTGGAGCACGTCGAGGCGGACGGGGTGGGCGAGGCGCAGGAGCTCGGCGCGACGCTGGCCCTCCGGGTGCAGGTCGCGCTCGGGCGGCTCGGGCCGGAGGACGTCGAGGTGCAGGTGGTCTCGGGGCGGGTCGACGAGAGCGACCGGATCTCCGAGGCGACGACCCTGGTGCTCAAGCCTGCGGCGGCCGGCGGGACGGACCTGGACGGGCGGCTGCGCTACGAGGGGCACCTGGAGCTCTCGCGGACGGGGCCGTTCGGGTACACGGTGCGCGTGCTTCCGGCGCATCCGCGACTGGCGTCGATCGCCGAGCTGGGGTTGGTGGCGGTGCCGGTGGAGTTGGGGGGCTTGGAGGCCGGGGTGCTCAGGTAAGGGCGTTCAGGGGCTCGTGGGGGTACCTCCACGAGCCCCTGACTTCGCACCCGCGAAGTGCTACCCCTGCCAGGAGTGCCAGAGGCGGGCGTACGGGCCGTCAGTGGTGACGAGCTTCTCGTGGGGGCCGAGGTCCGTGAGCCGGCCCTGGGTGAGGACGGCCACGCGGTCGGCGTCGTGGGCCGTGTGGAGGCGGTGGGCGATGGCGATGACGGTGCGGCCGGTGAGGGTGGCGGCGAGGGCGCGTTCGGTGTTGCGGGCGGCGGTGGGGTCGAGGAGGGCGGTGGCCTCGTCGAGGATCAGGGTGTGGGGGTCGGCCAGGATGACGCGGGCCAGGGCGAGTTGCTGGGCCTGGGCGCCGTCGAGGCGGTGGGCGGGGCCGAGGTCGGTGTCCAGGCCGTCGGGGAGGTCGTGGTGCCAGCCGACGGCGTCGAGCGCCGCGGTGAGGGTGGGGTCGTCGGCGTCGGGGGCGGCTATGCGCAGGTTGTCGCGGAGGGTGCCGAGGAAGACGTGGTGCTCCTGGGTGACCAGGACGACCTGGCGTCGCAGCCGTTCGGGGGAGAGGTCGGCGAGCGGGACGCCGCCGACGGTGATGGTGCCGGTGCGGGGGCGGTCGATGCCGGCGAGGAGGCGGCCGAGGGTGGTCTTGCCGGAGCCGGACGGGCCGACCACGGCGAGGCGTTCGCCGGGACGCAGGTCGAGGTCGAGTCCGTGCAGCACGTCGGGCCCGTCCGGGTAGGCGTAGCGGACGTCGGTGACCCGGATGCGGTCGTCGGCGGGTTCGCGGTCGGCGGTCGGTGCGGGCGCCGGGGCGGCGGCGAGGCCTTCGACGCGGGCGTACGCGGCGGTGCTGCTCTGCACGGATTCGAGCAGCACGACGATGGTGTCGAGGGGTTCCTCGACGCGCCGCAGGTACAGGACGGCGGAGACGGCGGCGCCGAGGGTGACGGTGTGGTGGGAGACCAGCAGGGCGCCGAGCGGGAGGACCAGGACGACGGGGAGGGTGTACGAGAGGTTGATGACGGCGAAGAAGCGCAGCCGCAGGTGGAGGGTGCGCAGCCGGGCGCGGTTGGCGGTGTCGATGGCGTCGCGGCCGGCGTCGAGGCGCTGCTGTTGGAGGCCGAGGGCGTCGATGGTGCGGGCGCCGTTCGCCGTGGCGGAGAGGGTGCCGGCGAGGGTGGCGTTGGCGGCCCGGTCGGCGAGGTAGGCGGCGCGGGCGCGGCGCAGGTACCAGCGGGCGCCGAGGGCGATGCCGACGACGCCGAGCAGGCCGCAACTGCCCAGCAGGGGGCTGACGGTGAGGATCGCGCCGAGGACGAACAGGGCCTGGGCGGCGGCCACGAAGAGTTCCGGCGCGGCGTCCCGGAGGGTCTCGCCGACGGCGGTGGCGTCGGTGGTGCCGCGGGAAGTGAGGTCGCCGGTGCCGGCGCGTTCGGCGGTGGCGGCGGGCAGGGCGAGGACCCGGCCGAGGAGCTGTTCGCGGACCCGGGCGGCGGCCCGCTCGCCGAACCGGTGGGCCAGGTACCGGGCCTGGCGGTTCATCAGGATCTGGGCGACCGCGCAGCCGAACAGCAGCAGGCCGAGACGGTCGATGTCGCCGGTGGTGGCGCCGTGGGTGACCCGGTCGATGATCCGGCCGAGCAGCCAGGGCCCGGCCAGGCCGAGCAGGGCGGCGAGGCCGTTGAGGAGGAGGACGGCGGCGAAGGCCCGGCCGTCCTCGCGGACCAGCCGGACGGCGGCCTGCCGGACCTGGCGGGCGGTGGCGATCGGCAGGGTGTTCATTCGGCCACCTCGGCGTTCTCGGATTCGGGGCCGCGCGTGACCAGGGAGCGGTAGCCGGGCTGGGTGCGGAGCAGCTCGCGGTGGGTGCCGACGGCGGCGACCTTGCCGTCCACCAGGTAGTGGACGGTGTCGGCCCGGTCGAGCAGCAGCGGAGAGGTGCTGGTGAGGGCGGTGGTGCGGCCGGCGCGGGCGGCGCGCAGACCGGCGGCCATCGCGGCCTCGGTGTGGGCGTCCACCGCGGAGGTCGGTTCGACGGCCAGCAGGACGTCCGGTTCGGCGGTCAACGCGCGTGCGAGGCGCAGGCGTTGGCGCTGTCCGCCGGACAGGTTGCGGCCGTCGGCGGCGATCGGGGCGTCGAGTCGGCCGCCCAGGGAGCCGAGCACGTCGAGGGCGGCGGCGATCTCCAGGGCGGACAGCAGGGTCTCGTCGGGGGCGTCGGTGCGGCCGCGCACGGTTTCGCGCAGGGTGCCGGCGAACAGCGTCGCCTCGTTCTCGGCGAGGGTGATCCGGGACCGGACGTCGGCCAGCGGCAGGTCGGCGAGCGGGGTGTCGCCCCAGGTGACGGTGGTGGCGGGGGCGAGCCGGGCGAGGCGTTCGACGACGGCGGCGGTGTCGGCGGGGCGGGCCGCGGCGAGCACCGTCAGCTCACCGGGGGCGAGCCGGACGCCGGACTCGTGGTCGGTCAACTCGGCGGTGGAGGCCGGGAGTCGGTCGGTTCCTCGGTCCGGGTCCGGGGTCAGGCGGAGGAAGTCGGTGACCCGGCGGGCGCAGACCAGGGCGCGGCCGATGTCCTGGCTGTTCTCGATCAGGAAGTACACCGGGGCGACCAGCACGGCGGCGTACGCGAACACCGCCGTCAACTGGCCGGGCGTCAGGTCGCCTTCGGCGGCGAGGCGGGCGCCGAGCCAGGTGACGGCGGCGAGCAGCAGCACCGGGAGGCCGCCGCCGAGTGCCTGGATCCAGCTGACGGCCGCGCCGACCCGGTAGCCCTCGGCGCGCAGCGCCTGGGAGTCGGCCCGGTAGCGGGCCGCGTACACGTCCTTGCCGCCCAGGCCGTTCAGTACCCGCAGGCCGCCCGCCAGGTCCTCGAACCGGGCGGTCAGGCGGCCCTGGTGGTCGCGGAAGCGGCTCTCGGCAGCCTGTTGACGGACCATCAGCGGGCGGAGGGTCAGGGCGAGGAAGGGCAGGCCGAGCAGGACGACCAGGGCCAGCAGCGGGGAGAGGGTGAGCAGGATCGCGGCGACCGTCAGGTAGCAGATCACCGCGCCCACGCCGGGCCCGATGAAGGTCAGCGCCATGGCGATCCGGGACACGTCGGAGATGCCGATGGTGACCACCTCGCCGGCCGAGACCTGGCGGGGCAGCGCCGCGCCGAGCCGCACGCTGTGCCGAAGCACCACGCCGATGGTGCGGAAGGACGCGTCGTTGCGGACCAGCGTCATGGTGCGGTGCCGGCACCAGGCCAGCACGGTGTTCAGCAGGCCGAAGCCGAGCATCGCCGCCGACCAGCCGAGCACCACTCCCGTCCGGCCCGGGCGCAGGCCGTCGTCCACGGCGCGGGAGAGCAGGTACGGCTGGACGGTCAGGCCGAGCATCCAGGCGGTGCCGTAGAACGTGCCCGCCAGCGAACGGCGGCGCTGGCTGCGGACCAGCCACCACAGGAAGCGGAACGGGCTGCGGGAGTCTGGGGGGCCGGCTCGGCCGGCGGTCGGGTCGTCCACGGGCCGAGGCTAGTGGCAGCTTCCGGAGCCGGTCGATCGGTTTCCGGTGCACCCGGACCTGGCCGGACGGGGGAAATGCCTTGTGGGGGCGGAGGTCTGCCTATTATCGTCACTTCGACGCAAAGCCTGAGGAGGGCACATGACGGAGTGGCTGGGGTTCGTCACCGGCGCGATATGCGTATGGCTGACGGTGCGGACCAACGTCTGGACCTTCCCGGTGGGCATCGCCAACAACGGCTTCTTCCTGGTGGTGTTCGCCACCGCCGGCCTCTACGCGGACGCCGGGCTTCAGGTGGTCTTCCTGGCGCTCGGCGCGCACGGCTGGTGGCAGTGGCTGCGGCGCGACACCGCCGGCGGACGGTTGGAGGTCCGCCGCGGCGGCCCGCGCGCGATCGGCATCGCGATCGCGGCGGTGGTGCCCGCCACCGCGCTGCTCACCTGGCTGCTGACGGCCGTTCACGACACCGCGCCGTTCTGGGACGCGCTCACCACCGCGCTGTCGCTGGCCGCGCAGTGGCTGCTGAACACCAAGCGGATCGAGACCTGGTACCTGTGGATGGCTGCCGATCTGATCTACATCCCGCTGTATGTGGCGAAGGGGCTGTACCCGACCGCCGCGGTGTACGTGCTGTTCCTCGGCCTGTGCGGATACGGGCTGCGCACCTGGCGGCGGACTCCCGGTCACCCGGGCGGGGTGGCGGTGGCTGTCGCATGAGCCTGTTCCAGCACGCCCTGGTGATCGGGAAGTTCTATCCGCCGCACGCCGGGCACCACTTCCTGATCCGCAGCGCGGCCGATGCCGCCGAACGCGTCACCGTGGTGGTGATGGCCGCCGACAGCGAGACGATTCCGCTGGACGACCGGGTCCGCTGGATCCGCGAGGTCTGGCGAGGGGACTCGCAGGTGCGGGTGGTCGGGACGGTCGACAACATCCCCGTCGACTACCAGGACCCGGAGATCTGGGACGGCCATGTCGCGCTGATGCGGGAGGCGTTGCGGCCGGGCGAGAGCATCGACGCGGTGTTCTCGTCGGAGGAGTACGGGTACGAGCTCGCCCGCCGCTTCGACGCCGCGCCCGTCGTGCTCGATGTGGACCGGGCCACGTTTCCGGTCTCCGGCACCGAGGTGCGCGCCGATCCGGCGGCGCACTGGGCGGACCTCGAACCCGCCGTCCGGGCCGGGCTCGCGCGGCGGGTGATCGTCCTCGGCGCGGAGTCGACCGGGACCACCACGCTCTCGCTCGACCTCGCCCGCGCGCTGCGGGCGCGGGGCGGGGTGCACGCACTCACCGGGTGGGTCGCGGAGTACGGCCGGGAACTCACCGCCGCGAAGCTCGCCGTCGCCCGGGGGGTGGCGGCGACGGCGGACGGCCCGATGCCGACGGTCGACCGACTGGAGTGGGACGGGCGGGACTTCGCGCTGGTGCGGAAGCGGCAGGCGGAGGCCGAGGAACGGGCGGCGAGGGCCGGGGGGCCGGTGCTGGTCTGTGACACCGACCTGCTGGCGACGGCGGTCTGGGAGGAGCGGTACTGCGGCCGCACCGCGCCGGAGACCTGGGCGGCGGTGGCGACGCAGGCGCGGCGCGAGCTGTACGTCCTGACCTCGCACGAGGGGGTGGCGTTCGAGGACGACGGGCTGCGGGACGGGGAGCACCTGCGGGAGTGGATGAGCGGTCGCTTCCGCGAGGTGCTCGGGGCCTCCGGGCAGCGGTGGATCGAGGTGCGGGGGAGCCGGGAGGAGAGGGTGGAAGCGGCGCTGCGGGCGCTTTTCCGGGGGCTGGGGGAAGAGCGCCTTCAGGGGTTCGTGGAGGTACCCCCCACGAACCCCTGAAGGGCTACACCAGGCTGTCCTTCCAGGTCTGGTGGAGCGTCGCGAAGCGGCCTTCGCCGGCGATGAGGGTGGCGGGGGCGCCGTCCTCGACGATCCGGCCCTGGTCCATGACGAGGACGCGGTCGGCGATCTCGACGGTGGAGAGGCGGTGGGCGATGATCACGGCGGTGCGGCCGGCCAGGACGGTCTGCATGGCGTGCTGGACGGCCTGTTCGCCGGGGACGTCGAGGGAGGACGTCGCCTCGTCGAGGATGAGGACGGCGGGGTCGGCGAGCAGGGCGCGGGCGAAGGCGACGAGTTGGCGTTGGCCGGCGGAGATGCGGCCGCCGCGCTTGCGGACGTCGGTGTCGTAGCCGTCGGGGAGGGCGGTGATGAAGTCGTGGGCGCCGATGGCGCGGGCCGCGGCCTCGATCTCGGGGCGGGTGGCGTCGGGCTTGCCGACGGCGATGTTCTCGGCGACGGTGCCGGAGAACAGGAACGACTCCTGGGTGACCATCACGACGTCGGCCCGCAGGTCGGCGGTGGTGAGGTCGCGGAGGTCGACGCCGTCGAGGGTGACGGCGCCGGCGGTGGGGTCGTAGAAGCGGGCGAGCAGCTTGGCGAGGGTGGACTTGCCGGCGCCGGTCGCGCCGACCACGGCGGTGGTCCGGCCGGCGGGGAGGACGAGGTCGAACGCGGGGAGGATCTCCTTGCCGTTGGCGTACGCGAACCGGGTGTCGCGGAAGGCGACTTCGCGGCCCTTGCCGGTGGCGGCGGGCAGCGGGGCGGGTTCGGTGGGCTCGGGGACGGAGGGCTCGTGGGCGAGCAGGCCGGCCATCTTCTCCAGCGCGGCGGCGGCCGACTGGTAGCTGTTCAGGAACATCGCCAGCTGGTCGATCGGGTCGTAGAGCCGGCGCAGGTAGAGCACGAAGGCGGTGAGCACGCCGAGTTCGAGGCTGCCGTCGCTGACCAGCAGGGCGCCGAGGACGACCACGCCGGTGATCCAGGTGTTGGCGGTCATCCGGGAGAGGAAGACGTACCGGGCCATCTCCAGGAGGCCGTCCGCGGTGGCGGTGGCGGACTGCTGGTTGACGGTGTCGAAGGCCTTGTTGTTGGCGGCTTCGCGGCGGAACGCCTGGACCGGGCGGATGCCGTTCATGGTCTCGGTGAAGCGGACGATCAGCCCGGCCACCGCGGTGCGGGAGCGGCGGTAGACCTGCTGGGAGCGGCGGCGGAACGACCTGATGATCAGGTACATCGGCAGGAAGGACACCAGGGAGGCCAGGCCCAGGCGCCAGTCCATCAGGCAGAGCACCACGGTGATGTAGCCGACGGACAGGCAGACCATCAGGAGTTCCTGGAGGCCCTCGGCGAGCAGTTCGCGCAGGGTGTCCACGTCGCTGGTGGCGCGGGAGATGATCCGGCCGGAGGTGTAGCGCTCGTGGAAGTCCAGGCTGAGCCGCTGGGCGTGCCGGAAGATCCGGCCGCGCAGGTCGAGCAGGATGTCCTGGTTGATCCGGGCCGCGAACCTGATGAAGAAACGTTGCAGCAGGGTGGCGACGAGCGCGCAGCCCAGGTAGCCGGCGGTGACGGCGATCAGCGGACCGGAGTCGTGGTCGCGCAGGGCGGGGATGCCGCGGTCGATGGCGAAGGCGACCAGCAGCGGCCCGGCCTGCAGGGCGGCCTGCTGGACCAGGACGGCGAGCACGGCGAGGACGATCCGGCGGCGGTGCGGGGCGAGCAGCGAGCCGAGCAGGGCGCGGGGCGCGCCGGGCGGGACGGGGATGTCCTGGTCGTCGTCGGCCGCGGGGGGCAGGTCGTCCTCTTCGACGGAGGGTTCCGCGACGGCGGTGGTCATCGGGCCAGCGCCCCTTCCAGTTCGGATTCGCCGGACATCAGGGCCCGGTAGGCGGGACAGGACTGCAGGAGTTCGTGGTGGGTGCCGACGGCGGCGATCCGGCCGTCGTCGAGCAGCGCGACCCGGTCGGCCAGCAGCACGGTGGACGGGCGGTGCGCGACGACGAGCGCGGTGGTGTCGGCGAGGACCCGCCGCAGGGCGCGTTCCACCAGGGCCTCGGTGTGCACGTCGAGCGCGGACAGCGGGTCGTCGAGGACCAGGAAGCGGGGTTCGCCGACCACCGCGCGGGCCAGCGCGAGGCGCTGGCGCTGGCCGCCGGAGAGGCTCAGGCCCTGCTCGCCGACCTCGGTGTCCAGGCCCTCGGGGAGCCGCTCGACGAAGCCGGCCTGCGCGGTGTCGAGGGCGCCGGCGAGCCGCTGCGGGTCGGCGCCGGGGGCGCCCATCAGGACGTTCTCCCGGACGGTGGCGGAGAACAGGGTGGGTTCCTCGAAGGCGACGGCGACCAGGCGGCGCAGCTCCTCGCGCGGCAGGTCGCGGACGTCGGTGCCGTCCAGCGTGATCGACCCGGCGGTCGGCTCGTACAGGCGGGGGAGCAGCGCGGTGAGGGTGGTCTTGCCGCTGCCGGTGGCGCCGACCAGCGCGAGCGTCTCGCCGGGGCGGATGTGCAGGTCGATGCCGGCGAGCAGGTCGGGGGTGCCCGCCGGGGCGTCGGGGTAGCGGAAGCGGACGCCGCTGAAGCGGATGCCGCGGTCGTCCGAGGGGGCCTCGCCGGAGGGAGGATCGGTGGGCTCCGGCTCGTCCATCACCTCGAAGTAGCGGTTGGCGGCGCTGGCGGCCTCGGCGGCGAAGCCGAGCAGCCAGCCGATCGACTCGACCGGCCAGCGCAGGGCGAGCGCGGTGGAGAGGAAGGCGACCAGGGTGCCGGCCGAGAGTTCGTCGTGGGCGACCAGGACGGCGCCGGTGGCGAGGGCGGCGCCGAGGGCGAGTTCGGGCAGGCCGACGATGGCCGCCCACAGGTTGCCGAGCAGGTCGGCCTTGCGCAGTTCGGTCTCGCGCAGGTCGGCGCTGTGCCGGCGGAACTCCTCGGCCATGGTGCGGTGCCGGCCGAAGGCCTTGAGGATGCGGATGCCGAGCACCGACTCCTCGACGACGGTGGCGAGGTCGCCGTTCTGGTCCTGGGCGAGCCGGGAGGCGGCCGAGTACCCGGCCTCGAAACGGCGGGTGTAGATCATCAGCGGGATCGCCGGGATCAGCGTGATCAGCGCGAGCCGCCAGTCCAGGGTGAACATCAGCGCGGTGCCGGTCAGGAAGACGGTGGAGTTGACCACCAGGAAGACCAGCGGGAAGGCCAGGAACAGCCGCATTACGAACAGGTCCGAGGTGGCCCGGGAGAGCAGCTGCCCGGACGGCCAGCGGTCGTGGAAGGAGATCGGCAGGCGCTGGAGCTTGGCGAACAGGTCGCCGCGCAGCTTGGTCTCCACCTTGGCCAGCGGGCGGGCCACGATGATCCGGCGGACACCGAACAGGGCGGCCTCGGCGAGGCCGAGCAGCAGCAGGGCGAGGGCCAGCGGCCACAGCCCGGACAGGTCGTGGTGGGCGATCGGCCCGTCCACGATGCCGCGCAGCACGATCGGCACGGCCAGCACGCTGAGCGAGGCGAGCCCGGCGGCGGCCATCGAGCCGAAGATCCGCCAGCGCGCCTCGCGGGCGTACGGCCACAGGCGCAGCAGGGAGCGTACCGGCGATCGGGGTACCGATCCGGGTGAACTTCCGGTGCCGCCGGTTGACGGAGTGTTCGAGTCCGCTGGGGTGGGCGGAGTGGGGTTCTGGTTCTCGGCCATCGCCGAGAGGGTAGGCGCACTCGCTGACATTTCTCATCCGCTTTTTTGCCCCTGTCGGCGAGATCCGGCCAGGAAGAAGGGGGCGTCAGGGCCGATCGCGGCGCTCCCCATTGCGCCGTTCGGGTCGCCCGCAGCGCCGCGCGCCGTCGGCGGAAGCCCCCCGGCGCAGGGGCGCGCTCCCGGCGGGAAATGGAGTGAGGGGCGTACGTTTGGCGATTTTCGCGCTCCGAGCGCCTGCTTGCAGGCCCCCCGGCGTCGCCGTGTCTGATCTGGCCGACGTGATCGCGGTGGATCACCCCGAGCAGCGCAGGAGAACAGCATGTCGGTCGAGACCGAGCACGCCCCCGAAGCCCAGGCGCCGGCACCGCAGAGCCTGAGCACCGCGGCGGCGCGCAACCTCGCCACCACGACCAAGTCCAAGCCGCAGATGCAGGAGATCAGCTCGCGCTGGCTGCTGCGCAAGCTGCCCTGGGTCCAGGTCTCGGCCGGCACCTACCGGGTCAACCGCAGGCTCAGCCACGCGGTCGGCCGCGGCCGGGTGTCCTTCGTGCAGACCGGCCGGGAGGTCAAGGTGGCGGGGCCCACCCTGACCGAAGTCCCGGTGCTGCGCGGCTTCGAGGACTACGCCGTCCTGAACGAGCTCGCCGACCGCTTCGTCCAGCGCGGCTTCGCCGCCGGCGAGGTGCTGGTCCAGGAGGGCACGCCGATCGGCGAGGTCTTCCTGATCGCGCACGGCAAGGTCGAGCGGATCGGCACCGGCAAGTACGGCGACGACACCGTGCTCGCCGTGCACGCCGACGGCGACCACCTCGGCGACGAGGCGCTCAACACCGCCGACGGGCGCTGGCCGTACACCGTGAAGGCCGCCACCGCCGGCACCGCGATGTCGCTGCCCTGGGCGGCCTTCCAGGAGATCGTGGACCGCTCCCCGGCCCTACAGGCGCAGGTCGCCCTCTTCCAGGCCGGGCAGGCCGCCGAGCAGAACGAGCACGGCGAGGCCCGGATCGACATGTCGGCCGGCCACGAGGGCGAGTACCGGCTCCCCACCGCCTTCGTCGACTACGAACTCGGGCCGCGCGAGTACGAGTTGAGCGTCGCCCAGACGGTGCTGCGGGTGCACAGCCGGGTCGCCGACCTGTACAGCAGGCCGATGGACCAGACCGAGGAACAGCTGCGGCTGACCGTCGAGGCGCTCCGCGAGCGCCAGGAGCACGAGATCGTCAACAACCCGGAGTTCGGGCTGCTCGCCAACTGCGCCTTCGACCAGCGGATCCAGACCCACGCCGGCGCGCCGAGCCCCGACGACCTGGACGAACTGCTCGCGATGCGCCGCGACACCGACTACCTGTTCGCCCACCCCAAGGCGATCGCCGCGTTCGGCCGGGAGGCCAACCGGCGCGGCGTCTACTTCTCCACCGCCGAGGTCAACGGCCACCGGGCGCCCGCCTGGCGCGGCGTCCCGCTGCTGCCCTGCAGCAAGATCCCGGTCCGCGGCGGCACCAGCTCGATCCTCGCGATGCGCACCGGCGAGCACAACCAGGGCGTGGTCGGCCTCACCCAGGTCAACATCCCCGACGAGGTCGAGCCCGGCCTGAACGTCCGCTTCATGGGCATCGACGAGAAGGCCGTCGTCAACTACCTGGTCTCCACGTACTACTCCGCCGCGATCCTGGTCCCCGACGCGCTGGGCGTGCTGGAGAACGTCGAGGTCGACCAGCCGCGGTCCTGACCGCCCCCCACGTCGAACAGAGGACCGACATGCCCTCACTGCTCACCCGGACGCTCGCCCCGCACGGCACCCACGAGCTGGCGGCGCTGGTCTCCGCCATCCTCACCCACCCCGAGCGCCCCGCCCCCGAGCGGCTCACCTGGCACGCCCCCGGCCCCACCGGCCTCGGCACCAGCGGCCTGCTCACCCACCGCCCGACCGTCCCCCACCAGGGCAAGGGCGCGACCGACGACATCGTCCGGGACGCCCCCGCCGCCCGGCCGATCACCAACGGCAAGGCCCCCGCGCTGTACTGCCCGCCCGCGGTGCGCGACGACCCGGCGCTCGGCGACCTGGTCAACGAGCGGCTGATCGAATGGGCCGAGGGGATCGGCATCTACCCCGGCCGCACCGACATGCTCCGCAAGGCCAACTTCGGCCGGCTGATGATGCTCGGCCACCCCGAGACCGACGACCCCGACCGGCTGCTCGCCGCCGCCAAGTGCGGCCTCTCCGAGTGGTCCGTGGACGACCACATCGTCGACGCCGAGGTCGAGGAAGCCCGGCACGAGGTGCTCGGCCAACGCCTGGCGATCTGCCACTCCACCATCGACCAGGCCCACCTGCCGCGCCGCTACGCCCCCCAACTGGAGGCGCACATCCAGCGGGACCCGGTCGCCAAGGCGCTCCGCTCCGCGCTGGACGGCCTTGCCCCGTACGCCAGTTGGAACCAGGTCCGGCGGCTGCGGCACGAACTGGCGATCATGTTCGTGGCGTACGGCCAGGAAGGCATGTGGCACACCACCGGGCACCGCCCGCCGGTGTGGGAGTACCTGATGCACCGCCACGAGAACTCCTTCATCCCGTGCATGGTGCTGGTCGACGCGATCGCCGGCTACGAAGTCCCGCAGGCCGAGTTCGCCGACCCCGCCGTGCGCCGCGCCTTCACCCTGGCCGGCACCGCCACCGTGCTGATGAACGACCTGTACTCGATGGCCAAGGAAGACCCCGGCGACTTCAGCCTGCCGATGCTGATCGCCACCGAGGAGGGCTGCTCCCTGGAGGAGGCCGTCCAGCAGAGCGTGGCGATCCACGACGAACTGATGCACACCTTCGAGGCCGAGGCCTCCGCCCTCGCCCTGACCGGCTCGCCCGAGCTGCGCCGCTTCCTGGCCGGCACCTGGGCCTGGGTCGGCGGCAACCGCGAGTGGCATGCGGGCAGCGCCCGCTACCAGACCGACTGATCCCCCGTCACCGCCAGTTGAGGAGCACGCCGTACATGACCACCACCGTCCCGAGCGCCACCACCGTGCTGCGCACCGCGTTCCAGAAGTCGGTCGCGAACTACTGGAACCTGGAGAAGGACCCGGTCAACATCAAGCTCGGTGAGGTCGACGGCCTCTACCACCACCACTACGGCCTCGGCCCGGTCGACCCCTCGGTGTTCGAGGGCCCGGACGAGACCCGCGACGAGCGCATGATCGAGGAGATGCACCGGCTGGAGACCGCCCAGGCGGACGTGCTGCTCGACCACCTCGGCGACATCGCGCCCACCGACGCGCTGCTCGACGCCGGCTCCGGCCGCGGCGGCACCAGCATCATGGCCAACCTGCGCTTCGGCTGCGAGGTGGACGGCGTCTCCATCTCCGAGCAGCAGGTCGCCTTCGCCAACGGGCAGGCGCACGAGCGCGGCATCGCCGACCGGGTCCGCTTCCACTTCCGCAACATGCTGGACACCGGCTTCGAGACCGCCTCCCGCCGGGCGATCTGGACCAACGAGACCACCATGTACGTGGACCTCTTCGAGGCGTTCGGCGAGTTCTCCCGCCTGCTCGCCCCCGGCGGCCGCTACGTCTGCATCACCGGCTGCTCCAACGACGTGATGGGCCTGCGCTCGAAGGCCGTCAGCCGGATCGACGAGCACTACATCTGCAACATCCACCCGCGCAGCCAGTACTTCAAGGCGCTGGCCGCGAACAACCTGGTGCCGATCAGCGTGGTCGACCTGACCGCCGACACCATCCCGTACTGGGAGCTGCGCGCCCGGTCCTCGGTGGCCACCGGCATCGAGGACCCGTTCCTGACGGCGTACAAGGAAGGCAGCTTCCACTACCTGATGATCGTCGCCGACCGGGTCTGACGGACCGCGTACGGACGGCGGGCCCGGGACGCCGCCCGGGCCCGCCGTCATGCCGTCATGCCGTCGCGCCGTCCTGCCGTCGCGCCGTCAGCAGCATCGCCGAGCGGCCGGTCAGCGTGACCTCGGTGACCGGGACCGGCGCCGGCGGGCCGGCCAGGGCGGTGTCGACCAGCGGGCGGTGCGGGCCGGGCAGGGTGAACCGGCGCGGCTCCGCGTCCGCGTTCAGCAGCAGCAGGAAGTCGGCGTCGTGCACCTCCCGGCCGTGCTGGTCGCGCTCGGCCATCGCGGTGCCGGACAGCCGCATCGCCAGCGCGTGGGTCGGGGCGAACCAGTCCGCCTCGGTCATCTCACGCCCCGCCGGGGTGAGCCAGCACAAGTCCCGCGGGCCGTCCGGCGCGGCCGGGCGACCGGAGAAGAACGCCCGCTGCCGCAGCACCGGGTGGCTCCGGCGCAACCGGATCAGCCGGGCCGTCAGCTCGGTCAGCGACCGCCACTCGGGGTCGTCCAGCAGCGACCAGTCCAGCCAGCCGATCTCGTTGTCCTGGCAGTAGGCGTTGTTGTTGCCGCGCTGGGTACGGCCCAGCTCGTCGCCCGCCGTCAGCATCGGCACGCCGCTGGACAGCAGCAGCGTGGTCAGCAGGTTGCGCAGCTGGCGCACCCGCAGCGCCCGGACCGCCGGGTCGGACGTCTCGCCCTCCCGGCCGTGGTTCCAGGAGCGGTTGTCGTCGGTGCCGTCCCGGTTGTCCTCGCCATTGGCCAGATTGTGCTTGCGGTCGTAGGAGACCAGGTCGCGCAGGGTGAAACCGTCGTGCGAGGTCACGTAGTTGACGGAGGCGTAGGGCCGTCGGCCGCCGCGCTGGTAGAGGTCCGAGGAGCCGGCGATCCGGGTGGCCAGCTCGCGGACGTCCGGCCGGGCGCCGCGCCAGAAGTCGCGCAGGGTGTCCCGGAAGCGGTCGTTCCACTCGCCCCACAGCGGGGGGAAGCCGCCCAGCTGGTAGCCGCCCGGGCCGACGTCCCACGGCTCGGCGATCAGCTTGACCCGGCTGAGCACCGGGTCCTGCGACACCGCGGCCAGGAACGGGTGCTCCATCTCCACCGCGTCGCTGCCGCGGGCCAGCGCCGCCGCCAGGTCGAAGCGGAAGCCGTCCACGCCCATCTCCTGCACCCAGTAGCGCAGCGAGTCGGTGACCAGCCGGATCACCTGCGGCCGGCGGGTGTCCAGGGTGTTGCCGCAGCCCGTGTAGTCGGCGTAGCCGCGGCGCGAGCGGTCCGGCCGGTAGTAGCCCGCGTTGTCGATGCCGCGGAAGGACAGCGCCGGGCCCATCACCCCCGACTCGGCGGTGTGGTTGTACACCACGTCGAGGATCACCTCGATGCCCGCCGCGTGCAGCGCCCGCACCATCCGCTTGAACTCGCCGACCTGCTGGCCCCGGCTGCCCGAGGACGAGTAGCCCGCGTGCGGGGCGAAGAAGCCCAGCGTGTTGTAGCCCCAGTAGTTGACCAGCCCGCGCTCCTGCAGGTGGTCCTCGCTGACGTGGTGGTGCACCGGCAGCAGCTCCACCGCCGTCACCCCTAGCCCGGTCAGGTGCGCGACCGCCGCCGGGTGCGCCAGGCCCGCGTAGGTGCCGCGCAGCCCGGGCGGGATGTCGGGGTGGCGCATGGTGAAGCCGCGCACGTGCAGCTCGTACAGCACCGTGTCGGCCCACGGCGTCTTCGGGCGCTGGTCGTCGTACCAGTCGTCGGCGTCGTGCACCACCACCGACCGGGGCACGTACGGCGCGGAGTCCCGATCGTCCCGGACGGTGTCCGCGACGTCCCGCTCGGGCCAGTTGCGGACCGCCGAGCTCACCGCCTCGTGCGTGGTGCAGCCGCCGTCGATGGCGCGGGCGTACGGGTCGATCAGCAGCTTCGCCGGGTTGTGCCGGGCGCCCGTCCACGGGTCCCACCGGCCGTGCACCCGGAAGCCGTAGCGGGTGCCGGGCAGCACGCCCGGCAGGTAGCCGTGCCAGGTCTGGTAGGTCTGCTCGGCCAGCCGGTGCCGGCTCTCCCGCCCGTCCTCGTCGAACAGGCAGACGTCGACGGCCTCCGCGCCCGGCGCCCAGAGCGCGAAGTTGGTGCCCCGGCCGCCCTCGCCGTCCGCCCGGAACCGGGCTCCGAGCGGCTGCCAGCTGCCCGGCCAGGGCAGTGCCCGGGCGGGCCGGGGCGCCGTGCCGTTCAGCCGGGCGACCGCGCGCGCCTCCCGGTCGGTGCCCGTACCCAGCTCCTGCCACGCCGTCATGGCGAACCTCCCAGCCGTCCGGGGGCCCGTCCCCGTTCTTCCGGTTGTTCCCTGTGCGACCGCGCGCGTCACCCCGGGTCGGGCGAGGTGACGTACCGTGACCAATCCTGTGCCCAACGGAGCCGGGTGGGGAAACCATCCGGTCGTGTCCGGGAGCCGCGATCGGTCGTTGTGACCGGCATCGGGTGGTTTCGCACGACAGCGGGAGGACGGCATGCACGCCGCGGTACGGCTCTGGGCTCGACGGGCGGCCGCGGCCGGACTGGTCCTGCTGACCGGCTGCAGCTGGCCGGGCTTCTCGGCCGACGGCGCCCCGCCGGTCTCCCGCGCCCAACTCGCCGTCAGCCCCGCCGACGGTGCGCAGGGCGTCCCGGTGGACGGCGCGGTCAAGGTGACGGTCGCCCAGGGACGGCTGCTGGACGTCCGGTTGACCGACGACCGGGGCGCCGCGGTGCCCGGCACGCTCACCGCCGACGCCACCGCCTGGACGCCCGACGCCCGGCTCGCCACCGCCACCGCCTACACCCTGGACGCCACCGCCGAGGACGCCGACGGCCAACGCGCCGTCCAGCACGCCGGGTTCGCCACCGTGCCGCCCGAGCACGCCTTCGTCGCCTTCTTCACCCCCGAGGACGGCTCCACCGTCGGCGTCGGCATGCCCGTGTCGCTGCGCTTCTCCCGCCCGGTCCAGAACCGGGCCGCCGTCGAACAGGCCGTCGCCGTCACCGCCGACCCGCCGCAGGAGATCGCCGGCCACTGGTTCGGCGACCAGCGCCTCGACTTCCGCCCGCACGCCTACTGGCCGCCCGGCACGAAGGTCACCCTCGGGCTGCGGCTCAAGGACGTCGAGGCCGCGCCCGGCTACCTCGGCACCCAGACCAAGGACGTGCACTTCACCGTCGGCCGCGCCCTGATCGCCGCCGTCGACCTGGACCGGCACCTGATGACCGTCCATCAGGACGGCCACCTGCTGCGCACCCTGGAGGTCAGCGGCGGCAGCCCCGAACACACCACCTACCTGGGCACCATGGTGGTCTCCGAGCGCTTCGAGGTGACCCGGATGAACTCGCAGACCGTCGGCCTCGGCGACGAGTACGACATCAAGGACGTCCCGCACGCGCTGCGGCTGACCGCCTCCGGCACCTTCGTGCACGGCAACTACTGGACCGACCGGGCCGTGTTCGGGGCCGCCAACACCAGCCACGGCTGCATCGGTCTGGCCGACAGCAAGGGCGGCAACGCCAACACCTCGGCCGGCTGGCTGTTCCGGCACGTCCTGGTCGGCGACGTGGTGGAGGTGCGCGGCTCGCACGGCGACCGGGTCTCGCCCGACAACGGCCTGAACGGGTGGAACCTCCCCTGGGCGCAGTGGACGGTCGGACGGCCGGCGGCAGTTCACTGAACGGGCACTCGGCTCGCTCCGAAGATTCACTCAGCTTCGCCGGTTATCCTTGCCCCCGCGCGCGCCCGAAACGTGATCGGGGACGCGGTGGGCGCAGCGGATCCGGCGGAGCCGACTCCGGGCGCCCCACGGGTATCGCTGTGCAGACCTGGAGGGGAGCAGCGCGGTGGAGGCGGTTCAGAAGGCCGGGTCCGGAATAGCCGGGGCCGGGAACGGGCGGCGGGCGCGTCGGGCGGCGGCGGCCCTGCTGGTGGGCGGCGTCCTGCTGCTCGGGACGGCCTGCAGCAGTGGCGGCGGCGGCTCGACCGACGCCAAGGGCGGCGGCGGTTCCTCGTCCGCGTCGGACGCCCCGGCGAAGGTGTCGACCGCCCAGCTGACGGTCACTCCGGCCGACGGCGCGGCCGACGTGGCGCCCAAGGACGGTCTGCAGGTGACGGTGGCCGGCGGCAAGCTGACGACCGTCGCGGTGACCGACAAGAACGGCAAGGCGGTGGCCGGCGAGATCGCCGCCGACGGCCTGGGCTGGAAGCCCACCGAGCAGCTGACGGTCGGCACCACGTACACGGTGAACGCGCAGGCGGTGGACCAGGCCGGCCTGGTGGCCGCCTCCACCAGCACCTTCACCACGCTGACCCCGGCCAAGAAGGTCGCCACCAACGACAACATCGCCGACAACGGCACCTACGGCGTCGGCATGATCGTCTCGGTGAACTTCAGCAAGGCGGTCAAGAACAAGGACGCGGTGCTGGCGGGCATCACCGTCGAGGGCTCGGACGGCACGGTCGCCAAGGGCCACTGGTTCGGCACCTCCCGGCTGGACTTCCGGCCGGAGAACTACTGGAAGCCGGGCACCAAGGTGACCGTCAAGTACCGGCTGAAGAACGTCGAGGTCGCGCCCGGCGTGTACGGCGACGTCGACAAGGACGAGCCGTTCACCATCGGCCGCTACCAGGTCTCCACGGTGGACGCCGCGTCCCACATGATGACGGTCTCGCGCGGCGGCGGCGACACCCAGTCCGTCCCGATCACGGCGGGCAACGACCAGAACCCGTCCTGGAACGGCACCATGGTGATCTCCACCAAGGAGAAGGTCACCCGGATGAACTCGGCGACGGTGTCCAACGTCAAGGGCGACGAGTACGACGTCCCGGACGTGCCGCACGCGATGCGGCTGACCACCTCGGGCACGTACGTGCACGGCAACTACTGGGGCAGCGCGTTCGGCAAGTCGAACGCCAGCCACGGCTGCATCGGCGTCTCCGACGCCAAGGGCGGCAGCGACAGTTCGGCCGCCGGCAAGTTCTTCAACTCGTCGATCGTCGGCGACGTGGTGAAGATCGTGAACTCCAAGGGCAAGACCGTCTCCGGGGACAACGGCCTCAGCGGCTGGACCGTCCCGTGGAGCCAGTGGTAACCGATCCCAACCGACAGTGACGGCCCGGCGGTTCGCACCCGCCGGGCCGTCGGCCGTTCGTGACCGGACCGGGACACTCGGCGCGCAACGTTTCGCCCGGTCGACCCGTCATATGAAGCGAAAGACCTGTCAGCCGACAGGCAGGTGTGTGGGGAGAGCGGAACGTGAAGGCTATACGCGGGGGTTACGCGGTGGGCGCGCTCGCAGGCGCCCTGGTGCTGATGGCCACGACCGGCTGCAGTACGGACCCGGCCAAGGCGGACAGCCCGAAGGCGGCTGCCAGTTCGGCCAAGCCGACCGTGTCGGCCGCGACCATCGCCATCGAACCCGCCAACGGCGCCACCGACGTCAAGACGTCCGGCGCGGTCAAGGTCTCCGCCAACGGCGGCAAGCTGACCTCGGTCAAGGTCACCGGCCCCGACGGCGTCGAGGTGCAGGGCGCGCTGGCCTCCGACGGCACCTCGTGGACGCCCAGCAGCAACCTCAAGATCTCCACCGCCTACACGGTGGACGCGCTCGCCGAGGACCCCCAGAGCGTGGTCGCCAACGCGCGCTCCACCTTCACCACCCTCACCCCCGAGAAGGACGCCGGCGTCAGCGACAACATCGCCGACAACGAGCAGTACGGCGTCGGCATGATCGTCTCGGTCCGGTTCAACCGGGCGGTCAAGAACAAGGACGCGGTGGCGGCCGGCATCACCTTCGAGGCCTCTGACGGCACCGTGGTCAAGGGCCACTGGTTCAACGAGAAGCGGCTCGACTTCCGTCCCGAGAAGTACTGGAACCCCAACACCAAGGTCACCATCCACTACAAGCTCAAGGACGTGGAGACCGCCCCCGGCGTGTACGGCGGCGTCGACAAGGACGAGCCGTTCACCATCGGCCGCTCCCAGATCTCCACCGCCGACGTCAACACCCACCGGATGAAGGTCGAGCGCGACGGCCAGCAGACCGACTCGATCGCGTTCACCGCGGGCAAGCCCGGCTACGACACCTGGGGCGGCTCGATGGTCGTCGAGGGGATGGAGGGCACCACCCGGATGACCTCCGCCGGCGTCACCAAGGCGGGTTCCGGCGACGAATACGATCTGGTGGTTCCGCATGCCATCCGGTTGACCGACACCGGCACCTACGTGCACGGCAACTACTGGGGCGCGGGCGTCATCGGCGTCTCCAACGGCAGCCACGGCTGCATCGGCCTGACCGACGTCCAGGGCGGCAGCGCGAGCAGCTCGGCGGGCAAGTTCTACGCCTCCACGCTGGTCGGCGACGTGATCACGGTGGTCAACTCCAAGGGCGCGACGGTCGACCCGGCCAACGGGCTGGGCGGCTGGAACCTCTCCTGGGCCAAGTGGTGATCGTCGGGCACCAGTTCGGTTGCTGACGGCATATGCCAGAAGGGCCGTGATCGTTTGCTCATTGTCCGTACGCGGCCGCCCACGTTCCGCAATGATGGGCCCCATGGCGGGATGGGGCGAAGCGGAACGGGCATCACTATCTCTGGTCGGCACCCGCGGTGACGGCCCCTCGGGGGCCGGAGCCGCGGGTCTCGGCACCGCAGTGGTGCTCGCCGACCTGGAACGGATGACCGCGGACGAGATGGAGCACGTCTTCCTCGGCGTGCTCGGCGATCCCGACGCCGCGGAGGAGGTGCGACTGCCCTCCCGCCCCGAGTCGGCCGGGGTCGCGCGGCGGCTGGTGCTCTCGGTGTTGGCGGCCTGGAACCTCCACCACCTGCTGGAGGTCGGGGAGTTGCTCACCGGCGAACTGGTCGCCAACGCGGTGCGGCACGCCGGCGGGCGGATGATCGGGCTGAAGCTGGTCCGGCGGCCCGGCTGGCTGCGGATCGAAGTCCGGGACTCCTCGCGGGCGTTGCCCTGCCTGATCGTCGCGCCCGAGACCGGCCGCTACCAGAGCGGCCACGGCCTGCGCGTGGTCGACGAACTCTCCGACCGCTGGGGAGCCGATCTGCTGCCGCGCGGCAAGGGCGTCTGGTTCGAGATGCGCACCCGGGACCGAACCACCGCGCTCTGACACTCTTTTCTGCCCACAAACGATGCGGGGCCCCTGTCCGCCTGTGTTCGCGGTCCGGGGCCCCTGCGCGTCATCCGGCAGCCAAGGGGGTGCGTGCCGCCGGATGGGAAGTGGCCGGGCGATCACGCCCGACACGCATAACTATCGCACGCCGCTACCCCAAAAACAAGTCGAAACCAAGGCGTGCGCCGCGCTCAACCTTAGGATTCCAGGTAGCCTCCGGATCATCCCACAATCCGGACGCCACCCACCAGCCCTCGAAGGTCCCGGAACCCGGGACCTTCGAGCTATGCCCGGACGGTGTCGGCGTCAGCACTCGATGACGTTGACCGCGAGGCCGCCGCGGGAGGTCTCCTTGTACTTGATCTTCATGTCGGCGCCGGTCTCCTTCATGGTCTTGATGGCCTTGTCGAGGGAGACGTGGTGGCGGCCGTCGCCGCGGAGGGCCATCCGGGCGGCGGTGATGGCCTTGACGGAGGCCATGCCGTTGCGCTCGATGCAGGGGATCTGGACGAGGCCGCCGACCGGGTCGCAGGTGAGGCCGAGGTTGTGCTCGATGCCGATCTCGGCGGCGTTCTCGACCTGCTCGGGGGTGCCGCCGAGGACCTCGGCGAGGCCGCCGGCGGCCATCGAGCAGGCGGAGCCGACCTCGCCCTGGCAGCCGACCTCGGCGCCGGAGATGGAGGCGTTCTCCTTGAAGAGCATGCCGATCGCGCCGGCCGCGAGGAGGAAGCGGACGATGCCGTCCTCGTCCGCGCCCGGGATGAAGTTCAGGTAGTAGTGCAGGACGGCGGGGATGATGCCGGCGGCGCCGTTGGTGGGGGCGGTGACGACGCGGCGGCCGGAGGCGTTCTCCTCGTTGACGGCCATCGCGTAGAGGGTGACCCACTCCATCGCGTTGCCGGGGCCGATGCCCTCGGCGCGCATCGCGCGGGCGGCGGACGCGGCGCGGCGGCGGACCTTGAGCCCGCCCGGCAGGATGCCCTCGCGGGACATGCCGGCGGCCACGCACTCCTTCATGACGGCCCAGATCTCCAGCAGGCCGGCCCGGATCTCCGCCTCGGTGCGCCAGGCCTTCTCGTTCTCCAGCATCAGGCCGGAGATGGACAGGCCGGTCTCCCGGGTGAGGCGGAGCAGTTCTTCGCCGGTGCGGAAGGGGTGGCGCAGCGCGGTGTCGTCGGGCTTGATCCGGGCCTCGCCGATCGCGTCCTCGTCGACCACGAAGCCGCCGCCGACGGAGTAGTAGGTCTTCTCCAGCAGGACGGCGCCGGTGGCGTCGTACGCCCACAGGGCCATGCCGTTGGCGTGGTAGGGCAGGGCCTTGCGGCGGTGCAGGACGAGTTCGGTGTCGGGGTCGAAGGCGATCTCGCGGCGGCCCACCAGGTTGAGCCGCTTGGTGGCGCGGATCCGTTCGACGTCCAGGTCGGCCTGGTCGACGTCGACGGTGCGCGGGGAGTTGTTCTCCAGGCCGAGCAGGACGGCCTTGGGGGTGCCGTGGCCGTGGCCGGTGGCGCCGAGGGAGCCGTACAGCTCGGCGCGGAGCGAGGCGACCTGGTCGAGGAGTCCCTCGGAGGCGAGCCGGCGGGCGAACATCCGGGCGGCGCGCATCGGGCCGACGGTGTGCGAGGAGGACGGTCCGATACCGACGGAGAAGAGGTCGAAGACGCTGATGGCCACGGGGTGACGTCCTTGTCTGGTCTCGTGGAGTGGTCCGTCCGGTGGGACGGGGGCGGCGCATGGAACGGGGCACCGCGCACGTTCCAGTGTGCGCGGTGCCCCGGGGTTTCCGGGCGTCCGCCGGGTGCGGGCGGACGCGGGGAAGGGTTACAGCTCGGGGTACAGCGGGTGCTTGGCGGCGAGCACGGTCACCCGGCCCTTGAGCGACTCGGCCTTGGCCTCGTCGAAGCCCGGCTTCAGGGTCTCCGCGATGATGTCGGCGACCTCGGTGAAGTCCTCGGTGTCGAAGCCGCGGGTGGCGAGCGCCGGGGTGCCGATGCGCAGACCCGAGGTGACCATCGGCGGGCGAGGGTCGTTCGGGACGGCGTTGCGGTTGACGGTGATGCCGACCTCGTGCAGGCGGTCCTCGGCGTCCTGGCCGTTGAGCTCGCTGTTGCGCAGGTCCACCAGGACCAGGTGCACGTCGGTGCCGCCGGAGAGGACGGAGACGCCGGAGGCGGTCACGTCGTCCTGCAGCAGGCGCTCGGCGAGCAGCTTCGCGCCCTCCAGGGTACGGCGCTGGCGGTCCTTGAACTCGTCGGTGGCCGCGACCTTGAAGGCCACCGCCTTGCCGGCGATGACGTGCTCCAGCGGGCCGCCCTGCTGGCCGGGGAAGACCGCGGAGTTGATCTTCTTGGCGAACTCGGCCTTGGACAGGATGACGCCGCCGCGCGGGCCGCCCAGGGTCT
Source organism: Kitasatospora sp. NPDC059795 (assembly GCF_042732175.1). Classification (NCBI taxonomy): domain Bacteria; kingdom Bacillati; phylum Actinomycetota; class Actinomycetes; order Kitasatosporales; family Streptomycetaceae; genus Kitasatospora; species Kitasatospora sp. NPDC059795. The sequence goes on from NZ_JBHWID010000002.1 coordinate 672,508, forward strand.
TGTGGGTGGTGGTGGTGACCACGTCCGCGTACGGCACCGGGGAGGGGTGCAGACCGGCGGCGACCAGGCCGGCGAAGTGCGCCATGTCGACCATCAGCAGGGCGCCGACCTCGTCCGCGATGCGGCGGAACTCGGCGAAGTCCAGCTGGCGCGGGTAGGCGGACCAGCCGGCGATGATCAGCTTGGGCTGGTGCTCCTTGGCGAGGCGCTCGACCTCGGCCATGTCGACCTGGCCGGTCTTCTCGTCCACGTGGTACGCGGCCACGTTGTAGAGCTTGCCGGAGAAGTTGATCTTCATGCCGTGGGTCAGGTGACCGCCGTGGGCCAGGCTCAGGCCCAGGATGGTGTCGCCCGGCTGGATCAGCGCGAACATCGCCGCGGCGTTCGCCTGCGCGCCGGAGTGCGGCTGCACGTTGGCGTGCTCGGCGCCGAACAGCTCCTTGACCCGGTCGATCGCGATCTGCTCGACCACGTCGACGTGCTCGCAGCCGCCGTAGTAACGGCGGCCGGGGTAGCCCTCGGCGTACTTGTTGGTGAGCACCGAGCCCTGGGCCTCCATGACCGCCACCGGGGCGAAGTTCTCGGAGGCGATCATTTCCAGGGTGGTCTGCTGGCGGTGCAGCTCGGCGTCGACCGCGGCGGCGATCTCCGGGTCGAGCGCGTGGAGGGACTGGTTGAGAACCGTCATGAGGGGGTCTCCCGGTCAGGCGCCGGTGAAGGCGGTGTAGCCGTCGGCGTCGAGCAGCTCGTCGGTGGCCGTGGCCCGGACCTTGAACAGCCAACCGCCCTCGAAGGGCTCCGAGTTGACCAGGGCCGGGTCGTCGATGACCTCCTGGTTGACCTCGGTGACCTCGCCGGTGGCGGGGGAGAAGAGGTCGCTGACCGACTTGGTGGACTCGAGCTCGCCACAGGTCTCACCCGCGGTGACGGTGTCGCCGACATTCGGGAGCTGGACGTAGACGATGTCGCCGAGGGCGTCCGCGGCGTGCGCGGTGATGCCGATCGTCGACACCCCGTCCACGGCGGCCGTCAGCCACTCGTGCTCCTTGGTGTACTGCAGGTGCGTGGGGTTGCTCATGACGTCATTCTCCAGGATCGCGGGAGGGGAGGGCGCGGCCGTCCGCTGGGCGGACGAACCGGAAAGAACTGCTCGAACAGGCAGGTGAAGGGGCGACGGAGGTCAGCGGGCGCGCTTGTAGAACGGCAGCGCGACGACCTGGACCGGCTCGGCCTTGCCGCGGACGTCCACGGCGACGGTGGCGCCCGGCTCGGCGTGCGCGGCGTCCACGTACGCGATGGCGATCGGCTTGCCCAGGGTCGGGGAGGGCGAGCCGGAGGTGATCCGGCCGATCGCGGCGCCCTCGGCGTCCACCACGGCGTACTCGGCACGCGGGACGCGGCGGCCCTCGGAGACCAGGCCGACCAGCTTGCGCGGGGGGTTGGCCTCGGCGGCCGCGGCGGCCTCCTCCAGGGCCTTGCGGCCGACGAACTCGCCGTTGTTGGTGGTCTTGTCGAAACGCACCACGCGGCCCAGGCCGGCGTCGAACGGGGTCAGCTCGGTGGACAGCTCGTGCCCGTACAGCGGCATGCCGGCCTCCAGGCGCAGCGTGTCGCGGCAGGACAGGCCGCACGGGACGAGGCCCTCGGCGGTGCCGGCCCCGGTCAGCGCGGTCCACAGGTGTTCGGCGTCGGCGGGGGCGCAGAAGACCTCGAAGCCGTCCTCGCCGGTGTAGCCGGTGCGGGCCAGCCAGACCTGACGGTCCGCCACGGTGGCGGGCAGCAGCGCGTAGTACTTGAGGCCGGGCAGGTCGGCGTCGGTGAGCTTGGCCAGGATGCCGTTGGCCTCCGGGCCCTGGACGGCGAGCAGCGCGTAGGCGTCGCAGTCGTCGCGGACGGTGGCGTCGAAGCCGGCCGCGCGCTCGGTCAGGGCGTCCAGCACGACCTGGGCGTTGGAGGCGTTGGCGACCACCAGGTACTCGTTCTCCGCGGTGCGGTAGACGATCAGGTCGTCCAGGATGCCGCCGTCCTCGCGGCAGATCATGGTGTAGCGGGCGCGCAGCACGCCGAGCGCGGAGATGAAGCCGACCAGGGCGTGGTCGAGCAGTTCGCCGGCCTGCGGGCCGGAGACGGTGATCTCGCCCATGTGCGACAGGTCGAACAGGCCGGCCTTGGTACGGACCGCGAGGTGCTCCTCGCGCTCGCTGCCGTAGCGCAGCGGCATGTCCCAGCCCGCGAAGTCGGTCATGGTGGCGCCGAGCGAGCGGTGCAGCGCGTCGAGCGCGGTGAGGCGGAGGGACACGACAGGACTCCCGGGATCTGGAAACGGGCAGGCTGGGGCGAATCTCCCCGTCTGTCGTCGAACCTGAGAGCTTCACCGCATCCCGGACAGGATGGCGGTTTGCACCGTGGGTGGGCGCACGGCACGGCCGTGTCCACTTTCCAGATCTGCCTCGCCCGGGCGGTAGGGGGGCCTGAGAGATTCCGGGGAGGACTTGCTCCTTCGGCGCCGGTCGCGACCGGGTGACGGTCGTTCCGGCTCTCCCGCGCGGGTTCGAGCGGCCGGTATGAAGTTAGGGCGGGCCCATCATGGCATGCCGCGGGGTGCTTGCGGCAGTGGGGATGGATCACACTCGCACCGGCCCGCCCGCCGACGCCGCTAACCTGAACGCAACCGTGAGTGTGGAGGGGCGAGATGGGGTTCCCGCTGGGTCAGGTTCCGGAAGGCGGGAGCTGGCCGGCCAACGAGCTGGAGCAGGTGCTGATGGCGGCCCTGGGCGACCCGGGGGCGACGCCCCGGGTGATCGAGGTGCTGGCCCGCAGTCAGGTGTGGATCCCGCTGCCGTCCGGCGCCGATCCGCAGTCGGGCTCGCTCGACCTGCCGACCCTGGAGCTCGCCGGCGCGCCCTACGTGCCGGTGTACAGCTCGCAGGAGCTGTACCTGCAGCACGCGCCGGGCATCCCGTTCGCGATCGCCCCGATGTGGGAGTTCGCCCGGGGTCTGCCGCTGGGCATCGGCGTCGCGGTCAACCCCGAGGCGCCGGTGGGCATCCCGGTGCCGCCGGAGGGCGTCGGGGAGCTGCGGCGCGGGCCGCGCGGCGAGGACTGGGAGGCGCAGGGCGTCACCGAGGGGGCCCGGGTGGCGCTCAAGGAGCCCGAGCCGCACCAGGAGCCGTACGCCTTCCTGGCCGCCGCCACCGGTGAACTCGCCGCCGTGCCGGGCGTGCTGACGGCCCGTCGGGCGCTGGCCCGGGTGGAGGGCGAGTCGACCCTGCTGTACATCGGCGTCCAGCTGGACCCGGCGTCCCCGGCCGACCCCGGCGACGTCAACCTCGCGCTCGGCCGGGCGCTCGGAACCGCGCCGCCGAGTTGGGGCGTCCACCTGGTGCTGCTCGACCTGGTCGCGGACCCGGTGGTGGACTGGCTGCTGGGGCGGGTACAGCCCTTCTACGTGCGGCCGTGAGGCCCGAGGGATCCGGTACGGCGGCATGACGGTTGACGGGCGCGACCCATAGGGTTGCCCCGGCACACCGCGGGGCGGTGGACGGGCGGACGAGGGAAGTCGAGAAAGAGGGCGGCGACGTGACGGGAGCAGCGGGCGACCCGGGCGCGATCGAGCGCGCCCTCGGAGCGGTCGCACCGGAGCGCTGGGAGGCGTACGAGGGGCTGTTGCGCGCCCTCGCGCACGGGCAGGTCTGGATGCTGCTCTGGCACGGAAGCCCGGGCAGCCCGGACGCCCAGTACGGGAACATGGACGTCGGCGGGCACGGCTACGCGCCCTGTGTGACCTCGCCGGGGCAGCTGACGGCCAGCGGCTGGTCGCGCGGCCACGAGGTGGTGTCCGGGCCGGAGATCGCCGGCTCGCTGTACCGCTCCCGCTGGGGCCTGTGGCTGGACCCGCACCGCCCGGGCGGCGGCATCGGCGTGCCGTGGGCCGACCTCCGGCGGATCGCGGTCGGCCTGGACCGGCTGCCGGCCGGGCCGCTGCGGATCTCCGAACCGACCGGCCAGGCACCGCAGTTCTTCGCCGTGCTGAACCAACAGGCCGCCGAGGTACGCCCGTTGCGTTCGCTCTGGCGGGCCTGGGTCGAACCGGTGCTGGGCGAACCGCACTTGGCGATCGGTCTGGACCTGTACGACACCTCGCCGCCGGCCGTGGAGGCCGCCCGGGCGCTGGTGCAGCGGGCCGCCGCGCAGGCCCCCGAGGGGCCGGCCGTCTCGACCGTGCTGATGGCCGACGAGTTCGACCCGGTGGCGATGTGGCTGCGGGCCGGCACCCGCCCGTTCTTCGACCGGCAGGCCGCGGCCGGTCCCTACCCCACCGGTTTCGGTTACGCAGCGCAACCACCGTCCGGGCCCGCACCGGGCTGGCCGGGGCCCCAGTGGCCGGGATACCCGGGTCGATGACCGAGTTCTGACAAAACGTCCGAAAACCCCCGCCCCCGCCTCCTCCCGAGGCGGGCGGGGGCTTTTCGCGTTCCCGGGGTCTACGCGCGGCGCCACCGGCGCCACCTGGCGTTTCCCCGCCAATGGCGGGGTGTCGTCAAAGCGACTCTTGACGGGCGTGTGACCCCTGTGTGAAGAGCGATATGCCAGCGCAACGGTTGTGCATGCGGGCAGATCACAGTTAGGCATCCTTCGTCATGAGGGTCTTCCGTCGGGTACATCCCATGACAGAGAGTGCTGCCCAATGCGGAGCGCGAGACGATCCTCACGAAGGTGAACGTGCCGCCGCCACAGCATGAACCGCACGATGCGCATCTCCGTGCGGCCGCACCATGCGCGCCGGGGCAATCCACCCGGCGTCCTCGGCACCACCCCGTAACGCTCTGCTTGCCAAACGCACTTCTGCACCGCCGCATCGGCACCCGGCACCACCGCAACCGCTCTGCCTTCCGCACCAAACGCGACTCCGTGGGCCGGCCACCGTCGGCGAGGGGAACGAACTGACTCATGACCACACCCACCGAGACCTCGGGTCCGCCGTCCGGCGCTCAGCCTGACGGTGCGTCAACCACCGCGCCGGCCAAGAAGATCGAGGGTCGCTCGCCGGGCCGCATCGCCTGGGACCGCCTCAAGCGCGACAAGGTCGCCCTGGCCGGCGGTGTCGTGGTGATCCTGCTGGTGCTGGCCGCGATCTTCGCGCCGGTGCTGTCCTCCATGTTCGGACACCCGCCGAACGAACCGCACCCGGACCAGATCAACCCGGACCTCGGCCTGCCCAGGGGCTCGTTCGGCGGCATCAGCGGCGACTTCCTGCTGGGCGTCGACCCGACGTTCGGCCGCGACGTGTTCTCCCGGATCCTCTACGGTGCGCAGATCTCGATGCTGGTGGCGCTCGGCGCGGCCGTGCTGTCGGTCTGCATCGGCGTGGTCATGGGCGTCACGGCCGGCTACTTCGGCGGCTGGGTGGACGCGTTCATCAGCCGGGTCATGGACATCCTGCTGGCCTTCCCGCAGCTGCTGTTCAGCATCGCCCTCGTGTCGGTGATGCCCACCTCGGCGTTCGGCATCCCGGACCAGTGGCTGCGACCCCTCATCCTGGTCTTCGTCATCGGCTTCTTCGGCTGGCCCTACATCGGACGCATCGTCAGGGGCCAGGCGATGTCGCTGCGCGAGCGGGAGTTCGTGGACGCGGCCCGCAGCCTCGGCGCCGGCCGCACCCACATCCTGTTCCGCGAACTCCTGCCCAACCTGGTGGCGCCGATCCTGGTCTACGCGACCCTGATCATCCCCACCAACATCCTCAACGAGGCGGCGCTCAGCTTCCTCGGGGCCGGTGTCCGGCCGCCGACCGCGTCCTGGGGGCAGATGCTCTCCGAAGCGGTCCGGATCTACCAGGCGGACCCCATGTACATGGTGGTGCCCGGCCTCGCCATCTTCATCACCGTGCTCGCCTTCAACCTCTTCGGTGACGGCCTGCGCGATGCGCTCGACCCCAAGGGCAACTGAGCCCGCGACTCTGGAGGTTCTCCAACCAATGAAGCGAAACAGGACGCTCGCGGTCGCCGCCCTCGCGGCCACCCTCGCGCTCACCGCCACCGCGTGCGGCGGTAGCAAGAACGACACGGGCGGCAACAACAAGGGCGGCGCGGGCTTCAACGCGGCCGTCGACAAGGTGGTGAACCCGTCCACCCAGAAGGGCGGCACCCTCAACATGTGGACCACCACCGACGTGGACTCGCTCGACCCCGGTCGCGCGTACTACGCCTCGGTGTGGAACTTCGAGCGCTTCTACTCCCGCACCCTGCTGGCCTTCGACGGCAAGCCGGGCAAGGACGGCCTGAAGCTGGTCCCCGACCTGGCCGCAGCCCAGCCGGAGATCGCCGCCGACGGCAAGACCTACACCTTCAAGCTGAAGCCGGGTCTGAAGTTCGAGGACGGCTCGGTCATCACCTCGAAGGACATCAAGTACGGCGTCGAGCGCATCTTCGCGCAGGACGTCATCTCCGGTGGCCCGACCTACCTGATCAACGAGCTCGACCAGGGCCAGGATTACAAGGGCCCGTACACCGACACGGACCCGAACAAGCTCGGCCTGAAGACGGTCGAGACCCCGGACGACACCACCATCGTCTTCAAGCTGGCGAAGCCCAACTCGGACTTCCCGTACCTGCTGGCCATGGGCTCGGCCGCGCCGGTCCCGCAGAAGCTCGACACCGGCTCCAAGTACGGCGAGAAGCCGGTCTCCTCCGGCCCGTACAAGTTCAAGTCGGCCGAGCCGGGCAAGGGCTACGAGCTGGTCCGCAACGAGAACTGGGACCCGGCCTCCGACCCGTTCCGCAAGGCGCTGCCGGACGTCGTCAAGCTGACCGTCACCACCAACGCCGACGACATGGACCAGCAGCTGCTGGCGAACAGCGCCGACCTCGACTGGGCCCAGACCGGCCTGTCGCAGGCCGCGCAGGTCAAGGTGCTGCAGGACGACTCGCTGAAGGCCAACACCGACGACCCGTACAACGGCTTCATCCGCTACATCACGCTGGCCCCGTCGGTCGCCCCGTTCGACAACCAGCACTGCCGCAACGCGGTGCTGTACGCGGCCGACACCACCGCCCTGCAGACCGCCCGCGGCGGCTCGGTGGCCGGCTCGATCTACGGCTCGATGCTGCCCCCGAACATCCTCGGCTCGGACAACTACGACCCGTTCAACCTGACCCAGGGCAAGCCGAACGTCGAGAAGGCCAAGGAAGAGCTGAAGGCCTGCGGCAAGCCGGAGGGCTTCAAGACCAACATCGCGGTCCGCGGCAACAAGCCGAAGGAGGTCAACTCCGCGGTGGCGCTGCAGACCGCCCTCAAGGCCGTCAACATCGACGTCACGGTCCAGCAGTACGACGGCAAGCTGATCGCCTCCGAGATCGGCGCGCCCGACGTGGTCAAGTCCAAGGGCTACGGCCTGATCGTGATGGGCTGGGGCGCCGACTACCCGACCGGCTCCGGCTACATGCAGCCCCTGATGGACGGCCGCTTCATCCCGAGCAACGGCAACAGCAACTACGCCGAGATCAACGACCCCGAGGTCAACGGCTGGTTCGACCAGGCCGCGCAGCAGACCGACCCGGCCAAGGCCGCCGACCTCTACAAGAAGATCAACCACAAGGTGATCGACGGCGCCTACTACCTGCCGATCGTCGCCGACAAGGCCCTGAACTGGCGCAACCCGCGCCTGACCAACGTCTACATCACCGACGCGTTCGGCGAGGTGGACTTCCAGGCCCTCGGCGTCAACGACGGCAAGTGACCTGACCTTCCCCCTTTAGTTCGCACCGCTAGTCCGAAGGGCAGGTGAAGGCCCTGCCCGGGCCGGCCGGATCAGTCCCCCACCGGGGAAGTCCGGCCGGCCCGTGGCAGGGCCGACCGCAGTGCTCGTGTATCTCTTCAGGCGACTGATCAACGTCGTCCTCATGCTGCTGGTGGTCGCTGCGGTGACCTTCGGCATCTTCTTCATGGTGCCCAAGCTCACCGGAACCGACCCCGCGCTGCTCTATGTGGGCAAGATCGCGGACAAGGTGGCCGTCGAGGGTATCCGCCACAAGATGGGCCTCGACAAGTCGATCGTCGAACAGTTCTGGCTCTTCCTGAAGGGCATCGTCGTCGGCCGCGACTACAACGCCGGCACCGACATGACCCACTGCTACGCCCCCTGCCTGGGTTACTCGTTCAAGACCGAGCGGGAGGTCTGGCCGCTGCTGCTGGACCGGGTCGGCGTGGACTTCTCGCTCGCCGTCGGCGCCTCGGTGCTCTGGCTGGTGTTCGGCACCGCCACCGGCATCGTCTCCGCGCTGCGCCGCGGCACCGCGCTGGACCGCATCACCATGTCCGTCGCGCTGGCCGGCGTCTCGCTGCCGATGTACTTCACCGGCCTGGTCTCGCTCGCCGTCTTCGTGCACCAACTCGGCTGGTTCCCAAGCAAGTACACGGACTTCGCGAACGATCCGGTGGCCTGGTTCCAGGGGCTGGTACTGCCCTGGATCACCCTGGCCTTCCTGTTCGCCGCGACCTACGCCCGACTCAGTCGCGCCACCCTGCTCGACGTGCTCGGCGAGGACTACATCCGCACCGCGCGTGCCAAGGGCCTCAAGGAACCCGTGGTCATCGGCAAGCACGCCATGCGCTCCACGCTGACCCCGATCCTGACCGTCTTCGGCATGGACCTCGGCGGCCTGCTCGGCGGCGCGGTGCTCACCGAGTCCACGTTCAACCTGCGCGGACTCGGCTACGAGGCGGTCCAGTCGATCGCCTCCAGCGACCTGCCGGTGATCATGGGCGTGACGCTCTTCGCCGCGTTCTTCATCGTCATGGCCAACCTGCTGGTTGACCTGCTGTACGCCGTCGTCGATCCCCGGGTGAGGCTGGCATGAGCAACACCGACAAGCCCAACCTGGCCGACAAGAGCTTCCTCTCTGTTCGCGACCTGAAGGTGCACTTCCCGACCGACGACGGACTGGTCAAGTCCGTCAACGGCCTGAGCTTCGACCTGGAGCGCGGGAAGACCCTGGGCATCGTGGGTGAGTCCGGCTCCGGAAAGTCCGTCACCTCGCTGTCGATCATGGGCCTGCACCGCACCGGCACCAAGCGCGGCGCCCCGCAGATCTCCGGCGAGATCTGGCTGGACGGCGAGGACCTGGTGTCCGCAAACCCCGACCGGGTGCGCCAACTCCGCGGCCACAAGATGGCGATGATCTTCCAGGATCCGCTGACCGCGATGCACCCGTACTTCACGGTCGGCGCCCAGATCGTCGAGGCCTACCGGGCGCACCACCCCGGCACCTCCAAGAAGGTGGCCAGGACCCGGGCCGTCGAGATGCTCGACCGGGTCGGCATCCCGCAGCCCGACAAGCGGGTCGACAACTACCCGCACGAGTTCTCCGGCGGCATGCGCCAGCGCGCCATGATCGCGATGGCCCTGGTCAACGACCCGTCGCTGCTGATCGCCGACGAGCCGACCACCGCCCTGGACGTCACCGTCCAGGCGCAGATCCTGGACCTGATCCGGGACCTGCAGAAGGAGTTCGGCTCCGCGGTCATCATCATCACGCACGACCTGGGCGTCGTCGCCGAGATCGCCGACGACATCCTGGTCATGTACGGCGGCAAGCCCGTCGAGCGCGGCCCCGCCGCGACCATCTTCGAATCCCCCGAGCACCCCTACACCTGGGGTCTGCTCGGCTCGATGCCCCGACTCGACCGGGAGCTCCAGGACCGGCTGATCCCGGTCAAGGGCAGCCCGCCGAGCCTGATCAACGTGCCGTCCGGCTGCGCGTTCCACCCGCGCTGCCCGTACGCCGAGCTCACCGGCGGCCGCTCCACCGGCGAGGTGCCCGTGCTCGCCGAGGCCGCGCCCCGGCACTACGCCGCCTGCCACCTGCCGATCGCCGAACGCCACCGGATCTTCACCGAAGAGATCGCGCCCCGGCTGTGAGCACGTACCACCCACTTGGAGACAACCGATGACGGACAGCCAGACGGCGGCCCCGCAGGCCGCGAAGGTGCCCGCCCAGGCACCCGGCCCGGACCGTGAACCCCTGCTGCGGGTCACCGGGCTGACCCGACACTTCCCGGTCACCAAGGGCCTGCTGAAGCGTCAGGTCGGCGCGGTGCGCGCCGTCGACGGCATCGACTTCGAGGTCATGGCCGGCGAGACGCTCGGCGTGGTCGGCGAGTCCGGCTGCGGCAAGTCCACCATGGGACGTCTGGTCACCCGACTCGACGAACCGACCGGCGGGAAGATCGAGTTCGAGGGCGCCGACATCACCCACCTGGGAGTCGCGGCGATGCGGCCGTACCGCCGCGACATCCAGATGATCTTCCAGGACCCGTACTCCTCGCTGAACCCGCGGCACACCATCGGCACCATCGTCGGTGCGCCGTTCAAGCTGCAGAACGCCGTCCCCGCGGGCGGCGTCAAGAAGGCCGTCCAGGACCTGCTGGAACTCTGCGGACTCAGCCCCGAGCACTACAACCGCTACCCGCACGAGTTCTCCGGCGGCCAGCGCCAGCGCATCGGCATCGCCCGCGCGCTGGCCCTCCGCCCGAAGATGATCGTCGCGGACGAGCCGGTCTCGGCCCTGGACGTCTCCATCCAGGCCCAGGTGGTCAACCTGCTGGACGACCTCCAGCAGGAGCTCGGCCTGACCTACCTGATCATCGCGCACGACCTCTCGGTCGTCCGGCACGTCTCCGACCGGGTCGCCGTGATGTACCTCGGCAAGGTGGTGGAGATCGCCGACCGCGACTCCCTGTACGCCAAGCCGATGCACCCGTACACCAACGCCCTGATGTCCGCGGTGCCGGTGCCGGACCCGCAGCGCAAGGAGCGCCGCGAGCGCATCCTGCTCACCGGTGACGTCCCGTCGCCGCTCAACCCGCCGAGCGGGTGCCGGTTCCGGACGCGCTGCTGGAAGGCGCAGGACATCTGCGCCGGCCAGGAGCCCCCGCTCGCCGCCGCGCGGCCGGGGCACCAGGTGGCCTGCCACTTCCCGGAGAACGCGCCGGAGTAGGCACCGGAGCAGGTGCCGACTTTCGAGGTCCGCCCGTGGAGGGGAGTCCCCTCCGCGGGCGGACCTCGCCGTTCGTGCGCCCGCTCACTGACAGTGGCGGGTGGGAGGGTCGCCGCATGCTGGAGATAGCGGTGACGGACCAGGACGAGAACGCCAGGGTGCGCGTCTCGGAGGACGAACTGGTCGACATGGTGCGGGACATGGGGGCGTGGCAGGGCGCGTTCCTGGTGGTGCAGCGGGTGCCGGACCTGCCGGAGACGTACGCGCAGGCCTGCCCCGAGGGCGACGGGTGGACGGTGGAGCACCGGGCGGGCAGCCCGTCGCGGCACTACGCGACGCGGGTGCCCGCACTGGAGCGGGTCGCGGAGCTGCTGCTCGGGTGGTCGCGCGAGGACGCCGACTGGGACGCCGGCGTCGAGTGGGAGCGGATCGACTTCGGGCCGGACCCGGAGCCCGCGCCGCTGGAGCTGCCCGAGGAGGACGGGGCGAGCCTGGTCGCGGAGGTGCGCAACCTGCTCGCGGCGGGGTACACGACCCTCGCGGAGTGCGCCGAACTCGCGGAGGAGTACCTGGTCGACGGTGACGACCGGCCGGTGACGGCGGCCCAGGCGAAGCAGCTCGCGGAGCGGCTGTGGCTGGAGCGGGTCGCCGAGCAGCGGACGTGGACGGGCGAGACCGACCCGGAACGGGTCACCAGGGCGTTCGCCGCGCTGGAGGCGGCCGGCATCACGGCCCGGGAGAACTTCACCTGCTGCCGGAACTGCGGCCAGGAGGAGATCGGCGCCGAGGCGGCGGAGGGCTCGCGCGGGTTCGTGTACTTCCACTCCCAGAGCGCCGAGGGCGCCGCCGCCGGCCAGGACCTGTGGCTGCTGTACGGCGGCTGGGACGGCTCGGAGCGGACCACGGAGTCGGTCGGCCGGGAGGTCGTCGCGGCGCTGGCGGAGGTCGGACTGACGGCCCGTTGGGACGGCAGCCCGGACCGGGCGATCCGGGTCACCGGCCTGGACTGGCGGCGCCGGCTGGTGGGCTAGTGCCGCCCGGACAGGCCCTACTCCGAGCGCGGCACGGCTGTCCTCCGTCCGGCGCAGCGGGGGACGTGAGCTGTTGCCCGGGGGGTGGGGGTGCCTTGAGCTGGACCGGAATGTCCCGGCTCCCGCGCGAGGGGTAGGTCACCATGCTGTCGGCCCGCAGTCTGTTCCAGGAGATCCACGACGACGACCGGGCGTTCCGGCTGTTCTGCTCGATCGCGGCCAAGGGGGAGGACCAGGGCGGCTGGGAGAACGGCCGGATCGCCCGGCTCGTCCCGGACCGGGAGCTGGCCCCGAAGGTGGCCCGGCACGGCGCGGACGAGGACAAGCACGGGCGGATCTTCAAGGCGCTGATGCACAAGCGCGGCCTGGAGCCGACCGACGTCCCCGACGAGACCGACTACACGATGATCCTGGAACGGCAGGGCATCGGCCTGGCGCACGCCCGGCTGCGCCGGGACGAGCCGCTGACCGAGCAGGACGTGATCACGTACCTGGCGCACTCCCGGGTGACCGAGCAGCGGGCGTCCGAGCAGATGCGGATGCTGAAGCGGATCTTCGGCGACCACCCGGAGCTGGGCCGGGCGGTGCGGATGATCTCCAACGACGAGGACAACCACCTGGCGTTCTGCCACGAGGAGCTGCTGCGGCTCGCGTACCACGGGCACGGCCGGTCGATCCTGGACACCTTGCAGGACACCGCGCGCGCGGAGATCCGCACCTACCGGGACGTCAGCCTGGCCGTGATGGCGCACCTGGCGGAGCTGCTGCGCTGGCCGCGGGCGAAGTCGGCGGCGCTGACGGCGGGCATCCACACGGTGTACGGGTACGAACGGGCGGGCGGCTGGCGGCGGATGACGACGCTGCGGATGCCGGCGAAGCGGAACGCGCTGGGCGGGCCGGCGCCGCACGAGTCGTTCGCCTGACCGCCCGGCGACGGGTGCCGGTGGGCCGGCGTGGACACTGACCAGGTGACATCCGAGATCTTCCCGCACGACGTCCAACAGGTGCTCGACCTGGTGGGCATCTTCGTCTTCGCCCTGTCCGGCGGTCTGATGGCCGTCCGCAAGAACATGGACATCTTCGGCATCTGCGTGCTGGCCGAGGCCACCGCGCTCGGCGGCGGCGTGCTGCGGGACCTGGTGATCGGCGCGTTGCCGGTGGCCGCGTTCACCAACTCCGGGTACTTCCCGACCCCGCTGGTGGCCGGGGTGGTGGTGTTCTTCCTGCACCCGCAGGTGGAGCGGATCAACCGGGCGGTGATGGTGCTGGACGCGGCGGGCCTCGGACTGTTCGCCGTCACCGGCACGATCAAGGCGCACGACTACGGGCTCGGCGCGGTCGCCTCGGTGGCCTGCGGGATGCTGACCGCGGCCGGCGGCGGCGTGGTGCGCGACGTGCTGGCGATGGAGCCGCCGTCGCTGCTGCGCTGGGACCGGGAGATCTACGCGGTGCCGGCGCTGATCGGCGCGTCGATCACGGCGCTGCTGATCGCCGTCGGGCAGCTGACCCCGGTGAACGCCGCGCTGGCGGCGGTGGCCGCGTTCACGGTGCGGATGCTGGCGCTCAGGTACGGCTGGCGTGCACCGCGGGCCTGGCACCGGAACGGCTCACGGGTCGGCGAGGAGTAGCGCTTCAGTCGCGGGCGGCGCGCACCGCGTGCTTGGCGCCGCAGCGGTTCTCGCACCAGCGGGGGGTGGGGGAGCCGCCGTAGGCCAGCGAGATCGCCTCGACGGTGCAGAGCAGCTCCGGGAGCAGCTTGCTGAGCTCGACGACGGAGGCGACCCGGTCGGGGGCGGAGATCGAGCAGGCGGCGATCGCGGTGCCCTCGGTGCCGGCGATCGGGGCGGCGATGCAGTTCAGCGCCTCGTGGTGGTCGGCCTGGTCGGCGGCCCAGCCGAGCCGCTGCACCTCGGCCAGTTCGGCCCGCACCTCCTCGGGGTCGCGGGCGGGCTGCGCGGTGCGGGCCGGGAGTTCGGCCTCGGCGAGGAACGCGGCGAGCCGGTCCGCGGGCAGGTCGGCCAGCAGCACCTTGCCGGCGGCGGTGGCCATCGCCGGGGCGCGGCGGCCGATCCGGGCGTCCTCGGCGAGCCGGCCGCGGCCGGTGTCGGGGTAGCGGGCGTCCACCTTGTCCAGGTAGAGCACCTCGTCGCCCTCCAGTACCGACAGGTGGACGGTGTGCCCGTACCGCTCGTTGAGGACGGCCAGGTAGGGGGCGGCGACCTGGCGGATGTCGATGCCCTCCAGCGCCTGGTGGGCGAGGGCGAACAGCCGGCCGCCGAGGCGGTAGCGGTGGTCGGACTGCCGGGTGACGAAGCCGTGCTCCTGGAGGGTGCGCAGCAGCCGCAGGGCGGTGGACTTGTGCACGCCGATCCGGGCCGCGGCCTGCTCCAGCGAGGCCGGGCCCTCGCCGAGCGAGGCCAGGATGGTCAGCGCGCGGTCGACCGTCTGGGACACGGCCCTCCCCCTCTCACAGCGGCGTGGCCGGAAGGCTAACGGCGCGTTGCAGAGGGTGCAATGGCCAAATCGTGACCCGTGGGCCGCCTACACTGGACCCGCTATGGCTTACCTCGACCACGCCGCCACCACCCCGATGCTTCCCGAGGCGATCGCCGCGATGACGGCGCAGTTCGGGGTCGTCGGCAACGCCTCCTCGCTGCACGCCGCCGGGCGGCGGGCCCGTCGGGTGATCGAGGAGTCCCGGGAGTCGCTGGGCGAGTCGCTGGGCGCGCGGCCCAGCGAGATCGTGCTCACCGCGGGCGGCACCGAGTCCGACAACCTGGCGGTCAAGGGCCTGTTCTGGGCCCGCCGGGCCGCCGATCCGGCCCGTCGCCGGGTGCTGAGCAGCCCGGTCGAGCACCACGCGGTGCTGGACGCGGTGCACTGGCTGGCCGAGCACGAGGGCGCCGAGGTCGAGTACCTGCCGGTGGACGCGGTCGGCCGGGTGCACCCGGAGGCGCTGCGCGAGGCGATCGGGCGGGCGCCGGAGACGGTCGCCCTGGTCACCGTGATGTGGGCCAACAACGAGGTCGGCACCGTCCAGCCGATCCGTGAACTCGCCGCTGTGGCGGCCGAGTTCGGCATTCCGATGCACGCGGACGCGGTGCAGGCGCTGGGCCAGGTCCCGGTGTCCTTCGCCGACTCCGGGCTGACGGCGCTGACCGTCACCGGCCACAAGGTCGGCGGCCCCTGCGGGGTCGGCGCGCTGCTGCTGTCGCGCGCGGCCACGCCCGTCCCGCTGCTGCACGGCGGCGGCCAGGAGCGCGACGTCCGCTCCGGGACGCTGGACGTGCCCGGTGCGGCCGGGTTCGCGGTGGCGGCGGCGCTGGCCGTCGAACGGCAGCCCGAGTGCGCGGCGGGTGTCGGCATGCTGCGGGACGACCTGGTCGCGGTGGTCCGGGCGGCCGCGCCCGAGGCGCTGCTGAACGGGGACCCGGACCCGGCGGGCCGACTGCCCGCCAACGCGCACTTCTCCTTCCCCGGCTGCGAGGGCGACGCGCTGCTGATGCTGCTGGACGCGGCCGGTGTGGAGTGTTCCACCGGCTCGGCCTGCTCGGCGGGCGTCCCGCAGCCCAGCCACGTGCTGCTGGCGATGGGCGTGACCCCTGAACTCGCCCGCGCCTCACTGCGGTTCTCGCTCGGCCACACCTCCACCCGGGCGGACGTGGAGGCGCTGGCCGCCGCGCTGCCCGGCGCGGTGGAGCGGGCCCGCCGGGCCGGCCTGGTGCGCGCCTCCCGCTGACCGGATTCGATCCGTAGCGGAACAATCTGCCGCCGGACTTACTCTGGGGGGATGAACTCTCCCGTCCCGGAGCGGACCGTCCGCGACCTCACCGGCCTGCTGGTGCAGACCGGCCACGCCATGAACACCCGCCTGTCGCTGGCGCTGGCGGAGATCGACAGCTCCCCGCGCAAGCACTGCGTGCTGCTGCACGCCATGGAGGCCGATCGCACCCAGTCGCAGCTGGCCGCGATCGCCGGGCTGGACAAGACCACCATGGTGGTCACCGCCGACGAACTGGAGCGCGACGGCCTCGCCGAGCGCTGCCCGTCGGCCACCGACCGGCGCGCCCGGATCATCCGGGCCACCCCCGCCGGCGAGGAGCTGGTGCGGCGCGGCATGGCGATCGTGGACCGGGTGCACGCCGCCGCGCTGGAGGAACTCTCGCCGGGGGAGCGGCAGGTGCTGGTGGACGCCCTGGTCAAGCTGCAGCGGCTGCCCGACGGCGCGGAGCCGTGCGGAGCGGCGGAGAAGGCGGTGCGGCGGCCGCGCCGGCCCCGGCAGTAGGCGGCGGGCCGTCCCGTTTTAAAACGTCTATTACAAAACTATCTGCTACGGTCTCTCTTTGTTGGGGGAGCGCACGTCCGCGCGCCCCGGGGAGGGAGACACCCATGTCCGAAAACCCGTCACGCGCCCGCTGGTTGGCCCTCGCGGTGGTCTGCGCCGGCATGCTGATGGTGGTCCTGGACGGCTCGATCACCACCGTCGCGCTGCCCGCCATCCAGGACGACCTGCACATCGGCCCGGCCGGAGTGGCCTGGGTGGTGGACGCCTACGTGATCGCCTTCGGCGGCCTGCTGCTGCTCGCCGGCCGCCTCGGCGACCTGCTCGGCCGCCGCCGGATCTACCTCGCCGGCATCGCCGCGTTCACCGTCGCCTCCGTGCTGTGCGGCCTCGCCGCCGGCTCCGGGATGCTGATCGGCGCCCGCTTCCTGCAGGGCGTCGGCGGGGCGATGGCCTCCGCGGTCGGGCTCGGCATGGTGGTCGGGCTGTTCCCCGAACCCGTCGACCGGGCCAAGGCGTTCGGCGCCGTCGGCTTCACCGGCTCGGCCGGCGCCTCGCTCGGCCAGGTGCTCGGCGGCGTGCTCACCGAAGGCCTCGGCTGGCACTGGATCTTCTTCATCAACCTGCCGATCGGCGCCGCCGCGCTGCTCGCCGGCCTGCGCCTGCTGCCCCGCGACGCGGCGGGCCGCACGAAGGGCGGCGTGGACGTCCCCGGCGCGGTGCTGGTCACCGGCGGGCTGATGCTCGGCGTGTACACCATCGTCGAGGGCGGCCCGCACGGGTGGGCCCTGGCGGCCGGCGCGATCGTCCTGCTCGCCGCGTTCGTGCTGCGGCAGGCCCGCGCCGCCACCCCGCTGCTGCCGCTGCGGATCCTCGCCCGGCGCAGCACCGCCCTCGTCAACCTGGCGCAGGTCCTGATGCTGGCCGCGATGTTCGGCTTCCAGGTGCTGCTGGCGCTCTACCTGCAGAACGTCCAGCACTACGGCGCGCTCGGCACCGGCCTGGCGATGCTGCCCGCCGCGCTCGCCATCGGCGTGGTCTCGCTGCTGGTCGCCGCCCGCGCGATCGGCCGGTTCGGCGAGCGGCGCACCCTGCTGGCCGGCCTCGCCCTGCTCACCGTCGGCGTCGGCCTGCTGGTGCGGCTGCCCGCCGGACACCTGGACTACGCCACCGACCTGCTGCCCACCATGCTGCTCGGCGCCGGATTCGGACTCGCCGCCACCGCGCTCACCGCCCTCGGCATGGCCGACGCCCGGCCCGAGGACGCCGGACTCCTCTCCGGCGTGCTCAACACCACCCAGCAGGTCGGCGCGGCGCTCGGCGTCGCCGTCCTCACCGCGCTGGCGGGCGGCTCCGAATCCCCCGTCGGGGGCTTCCACCTGGCCTTCGGGGTGGCCGCCGCGCTGCTGTTCGGCGCGTTCCTGCTGGCCACCGCGCTGCCCGCGCGCACCGCCGCGGTCGCGACCGCGGCCGAGCCGCCCGTCCTGGTGGCCAACTGACCGTCCGGGGCGCGCCCGGCCCCCGTTACGCTGGACTCCTTATGACTGACTTCCCCGGCGCCCCGACCACCCCGTCCACCGGCCGTCTGCGCGTGCTCGCCGCGATGTCCGGCGGCGTCGACTCCGCCGTCGCCGCCGCCCGGGCCGTCGAAGCCGGCCACGAGGTGACCGGCGTCCACCTGGCGCTCGCCAGCAACCCGCAGTCCTTCCGCACCGGCGCGCGCGGCTGCTGCACCCTGGAGGACTCCCGGGACGCCCGCCGGGCCGCCGACGTGATCGGCATCCCGTTCTACGTCTGGGACTTGGCGGAGCGCTTCCGCGAGGACGTCATCGAGGACTTCGTCGCCGAGTACGCCGCCGGGCGCACCCCCAACCCGTGCCTGCGCTGCAACGAGAAGATCAAGTTCGCCGCGCTGCTCGACAAGGCGATCGCGCTCGGCTTCGACGCCGTCTGCACCGGCCACTACGCCCGGATCGTCGACCTGCCCGACGGCACCCGCGAACTGCACCGGGCGGTCGACGGCGCCAAGGACCAGTCGTACGTGCTCGGCGTGCTCGACGCCGACCAGCTCGCCCACTCGCTGTTCCCGCTCGGCGACACCACCAAGGACGTCATCCGCGAGGAGGCCGAGCGGCGCGGCCTCGCCGTCGCCAAGAAGCCCGACAGCCACGACATCTGCTTCATCACCGACGGCGACACCCAGGGCTTCCTCGCCGAACGCCTCGGCACCGCCACCGGCGACATCCTCGACACCGACGGCACCAAGCTCGGCGAGCATGACGGCGCGTACGGCTTCACCATCGGCCAGCGCAAGGGCCTCCGCCTCGGCCGGCCCGCCGCCGACGGCAAGCCGCGCTACGTCCTCGACATCTCGCCGGTCGACAACACCGTCACCGTCGGCCCCGCCAGCGGCCTCGACGTGCACGGCCTCACCGCCATCCGCCCCCGCTGGTGCGGCACCCCCGCCGCCGGCGAGGGCCGCTACACCGCGCAGCTCCGCGCCCACGGCGAAGAGGTCCCGGTGACGGCGACCCTGACGGACGACCGGCTCCACGTCCGCCTCGACACCCCCGCCCGCGGCATCGCCCCCGGCCAGGCCGTGGTCCTGTACGACGGCACCCGGGTGGTCGGCTCGGCGACCATCGCGAGCACCGAGCGGGCCGAGTAGGCCTGTCCGGCCGTTCCGCAGCCGGTCGTTATCGGGTTGACCCGGGCGTGGCGGGCGGTGATAGGACTGGTTGCACTATGAACATCACGGTCTTCTGTTCGGCGAACCTGCTCGATGCCAAGTACACCGCTCCGGCGGCGGAGTTCGCCCGGCTGCTCGGGGCCGGTGGGCACACGCTGGTGTGGGGCGGGTCGCACACCGGGCTGATGGGGCTGCTGGCCGACGAGGTGCAGCAGGCCGGGGGGCGGCTGGTCGGGATCTCGGTGGAGTTCCTGCGGCACAAGGCGTACGAAGGCGCCGACGAGCTGGTGGTGACGCCGGACCTGGCGACGCGGAAGGCCGAACTGCTGGCGCGCGGAGACGCGTTGGTGGTGCTGGTCGGCGGGCTCGGGACGCTGGACGAAGTCACCGAGGTGCTGGAGCTGAAGAAGCACGGCCACCACGACAAGCCGGTGGTGCTGCTCGACACCGAGGGCTTCTACGACGGGATGCGGACCCAGCTCGAACGGATGGACCGCGACGGCTTCCTGCCGCGCCCGCTCGCCGAGCTGGTGTCCTTCGCGCAGACTCCCGCCGAAGCCCTCGCCCTCGCGACCGTCCAGCAGAACTGAGGAATCCCATGGGTGTCCACCTGATCACCGGCGCCGGCTCCGGCATAGGCTCCGCCATCGCCGACCTCCTCACCGCCCGCGGCGAGGAGGTCTGGCTGCTCGCCCGCGACGCCCGCCGCGCCGCCCAGCTGCGCGAGCGCTACCCGGACGCGCAGACCCTGGCCGGCGACCTCGGCGACCCGGCCAAGCTGTCCTGGGCGTTCGGCCACCAGGCGCTGCCCGTCGAACTCGACTCGCTGCTGCACATCGCCGGCGTCGTCGAACTCGGCACCATCGGCGAGACCCCCGTCAAGGCGTGGCAGCAGCAGCTGAACGTCAACACCGTCGCCCCCGCCGAGATCACCCGCCTGCTGCTCCCCTCGCTGCGGCTCGCCCGCGGACACGTGGTCTTCGTCAACTCCGGCGCCGGGCTGCGCGCCGACCCGACCTGGGGCTCGTACGCCGCGAGCAAGTTCGCGACCCGGGCGCTCGCCGACGCGCTGCGACAGGAGGAGCACGCCCACGGCGTCCGGGTCACCTCGGTCTACCCCGGCCGGACCGCCACCGCGATGCAGGTGAAGGTGCACCAGCAGGAGGGCAAGGAGTACGACCCGTCGAAGTGGATCGCCCCGGAGTCGGTCGCCACCGCGATCCTCGCCGCACTCGACCTGCCGCGCGACGCGGAGATCACCGAGATCACGGTCCGCCCCGGCCAGTAGCCGGGGGCCCGGGCCTGCGGTCCACTGGAGGGGCGGGGGCCGTCGTCGCGGCCCCACCGGGTGAGGAGCGCGGTCGCATGCCGGTGATCAGGGTGAACGGGGTCGGGCTCTACTACGAGCTGGCGGGGGACGGGGAGCCGCTGGTGCTGGTCCACGGGTCCTGGAGCGACCACGGGACGTGGGCCGCCGTGCTGCCCGCGCTCGCCGAGCGGTACCGGGTGCTGGTCTACGACCGGCGGGGGCACAGCCGGAGCGAACGCCCCGCGGGGCAGGGGACGCGGACCGAGGACGAGCAGGATCTCGCCGCGCTGACGGAGGCGCTCGACCTGGCACCGACGCACGTGGCGGGCAGCTCCTTCGGGGGCTCGACGGCGCTGGGGCTGGTGGCGCGGCGCCCCGAGCTGTTCCGGAGCATCGCGGTGCACGAGCCCCCGCTGATGGGGATCGTGGGGGAGGACCCCGAGCTGGAGCCCCTGGTGCGGGCGATGGGGGAGAGGCTGGAGTCCGTGTTCGCGCACCTGCGCGCGGGCGAGGACCTCGCGGGCGCGCGGCAGTTCGTCGAGGAGGTCGCCTTCGGGCCGGGCGTCTGGGACCAGCTCCCGGAAGAGCTCCGGGAGACCGTTCTCACCAACGCCCCCACCTTCCTCGACGAACA
The DNA here is from genome assembly GCF_042732175.1 of Kitasatospora sp. NPDC059795. Classification (NCBI taxonomy): domain Bacteria; kingdom Bacillati; phylum Actinomycetota; class Actinomycetes; order Kitasatosporales; family Streptomycetaceae; genus Kitasatospora; species Kitasatospora sp. NPDC059795. The sequence goes on from NZ_JBHWID010000002.1 coordinate 693,450, forward strand.
GGCTGACCCTGGTTGGCCGTTCGTCGATCTCGCCGGGCTGTCCGGCTACCCCGGCCCCGCGCTGCTGACCACCGGCACCGAGAGCCCGCCGTGGTTCGCGGCGATCATCTCCCGCCTCGCCGAGGCGCTGCCCCGGGCCGAGGTCAGGACGCTGGAGGGAGCCGGCCACGTCCCGCACGTGTCGCACCCCGAGGAGTTCGTGCGCACCCTGACCGGCTTCCTCGATGCCGCCTGAGCGCAACGCTGCGTAGGCTCTGTCCCGTGACTGACGTGGACGTTTTCGGAGAGCTGGCCGGGGCCGCAACCGGGGTGGGGTCGATGCCCGGCGGGGATGTGCGGGACATGGTCCGGGGGGTGATGGCCGAGCTGGAGCAGCTGCCGCACCTGCCGGAGCTGCCCGGGCGCGGGCCCGGGGCCGACATGATCGGGCGGGGCGCGGGGCTGCTGACCGAGTTGTTCGTGCAGACCGAGCCGAGCGGGTGGCGCTTCACCGACCACCCGGGCCGGGACACCAAGCGGGCCCGGTCCTGGCTGGGGGAGGACCTGGACGCGCTGGAGGAGTACACCCAGGGCTACCAGGGGCTGCTGAAGATCCAGGCGGTCGGGCCGTGGACGCTGGCCGGGTCGATCGAGCTGCGGCACGGCGAGAAGGCGCTCAGCGACGCGGGCGCCTGCCGGGACATCGCGGGGTCGCTGACCGAGGGCCTGCGCCGGCACCTGGAGGACGTCCGCCGCCGGGTGCCGGGAGCAACGATCGTGCTGCAGCTGGACGAGCCGCTGCTGCCCGCCGTGCTGGCCGGCTCGGTGAAGACCGCCAGCGGGTTCCAGCGGCTGCGCGCCGTCGACCGCCAGCTCGCCGAGCAGACGCTGCGCGAGGTGATCCGCGGCGTGGACACGCCCGTGGTGGTGCACAGTTGTGCGCCGAAGGTGCCGATCCCGCTGCTGCGCCGGGCCGGAGTGGCCGGCATCAGCCTGGACTTCGCGTTCCTGACGGAGCGTGACGACGACGACCTGGGCGAGGCGGTCGAGGGCGGCACGCTGATCCTCGCCGGTGTGGTGCCGTCCGGCGACGTCACTGCGGTTCAATCAAATGCAGTGTCGGACCCGGCCGGTAGTGTCCACGGCGTCAGGACGTTGTGGCGCAGGTTGGGGCTGGCCCCGGAGCTCCTGGGCCGCCGGGTCGTGGTGACGCCGACGTGCGGGCTGGCGGGGGCGTCCCCGGCGTATGCCCGGCGGGCGTTGGCACAGGCCGTGAAGGCGGCGCGGAGCCTGGTGGACAACCCGGAGTGACGAGCGAGGAGGGCCCGGTGGCGGCTGCGGTGGAGGGCTGGGAGGACATCCCGGCGGAGGTGCGGACCCGGCACGCCGAACTGGCGACCGAGATCGAGGAGCACCGCTCCCGGTACTACGAGCTGGACGCGCCGACCGTCAGCGACGCCGAATTCGACCGGCTGATGCGCGAGTTGGAGGCGATGGAGGCCGAGCACCCGGCCCTGGTGACGCCCGACTCGCCGACCCAGAAGGTCGGCGGCGCGCCGACCGTGCTGTTCGCGCCGGTCGAGCACCGGGAGCGGCTGCTCAGCCTGGACAACGCGATGGACGCCGACGAACTCGCCGCCTGGGCCGAGCGCGTCGCCACCGAGCTCTCCGGCATCGACTACCACTACCTGTGCGAGCTGAAGGTCGACGGCCTGGCCGTCAACCTGACGTACGAGAACGGCGTGCTGGTGCAGGCCGCCACCCGCGGCGACGGCCGGGTCGGCGAGGACATCACCGCCAACGTCCGCACCATCAAGGAGATCCCGCACCGGCTCAAGGGCGACGACATCCCGGCGCTGGTGGAGATCCGCGGCGAGGTGTACTTCCCCACCGAGGAGTTCGACGCGCTGAACGCCTCCTTCGCGGAGGAGAACGAGCGCCGCCGGCAAGAGAACGAGGAGCGCGCCGAGGAGGGCAAGCGACCGCGGGCGATGATCCGGCTGTTCATGAACCCCCGCAACGCCGCCGCCGGTTCGCTCCGCCAGAAGGACCCGCTGGTCACCGCCTCCCGCCCGCTGCGGATGGTGGTGCACGGCATCGGCGCCCGGGTCGGCTTCGACATCGACTGCCAGTCGCACGCCTACCGGCTGCTGCACGACTGGGGCCTGCCGACGGCCAAGCACAACAAGGTGGTCGGCTCGCTCGACGACGTGCGGGCGTTCATCGCGTACTTCGGCGAGCAGCGGCACTCCGTCGAGCACGAGATCGACGGCGTGGTCGTCAAGGTCGACGAGATCGCCCTGCAGGGCCGGCTCGGCTCGACCTCCAAGTCGCCGCGCTGGGCGATCGCCTGGAAGTACCCGCCGGAGGAGGTCACCGGCAAGCTCGCCGAGATCAAGATCGGCATCGGCCGCACCGGCCGCGCCACCCCGTACGCGGTGCTGGCCGAACCGGTGAAGGTGGCCGGCTCGATGGTGCAGTACGCGACGCTGCACAACCAGCAGATCGTCAAGGCCAAGGACGTGCTGCTCGGCGACACCATCGTGCTGCGCAAGGCCGGCGACGTGATCCCGGAGATCCTCGGCCCGGTCTACGACCTGCGCGACGGCACCGAGCGGGCGTTCGAGATGCCCACCCACTGCCCGGAGTGCGGCGGAGAGCTGCGCCCGATGTCCGAGGGCGACATCGACCTGCGCTGCCCGAACGCCCAGCACTGCCCGGCGCAGATCCGCGAGCGGATCGCGTTCCTCGGCGGCCGCCAGTGCCTGGACATCGAGGGCCTGGGCTACGTCGCGGCCACCGCGCTCACCCAGCCGCTGGAGCCCGCCGACCCGCCGGTCAAGGACGAGGGCGACATCTTCGACCTGACCGAGGACCAGCTGCTGCCGATCAAGGTGCTGGTGCGCGACCCGAAGACCGGCATGCCCAAGCTGGACGACAAGACCGGCAAGGAGAAGAAGACGTCCTTCTTCGCCACCACCGCCGGCGCCCCGAAGAAGAACACCGGCGTGCTGCTGGACAACCTGCGCGCCGCCAGGGACCGCCCGCTGTGGCGGTTCCTGAACGGCCTGTCGATCCGTCACGTCGGCCCGGTCGCCGCGCAGGAGCTGGCCCGCGAATTCCGCGACCTGGACCGGATCTTCGCCGCCGACGAGACCGAACTCGCCGCCGTCGAGGGCGTCGGGCCGACCATCGCCCGGGCCATCAAGGAGTGGCACGCCGAGGAGTGGCACCGCGAGATCCTCCGCAAGTGGCGCGACGCGGGCGTGCGGTTCACCGAGGAGGCCGGCGAGGAGCCGGGCGAACGTCCGCTGGAGGGGCTGACGGTGGTGGTCACCGGCACCCTCGCCGGGCACACCCGGGACGGCGCGAAGGAGGCGCTGACCTCGCGCGGCGCGAAGGTGACCGGATCGGTGTCGAAGAAGACCCACTTCGTGGTGGTCGGCGACAACCCAGGCGGTAAGTACGACAAGGCGGTGCAGCTCGGTGTCCCGGTGCTCGACGACGCCGGCTTCGAGGTGCTGCTGGCGGAGGGCGCGGACGCCGCCCGGCGGCATCTGGGACTGGCCGTCGAGGGCGAGGGCGAGGGCGAGGGCGAGGGCGAGGGCGAGGGCAGCGGCGAGGGCGGCGGCGAGAGCAGCGGCGACGCGGGCGGCTCGGCCGGTGGGGAAAATGCCGGAGAAGTACCGGAGGAGCAGGTTTCCTGACAGGTCGTTACCGTCCTGATGCCGGACCGGTCGGGTGTTCGAGAGTGAAATCGGGCATTGTGTCACTGAGCAGCGCGCGGATATGACGTCGCGCTCGGAGGTGACCGGAAAGTGCGCCCCTGCGGCGGACCCCGGCTTACCCTGGGCGCTACGAACTGTCAGCAGGAGTGTGTGGCACCGGTCCTGCCGGAGCCCCGGGGACACGCCCTCGTCTGACGTCCACCGGCACCCCGAGGAGAGGGGTGCCTCACCGTGAGGCGGCCCAGCGGGGGCGGGCCCGACGGAGGACTGGGCTTATGGATCGTACGACCGGCGGCGCGCCCACACGCCCGCCGCAGGGGATGGCGGGGGCGGTGCTGCTGTTCGGCGTCCTGCTGGCCGGCGCCGCGCCGCTGATCCCGTTGGCCGTCCTGGTGTACCGCTACGAACCCGAGCTGCTCCCGCTGTTCGCGGTTCCGCTGGCCGTACTGGTCGCCGCCTGGCGGATCGCCCGGGACCGTGCCAGGGACCAGCTCACCGACCCGCTCACCGATCTGCCCAACCGGCAGGCCCTGCTGATCGCCACCCAGGAGGCGCTGGCCGCGCACGAGGGCGAACCCGACTACAGCGTCGGCCTGATCCTGCTCGACCTGGACCGCTTCCGGTCGCTGAACGACGCCCTCGGGCACACCGCAGGCGACCGGCTGCTGGTGCACATCGCCCGCCGCCTGCACCGCGCGCTGCGCTCCGGCACCGGCCTGGTGCCGAACCAGGAGACCACCGTGCTGCCCCCGCAGGTGCGCCGCCGCAGCGAACGCCCGGTGGTCGCCCGGATGGGCGGCGACGAGTTCGCGGTGCTGCTCCCCGGCGTCGGCAGCCCCGAGCTGCTGGAGCGGATCGCGCAGGGGCTGATCGCCGAACTCGCCGCCCCGATCCGGTTGGACGGGCTGCTGCTGGTGCTGGAGGCCAGCGCCGGGGTCTGTGTGCACCCGACGCACGCACAGGACGCAGAATCGCTTCTGCGCCGGGCGGACGTGGCGATGGGCCACGCCCAGCACAGCCGCAGCGGCGTCGAACTGTACGACGAGGCACGGGACTTGGACACGCCGTACCGGATCGGCCTGCTCGGCGACCTGCGGCGGGCGCTGGAGATGAACGAGGTCGCGCTGCACTACCAGCCGAAGGTCGCCTTCGACGGCCGGGTCGTCGGCCTGGAGGCGCTGGTGCGCTGGGAGCGGCCCGGACAGGGCCGGGTCGCCCCCGACGAGTTCATCAGCCTCGCCGAATCCTCCGGGCTGATGCCGCGGCTCACCGACTACGTCCTGGAGAGCGCCGTCGGCCAGATCGCCCGCTGGCGCAACCAGGGCCTGATGGTGCCGGTCGCCGTCAACGTCTCGCCGCGCGACGTCCTCAACCCCGGCTTCGCCGCCCGGGTCGCCGGCCACCTCACCCGGCACCAGGTCCCCGCCGAGGCGCTCCAACTGGAGATCACCGAGCGGCTGCTGCTCGACGACAGCCGGCGCGCCGCCGACACGCTGGCCGAACTGCGCCGCTACGGCGTGCGGATGTCGCTGGACGACTTCGGCACCGGGCACTCCTCGCTGGTGCGGCTGCGCAGCCTTCCGGTCGGCGAGCTGAAGATCGACCGCTCGTTCGTCTCGCGGATGGTCGCCGACGACCACGACGCGGCGGTGGTGCGCTGCTCGGTGGAGCTGGCGCACTCGCTGGGGCTGACGGTGGTGGCCGAGGGCGTCGAGGACGACGAGACGTGGGAGCGCTTGCACGACCTCGGGGTCGACGCGGTGCAGGGGTGGCTGGTGTCGGCCGCGCTGCCCGCCGATCAGGCCACGGCGTGGCTTCAGGTGCGGCAGACCGGCGCCGCGCCGGTGGAGTCGCTGCCGCGATAACGCTTTCACGGGGTCCGTCCGGGGAGGAGATTCCGTCCCCGGGCGGACCTTTCCACGCCTGCGCGGTTGCGCGCGCAGGTCCCCGCGCCCCTGAAGGGGCACATAGGATGGCCCCCAAGACCAAAAAGGGACGGGTGTGCCCAAGGCCGCCCGGTCCACCAGAACTCACCTTTGAGGATCGCTGCATGCCTGGCATCACGCGCGAGGAGGTCGCCCACCTCGCCCGGCTGTCGCGTCTGGAGTTGCAGGCGGAGGAGTTGGACCACTTCGCCGAGCAGCTCGACGTGATCATCGGCGCGGTCGCCCGCGTTTCCGAGGTCGCGGGGCAGGACGTCCCGCCGACCTCCCACCCGCTCCCGCTGAGCAACGTCATGCGGGCGGACGAGGTGCGACAGTCGCTGACCCCGGAGCAGGCGCTGTCCGGCGCCCCGGCGAGTGAGGACCAGCGTTTCCGCGTGCCGCAGATCCTCGGGGAGGACTGACCGAGATGACCGACCTGATCAAGTACACGGCGGCCGAGACGGCCTCCGCGATCGCCAAGGGCGAGGTCTCGGCCGTCGAGGTCGCGCAGGCCCACCTGGACCGCATCGACGCCGTCGACAAGAAGGTCAACGCCTTCCTGCACGTCGACAGCGAGGGCGCGCTGGCCGCCGCCCGCAAGGTCGACGACAAGCGTGCCAAGGGCGAGCAGCTCAGCCCGCTGGCCGGCGTGCCGCTGGCGCTGAAGGACGTCTTCACCACCAAGGGCATCCCGACCACCTGCGGTTCGAAGATGCTCGAAGGCTGGATCCCGCCCTACGACGCCACCCTGACGCGGCGTCTGAAGGACGCGGACGTCGTCATCCTCGGCAAGACCAACATGGACGAGTTCGCGATGGGCTCCTCCACCGAGAACTCGGCGTACGGCCCGACCGGCAACCCGTGGGACCTCACCCGGATCCCCGGCGGCTCCGGCGGCGGCTCCGCGGCGGCGCTCGCCGCGTTCGAGGCCCCGCTGGCCATCGGCACCGACACCGGCGGCTCGATCCGCCAGCCCGGCGCCGTCACCGGCACCGTCGGCGTCAAGCCGACCTACGGCTCGGTGTCCCGCTACGGCCTGGTCGCCTTCTCGTCCTCGCTCGACCAGGGCGGCCCGTGCGCCCGCACCGTGCTGGACGCGGCGCTGCTGCACGAGGCCATCGCCGGCCACGACCCGCTGGACTCCACCTCGATCGACGCGCCGGTCCCGGCCGTGGTCGAGGCCGCGAAGATGCGCGACATCCGCGGCATGCGGATCGGCATCGTCAAGGAGTTCGCGGGCGAGGGCTACCAGGCCGGCGTCATGCAGCGCTTCGACGAGTCGGTGGAGCTGCTGCGCGAGCTGGGCGCCGAGGTCGTCGAGGTCTCCTGCCCGTCGTTCACGCTGGCGCTGCCCGCGTACTACCTGATCGCGCCGTCCGAGTGCTCCTCGAACCTCGCCCGGTTCGACGCCATGCGCTACGGCATGCGGGTCGGCGACGACGGCACCCGCTCCGCCGAGCAGGTCACCGCGCTGACCCGCGAGGCCGGCTTCGGCGACGAGGTCAAGCGCCGCATCATCCTCGGCACCTACGCGCTGTCCTCGGGCTACTACGACGCCTACTACGGCTCGGCGCAGAAGGTCCGGACGCTGATCTCCCGGGACTTCGACGCCGCGTTCGCCGGCGTGGACGTGCTGATCTCCCCGACCACGCCGACCACCGCGTTCCCGATCGGCGAGCGGGCGGACGACCCGATGGCGATGTACCTCGCCGACCTGTGCACCATTCCCTCGAACCTGGCGGGCAACGCGGCCATGTCGCTGCCCTGCGGTCTCGCCCCGGAGGACAATCTCCCGGTCGGCCTGCAGATCATCGCCCCCGCGATGGCGGACGACCGCCTCTACCGCGTGGGCGGCGCCGTCGAGGCCGCGCTCAACGACAAGTGGGGTCACACCCTGCTGGAGGAGGCACCGGCACTGTGAGCAAGATCGAGAAGGCCAAGGGCTGGAAGCACTCGAAGCCCGGCCTGTGGCTGTCCATCGGCACCGGCGCGTTCGGGGCGATCTCCATCGCCAAGGACATCCGCGGTGCCCGTGAGGACAACGACACCCTCAAGCTGATCAACGCCCTGGTCGGCGCCGCCGCCCTGGTCACCGGCACCGCGCTCCTCGTCCGCGAGCTCAAGCGGCTCGGCGACGACGACGTCCTGCTCGGCTGAACCTCCCATGACTGAAGAAGGGACGCTGTGAGCGTCATGAGCCTGGTCTCCTACGAGGAGGCACTCGCCTCGTACGACCCGGTGATGGGCCTTGAGGTCCACGTCGAGCTGGGTACCAAGACCAAGATGTTCTGCGGCTGCTCCACCGAGCTGGGCGCGGAACCGAACTCGCAGACCTGCCCGACCTGCCTCGGCCTGCCCGGCTCGCTGCCGGTGGTCAACGCGGTCGGCGTGGAGTCCGCGATCCGGATCGGTCTCGCGCTGAACTGCGAGATCGCGGAGTGGTGCCGGTTCGCCCGGAAGAACTACTTCTACCCGGACATGCCGAAGAACTTCCAGACCAGCCAGTACGACGAGCCGATCGCCTTCAACGGCTACCTCGACGTGCAGCTGGAGGACGGCGAGGTCTTCCGGGTGGAGATCGAGCGCGCCCACATGGAGGAGGACACCGGCAAGTCCACCCACGTCGGCGGCGCCACCGGCCGCATCCACGGCGCCGAGTACTCGCTGCTCGACTACAACCGGGCCGGCATCCCGCTGATCGAGATCGTCACCAAGCCGATCGAGGGCGCGGGCCACCGGGCCCCCGAGGTCGCCAAGGCGTACGTCGCCGAGCTGCGCGAGCTGATCAAGGCGCTGGGCGTCTCCGAGGCCCGGATGGACAAGGGCCAGATGCGCTGCGACGTCAACCTGTCGCTGCGCCCCAACGGCACCTCGACGTTCGGCACCCGCAGCGAGACCAAGAACGTCAACTCGCTGCGCAGCGTCGAGCGGGCCGCCCGGTTCGAGATCATGCGGCACGCCACCGTCCTCACCGACGGTGGGACGATCATCCAGGAGACCCGGCACTTCCACGAGGAGGACGGCTCCACCACCTCCGGCCGGATCAAGGACAACGCCGAGGACTACCGGTACTTCCCGGAGCCCGACCTCGTCCCCGTCGCCCCCGCCCGCGAGTGGGTCGAGGAGCTGCGCGCCGGTCTGCCGGAGCTGCCGCGGGTCCGCCGGGCCCGGCTGCAGGCCGAGTGGAACCTGTCCGACCAGGACATGCAGTCGGTGCTCAACGCCGGTGCGGTGGAGTCGATTTCGGAGACCATCGCGGCCGGCGCCCCCGCCGACCAGGCCCGCAAGTGGTGGATGGGCGAGCTGGCGCGGCGCGCCAACGAGACCGGCACCGAGCTGTCCGAGCAGCCGATCACCCCGGCCCAGGTGGCCCGGGTCTGCGCGCTGGTCGCCGAGGGCAAGCTGAACGACAAGCTGGCCCGCCAGGTCATCGAGGGCGTCCTCGCCGGCGAGGGCGAGCCGGACCAGGTCGTCGAGAAGCGCGGCCTCGCCGTGGTCTCCGACGACTCGGCGCTCGGCGCGGCCGTCGACCGGGCGATCGCCGACAACCCCGACGTCGCCGCGAAGATCCGCGACGGCAAGGTGCAGGCGGTCGGCGCGCTGGTCGGCGCGGTCATGAAGGCCACCCGTGGCCAGGCCGACGCGGCGAAGGTGAAGGACCTGATCCTGGAGAAGCTGGCCTGAGTGTGCCGGTGCTCCGCACGGTGCCCGTCCCCGCAGTGGGGGCGGGCACCGTCGTTTTGAGAAGAGAAACCCCATGAGGATCCTGGTCACCGGCGGCGCCGGCTTCATCGGCTCGCACTACGTCCGGACGCTGCTCGCGGACGGCTACCCCGGCCTGCGCGGCGCCCGCGTCACCGTGCTGGACAAGCTGACGTACGCGGGCAACCGGGAGAACCTGCCGGCCTCCCACCCCCGGCTGGAGTTCGTGCACGGCGACATCGGCGACGCCGACCTGCTGCGCCGACTGACGCCCGGCCACGACGCCGTGGTGCACTTCGCCGCCGAGTCGCACGTGGACCGCTCGCTGGAGTCGGCCGCCGAGTTCGTCCGCACCAACGTCGGCGGCACCCAGAACGTCCTGGAGGCCGCGCTGCGCTCCGGCGTCGAGCGGGTGGTGCACGTCTCCACCGACGAGGTGTACGGCACCATCGACCAGGGCTCCTGGACCGAGGAGCGGCCGCTGCTGCCCAACTCCCCGTACGCCGCCTCCAAGGCCGGCGCCGACCTGCTCGCCCGCGCCTACTGGCGCAGCCACGGCCTGAACGTGTCGATCACCCGCTGCTCCAACAACTACGGCCCGTACCAGCACCCCGAGAAGCTCGTCCCGCTGTTCATCACCAACCTGCTGGAGGGCCTGCCGCTCCCGCTGTACGGCGAGGGCGCCAACATCCGCGAGTGGCTGCACGTGGACGACCACTGCCGGGCGATCCACCTGGTGCTCGACGGCGGCCGGCCCGGCGAGGTCTACAACGTGGGCGGCGGCAACGAGCGGACCAACCGGCAGATCACCGCACTCCTGCTGGACCACCTCGGCGCGGACTGGAGCGCGGTGCGCAAGGTCGCCGACCGCAAGGGCCACGACCTGCGGTACGCGCTGGACGAGACGAAGATCCGCGAGGAGCTCGGCTACCGGCCGCGGATCCCGTTCGAGCAGGGACTGGCCGAGACCGTCGACTGGTACCGCGACAACCCGGGCTGGTGGAAGGCCGTCAAGCGGCGGGCGCACTGAGGGGCCGTCGGGAGAGCCGGGCCAAATGGGCTCCGGCATTGCCACCGGGCAAGCCCCGTACGGTGATTGGCGTAGTCGGAGAGTGGCCCGCAGGGGTCGCGCAGGGGGGTCGGTCTGGGCCGAACGGGCGACACCGTCGCGAAGGGCCCCCGCCCGACCTGCCAATCATTACGCTGAGTGGAGACAGCGTGCCGGTGCGTGACCGGATTGGTGTAGGGTCCGGAGCGGGAACACCGGTACGGCCATGGGCCGGAGGGGGAGATGTCGATTGAACTCCACCGAATCGGTGCCGCCTGCCCGCCCCACCCTGCGCCGGCTGACGGCCGTGCTGCTCGCGGTGCTCTGCGCCGGCTACGCGGTGGGTGCCGGGTTCGGCTGGGGATCGTGCGAACTCGCCCTGGTGATGGGCGACTTCGGCCTCGCCGCAGCGGCCCTCGCAGCCGCCCTGTCCTGCCTCGCGCACGGCATCGCGGTCGGCGGCCACACCCGTCCGGCCTGGCTGCTGTTCGGCCTCTCCTCGGCGGTGGTGGCGTTCGGCAACGGCGTCTGGGGCTGGTACGAGGTGGTGCTCGGCCGGCCGCTGCCGCCGGACTCCGCCGCCGACTACCCGTTCCTGCTGTTCGCCCCGCTCGCCATCACCGGCCTGCTGGTGCTCGCCCAGCGCCCGCGCAACCCGGCCGGCTGGCTCTGCCTGGTGCTGGACGCCTGGCTGGTGGCCGGCTCGCTGTTCACCCTCAGCTGGAGCCTGGCGCTCGGCCGGGTCGCCGCCGGCGACGGTGACGACCCGCTGAAACTCGCCCTCGGCCTCGGCTACCCGGTGCTGGACATCCTGCTGGTCAGCCTGGTGGTCGGCCTCAACGTCCGTGGCCGGGACCGCAATCGGGCCGCCGTGCACACCGCGATGATCGGCCTCGCCGTCACCGTGGTGTGCGACGCGCTGTTCACCACCCCGCAGTTCCACAGCGACTACCACTCCGGCGAGCTGCTGGACGCCGGCTGGTTCGCCGGCTCCCTGCTGCTCGCCTGGGCCCCCTGGTCGCACACCCGCCGCCCCAGCCGCGAACACCCCTCCACCCAGGGCGTGCCGCGCCGCCGGGTCGCCTCCACCTTCAGCGCGCTGACGCCCTACGCCGCCGCCGCGGTCTGCACCGCCGGAATCCTCTACAACGCGCTCGGCGGCCGTCCGTTGGACCGGGTGATGCTCGCCGCCGCCAGCACCGTCGGACTGGCCCTGATCATTCGTCAGGGCGTCATGCTGCTCGACAACCTCTCGCTGGCCCAGGAACTCTCCACCAAGGAGACCCACTTCCGCTCCCTGGTGCAGGGCTCCAGCGACGTCATCATGATCGCCGGGCCGTCCGGCGCGCTGTCCTACGTCAGCCCCGCCGCGCTGCGGGTCTACAACCGCGACCCGGAGGACCTGGTCGGCGGCAACCTGCTCAACCTGGTCCACCCCGAGGACGTCGACCGGGTGCTCGCCGAGGTGCGCCGCATCCTGGCCCGGGCCCGCGGTGCCCGGTTCCACAACGGCGAACCCTCCGCCCGGGTGGAGTGCCGGATCCGCTCCGGCGAGGGGGACTGGCTGCACGTCGAATCCACCGTCAACCCGTACCGCGACGGCCTGATCCTGAACAGCCGCGACATCACCGAACGGGTGCGCCTGCAGGCCCAGTTGCAGCACAACGCGTTCCACGACCCGCTCACCGACCTGCCCAACCGCGCACTGTTCGCGCACCGCGTCCGGGCCGCGCTCTCCGCGCAGGGCCCGGCCGGCACCGCCGTCGCCGTGCTCTTCCTCGACCTGGACGGCTTCAAGGCCGTCAACGACACCGCGGGCCACCAGGTCGGCGACGAACTCCTGGTCCAGGCCGCCCGCCGGCTGCAGACCGCCGTCCGCGCCGAGGACACCGTCGCCCGGTTCGGCGGCGACGAGTTCGCCGTCCTGGTCCGCGGCCGGCTCGGCCACCCGCAGGTCCGCGACCTCGCCGAACGCATCCGCGGCGCGCTCTCCGAGCCGTACTGGATCGCCGGCGGCGAACTCGGCGTCGCCGCCTCGATCGGCATCGCGTTCGGCCCCGAGGCCCCGCTGCCCGTCCCCGAACTCCTCCCCGGCGAGGACGAGGACGCCCACGCCCGCACCGTCGAGAGCCGGGCCGCGGCCGCCGCCGACGAACTGCTGCGCAACGCCGACCTGGCGATGTATCAGGCCAAGTCGCGCGGCAAGGGCCGGGTGGTGCTCTACACCCCGGCGATGCGCGCCGAACTCGACCGGCGCGGCGAGTTGGAGGAACGGCTGCGCGCCGCCGTCCGCGAAGGCTCCTTCGCGCTGCTCCACCAGCCCGTGGTCGAACTGGTCGGCGGCCGGCTCACCGGCGTCGAGGCACAGGCCCGCTGGCGCTCCGCCGAAGGCATGCTGCTCACCCCCGCCGAGTTCCTGCGCACCGCCGACACCGGCGACGGCGCCACCCGGTTCGCCCGCTGGCTGGTCACCGAGGCGGTCGCCGCCGCCGCCCGCCGCCGCGCCGACGGCCCCGCCGCCCCGCCCGTCCCGGTCACCGTCCGACTCGCCGCCGAACGGCTCTGCGCGCCCGGCATGTACGAGACCCTGGCCGGCGCGCTGCGCGACACCGAACTGCCGCCCGACCTGCTCGTCCTGGAGGTCTCCCGGATGGGCCCGGACGCGCTCGCCGACGAACTCGGCCGCCGGCTGGCCGCGTTCAGACGGCTGGGGGTGTCCACCGCGCTCGCCGGGTTCGGCACCGGCGGCGGCTCGCTCGGCGTGCTCGCCCGGATGCCGTTCGACGCGCTCAAACTCGACCGCAGCCTGGTCCAGGACATCGCCGACTCCACCCTCACCCGGGCGCTGGCCGGCCACGCCCTGCGGCTCGGCCGCGACCTCGGCCTGGTCACCGGCGCCGACGGCGTCGACCACCCCCGGCAGGTCGCCGTGCTCCAGGAACTCGGCTGCCGCCGCGGCCAGGGCCTGGCCTTCGACCGCCCGCTCGACGAACTCCGGCTGCGCCGCGCCCTGTTGCGCCGCGGCTACCCCGTCCCGCGCCCCGGCCAGGGCCACCCCGGCCGACGCCCGCTGCTCACCCCGGAACCGCGTTCGGGCGGCCTGGCGGAGGCCTCGGCGGGCCGCGCCGGACACCTCCACGGGGGCCTTGAGCTGCCACAACGGCATGCCGTCGGGGGTTCGATCGGCGGACCGAATGGTGAGACGTCGGTCCCACCAGCTTGACACCCACCGCCGCGTGGGAGGAAGGTCGGTGCCATGACCACCCGAATTCTCGTACTTGGCGGGCGCGTCGGCTGAAAGCCCAGCCTGACGCGCCTCCCCCTCGCATGCCCTTGGCACGAGGGGTTTTTTGTTGCACGAATCCGGGCCGGCCATCGCAGGAACCCTGGCCTCAACCCCCCGAAATCCGGACGATCGAGGCACCGCCGGAGACCGCCCGGGCAGCCACCGCCGCCCGGGCCGGCGCCACCCCGAGCAGAACCCGAGAAGAGACAGGCAGATGACTGAGCACGCCGCAACCCCCCGCCGCGGGGACCACCCGGCCGCCCACGCTCCGGGTCAGCAGACCATCGAGACCATGACCGGCGCGCAGTCGCTCATCCGCTCGCTCGAAGCCGTCGGGGCGGACACGGTCTTCGGCATTCCGGGCGGCGCGATCCTCCCGGCGTACGACCCGCTGATGGACTCCAGCAAGGTCCGCCACATCCTGGTCCGCCACGAGCAGGGCGCCGGCCACGCCGCGACCGGCTACGCGCAGGCCACCGGCCGGGTCGGCGTCTGCATGGCCACCTCGGGTCCCGGCGCCACCAACCTGGTCACCCCGATCGCCGACGCCTACATGGACTCCGTCCCGATGGTCGCCATCACCGGCCAGGTCGCCTCCAAGGCGATCGGCACGGACGCCTTCCAGGAGGCGGACATCTGCGGCATCACCATGCCGATCACCAAGCACAACTACCTGGTGACCGACCCCGCCGAGATCCCCCGCGTCATCGCCGAGGCCTTCCACATCGCCGCCACCGGCCGCCCCGGTCCGGTCCTGGTCGACATCGCCAAGGACGCCCTGCAGGCCACCACCACCTTCCGCTGGCCGGTCGAGGCCTCGCTGCCGGGCTACCGCCCGGTCACCAAGCCGCACGCCAAGCAGATCCGCGAGGCCGCCAAGCTGCTGGTCAACTCCAAGCGCCCGGTGCTGTACGTCGGCGGCGGCGTGCTGAAGGCCAACGCCGGCACCGAGCTGCGCATCCTGGCCGAGCTGACCGGCGCCCCCGTGGTCACCACCCTGATGGCGATCGGCGTCTTCCCGGACAGCCACCCGCAGCACCTGGGCATGCCCGGCATGCACGGCTCGGTCCCCGCCGTCACCGCGCTGCAGAAGTCCGACCTGCTGTTCACCCTGGGCGCCCGCTTCGACGACCGGGTCACCGGCAAGCTCGACTCGTTCGCCCCGAACGCCAAGGTCGTGCACGCCGACATCGACCCGGCCGAGATCGGCAAGAACCGCCCGGCGGACGTCCCGATCGTCGGCGACGCCCGCGAGGTGCTGGCCGACCTGATCGTCGCCGTCCAGGCCGAGTTCGACGCCGGCCACCGCGGCGACTACGCGGACTGGTGGACCAAGCTCAACCACTGGAAGACGACCTACCCGATCGGCCACGAGCCGGCCCCGAACGGCATGCTGTCGCCGCAGCAGGTCATCGAGCGGATCGGCCAGCTGGTCGGCCCGGACGCCATCTACGCCGCGGGCGTCGGCCAGCACCAGATGTGGGCCAGCCAGTTCATCCAGTTCGAGAAGCCCGCGACCTGGCTGAACTCCGGCGGCGCCGGCACCATGGGCTACGCCGTCCCCGCCGCGATGGGCGCCAAGGCCGGCAAGCCGGACACCCCGGTGTGGGCGATCGACGGCGACGGCTGCTTCCAGATGACCAATCAGGAACTGACCACGTGCAGCCTGAACAACCTGCCGATCAAGGTCGCGGTCATCAACAACGGCTCGCTGGGCATGGTCCGCCAGTGGCAGACGCTGTTCTACAACCAGCGCTACTCCAACACCGTGCTGCACTCCGGCCCCGGCCACGACGGCATCGAGCAGCCCGCCCAGGGCACCCGGATCCCGGACTTCGTGATGCTGTCCGAGGCGATGGGCTGCGTCGGCCTGCGCTGCGAGCGCCCCGAGGACCTGGACGCCGTCATCAAGCAGGCCATGGAGATCAACGACCGCCCGGTCGTCATCGACTTCATCGTCCACCAGGACGCGATGGTCTGGCCGATGGTCGCCGCCGGCACCAGCAACGACGAGATCCAGTTCGCCCGGGGCGTCCGCCCCGACTTCGGCGACGACCAGGACTGACGGACCAGAAAGCGATGACCACCATGTCCAAGCACACCCTGTCCGTCCTGGTCGAGAACAAGCCCGGCGTGCTCGCCCGGATCGCCGCGCTGTTCTCCCGCCGCGGGTTCAACATCGACTCGCTGGCGGTCGGCCCGACCGAGCACCCCGACATCTCCCGGATGACCATCGTGGTCAACGTCGAGGAGCTGCCGCTGGAGCAGGTCACCAAGCAGCTCAACAAGCTGGTCAACGTGATCAAGATCGTCGAGCTGGACCAGGCCCAGGCCGTCCAGCGCGAACTGGTCCTGGTGAAGGTCCGCGCCGACGCCGAGACCCGCTCGCAGGTCACCGAGATCGTCCAGCTGTTCCGCGCCAAGACCGTCGACGTGTCGCCCGACGCGGTGACCATCGAGGCGACCGGCTCCTCGGACAAGCTGGGGGCCATGCTGCGGATGCTGGAGCCTTACGGCATCAAGGAGTTGGTGCAGTCCGGCGTGGTCGCGATCGGCCGCGGCGCCCGCTCCATCACGGACCGATCGCTGCGCGCGCTCGACCGCTCCGCCTGACGCCCGTCTTTCCCACCCGTCGACCACCACCACCCTCGAAGGACGCGCTTCGCGCGCCGTATCACCACTTGAGCACCACCACCGAACCCCCGCCGGGTGCGCCTACGGTAGGAACCCCCGGCAACACCACCACGCAAGGAGATGTGCCCCCGTGGCCGAGCTGTTCTACGAAGACGACGCCGACCTGTCCATCATCCAGGGCCGCAAGGTCGCGGTCATCGGCTACGGCAGCCAGGGCCACGCCCACGCGCTGTCGCTGCGCGACTCGGGCGTCGACGTCCGGGTCGGCCTGCTGGAGGGCTCCAAGTCCCGTGCCGCCGCCCAGGAGGCCGGCCTGCGCGTGGTCACCCCGTCCGAGGCCGCGGCCGAGGCCGACGTCATCATGATCCTGGTGCCGGACCCGATCCAGGCCGACGTCTACAAGGAGGCCATCGAGCCGAACCTGAAGGCGGGCGACGCCCTGTTCTTCGGCCACGGCCTGAACATCCGCTTCGGCTTCATCCAGCCGCCGGCCGACGTCGACGTCTGCATGGTCGCCCCGAAGGGCCCGGGCCACCTGGTCCGCCGCCAGTACCAGGAGGGTCGCGGCGTCCCGTGCATCGTGGCCGTCGAGCAGGACGCCACCGGCAAGGGCTTCGAGCTGGCGCTGTCCTACGCCAAGGGCATCGGCGGCACCAAGGCCGGCGTCATCAAGACCACCTTCACCGAGGAGACCGAGACCGACCTGTTCGGTGAGCAGGCCGTCCTCTGCGGTGGCACCGCCGCCCTGGTCAAGGCCGGCTTCGAGACCCTGGTCGAGGCGGGCTACCAGCCCGAGATCGCCTACTTCGAGTGCCTCCACGAGCTGAAGCTGATCGTCGACCTGATGTACGAGGGCGGCCTGGAGAAGATGCGCTGGTCGGTCTCCGAGACCGCCGAGTGGGGCGACTACGTCACCGGCCCCCGCATCATCACCGCCGACACCAAGGCCGAGATGAAGAAGGTCCTCACCGAGATCCAGGACGGCACCTTCGCCAACACCTGGATCGCCGAGTACAAGGCCGGTCTGCCGAAGTACAACGAGTACAAGAACGCGGACGCCGACCACCTGCTGGAGACCACCGGCAAGAAGCTGCGCAAGCTGATGTCCTGGGTGGACGAGAGCGCCTGATCGGCCTCATCCCCGTTGTACAACAAGGCTGTTCCCGTCCGGGTGATTTCGCCGGACGGGAGCAGTCCGCCCGGCGGCCCGCCGATAGACTCCCCAATTACGCGTCAGGCCCACAGCGTCGTGCGTCTAGCTACGCGACATGCCACCTTCCCCCGCCCTGCGCACGCCACCTCACGTGCCCTCCGCCCGGCGGGGTGAACCGGACATTTAAGGACACACTGTCGTGAGCACTGTGACACCTAAAAGCGCTGTCGTTCTGATCGCTGAAGAGCTCTCGCCCGCCACCGTCGACGCGCTGGGCCCCGACTTCGAGATCCGGCACTGCAACGGCGCGGACCGCGCCGAGCTGCTGACCGCGATCGCCGACGTGGACGCCATCCTGATCCGTTCCGCCACCAAGGTGGACGCCGAGGCGCTGGCCGCCGCGAAGAAGCTCAAGGTCGTCGCCCGCGCCGGTGTCGGCCTGGACAACGTGGACGTCGCCGCCTCCACCAAGGCCGGCGTGATGGTCGTCAACGCGCCGACCTCCAACATCGTCACCGCCGCCGAGCTCGCCTGCGGCCTGCTGATCTCGGTCGCCCGCAACATCGCGCCCGCCAACGCCGCGCTCAAGGGCGGCGAGTGGAAGCGCAACAAGTACACCGGCGTCGAGCTCAGCGAGAAGACCCTCGGCGTGGTCGGCCTCGGCCGGATCGGCGTCCTGGTCGCGCAGCGGATGTCCGCGTTCGGCATGAAGATCGTCGCCTACGACCCCTACATCCAGGCCGCCCGCGCGGCCCAGATGGGCGTCAAGCTGCTCTCGCTCGAAGAGCTGCTGGAGGTCTCGGACTTCATCACCGTGCACCTGCCGAAGACCCCCGAGACCATCGGCCTGATCGGCGACGAGGCGCTGCACAAGGTCAAGCCGAGCGTGCGGATCGTCAACGCCGCCCGCGGCGGCATCGTCGACGAGGACGCGCTGCTGCGCGCCCTCCAGGAGGGCCGGGTCGCCGGCGCCGGCCTGGACGTCTACGCCAAGGAGCCGTGCACCGACTCCCCGCTGTTCGCCCTCGACAACGTGGTCGCCACCCCGCACCTGGGCGCCTCCACCGACGAGGCCCAGGAGAAGGCCGGCATCGCCGTCGCCAAGTCGGTGCGCCTCGCGCTGGCCGGCGAGCTGGTGCCGGACGCGGTCAACGTCCAGGGCGGCGTGATCGCCGAGGACGTCCGCCCGGGCCTGCCGCTGGCCGAGAAGCTCGGCCGGATCTTCACCGCGCTGGCCGGCGAGGTCGCCGTCCGGCTCGACGTCGAGGTCCGCGGCGAGATCACCCAGCACGACGTGAAGGTGCTCGAACTCTCCGCGCTGAAGGGCGTGTTCGAGGACGTCGTGGCCGAGACGGTGTCCTACGTCAACGCCCCGTTGTTCGCCCAGGAGCGTGGCGTCGAGGTCCGCCTCACCACCTCCAGCGAGTCGCCCGAGCACCGCAACGTGATCACCGTCCGCGGCACCCTGGCGAACGGCGAGGAGGTGTCGATCTCCGGCACCCTCTCCGGCCCGAAGCAGACCCAGAAGATCGTCGGCGTGGACGGCTTCGACGTGGACGTCGCGCTCACCGACCACATGGCGTTCTTCCACTACGAGGACCGCCCCGGCGTGGTCGGCACCCTCGGCCGCATCCTCGGCGACGCCGGCATCAACATCGCCGGCATGCAGGTCGCCCGCGACGGCGACAACGCGCTCGCCTCGATCACCGTGGACACCGAGGTCTCGCAGGAGGTCCTGACCGAGATCGCCGGCGCCATCGGTGCCCGCTTCGCCCGTTCGGTGAACCTCGGCTGACGCCCACTCAGCACCCCCGAACGGCCCTTCCGACCTTGAGGCGGAAGGGCCGTTCGCATACCCGGGGGTTGTCGTTGTCTCAGATAGTAGGAAATCCAAGTAATTCCGCGACAGTGCGGCCCACCCGCCGTACTGTGGAGTAGTCATACGATGCGCCACCCCCGCAACGCCGGGGCGCGTGGCCCGTGGGCACGTACGCGGTGCGGCAGGCGACCCCTGCCAGGCGTACCTCTTCTCCTCCTCACCCTTTCGCGCGCTGCTGCGCCCCCGCACCAAGGAGCCCGGTATGCCTTTCGTCGCAGACCGCACCACCGCCCCCACCACGCCCTCCGCCACCGCCGCCGTCGCCCAGCGCCGGCGCCGCCGCGTCCAGGCCGACCCGCGCACCGCCGCCGCCCTCCAGCGCGCGCTCGACCGCCGCGACAACGGCGCGCCCGCCGAGGACTGAGCACCCGCGCCGCTGCGCCGCATGGGTGACTTACCGTCACCCATGCGGTGAACGGCCGGGTCCGGCCCGGCGGCGGCTCCTAGGTTGGGGCGGTGCGCACCGCCCTCGGCCTCCTCGCCACCCTCGCCCTGCTCGTCCCGACCGCACCCGCGGCAGCCGCCGTCCGGCCGCACGGGACGACCACGGTCCTCCTCGAACTGGCCGCCGAGCCGGTCGCCACCGCCTGGCGGCGCGCCCAGGACGGCGCCCGGCGCGAACGCCGCACCCCCGACCAGACCCGGCGCGCGGCGGCCGCCGCCGGACGGGCGGGCCGGGAAGCCGCCGACCGCTCACTGGACACCCTCACCGCCGAACTGCGGCGCGCCGTCCCCGAGGCCCGTCCGCTCTACCGCACCCGCACCCTGGTCGGCGGGCTCGCCCTGCGGCTGCCCGCCGACCGACTCCCGCGGCTGGCCGGCCTGCCCGGCGTGCGCGCCGTCCACCCCGTGACGCCCAAGCAGCGCACCAACGGCTACTCGGTGCCGCTCACCGGCGCCCCCGCGGTGTGGGACGGGCCCGCCGGGCACACCGGTGAAGGCGTCAGGATCGGCATCGTCGACTCCGGCATCGACTACACCCACGCCGACTTCGGCGGCCCCGGCACCCCCGAGGCCTACCGCGCCGTCGACGGCGCCGCACCGCCGCCCGCCGGACTGTTCCCCAACGCCAAGGTGGTCGGCGGCAAGGACCTGGTCGGCGACGACTACGACCCCGACCCGACCTCCGAGCACTACCGGCCCACCCCGCACCCCGACGACAACCCGCTCGACTGCGCCGCCAACGGCCACGGCACCCACGTCGCCGGCACCGCCGCCGGCCTCGGCGTCACCGCCGACGGCAAGCCCTACCCCGGCCCCTACCGGCCCGGCCTCGACCCCGCCGCCTTCAAGGTCGCCCCCGGCGCGGCCCCCGGCGCCCAGCTCTACGCCATCAAGGTGTTCGGCTGCCACGGCTCCACCGACCAGCTCGCCGCCGCCCTCGACCTGGCCGCCGACCCCGACGGCGACGGCGACCTCTCCGACCGGCTCGACATCGTCAACCTCTCCCTCGGTAGCCCCTTCGGCACCCCCGGCGACGCCGACTCGCTCGCCGCCGACCGGCTCGCCGCACTCGGCACCCTGGTGGTCGCCGCTTCCGGCAACGAGGGCGACCACTACGGCATCGGCAGCAGCCCCGGCACCGCCGCCCGGGTGCTCACCGCCGCCGCCTCCGTCGACCCGCACGGCGACGCCGACGGCATCACGGTCCTCGCCCCCGCCGCCCTCGCCGGGACCGTCCCCGCACACTGGAGCAACCGGTACACGCAGTGGGACACCGCCGCAGTCAGCGGCGAACTCGCCGTGCCCGAACGGGACTTGGACGGGTGCGCGGCGTTCGACGAGGCCGACGCCGAACGGCTGCGCGGAAGGATCGCCGTCCTGCGCTGGACCACCCGGGACGCCGACCGGGCCTGCGGCTCCGCGCCGCGCGCCGACCACGCCGCCGACGCCGGAGCGATCGGCGCGCTGTACGCCGCCGACGGCGACGACCTCGGCGAAGTCGCCGGCGACGAACGGATCCCCGCCGCGATCCTGGCCCGCGCCGACGGCGAACGCCTGCTGGCCGCCCTGCGGGACGGGCCGGTCACGGTGCGGCTCGCCGCGCCCGGCAACCCGCTGCACGGCACCGTCCCGCAGGACCAGCCGCAGCGCACCGACACCCTCGCCGGCTTCACCTCCCGCGGCATCGGCGTCGACGGCATCGTCAAACCCGACCTGGCCGCGCCCGGCGAGACCATCTGGTCCGCGAAAGCCGGCTCCGGCAGCGCCGGCCTGCGCGAGGACGGCACCTCCATGGCCACCCCCCACCTGGCCGGACTGGCCGCGCTGGTCCGCTCCGCGCACCCCGACTGGGACGCCGCCGAGATCAAGGCCGCGCTGATGAACACCGCCACCGACACCTACCTGCACGACGACCGCACCGGCCCCGTCTACGGCCCCGAACGCGCCGGCAGCGGCCGAGTCCGGGTGGACCGGGCCGTCCGGACCCCCGCGCTGGCGTACGGCACGCAGGTGGAGGGGGCGGTCGGCGTGTCGTTCGGGGTGGTGGAGGCGACGGGGGCGTTCGCGGCCACCCGGGAGGTGGCGGTTCGGAACCTGAGTGATCGTCAACTCGTGTACGGCGTCGGGTATTCGGGCTCGACGGAGATTCCCGGGGCGTCCTTCGGACTGTCGCCCGCGCGGGTCGTGGTGCCGCCGCACGGTACGGCGACGGTCACCGTCACGCTCCGGCTGACGGGCGGTCTCGGCCGCGCCCCCGACCCCACGCTCGACCTCGTTCAGGCCGGGCACCCGCGCACCTACCGGGGCGAGCTCTCCGGGCGGCTCGTGCTCACTCCCGCCGACTCCGCGCTGCCGTCCCTGCGGGTGCCGCTGTTCGCGGCGCCGCGCCATGCGACGGATGCCACCGCGCTGGGCACCCCCGCCGCGTTCGGCGTCGCCGGGCCGGACCTGCTCACCGTCCTCCAGCCCGGCGGCGAAGGCACCGGCGACCTGCGGCACGCCGCGGCCGCCGTCGACGACCAGGGCATGCTCTACCTCGCCGCCGCGCTGGCCGCCCCCGCCGCCACCCCCGTCGGCGCCTCCGGCGTCCGCGCCTCCCTCGACCTCGACGGCGACGGCACCCCCGACGCGACCGTCGTCGCCGACCGCCTCCCCGGCAGCGACGTCCTGGTCGCCCGCACCCTCGACGCGCGCACCGGCGCCGAACTCGACGTCCAACCGCTCAACGGCCGCTGGGGCGACACCGACACCGCGCTGCTCGACTCCGACACCCTCCTCCTCCCCGTCCGCCTCGCCGCCCTGCCCCCGGCCACCGCGCTCCGGTACACGCTCTGGACCGGCTCCACCCCGGACCCGGCCACCGCCCTCGCCACCCTCGGCCCGTACCCCGTGGACATCTCCCGCCCGACCCCGGTCCTGCGCACCGTCCGCGCCGGCGAGATCTTCCACAGCGCGCTGCGGGACGCGCTGCTGATCCACCACCTGAACCGGGTCGGGCGGCGCGTCCAGGTCCTCACTCCGGAGAGTGATCCCGGGCGGGAAACCACCCGGTAGCCTGACAGCACAGGCCAGAATCCCCGCCATGGGAGCACTGATGAGCGTCGACCCGTACCCGGACTGGCTCCGCCCGCCGGTCGGCGGCTACACCGCCGACGACCTCGACCGACTGCCGGACCTCCCGCCGCACACCGAGTTGATCGACGGGAGCCTGGTTTTCGTGAGTCCGCAGGTGAGGTTTCACATGCGAGTGCTGCGCGTTCTCGAGAACGCGCTGGTCGCCGCGGTCCCTCCGGGGTGGGAGGTCCTGCGCGAGATGTCGGTCAAGATCGACACCCGCAATCGACCGGAACCGGATCTCATGGTGGTCGCCGAAGAGGGGAACACGGGCCACCGTCAGACCTTCAGCCTTGCGGCCGACGTTCTGCTGGCGGTTGAAGTGGTCTCCGCCGAGTCGCAGATCCGCGACCGCGAGATCAAGCCCCTCAAGTACGCCGCCGCCGGCATCCGCTTCTTCTGGCGGGTCGAGAACGTCGACGGCCGACCCGTCGTCTACACCTACGAGTTGGACCCGGCGAGCAACCGCTACACCCCCACCGGGATCTTCCACGACCGGCTCAAGATCGAGCACCCGTTCCCGGTCGACATCGAGCTGAGCTGACGTTCCCGTCCGGATGGTGGACGTCGCGTGCTCAGGGCCTGGGACGGTTGTACTGTCCCAGGCATGTCTCGCACCATTCGTCTCGCAGTGATTCCGGGTGACGGTATCGGCCAGGAGGTCGTGGCCGAGGGCCTCAAGGTGCTTCGGGCCGCGCTGCCCTCCGACGCGAAGCTGGAGACCACCGAGTACGACCTCGGGGCCCGGCTGTACCACCGGACCGGGGAGACGCTGCCGGATGCGGTGCTGGAGGAGCTGAAGGGGCAGGACGCGATCCTGCTCGGGGCGATCGGCGACCCGAGCGTGCCGTCCGGGGTGCTGGAGCGGGGGCTGCTGCTGAAGCTGCGGTTCGCGTTCGACCACCACATCAACCTCCGTCCGGGCAAGCTGTTCCCGGGGGTGAAGTCGCCGCTGGCCGGTCAGCCGGAGATCGACTTCGTGGTCGTCCGCGAGGGCACCGAGGGCCCGTACGTCGGCAACGGCGGCACGCTGCGCACCGGTACGCCGCAGGAGGTCGCCACCGAGGTCTCGCTGAACACCGCGTTCGGCATCGAGCGGGTCGTCCGGGACGCCTACCGTCGCGCCCAGGCCCGCCCGCGCAAGAAGCTGACGCTGGTCCACAAGAACAACGTGCTGGTGCACGCCGGCCACCTGTGGACCCGGATCTTCGAGCAGGTCGGCCGGGAGTTCCCCGAGGTCACCACCGACTACCTGCACGTGGACGCGGCGACGATCTTCTTCGTCACGCAGCCCGAGCGGTTCGACGTGATCGTCACCGACAACCTGTTCGGCGACATCCTGACCGACCTCGCCGCGGCCGTCACCGGCGGCATCGGCCTGGCCGCGTCCGGCAACATCAACCCGAGCGGCGACTTCCCGTCGATGTTCGAGCCGGTGCACGGCTCCGCCCCGGACATCGCCGGCCAGGGCAAGGCCGACCCGACCGCCACCGTGCTGTCGGTCGCCATGCTGCTGGAGCACCTCGGCTTCGCCGCCGAGGCCGCCCAGGTCGAGGCCGCGGTCACCGCAGACCTCGCCGAGCGCGACGGCGCCCGGTCCACCTCCGAGGTCGGCGACGCGCTCGCCGCCCGAGTATCGGGCTGACCGGCCGGACGACAACTCCGGCCGACGGGCCGGTTCATATACGTACAGCCTCCCGGCTGTTCGGCACGGCCCTCTGGATGCGAGTATCGACAGTGGGCCGTGCCGTCATGCGTTCTTCCGCCCGGCGGTGGCCCAGCCAAACCCCACGGTGAAGGACAGACAGCCATGAGCACGCCCACCCAGGCGCCCATCACGTTCGACCTCAAGCCCTCGGCGCAGCCGCTGTCCGACGCGGAGCGCGAGGCCCGACTGGCCAACCCCGGCTTCGGCCGGATCTTCACCGACCACATGGTGACCATCCGCTGGACCGAGGGCCGCGGCTGGCACGACGCCCAGCTGACGCCGTACGCGCCGCTGGAGATCGACCCGGCCAACATGACCCTGCACTACGGGCAGGCGATCTTCGAGGGCCTCAAGGCCTACCGCCAGGCCGACGGCTCCATCGCGACCTTCCGCCCCGAGGCCAACGCCGAGCGCTTCCAGGCCTCCGCGCGCCGCCTGGCGATGCCCGAGCTGCCCGTCGAGGCCTTCGTCGAGGCCGTCGAGCTGCTGGTCAAGCAGGACCAGGCGTGGGTGCCGAACCAGCCCGAGCAGAGCCTCTACCTGCGGCCGTTCATGTTCGCCACCGAGGTCGGTCTGGGCGTGCGCCCGGCCAACTCCTACATCTTCATGATCATCGCCTCGCCGGCCGGCGCGTACTTCCCGGGCGGCGTCAAGCCGGTCTCGGTCTGGCTCTCCGAGGACTACGTCCGCGCGGCGCCGGGCGGCACCGGCGCCGCGAAGTGCGCCGGCAACTACGCGGCCTCGCTGGTCGCCCAGGCCGAGGCCGCCGCCAAGGGCTGCGACCAGGTGGTCTGGCTGGACGCCGCCGAGCACAAGTGGGTCGAGGAGATGGGAGGCATGAACCTCTACTTCGTCGTCGGCGAGGGCGAGAACGCCACCGTCGTCACCCCCGAGCTCTCCGGCGCGCTGCTCCCCGGCATCACCCGCGACTCCCTGCTCGCCCTCGCCAACGACCTGGGCTACCGCTCCGAGGAGCGCAAGATCTCCACCGACGAGTGGAAGCAGGGCAACGCCGACGGCACCATCACCGAGGTCTTCGCCTGCGGCACCGCCGCCGTCATCACCCCCGTCGGCCACGTCAAGTCCGCCAACGCCGACTGGACCGTCGCCACCGGCGAGCCCGGCCCCCTCACCATGCAGCTCCGCGAGGCCCTCCTCGCCATCCAGGGCGGCCACCGCCCGGACACCCACCACTGGCTGCACAAGATCGTCTGAGGCCTTCCGGCCCGGGCATTCCATGGCGGAATGCCCGGGCTCGATAACCTCGGAAAAACTCCACTCGTTGAGCAGATCGGATAGGAGGGAGGGACCATGACCGCCGCGATGTATGACGCCAGCGATGTCGGGCACAGCCCGGAGGACGACCTCCTCGAAGCCTTTCTGGCCCTGCACACCCCGAAGGGGTTCAAGGCCGAGCTCATCGAGGGAGAGATCGTCGTGACCCCACCGCCGGACGGCAACCACGAGGCCGTGTTCGGTCGGATCAGCCGCCAGGTGTTCCGACTGTCCGACGGTGACATCACGCTCGCCGGGAACAAGGGCCTGAACGTTCCCGGCGGCAAGTTCATCCCGGACATGACGTTCGCCATGGAGGGTGCGTTCGACGAGCAGCCGCCGTGGATGGAGCCGCGGGGCTTGCTGATGGTCGTGGAAGTGACCTCCAGCAACCCGGGCAGGGGCCGGGAGGCCAAGCGTCTGGGCTACGCCGCCGCGGAAATTCCGCTGTACCTGCTGGTCGACCGTCAGCGGCGCGAGGTCGTGCTGTACAGCCACCCGGAGAAGGGCGACTACTCGGGGACGCACATCGTGCCGGTCGGCGATCCGCTGCCGCTGCCCAAGCCGTTCGGGTTCGACCTGGCGACGGACCGGCTGATCTGAGCCGTTTCGGATGGCGAGACGGGTCTGTCGTATCGCGGACGGTGTGCAAGACTCCAAGGGTGTCCTCGCTTTCGCTGATTATTAGCAGCAGGCGCGCCGGTCCGCAGTGACCGCTTCCGTGGCAACACCCTGATCGCGGAGCGACCACCAGCGTCCAGACCCGCGCGCAGACCTCTCGCACCCGCGAGGGGTCTTTTGTTTTGTCCCGGACCGGCCCGGTCCCTCACGAGGGGACCGGAGACACCGGGGACGCGCGCGGGATGCTGGACAGTGGAGCCGGATTCCGATCCCGGCAAATGCACGAAAATACTCCACCGAACGGAGAACCCAGGGCCATGACCGAGGCCAACAGCCGCCCGCACGACGGCTTCCACGTCTTCGACACCACGCTCCGCGACGGCGCCCAGCGGGAGGGGATCAACCTCACCGTGGCGGACAAGCTGGCCATCGCGCGCCACCTGGACGAGTTCGGTGTCGGCTTCATCGAGGGCGGCTGGCCCGGCGCCAACCCCCGGGACACCGAGTTCTTCGCCCGCGCCCAGGCCGAACTGGAGCTGAAGAACGCCCAGTTGGTGGCGTTCGGGGCGACCCGCCGGGCCGGCGGGAAGGCCGCCGAGGACCCGCAGCTGGCGGCGCTGGTGGCGTCCGGCGCGCCGGTGGTGACGCTGGTGGCGAAGTCCCACGACCGGCATGTGGAGCTCGCGCTGCGCACCACGCTGGAGGAGAACCTGGAGATGGTCCGGGACAGCGTGGAGTTCCTGCGCTCCCAGGGCCGCCGGGTGTTCATCGACTGCGAGCACTTCTTCGACGGCTACCGGGCGAACCCGGAGTACGCGTTGGCCGTGGTCAAGGCCGCGCACGGGGCCGGCGCGGACGTCGTGGTGCTGTGCGACACCAACGGCGGGATGCTGCCGTCCGGCGTGCGCGAGATCGTCGAGACGGTGCTGGCCGAGACCGGCGCCCGGCTCGGCATCCACGCGCAGGACGACACCGGCTGCGCGGTCGCCAACACGCTGGCCGCGGTGGACGCGGGCGCCACGCACGTGCAGTGCACGGCGAACGGCTACGGCGAGCGGGTCGGCAACGCCAACCTGTTCCCGGTGACGGCGGCGCTGGAGCTGAAGTACGACCGCCGGGTGCTGCCGGCCGGCAGTCTCGCCGAGATGACCCGGATCTCGCACGCCATCGCCGAGGTGGTCAACCTGACCCCGTCCACCCACCAGCCGTACGTCGGTTTCTCGGCGTTCGCGCACAAGGCGGGCCTGCACGCCTCCGCGATCAAGGTGGACCCGGATCTCTACCAGCACATCGACCCGGAGCTGGTCGGCAACACCATGCGGATGCTGGTGTCCGACATGGCGGGCCGGGCGTCGATCGAGCTGAAGGGCAAGGAGCTGGGCTACGACCTGACCGGCGACCGCGACCTGGCGGGCCGGGTGGTGGCCCGGGTGAAGGCGCAGGAGAACCTGGGCTACACCTACGAGGCGGCGGACGCCTCGTTCGAACTGCTGCTGCGCGACGAGGTGAACGGCGGCGAGCGGCTGCGGTTCTTCGAGCTGGAGTCCTGGCGGAGCATCAGCGAGCAGGGCCCGGAGGGCCGGGCGGGCAACGAGGCGACCGTGAAGCTGTGGGCGCGCGGCGAGCGGAAGGTCGCCACCGGCGAGGGCAACGGCCCGGTGGACGCGCTGGACAAGGCGCTGCGGGCGGCGCTGGAGCCGATCTTCCCGCCGCTGGCGAAGCTGGAGCTGGTGGACTACAAGGTCCGGATCCTGGAGGGCCAGCACGGCACCGGCTCGAAGACCCGGGTGCTGATCGAGTCCACCGACGGCACCGGGACGTGGTCCACGGTCGGCGTCGCGGACAACGTGATCGCGGCGTCCTGGGTGGCGCTGGAGGACGCGTACACCTACGGCCTGCTGAGGGCCGATCAGCAGCCGTAACGGCGGTCGGTGCGAGGAAGTGCCCAGGGGGCGTGCGGAAGACTCCGCACGCCCCCTGCTGGCGTGGCCAAGCCCGGGTCTCGTCAGCGCAGGCGGGCGAGGAGGGCGTGTTCGACGAGGGTGATGAGGGCGCTCTTGGCGCTGTCGCGGCGTCGGGCGTCGAGGGTGACGATGGGGATGTC
>NZ_JBHWID010000003.1:0-418917 GCF_042732175.1 Kitasatospora sp. NPDC059795
CGCCCGCACCCGGGGCGGGTGCGGGCGTCGGCGAGGCCGCCTCTCAACTGCCCTGCACAGCAGTACTGTTGATGTCGCTTCCTTACTTGCCGAGCCACATGTCGGGGCCGAACACCTCGTAGTGGATGTCGGCGGCGGGGATGCCGGCCTCCAGCAGCTGGGTGCGGACGGCGCGCATGAACGGCAGCGGGCCGCAGAGGTAGGCGACGGCGTCGGCGGGCACGTCCAGGCCGGTCAGGTCGACGCGGCCGGTGCGGTCGGCGGGGCACTCGCCCTCGGGGCGCTCGTACCAGACGTGCGCCTCGGCGTTCGGGAGCTTCTCGACCAGGCCGACGAAGTCCTCGCGGAAGGCGTGGGTGGACTCCTGCTGGTCGCCGTGGACGGCGATCACCCGGCGGGCGGCGCCGGTCTCGGCGAGGTGGTGAAGCATCCCGATGATCGGGGTGCAGCCGATTCCGGCGGAGGCCAGCACGACCGGGCGGTCCTCGTCGGCCAGCTGCACGTCGCCGAACGGGTGGCTGACCAGCAGGGTGGCGCCCTCGTCGACGTGCTGGTGCAGGTGGTTGGAGACCTCGCCGGCCGGGTCGCCGGCGACGCGCTTGACGGTGATCTGCAGGCCGCCCTCGGGCTGCCCGGACAGGCTGTACTGGCGGATCTGCTTGGCGCCGTCCGCGAGTTCGACCTGCACGGAGACGTACTGGCCGGGCTTGTGGGCCGGTACGGGGCCGCCGTCGGCCGGGCGCAGCAGGAAGGTCGCGACGTCGGCGGTCTCGGCGGTGCGGGACACCACCGTGTAGGGGCGGCGCTCGCCGCGGGTGCCGCTCTGCTCGTACAGGCGCTGCTCGATGGCGATCAGCGCGTTGGCCATCAGCCAGTAGACCTCTTCCCAGGCCTCGGCGACCTCGGGGGTGACGGCCTCGCCGAGCACCTCGACGATGGCGGCGAACAGGTGGTCGTGGACCACCTGGTACTGCGGGCCGGTGACGCCGAGGGAGACGTGCTTGTGGGCGATCCGGGCGAGCATGGCGTCGGGGCGCTCGTCGGGGTTGTTCACCAGGACGGTCGCGAAGGCGGCTATCGAGCCGGCCAGCGCCGACTTCTGGCTGCCGTCGGCCTGGTTGCCCCGGTTGAACAGGTCGCGCAGCAGCTCGGGGTGGGCGGCGAAGAGCCGGTGGTAGAACGAGCCGGTGATCTGCTCGATGGCCGCCCCCACCACGGGGAGGGTGGCACGCACGGTCTGCGCGGACTTCTCGGAGAGCATCCGGAGCTCCAAACTCGCATCTGAGATGCGTATTTTAAGGTGTGGGAATACCTACTGGTGACCGCTGATGACTGCCAGTGAGCACTGGCGACTGCTGTTGAGCTGCTACTGACCGCTTTCGGCAACCGGAAAGCGCTTTCCGAACATGTTCGGTCGACCTCCCCGAACAACCCCGCCGCCGCTACCCGCGCACGGGCAGTCCGAG
Organism: Kitasatospora sp. NPDC059795; assembly: GCF_042732175.1. Classification (NCBI taxonomy): domain Bacteria; kingdom Bacillati; phylum Actinomycetota; class Actinomycetes; order Kitasatosporales; family Streptomycetaceae; genus Kitasatospora; species Kitasatospora sp. NPDC059795. Next base: position 1,467 of record NZ_JBHWID010000003.1, read on the forward strand.
CAGGACCGGGCCGGTCGGCGGACCGACCAGGTCGTCCACGGTCAGCGGATCGAGCGTCGCGAAGAACGCTTCCTGCGCCTGGCGCAGCACGCCGCGCAATCGGCAGGAGTGCCGCAGCGGACACGGCGGCTGGTCCTCGCAGCCGACCACGTCCCCGGCGCCCTCCAGCTCCCGAACGATCCGGCCGAGCGATCCGGTGCGGCCGGCGGCCGTGAGGGCAAGCCCTCCGCCGCGCCCGCGCCGGGCCTCGACCACGCCCAGGTGCTGGAGACGACTGACCACCTTCGCCGCGTGGTTGTAGGGGACGTCGACCGCCTCGGCCACCTCGCGGGTGGTCGGGGTCTGGTCCTCGTCCAGCACCGCCAGGCGCATGGCGATGCGCAGTGCGATGTCGGTGCTCTTGGTCAGCCTCACGGCGATGACTCTAGTGAATTCCGTATCTGAGATACCAATTCACCGCGTGTCTGGTGCGTCACGTTCCCCGCCCCCGCCGCGCCCCCGCCCGCCGCCGCCGCCACCGACCTCCCCGTTCGCGGCGCCCGGCCCGCCGCCGGTGATCCCCGTCACCCCTGTGCGCCGCACCCGCCGACGGCCCGCGCCCGCCCGTAGGCTCGGCACTTCCTGCTCGGTCCTGCTCGGTCCTGCTCGGTCCCGCTCGAAACGCTCCCCCTGTTCCCACTCCCCCGCGACGGAGGCCCACGGTGACGGCACGTCAGCTCCTCGATCTGCTGGTCGATCCCGGCAGCTTCACCTCCTGGGACGAGCCGATCACCGCAGAGCCGGCCGACCCCGACTACCGGGACGCGCTGGCCCGGGCCCGGGCCCACACCGGGCTGGACGAGGCGGTACTGACCGGCCGGGCCCTGCTGGACGGCCGGCCGCTGGCGCTGATCGCCTGCGAGTTCGGCTTCCTGGGCGGCTCGATCGGCGTCGCCACGGCGGAACGGATCACCCGTGCCGTGGAGCGCGCCACCGCCGAGCGCCTCCCGCTGCTCGCGCTGCCGGTCTCCGGCGGCACCCGCATGCAGGAGGGCTCCGCCGCGTTCCTATGCATGGTCCGGGTCACCGCCGCGATCCACGCCCACCGCGCCGCCGGCCTGCCGTACCTGTCCTACCTGCGCAACCCCACCATGGGCGGTGTGTTCGCGTCCTGGGGCACCCTCGGCCACCTGGTCCTCGCCGAACCGGGCGCCCGCCTGGGCTTCCTCGGCCCGCGCGTCTACGAGGAACTGCGCGGCGAACCCCTGCCGCCCACCGTCCAGCGCGCCGAGACCCTCGCCGCCAACGGCCGCCTGGACGCCATCGTCCCGCCGGACCGCCTGCACGCGTTCCTGTCCCGCACCCTCGCCGTCCTCACCGCCCGTCCGCCCCAGCCGGGTTCGCCGTCGCCCGCCGCCCGCGAAGCACCTCTGCCCGCCGGGGACGCCTGGGAATCGGTGCTCCGCAGCCGCCGCCCCGACCGCCTCTCCGCGCTCCAACTCCTCGACCACACCGCCGAGTTGTTCCTCCCCCTGGACGGCGACAGTGCGCTCGTCCGGGCCCTCGCCCTGATCGGCGGTCGCCCGGTGATGGTGGTCGCCCAGCAGCGCTCCGGCCCCGACCTCCCCGAACTTCCGTTCACAGCGGCGGACTTGCGGGCGGTGCGCCGACAGGCCGAACTGGCCGAGGAGTTGGGCATGCCGCTGCTCACCATGGTCGACACGTTCGGCGCCGAACTCTCCGTGGAGGCCGAACTCGACGGCGTGGCACTGGAGATCGCCCACTGCCTGACCACCCTGGTGGGTCTGCGCACGCCCGTCCTCGCCGTCCTGCTCGGCCAGGGCAGCGGCGGCGGAGCGCTCGCCCTGCTGCCCGCCGACCGGGTCATCGCCGCCCAGCACGCCTGGCTCGCCCCGTTGCCGCCCGAGGGCGCCTCCGCCATCGTCCACCGCGACGGCGAGCACGCTCCTCAACTCGCCCGCGCCCAGGGCATCACCGCCGCCGCCCTCGCCGCCACCGGCCTGGTCGACCAGGTCGTCCCCGAGACCGAAGACCCCGCCCACCTGCGCGACCACCTCGCCACCGCCATCACCCGCACCCTCGCCGAACTCGCCCAACTCCCCACCGCCGACCGCCTCGCCGCCCGCCGCACCCGCAACCGCCGCCTCGGCGGCCCGCTCACGGATTGAACGGCTTGAACGGCTTGAACAGCCGGTACCGGTCGGGCCGGACCACCCGCACGGTCCGGCCCTGCCCGAGGAGGTCCACCGCTTCCCGGACCCGGCCGAGTTCGACCAGCACGGCAACGACGCGTCCGCCGGGGTCGCCGTCCCGTGCGGCACCGCGAACGTGAACAAGACGCAGACTGTGACCGCCGTCCAGGTGGGCATGGGCGGCACCCAGGAGATCACCGTGGTCGCCGGCCTGACCGACGGTCCCGTGACGGCCGTCGAAACCGCCGACACCGTCACCGGCGGCGTCTACGTGCACCTCGCCCCGTCCGCGACCTTCCCGGGCAACGGCACCGTCACCCGGACCGGGCTACGACGACTGCGCCACCGGCACCCCGACCCCGGCCTCGGCGATCACCGCCCTCGACCAGGTCGACCCCGGCAACATCGCGGCCTCCGGAGAGGGCGTGGTCACCGTCCTCACTTGCAACGGCGCCAACCAGACCTTCAGCATCAACATCACCAGCTGCACCGGCAACGGCTTTATGAGCGGCGGCCCCCTTGCGAGCCAGGCCACGATTCCTACGCTCGGCGGGGGCTTCACCGGCCGCAGCACCGTCGACTACTCGCTCCTCCTCGGCTGACCGAGGACGTCCGGGCACGCCGACCGGACACCGACCCCCGGGGCCCGGGCCGCCGCACGACCCGTGCCCCGGGCATCGACGCGCGCAGGGCACCGGCCTCATCACGGCTCAGCGAGCTCACCGGACCGGCTTGGTATGGTCCATGCGCATGAGCGTTGATGTCGAGGTTGTTCGCGAGACAACTGACGAGTTGGTCGATGCCTTTGCCGGCCTGCTTCCGCAGCTGTCGGCAACCGCCCAGCCAATTGATCACGATGCGGGCGCCCGGATGGTGGGCAGCAACTCGAACAGTCTGCTGGTCGCCCGACTTGACGGAACGATCGTCGGGATGCTGACGCTGGTGATGTTCCCCCTTCCGTCCGGCCTACGGGCCCGCATCGAGGACGTCGTTGTCGATGGCGGAGCACGCGGACACGGCATCGGCAGGGCCCTGACCGATGAGGCAGTCCGCCTGGCCAAGGCCGCCGGCGCTCGGACCGTCGACCTGACCTCCCGTTCGTCCCGCGAGGCCGCGAACCGGCTCTACGAGCGGGTCGGCTTCGAAGCCAGGGACTCGAAGGTCTACCGGCTCACAATTTCCGAATGACACCTCAGGCCCTCGCACGCCGAGCCTGCGGAAAGCAGGCCGGCGAAGCGGTCTTCGGTCCGGATGGTGTCGTCCGGGGCTCCCGCCTCGGGGCTGCCGGCGCGCCATCCGTTGCCTCGGGGAGTCCGGGCCGCCGGTCACCACCTCCGTCTGTCTGCGCGCTCGCCGGTTCGAGGGATTGATCGCGGTGTCCCGTGGCGGGCGGGCCGCAACGGGAATCCCCCGTCCGAAGAGGTGCCCGTTCCCAGCCGGGCACCCTCGGAAGGGAGAACGTCATGCGTCGTCGTCTCATCGGGGTCGGCCTGCTGGCCGTCGCCGGCGTCCTCGCCATCTCCGTCCCCGCCCAGGCGGCAACCGGCCTCCTGGTGGTGAACGGGGTGCCCCACCAGGACCCCGCGCGCGGCTGCTACAGCGCCACGTCGCCGATCACCGTCCAGAACTTCACCAACTCGGTGGTGTTGCTGCACGCCGCAGCCAACTGCCAGGGCCCGGTGACGGCGGAGGTGAACCCCGGGAGGACCGCCACGGCCGTCGGTTCGAGCTACTTCGTCTTCTGAGCCCGCACACCACGGCGCACCGACGCGGGAGGCCGACAGACTCCGGCCTCCCGCGCCGCGTCACGCCGCTCAGCCGGCCGGCGGGGTCAGCTCCATCGCCCGTACGGCTGCTGCCAGCGCCGGTTCGTCGCCCACGTCCAGCGCCGTGTCCGCCAGCTTGATGACGTGCTCGTCACCGTGCGCCAGGGCCCGGTCGAAGACCTCCTCGGCGCTGAGGCCGCCGAGCGGGACGGGCGGCACGGCCGTGACCGGCGCGTACATCGCGGTGACCGCCGCAGCGGCCGTCCAGGCGGCGTGCAGGCTCGACGCCCACAGGGCCTGCGGGAGTGCGGGCAGGGTGCGCAGCACGGCGTTGGGCGCGGTGGCCGCGTGCACGAGCATCGTCTCCTCACCGTGGCCGTGGGTGGCGTACCGGTGGGTTGCCGCCCTTACCAGCTCGACGAGTTGACGGTGCGCCTCGGCGGGCTCGCACGTACCGGCGGCCCATCGCGGCAGCGCCTCGACATGGCCGATCCGGACCGGGAAGCCGCCGTCCTGGACGGTGATGCGCGGCACCAGTGCGAGCGTGGCGGACGCGCTCTCGGCGCCGGACAGCGAGACCGGCACCGTGACGGGACGGTGGCGGGCGGCCCAGTAGCCCAGGCCGTGGGCGAGTTCGGCGAGCCGGGGTTCGGTGACCGCACCCGTGCCCGTGCCCGTGCCCGTGCCCGTGCCCGTGCCCGACACGAGGGTGCGTACCGCGTGCCCCACCCGAATCACCGGGTGGGTCGAGCCGCCACAGATCCCCGGCAGCAGCCGCGGCCACCACTCGGCGAGCACCTCCCGCCAGGGACGTTCCGCGACCTCGCGCTCGAAGAACCCGATCCAGTCCGCCGCCCGTCCCGAATCCCCCAGCGCCGCACGCCAGTTGGCGGCCGTAATCCGTTCGACGCCGGCCGGGAAGTCCTCCAGCTTGTCGGCGTACAGGTCGAGCCACCGGTGCACCGACTGGGCCCGCCCGCGGGCGGCCAGCGCCTCGACGGCCATCGGCGCGTGGTTGGTGAGCCGCCCGAGCCGCTCGGGCCCGCAGCGGTGCAGTCGTTCGAGCGCCTCGTCCAGCGTTCCTGTCGCATCCATGCCGCCGACGGTAGGCGCAGCCGCAGGGCGGACGGAACGGGCTGGAGGCGTAGGCCGGACTCCCCACATCGGCCCAGGCCCTCCGGTCCGTGCGCTATCGGTCGGGGTTGCCCAGCCAGGCGGCGAGGGTGGCAAAGTCGCCTGCGCCCAGGCCGACTTCGGGATCGACCCGGTGGAGCAGCGCGGGGCCGGGGTGGTGATGGGCGACCCACTCGCGGTCGTCCTCGCCGATCTCGTCGTCGACCCAGACGAACGACGCCCCGGCCGCGTGGGCGACGAGGGCGGGCGCCTTCCAGTGCACACCGGCCGGCGCAGCGTCGATCGACAGGTCGGGCTCATCGGGCAGGACCGGCAGCGGCGGCAGACCGAGCAGCGGCGCGAGGCAGGCGTTCGCGTCGTCGAACCAGGTGGTGGCCCAGATCAACCGGCAGGGCAGCGCGGCGAGTTGAGGACCGAGCGCGGGGTCGACCCGCGACAGCAGGGGGTTGGACTCGCCGGTCAGCTCGCGGATGCGCCGCGCCGTCAGGTGGGAACGGTGGCGGGCCGGGTCACCGCCGAACGGGATCAACGGGCCGTCGACGTCGAGGTAGAGCAGGGGCAGCGGGGACTCCATGGGGCCGATGATGCCCGAGCGGGACGCCGCCCCGCACCTCTCACTGCCCCCGCAGCGGGTGCCTCACCATCGCGGCGAAGACGGGCGAGTCCGGGAACGGCTGCTGGGAACCGATCTGCCGGTAACCCCACGACGCGCAGCGGGCCTCCACCTTCCCGTCCCCGGCCCGCGGATCGACCAACCACGATGCGCACTCACAGCGCGAACGGCCGGTACTCCAAGGCCTGTTCGACCACCTCGACGGCTGTCGGCGACGGCCCCTTCGGCCAGAAGATCAAGTTGCTGACGTAACCGCTCGGGCAGCCGAGGCCGGCGCCCAACGCCGCCAACAGCCGGTCGATCTCAGCATCGTTGACATGGTCCGCGTCCATGATCCTCTGCACCATCGACACGGCAACCTCCCGAGCCATCACCACCACAGCCACCCCCTACCAAGCGAACGGGAACCTACAGATTCTGTCTCTTGATGCACTCAGGGACGCCAATCCTCGCGGTAGTCAGAGTGTTCGGCATAGATGGGGTCTGTCGATCGACCGGGAGTCTCGATCGGGTGGTCGCGGGCCCTGCCCGGCATGAGAGCAGGGCTTGGCGGTATGCGGGGGAAAATCCAGGGGAGCGGACGGCCGCGCGCTGCTACGGTCGGGCGCCATGAGCTGGCTTCCCGATGACTTCGTCCACCCCGTCCTGGTACCGCTGCCGGGCGGCGGCCATCACCTGCGGCCGATCCGGGAGGCGGACACCCCGCTCGACTATCCGGCTGTGATGGGTTCGCGCGAGCGGCTGTGGACCATCTTCGGCCCGGCCTGGGGCTGGCCAGCGGCCACCATGACCTACGAGGCCGACCAGGCCGACCTGTTGCGGCACGAGAAGGAGATCGCCGCACATCAGTCCTTCAACTACGCGCTGTTCGACGCGGCGGAGACAGCTCTGCTCGGCTGTGTCTACATCGACCCGCCGGAGAGGGCCGGCGCGGACGGCGAGATCTCCTGGTGGGTGGTGGACGAGCTGGTGGGCAGCCAGGTCGAGCAGGCCCTCGACGCGCTGGTGCCGAAGTGGATCGCCGCCGACTGGCCGTTCGAGCAGCCGCGCTTCCTCGGCCGCGAGATCTCCTGGTCGGACTGGCTCGCCCTGCCGGAGCATCCCGGCACGTAAGCGGCTGTTGCCCGTACCCGGACCGGTCTCGAAGGCTGCCGATCGAACGGGAGTCCCGATCGAATGACTGCGGCGGTTTCCGCGCACAGGCCGTCGGGCCGTCACGCCGTCAGGCCGTCAGGCCGTCAGGCCGTCAGGCCGTCAGGCCGTCAGGCCGTCAGGCCGTCAGGCCGTCAGGAGGGCGTCGGCCAGCCAGTCGGCGGTGTCCGGGAGCCAGTCCGACGGGGCGTTGCCGAGCAGGTGGTTGCCGTGGGGGACGTGCAGGACCTCGGCGTGCGGGAGGTCGGCGGCGAGGGCTTCCGCGTTGGTGACGCCGGGGATCCGGTCTTCGCCGCCCTCGACCAGCAGCAGCGGGCAGTGGAGTCGTGGGGCGAGCGCGGCCAGGTCCACGCTGTCGGCGAACGCGCGGGCGGCGGCCGGGCTGCCGCAGCGCTGGGTGAGGGTGGCGGTGACGAACGGGACGAACGCCTCCCACTCCAGGTGGTACGGGCCGCTGATCAGAGCGGCTGCCCGGATGCGCGGGTCGTGGGCGGCCGCTGCCGCGGCGAGGTAGCCGCCCATGCTGAGGCCGACCACGGCGATCTGTCCGAGGTCGAGGTCGAGCTCCCACGTGCCGGCGGTCTCCGCGAGCACGTCGAGGGCTCGGGAGACGGCCCGCCGGTGGTCCGCCGCGATCAGTGCCGACGTGGTGGCCAGCACGCCCTGGCCGGGCCCGTCGATCGCCAGGACGGCAAGGTCGCGAGCGAGCAGCGCGTCCGCGAGGGCGTGGAACTCCTCCTTGGCAGAGTCCATGCCGGGGATCACCACCGCAACGGGAAAGCGCTTACCCTCCGCATTCACGCCCGTCGGGGTGCGCAGCCAGCCGGTGAAGCCGTCGCCGGACAGACGGCGGGCGCGTGGTTCGAGCAGGGCCAGCGCCTGCTCCATCGAACGGTCCGACTCCCGCTCGTTGCCCTCGGCCCGCGCCCGGTCGGGGTCGGGGATCAGGGCGGCCAGGTGGAACCAGCGGGCGGCCACGCGGTGGCGTTCGCCGGCGGTCCGGGTACGGCCGCGCGCGGCGGCCTGTTCGGCGGCGGCGCGGTGTCGGAGCGCGGCCGCCCGGCACGCGTCGGGCCACTGGAGCAGGGACTCCAGCGAGGCGGTGACGCGGTCGTACTCGTAGAGGTCGATGCCGGCGCCGTGGGCCCTCGGGCGGGTCTCCGCGGTGAAGCCGGCGGCCATGCCGGGGGCGGAGAGGAAGGAGAGGTGGTCGGTCATCAGTGTGCGGTCCTCCGGAACGGGTGCCGACCAGCCAGGCCGACAGATCGACAAATCAACACCACGGCACGGGATCGCTTCAGGACGACGGCAGCACAGCGCCCCACTCCCCACTCCCCCGCGCTCTCAATACAGCGATCATCATCAATCAATTGATGTCTGTCAATGTCTGAACAATGAGCAGCCCTTGTAGCATCGGCGCATGGGAATGCCTGCCAGCGACCGCCTCGGTTTCGATCTGCACCTCGCCGACCAGGAACTGCTGGCCGCCAAGCGCACCGCCGTCGAGCCCGCCGGGCTGACGGTGCCTCAGTACGCGGCCCTGTTCGTGCTGGCCGAGAACGCGGGCATCAGCGGCGCCGCACTCGCCCGGGCCTGCCACGTCACCCCGCAGGCGATGGCCGTCCAACTCCGCCACCTGACCGACCGCGGCCTGGTGGAACGCGCCCCGCACCGCTGGCACCGCAACGTCCTGGAGACCCGCCTCACCGACAGCGGCCGCGCCGCGCTGGAACTCGCCGACGACCGGGCCGGCTTCATCGAAGAGGCCTTGCAGGCCGAGTTCACCCCCGCCGAGCGCGACCAGCTCCGCCACCTCCTGGCCCGCGCCACCGCCGCACTCCGCGCGGCCGCCGACGACCTCGGCTGACAGCCGCCGCCGTACCGCCGGCACCCGCTCCAACACCCGCTCCGACACCCGCTCCCGGACACCCTCGCCCGGTCGCCGAACCCGGCGCCTCGCACCGCCGGCACCCGAACCCGGTGCCCACGTCAACACAGACCGCTCTCGGCCACACGGTGACTTCACCGGGCGCGGCTCGTTGAACGGGTCGTGCCAGCGCCAGGGCAGATCAACGCAGCGACGGACGTCCGGCCCGCAGAGCGAGCCACGCTCGGGATACTGACGCGCGCCTTCCCGCCCGAACTCGTCGACCAGGTGCTGATCGACTGCGGACGGGTCGAGCAGCGCAACCGCCTGCTGCCGGCCCGGGTGGTGGTCTACTTCGTCCTCGCGATGGCGCTGTTCGGCGGCCACGGATACCCGGACGTCGGCCGGCTGCTGGTCCGCGACCTGGAGCGGGAACCCTGGTGGCCGCAGGGTCGTCAACTGCCCACCGCCGCCGCGATCGGACGGGCCCGGCTGCGGCTCGGGGCGGAGCCGCTGCGCCGCCTGTTCGAACAGACCTGCCCACCGCCGGCCGCCCGCGCCACCGCCGATGCGTGGTACCGCGGCCGCCGGCTGGTCGCCCTGGACGGCGCGATCCTCGACATCCCGGACACCCAGCCGAACGCCGATCACTTCGGCCACTCCGTCCGCACCACCGCCCGAGCAGACCGAGCCGCCCGCACCACCGCCCGAGCCGCCACGAGGCCGCCGGCCCGGCCCGCCGACGAGGAGTCCGTCAGCTACCCGCAGGCCCGCGTCAGCGCCCTGGTCGAGTGCGGCACCGGCACCGCGCTCACCGCCGACGTCGGGCCGCTGTCGACCCACGAGCGCGCCCTCGCCGAGGCCATCTACCCGACGCTGACCCGCGACATGATCGTCCTCGCCGATCGCGGCACCACCGACCCCGCGACCTGGCAGGCAGCCCTCGCAGGCGGCGCGGACCTGCTCTGGCAGGTGCCGTCCCGCCTCCAACTCCCCTTCACCACGCGGCTGGACGACGGCTCCCACCTGACCGCCCCGTCCGGCGAACCTGTCGGCACCGGCGGCCCCGCCCACCGCGCACAGGTCCGCGTCATCGACTTCACCCTCGACACCGACCGCCGCAACGACCCGCCCCACCGGCTGCTCACCTCCCTGCTCGACCCCGCCGACGCCCCGGCCGCCGACCTCGCCGCCCGCTACGCCCACCAGTCCCGCAGCGGGACGGCGCTCGACCGCCTGACGCCGCCTCAACCGGCCCGCACGCTACGCTCCCGCCACCCCGACGGCATCGAGCAGGAGATCTTCGCCCTGCTGCTCCTCGACCGCGCCTTCCCCACCGCCGGACCCTCCGCCGGACCCTCCGCCGGGCCCGCCACCGCGCCCACCGCCGCCGTCCCTGCCCAGGCAGCGCCGCCCACCGTGCAGGTAGTGTCCGCGCCCCACTGACGCACCCGCTGACGACCCCACCGACGCACCCACCGACGCACCCGGGGTCGCACCCAGGGGACGGCGCGGTGTGGCCAATGTCGCACAGCGGATCTCCGCAGCTCGTGGGGGGTATGACGGTCGGCTGCAGGTAGGCTGCGGGCTGCCCGTCCCCCGAGCTGTGAGGAGTTTGCGCGTGTCTGCGATCACCGTGGTGGGGATCGGTGCGGACGGCTGGCCGGGGCTGTCCCCGGCCGCCCGGGAGGCGCTGTGCGCGGCGGACGCGGTGCTGGGCGGGGCCCGGCAGTTGGCGCTGCTGCCGGACGAGGTGACGGCGGAACGGGTGTCGTGGCCGTCGCCGTTGCGCCCGGCGGTGCCGGGGTTGCCGGACCGGTTCGCGGGACGGCGGCTGGTGGTGCTGGCGAGCGGCGATCCGATGTTCTACGGGATCGGGCGGACGCTGGTCGAGTGCGGCATACCGGCGTCCACGCTGCGGGTGCTGCCGCATCCGTCCTCGGTGTCGCTGGCGTGCGCCCGGCTGGGCTGGGCGGTGGAGGAGACCGAGGTGGTGACGCTGGTCGGCCGCGCCCCGGAGACCCTGCACGCGGCGCTCTACCCGGGCCGCCGCATCCTGGTGCTGAGCGCGAACGCCTCGACTCCGGCGCTGGTGGCGAAGCTGCTGACGGAACGCGGCTTCGGCCCGAGCCGGATCCGGGTGCTGGAGCAACTCGGCGGCTCCGCCGAGGCATTGCACGAAGGCGTGGCGGACGGCTGGTCGCTGCCGCCGAGCGATCCGCTGAACGTGCTGGCGATCGACTGCGCGGCCGCCGACCCGAACGCGCCACGCCAGCAGCTGACTTCCGGCCTGCGTGACGAACTCTTCGAATCCGACGGACAGTTGACGAAGCGTCACATTCGCGCGGCGACGCTCGCGGCGCTCGGTCCGGCCCCGGGCGAGCTGCTCTGGGACATCGGCGGCGGCTCCGGCTCGATCGGCATCGAGTGGCTGCGGGCGCACCGCAGTTGCCGGGCGGTCAGTGTGGAGCGCGACCCGGTGCGGGTGGAGCGGATCATCCGCAACGCGGCCGCCCTGGGGGTGCCGCGGCTGCGGGTGGTGCACGGAGCGGCGCCGGCGGCGCTGGCCGAACTGGACGTCCCCGACGCGGTGTTCGTCGGCGGCGGGCTGACCGTGCCGGGCGTGCTGGAGGCCTGCTGGGCCGCGCTGCGGCCGGGTGGGCGGCTGGTGGCGAACACGGTGACGCTGGAGTCGGAGGCACTGCTGACGCAGTGGTACCGGCGCTGCGGCGGCGAGTTGGTGAAGCTGAGCGTCGCGCACGCGGTGCCGGTGGGCGGGTTCACGGGGTGGCGGCAGGCGATGCCGGTGACGCAGTGGAGCGTCGTCAAGGACGGCGGCAAGGGCGACGGTGCCGGGACAGCCGGTGCGGTCGAGGAAGTCGGAGGAGCAGCGAAGTGACGGTCTTTTTCATCGGTGCCGGTCCGGGTGCGGCCGATCTGATCACGGTGCGCGGTCAGCGCACGCTGGCGAGCTGCGGGGTGTGCCTGTACGCGGGGAGTCTGGTGCCGCAGGAGTTGCTGGCGGACTGCCCGCCGGGGGCGCGTCTGGTGGACACCGCGAACCTCGACCTCGACCAGATCATGGCGGAGATCGTCCGGGCGCACGGCGAGGGCCAGGACGTGGCGCGGCTGCACTCGGGCGATCCGTCGGTGTTCTCGGCGATGGCGGAGCAGATGCGTCGCCTGGACGCGGCGGACATCCCGTACGAGGTGGTGCCGGGCGTTCCGGCGTTCGCGGCGGCCGCGGCGGCGCTGAAGCGGGAGTTGACGGTCCCGACGGTCGGGCAGACGGTGATCCTGACCCGGGTGGCCCGGCAGGCGACGCCGATGCCGCCCGGCGAGGATCTGTCCGTCCTCGGCAAGAGTGGCGCCCTCCTCGTTCTGCACCTGGCGGCCCGTTACGTGGACAGCATCGTCGAGGAACTCCTCCCCCACTACGGCCCGGACTGCCCGGCCGCGGTGGTGGCGATGGCCAGCCGCCCCGACGAGCTGGTCCTGCGCGGCACCCTCGGCGACATCGCCGTCCAGGTGAAGGCCGCGGGCGTGCTCCGCACCGCGGTCATCATCGTCGGCCGCACCCTGGCGGCGACGGAGTTCCGCGACAGCCACCTGTACTCCACCACCCGCAGCCGGTAGGCCGGCCGCAGCGGGTAAGCGCTTTCCCGTTCCGCCCCGCCAGCAGGCCCGCGCAACGGGAAACCGCTTACCCGCTCCACCCCGCCAGCAGGCCCAGGCAACGGGAAACCGCTTACCCGCTCCACCCCGCCAAGCAGGCCCGGGCAAGGGGTAAGCGCTTTCCCGCTCCCGGCGGGCGGCCCAGCACTCAGCCCGGCGCTCAGCCCAGTGAGGCGACGAAGGCCTTGGCCCGGCGGGTGATTTCGGCCCAGTCGCCGGCGGCGACGGTCTGCGGGGGGACGACGTCGGTGCCGGCGCAGACGGCGAGGGCGCCGTTGTCGAGGAAGGCCTTGGCGTTGGTGGCGTTGACGCCGCCGGAGGCGACCAGGGGGACGTCGGGGTAGGGGCCGCGGAGGTCCTTGAAGTAGCCGGGGCCGAAGGTCTTGGCGGGGAAGATCTTGACGGCGGCGGCGCCGAGGTCGAGGGCTTCGGCGACCTCGCTGGGGGTCAGGGCGCCCATGACGACGGGGATCTCGGCGGCGCGGGCAGTGGCGGCGACGGCGGGCCGCAGGCCGGGGGTGACGAGGAACTGGGCGCCGGCGTCGATGCCTTCGCGGGCCTGTTCGGCGGTGAGGACGGTGCCGACGCCGATCCGGCAGCCGGCCTTCGCGGCGGCGGCGACGTGGCGGGTCACGTCCGGTGTGGTGAAGGTGAGCTCGGTCCACTCGATGCCGCCTGCGGCGAGTGCTTCACAGAGGGCGACCGAGTCGGGGATCTCCGGTGCGCGTACCACGGCTATCACGGGCTGTGCGGCCAACGCGGCACGCAGATCGGTCACTTCGGTTCCCATGTCTCCAACTCCTGGTGTTTCACAAACCTGTGGCACCCACTCGGGGCACCGATTGCGCAAAGGCGCGCTCATTCCCCGGCGGCCCGCACCAGCCCGTCGGCGTCGCGTCGCAGGGCGCGGCCGGCCAGGTCGCCGGTGGGTTTGCCGTCGGTGAGGGCGGCGATGCCGCCGAGCAGGACGTGGGCGATGCCTTCGGCGGGGCGGCGGGGGTGGTCGAAGGTGGCGGTGTCGCGGACGGTCTCCGGGTCGAAGAGGACCAGGTCGGCGTGGTGGCCGGGGCGGATCAGTCCGCGTCGGTCGAGGCGCAGCCGGCGGGCGGGTCGGCCGGTCATCCGGGCGATGGCCTGTTCGAGGGTGAGGACGCCCAAGTCCCGGCTGTAGTGGGCGAGGTAGCGCGGGAAGGTTCCCCAGGCGCGGGGGTGGGGTCGGGCGCCGACGAGCAGGCCGTCGCTGCCGACGGTGTGCGCGGGGTGCCGCATGATGGCGCGGACGTTCCCCTCGTGGCCGACGTGCTGGAGGATGGTGGTGCCCAACTGGTCGGCGAGCAGCAGGCCGAAGAACACTTCGGTGCCGGTGCGGCCCTGTTCGGCCGCGAGTTCGGAGATCTTCCGGCCGACGACGGCGGTGAGGGCGGTGTTGCGGACGCCGGAGATCTGGATGGTGCCCCAGTCGGTGACGACGCCGTGGCAGCCGTCGCTGCCGTGTTCTTCGACGTCGGTGCGGATGCGGTCCCGCGCGGCGGGGTCGGCGAGCCGGCCGAGGGTGGCTTCGGGTCCGCCTTCGGTGGCCCAACTGGGCAGCAGGGCGGCCAGGGTGGTGGAGCCGGGCAGGTAGGGGTAGCTGTCGAGGGTGACGTCGATGCCGTCGGCGAGGGCGCTGTCGACCAGGGCGAGGAATTCGCCGGCGCGGCCTTCGTTGACTCCGAAGTTCATGGTGGCGTGGGTGAGGTGCAGCGGGCAGCCGGATCGCCGGGAGATCTCCACCATCTCCGCGTAGCCTTCCAACGCGCCTGCCCCGTAGGAGCGTTGGTGGGGTGCGTGGTAGCCGCCGCGGGCGGCGACGAGGCGGCAGAGTTCGACGAGTTCGGCGGTGTCGGCGTACATGCCGGGGGTGTAGGTGAGGCCGGTGGACATGCCGACCGCGCCGTCGGCGAGCGCCTGGTCCAACAGGGCCCGCATCCGGTCGAGTTCGTCCTCGGTCGGCGGTCGGTTGTCCCACCCCATGGCGAGGGTCCGGATGGTGCCGTGCGGGGCGAGGTAGCAGGCGTGGGCGCCGATGCCGCCGTCGAGGCGGTCGAGGTACTGGGCGACGGTGCGCCAGTTCCAGTCGAAGTCGTCGGGGTCGCCGTTCCAGCCTGCGAGTTGGCGGCGCAGTGCGACGAGGGCGATGTCGTCGACGGGGGCGTAGGACAGGCCGTCCTGGCCGAGGACGTCGAGGGTGACGCCCTGGGTGATGCGGGAGGGGTGGTCGGGTTCGACGAGCAGGTTGAGGTCGGAGTGGGCGTGCAGGTCGATGAAGCCGGGGGCGAGGACGAGGCCGTCGGCGTCGATGGTGCGGCGGGCGGTGAGGCCGTGGCCGATCTCGTCGATGCGGCCGTCGGCGTCGATGGTGACGTCGGCGCGGTAGCGGTCGGCGCCGGTGCCGTCGATGACGGTGGCGGCGCGCAGCAGCAGGTCGGGCATCAGAAGTACGTCCTCACCAGGTCGACCACGCGCGGGTGTTGGGCGTCGGCGTGGTCGAGGACGGGGATGAGGTTCCACTTGTCGAAGGCGGTGCAGGGGTGGGAGAGGCCGAGTCGGACGACGGCGCCGATCGGGGCGTGTTCGCCAGCGCCGCGCAGGAAGGTGTGCTGGTCGTTCAGTGCGGTGACTTCGGCGTCCTTCAATGCGCCCGTGCCGCGGACGAGTTGGGGTTCGGGGAGGCCTTCGTCGAACGGCAGGTCGCGCTTTCCGGCGTCCAGCAGGGCGAGTTGGGGTTCGGGGTGGGAGACCACGCGGGCCCAGCCGTGCATGGCGGAGTGCAGGGGGGTGGCGCCGGTGGTGCGGGCGAGGGGGGAGATGCCGCGGTAGAAGCCGTCGTCGTGGGCGAGGTAGGCGCCGGCCCGGACGATGACCGTGGTGCCGGGGAACTCGCTTGCGAGGGGGGTGAGTTCTTCGGCGACGGTGTCGAAGTAGGCGCTGCCGCCGGCGGTGACGACGGGGGTGGCGGTGGGGTAGTCGGGGGCGAGGCGGCGGTGCAGTTCGGCGAGGTCGCGCAGGTAGTCGCGGACGGCGGCGAGTGCGGTGTCGGAGGCGTCGTGGGCGAGGGCGCCTTCGTAGCCGCCGACGCCGGCCAGGCGGAGGGTGGGGGCGGCGTGCACGGCGGCGGCGACGTCGAGGGCGGCGGGGATGCCGCGGGCGCCGGTGCGGCCGCCGGGGCCGCCGAGTTCGACCAGGACCTCGACGGGTCGGCGGGCGCCGGCGGCGCGCAGGGCGGCGTCCATCTGCCGGACGCTGTCGGCGGAGTCGACCCAGGAGACGAAGGCGAAGTCGGGGTCGTGGTCGAGTTCGGCGGCGAGCCAGGCGAGGCCGGCGGGGTCGAGCAGGGTGTTGGCGAGCAGCAGGCGCTGGACGCCGAAGGCGCGGGCGACGCGCAGCTGGGGCAGGTTGGCGAGGGTGATGGCGTGGGCGCCGGCGGCGAGTTGGGCCTGCCAGAGGGCGGGGGCCATGGTGGTCTTGCCGTGCGGGGCGAGCAGCACGCCGGTCTCGCGGCACCAGGCGGCCATGGTGTGCAGGTTGTGGTCGAGGGCGGCGGCGTCGAGGGTGAGCAGCGGGGTGCCGAGGCCGTCGAGGGTGGGGCCGGTGGCGAGCCAGTCGCGGACGGTGCGGCCCGAGGCGTCGGCGGGGGCGGCCTTGAAGCGCCAGTCGAGCACTTCGTCGGCGAGGGCGGCGACGGCGGCGGTGTCGATGCCGGGCCCGTGGGCGGGGTCGGCGAAGAAGACGGGTTCCGCGGAGGGAACGGTTTCCGCGGCGGAGGCGGGCCCGGCAGGAACGGGCCCGGCGGAGGAGGCGGGCTCCCCGGTGGAGGAGGCGGGCCCGGCGGAGGAGGCGGGCTCCCCGGCGGAGCGGTGTCCGGTGTGCTGGTGCTGGTGTGCTGCCGTGTCACCCATGGCTGTCCCTGCCTCCGTTCCGGTCCCGGCTCGCCCGACGAGCTGGGATGTTGCAACATGCGCAACCTCTATTGCGCATGTTGGTGTTACGGTTCTAGCATTCACGCCGGATGGCGGTCAACGGACCGCGACGCGGCCCGTCCACCCTCCCACCTGGTACGCAGCGCCCGGACTCACCGCCGAGCACCGGCCGCGCGGGCCGTCGTGGCGGGAGCGGGGGGCGCGGGCCCGAGGGTGAGGGAGCGGGATTGATGGCGGATCAGGACGGCGGGGCGGCGACCGCCCGGGCGGTGTGCCTGGGCGAGTCGATGGCGGTGCTGCTGCCCGACCGGCCGGGACCGTTCGAGGCCGTCGGCGCGTTCCGGCCCTCGGTGGGCGGCGCGGAGTCCAATGTCGCTTCGGCGCTCGCGGCGCTGGGGGTGCCGACCGCGTGGATCAGCCGGGTCGGCGCGGACGGCTTCGGGCGCCGGCTGACCGGCGACCTGGCGGCGGCGGGCGTGGACGTCTCCGCGGTCGCGGTGGACCCGCACCGGCCGACCGGCGTCTACCTGAAGGAGACCGGCGGCTCCGGCCTTCCGCACGACCTCGGCGCGGGCCGCTCCCGCCTGCACTACTACCGCACCGGTTCGGCGGCCTCCGCGCTCTCCCCCGCCCTGCTGGACGACCCGGCGGCGGCCGCGCTGCTCGACCGGGCCCCGCTGCTGCACCTGACGGGCATCACGCCCGCCCTGTCGGACGACTGCCTGGCCCTGGTGCGCGCGCTGCTGGCCCGCCGTCGGCCGGGCCGGCTGGTCTCCTTCGACCTCAACTGGCGTCCGGCGCTGTGGCGCCGGCGCGACCCGTCGGTGCTGCCGGCCCTGCTGGACGCCGCCGACGTGCTGCTGCTCGGCGCGGACGAGGCCGAGGACGCGTTCGGCACCGGCGATCCGACCGCACTGAGAAAGCGCTTTCCCTCTCCCTCCGTGCTGGTCGTCAAGGACGCCGGACACCTCGTCACCGCGCTCGACCGGGACGGCGGTGCGGTCACCGAGGCCGCGCTCGCCGTGGAGGTGGTCGAGCCGACCGGCGCGGGCGACGCCTTCGCGGCCGGCTACCTGGCCGGCACTCTGCGCGGACTCGACCAGCGTTCCCGGCTGCGGCTCGGCCACCTGTCGGCGGCCAGTGCGCTGACCGCGCCCGCCGACCACGGCACGCTGCCGGACGCCCGTACGGTGGCCGCGCTGCTCGCCGCCGACGAGCGGGCCTGGGCGGCGACCCGGGTCCGCGCGTCCGGCATCACCTCCCCCGCGCTCGACTCGGCGGTCGTCGGGCCGCGTAACCTCCCCGAAGCCCTCGAAACCCTCGGAACATCGGGACACCCATGAGCCAGACCGTCACCCGCGCCCTGCGCCTGCTCGCCGAACTCGGCGAGGGCGAACGCTCCCTGGACCAGCTGGCCGACCTGATCGGCGTGCACAAGACCACCGTGCTGCGGCTGTTGCAGACCCTGGAGGAGGAGCGGTTCGTCCACCGCGACGCCCAGTACCGCTACCACCTGGGCGCGGGCCTGTTCGCGCTGTCCAGCCTCGCACTGGAGCAGCGCGGCATCCGGCGCACCGCGGCCCCGCACCTGGCGGAGCTGAACGCGGCGACCGGCCAGACCGTGCATCTGGCCGCGTACGAGGGCGGCGAGGTGGTCTACATCGACAAGTACGACTCCCGGCATCCGGTGCGGATGTACTCGCGGATCGGGCTGCGGGCGGCGCTGCACAACACGGCCGTGGCGAAGGTCCTGCTGGCCGACCTGCCGCCCGCGGAGCGCCGCCGGGTGGTGGCCACCATAGAGTTCACCGTCCACACGCCGAACACCATCACCAGTCCGCACGCGCTGCTCGCCGAACTGGAGCAGGTCGCCGCGCAGGGCTGGGCGCAGGACCACGCCGAGCACGAGGCGTTCATCAACTGTGTGGCCGCGCCGATCCGGGACGTCTCCGGCCGGGTGGTCGCCGCCGCCTCCATCTCGGTGCCGGACGTCGTCCTGCCCTACGAGCAGGTGCTCGACCTGCTCCCCCAGCTGCTCGCCTGCACCCGGGCGATCTCCGCCGACGCGGGCCTCCCCGCCCGCGGCAGTTTTTCCTGACCCATCGTCAATTCTCCTCTGGAGCACCGCACATGAGCGACAAGATCGAGATCCGCACCGACGGCGCGCCCGCTCCGGCCTGGATGTTCTCGCAGGGCGTCCGCAAGGGCCCGATCCTGCAGGTCTCCGGTCAGGGCCCGCAGGACCCGGCCACCGGCGAGTACCTGTACCACGGCGACGTGAAGGCCCAGACCCGCCGCACCCTGGAGAACGTCAAGGCCATCGTGGAGGCCGGCGGCGCGACCATCGAGGACGTCGTGATGTTCCGCGTCTACCTCACCAAGCGCGCCGACTTCCCGCTGATGAACGAGGTCTACGCCGAGTTCATCGACGAGAACGTCAAGCCGGGCGGGGTGAAGCCCTGCCGCACCACCATCTTCGTCGAACTCCCCCAGGAGCCCATGCTGGTGGAGATCGACGCCCAGGCCGTCGTCACCGACTGACACCGCCACGACGCCACCACCACGCCGCCATGACGCCATGACGCCATGACGACGCCGCGACGTCACCGCGCGGAGGGGCCTCGACGGATGCCGCCGGGGCCCCTCCGGCGTCCCCGGTGTCCCCGGCGGGCCGGTTAGGCTGGTGTGTCCGAACCGCGTCGGCCTCCGGGAGTCCGCCCATGCACGTCCTGATCCTCGGCGGTACCAGTGAGGGCCGCCGGTTGGCGGAGGTGCTGGCGGCCGATCCGGCGTTGCGGGTGACGAGTTCGCTGGCGGGCCGGGTGGCGCAGCCGCGGTTGCCGGCCGGGGAGGTGCGGGTCGGCGGGTTCGGCGGGGCGGCGGGGCTCGCGGGGTGGTTGCGCGGGCACCGGGTGGACGCGCTGATCGACGCGACGCATCCGTTCGCGGAGACGATGAGCCGCAATGCGGCGGTGGCCGCCGCCGAGACGGGTGTTCCGCTGTTGGCGCTGCGGCGGCCGAGTTGGCTGCCCGAGGACGGCGACCGGTGGCATCCGGTGCCGAGTCTGGCCGCGGCGGCGGACGCGCTGCCCGGGCTCGGTGCGCGGGTGTTCCTGACCACCGGACGTCAGGGCATCGCCGCGTTCGCGCATCTGGACGCGCTCTGGTTCCTGGCGCGTTCGGTCGAGCCGCCGGTGGCGCCGATGCCCGCGTCGGTCGAAGTCCTCTTGGAGCGTGGGCCGTTCGCGCTCGACGGGGAGCGCGAGCTGCTGCGGGCGCACCGGATCGACGTGCTGGTCACCAAGGACAGCGGCAGCGCCGCCACCGCCCCGAAGCTGACCGCCGCCCGCGAGCTCGGGCTGCCGGTGGTGGTCGTCCGGCGCCCGGCCGCCCCGCAGGGCGTGCGGACCGCCCCGGACGTCGCCGGGGCGGTCAACTGGCTTCAGGAGCTGAGGAGTCAGGCCTCCGGGTAGCGGCGCGGCGTCCACACCACGTCGCGTTCTTCGCCGCGCTGCACCCACTGGGTCTGGGTGGAGCCGATCAGCAGCAGGGTGCGCATGTCGACGTCGGCGGGGTCGAGGTCGGCGAGGGCGACGGTGCGGACGCGTTCGGTGGGGCCGCCGACGTCCCGGGCCAGCACCACGGGGGTCGCCGGGTCGCGGTACTCCAGCAGCAGGTCCCGGGCCGAACCGACCTGCGTGGTGCGGGACTTGGAGCCGGGGTTGTACAGCGCGAGGACCAGGTCGGCCTCGGCGGCGGCGCGCAGCCGGCGGGCGATCACCTCCCACGGCTTGAGCCGGTCGGAGAGCGAGATCACCGCGTAGTCGTGGCCGAGCGGCGCGCCGGCCCGGGACGCGGCGGCGTGCGCGGCGGTCATGCCGGGCAGCACGCGCACGGCGACGTCCCGGTACGGGTCCTCGCAGGCGGCTTCCAGCACGGCGGTGGCCATCGCGAAGACGCCGGGGTCGCCCGAGGAGACGACCGCGACGCGGCGGCCGCGACGTGCCAACTCCAGGGCGAATTCCGCGCGTACGCCTTCGACCTTGTTGTCGGAGCCGTGCCGGACCTGCCCGGCGCGGACCGGCACCCGGTCCAGGTAGGTGGTGTAGCCGACCAGGTCGGTCGCATTGGCGAGCGCGCCGCGGGCCTCGGGCGTCAGCCACAGCGGCCCGGCCGGTCCGGTGCCGACCACCACCACCTCGCCCAACGGCGGTTCGCCGTCGGTGAGTTCGGGGGCGGCCAGCGCCTCGAACGGCTGCCCTTCGGAGTCGAGGGCGGCGACCCGGCTGGGCACCACGGCGACCGAGAAGTACGGCACGCTGTCGGCGTCGATCTCGGCGAGCCGGCCGGTGCGTTCGCCGTCCATGGTGGCGCGTTCGACGTAGCGGGCCTCGGCCAGCCGCCCGGAGCGTTCCAGGGCGCGGCGCACGGTGGGGAAGGTGCGGCCGAGCTTCATGACGACGGCGGAGTCGGTGGCGGCGAGGCGGGCCGTCAGCTCTTCCTCGGGCAGGGTGCCGGGGATGATCGTCAGCACTTCCTCGGCCTCCACCAGCGGGGTGCCCAGGCGGGCGGCGGCGGCGCTGATCGAGGTGACGCCGGGCACCACCTCGGTGGGGTAGCGGTGGGCGAGGCGCTTGTGCATGTGCTGGTAGGAGCCGTAGAACAGCGGGTCGCCCTCGGCGAGGACGACGACGGTGCGCCCGGCGTCGAGGTGCGCGGCGAGCCGCTCGGACGCTTCCTGGTAGAAGTCGTCGAGCGCGCCGCGGTAGCCGCCGGGGTGGTCGGTGGACTCCACGGTGACGGGGTACATCAGGCGCTCTTCGATCTGACGGCCCGTCAGGTACCGTTCGGCGATGGCCCGGGCGTGCGAGCGGCCGTGCCGGGCACTGTGGTAGGCGATGACGTCGGCCTGACCGATGAGTTCGGCGGCGCGCACCGTGATCAGCGAAGGGTCGCCCGGTCCGACGCCGACGCCGTACAGCCGGCCGACCGCAGCGTTGTTCTGACGTTCCGTCATTCCTGTTCGCTCGCAATCGCGTTGATCGCGGCAGCGGCTATCGCGCTGCCGCCCCGGCGGCCCCGGACCACCAAGTGCTCCAGGGCGGCGGGGTGTTCGGCCAGGGCCTGCTTGGACTCGGCGGCGCCGATGAAGCCGACGGGAACGCCGATCACGGCGGCGGGCCGGGGCGCGCCGGCCTCGATCAGCTCCAGCAGGCGGAACAGCGAGGTGGGGGCGTTGCCGACGGCGACCACCGCGCCTTCCAGGCGGGGCAGCCAGAGTTCCATGGCGGCGGCGCTGCGGGTGGTGCCCATGGCGCGGGCGAGTTCGGGCACCGACGGGTCGGTGAGGGTGCAGATCACCTCGTTGTCGGCGGGCAGCCGCTTGCGGGTGACGCCGCTGGCGACCATGTTGACGTCGCAGAGGATCGGCGCGCCCGCGCGCAGGGCGCGGCGGGCGTCGGCGACCACATCGGGCGACCAGAGCAGGTCCTCGACCAGGTCGGTCATGCCGCAGGCGTGGATCATCCGGACGGCGACCTGCGCGACGTCGGCGGGCAGCGCGGCGAGGTCGGCCTCGGCGCGGATGGTGGCGAAGGACTGGCGGTAGATGGCCGCGCCGTCCTTCTCGTAGTCGATCATCAGGTCCTCCGCCATTCGGCATTGCGCGCCTCGGCGACTGCTTCGGCGGTCTCGTACTCGGTCGGGTCGTGCTCGGTGCGGTCGTTCTCGGTGCGGTCGCACTCAGTGCGGCCAGTACGGCCAGTACGGCCGGTGCCGCCGGTGCGGCCGTTCTCGGTGGAGTCGTTCGGGGTCGCCGGGCCGGTCTCGCGGGTCCGGCCTTCCACGGTGACGCGGTGTCCGGTGCCGGTGGCCAGCACGTCGACCCAGCGTCCGGCGGGGTGTCCGCAGCGGCGTTCGCAGCCGGACCAGTGCACGGGCAGGCCTTCGACGGGGACGGCCGCGATCGCACGGGCGGCCTGTGCGCGGACGTCGGCAAGCGCTTTCCCGCAGCCGGGCAGGCCGGTGCAGGCGGTGACGCCCTCCCAGGGGCCGCCGGACTCGACCCGGAAGCCCGCGTCGGCGAGGCGCGGCAGCCATTCGGCCCCGGCACTGGGCACCACGACGCCGCGCCACGGGGTGAGCCGCACGCTGTCGCCGCCGTCGCCCGGCCCGAGCGCGTCCGCAAGCAGTCGCCACTGCGCGCTGTTGGCCCGCCCGAACCGCAGCCCGACCGACACACCACCCCCGACCGGTACGGCACCCCCGACCGGCACGGCACCGTCGACCGCCACACCACCCCCGACCGACACCGCACCGCCGACCGACACAGCGTCGCCGACCGCGCCCAGCAGGGGCCGCTCCCCGGTGAACCGGGGCAGCGGCGTCTCCCCCTCCGGCAGTTCGCCCTGCACCTCGCGCAGGTGCCAGGCCCGGCCGGCGGCCAGCTCCAGGAAGCGGCGGGCGGCGTTGAGCGCGGCGGGCACGGGGTCGTCGACGAGGGTGGCGCGGCGGGCGCGGCCGAGGCGCAGCAGGGCGCGACCGTCGCCGACTGCGATCAAGGTCACATCGGCGTCGAGGGCGGCGATGTCGCCGCGGCCGTCGTCGAGGGCGAACAGGAACTTCCCGGAGAGCCGGGCGGCCCACGGCGCGGCGCACAGGGCGGCGTCCAACTCCCGTACCCAACGGGGGAGTTCCACCGAGGCGGCACCGCGTCCGTCGAGGCCGGCGAGCGGCGAGGCGACGATGTTGCGGACGCGTTCATGGGTGTCGGAGGGCAACAGGCCGACGGCGCGCAGTCGTTCGGCGAGGTCGGCGGCGCACTGTGCGGTCAGGCCGCGCAGCTGGGCGTTGCCGCGGGAGGTGATCTCGATCTCGCCGTCGCCGAGCGCGTCCGCCGCGTCGGCGATCGCGAGAATCTGACGGTACGTCAAGTAGCCGCCGGGGAGGCGGAGTCGGGCGAGGTGTCCGTCCTCGGCGGGGTGCAGGCGGAGCGCGCCGGGGCAGGCGTCGGCGCGGCCTCGGTCGGGCCCGACGGAGGGTGCCGCGAGGGCGTCGGGTGTGGGTGGCATGGCGGCGAGCATACCCATGGCCGCGCGTCGCGCCAGTGCGCCGGCTCCCGCTCCCGGGGTTCGAGTGCCCGGCGTCTGCCCAGCTCAGCGGGGTGTTCGGGGGCGGGCACCGCCCCGGATCGGGGGCGCGTCGCAGGTCACACTCCCGGGATGCGCGATCTACCCGTACGATGCTGGCGGGTGCCTCTCGGGGCGTCCCGGTCACCTTTCGGGGTGTCCGCTGCCAGTGACGGCACAGCGGAGGAAGTCCGGTGCGAATCCGGTGCGGTCCCGCCACTGTGACCGCGGCTCAGTGAGTCGTGGGAGCCAGGAACTCCGGCCGTCCTCCACTGCCCGGGGCGAGGACCCCGAGGAAGGCCTGTGCCATGCGCTGTCGCATGCCCGCGTTCCGGCGGGTGTCCGTGGGGTTCGTTCCCGCCGGGCCGTTCCGCGTCCTCGACCGCATCTGTGCTTCCACGACCGGGTTGTCCGCGCTGTTCGAGACGCCCGGGAGGGCTTTCGCATGATCCTGCTGCTGTCCACGTCCGACACGGACCTGTTGAGTGCCCGGGCGTCGAGCGGTCCGGTGCGGTTCCGGTGGGGCAATCCGGCGCGTCTGGACCCGGCCGAGCTGCCCGAACTGCTGGACGGCGTCGAGCTGGTGGTGGTGCGGCTGCTGGGTGGTCGGCGGGCCTGGCAGGAGGGGCTGGACGTGCTGCTCGCGGGGCCGCGTCCGGTGGTGGTGCTGACGGGTGAGCAGGCGCCGGACGCGCAGCTGATGGAGTTGTCGACGGTGCCGGCGGGCATCGCGGCGGAGGCGCACGCGTACCTGGCGCACGGCGGTCCGGAGAACCTGGCGGAGCTGGGCGCGTTCCTGTCGGACACGGTGCTGTTGACCGGTCACGGTTTCGCGCCGCCGGCCTCGGCCCCGTCCTGGGGTCCGCTGGAGCGGGTCGCGACCGCGCCGCAGGAGGGTCCGCGGGTGGCGGTGCTGTACTACCGGGCGCACCACATGAGCGGCAACACGGCGTTCGTGGAGACGCTCTGCCGGGCGGTCGAGGAGCAGGGCGCGCAGGTCCGCGCGTATTTCTGCGCGTCGTTGCGCGGCGCGGAGCCGGAGCTGCTCGCGGAGTTGGGCGCGGCCGACGTGATCGTGACGACGGTGCTGGCGGCGGGCGGCACCCGGCCGGCCGACGCGCAGGCCGGCGGTGACGAGGAGGCGTGGGACGCGGGGGCGTTGGCGGCGTTGGACCGGCCGATCCTGCAGGCGCTCTGCCTGACCTGGTCGCGGGCGCAGTGGGAGGGCAGCGACGACGGGCTGTCGCCGCTGGACACGGCGACGCAGGTCGCGGTGCCGGAGTTCGACGGCCGGCTGATCACCGTTCCGTTCTCGTTCAAGGAGGTCGACGAGGACGGGCTGACGGTGTACGCGGCGGATGCGGAACGTGCGGCGCGGGTGGCGGGCATCGCGGTGCGGCACGCCCGGCTGCGGCACACGCCGGCGTCCGAGCGCCGCCTCGCCCTGGTGCTGTCGGCGTACCCGACGAAGCATGCGCGGGTCGGCAACGCGGTCGGTCTGGACACTCCGGCGTCGGCGGTCCGGCTGTTGGAGCGGCTGCGCGCGGAGGGCATGGACCTGGGCGACGCCCTGCCGGGCCTGGACACGGACACCGACCGCGGTCACGAGGGCGATGCGCTGATCCATGCGCTGATCGAGGCCGGCGGCTACGACCAGGCGTGGCTGACGGAGGACCAGCTGGCCCGCAACCCGGTGCGGATCCCGGCGGCCGACTACCGGCGCTGGTACGCGACGCTGCCGGCCGGGCTGCGCGAGCGGGTCGAGGAGCACTGGGGCCCGGCGCCGGGCGAGTTGTACGTGGACCGTTCGCAGAACCCGGACGGCGACATCGTCCTGGCGGGGCTGCGCTCGGGCAATCTGCTGGTGCTGATCCAGCCGCCGCGCGGGTTCGGCGAGAACCCGGTGGCGATCTACCACGACCCGGACCTGCCGCCGAGCCACCACTATCTGGCGGCGTACCGCTGGATCGCGGCGGCGCGGGAGGACGGCGGTTTCGGCGCGCACGCGGTGGTGCACCTGGGCAAGCACGGCAACCTGGAGTGGCTGCCGGGCAAGACGGCGGCGCTGTCGGCGGAGTGCGGCCCGGACGCGGCGCTGGGCGATCTGCCGCTGGTCTACCCGTTCCTGGTGAACGACCCGGGCGAGGGCACCCAGGCCAAGCGCCGGGCGCACGCCACGCTGGTCGACCACCTGGTGCCGCCGATGGCGCGCGCCGACTCCTACGGCGACATCGCCCGCCTGGAGCAGCTGCTGGACGAGCACTCGAACATCGCGGCGATGGACCCGGCGAAGCTGCCGGCGATCCGTGCGCAGATCTGGACGCTGATCCAGGCCGCCAAGCTGGACCACGACCTGGGCCTGGCCGAGCGGCCGGAGGACGACGGCTTCGACGACTTCCTGCTGCACGTCGACGGCTGGCTGTGCGAGGTGAAGGACGCGCAGATCCGCGACGGCCTGCACGTGCTCGGCCAGGCCCCGGCGGGCACGGACCGGGTGAACATCGTGCTGGCCATCCTGCGGGCGCGGCAGATCTGGGGCGGTGTCAGTGCGCTGCCGGGTCTGCGGGAGGCACTCGGCCTGGACGAGGCGGCGCTGACGCTGGGTGCGACGGACGCCGCCGAGGCGCAGGCGCGGGCGCTGGTGGAGGCGATGGAGGCGGAGGGCTGGAACCCGGCCGCCGTCGAGAAGGTCGCCGCCGGTCTGCCGGCCGCCGTGGCGGAGGTGCTGTCCTTCGCGGCCGCCCAGGTGGTGCCCCGACTTGCGTCCACCACGGACGAGTTGGACGCGGTGCTGCACGCCCTGCAGGGCGGGTTCGTCCCGGCGGGCCCGTCGGGTTCGCCGCTGCGCGGGCTGGTCAACGTGCTGCCGACGGGCCGCAACTTCTACTCGGTGGACCCGAAGGCGGTGCCGTCGCGGCTCGCCTGGGAGACCGGGCAAGCGCTTTCCGCGTCCCTGATCGAGCGCTACCGGGCCGACAACGACGGGCAGTTCCCGCCGTCGGTGGGCCTGTCGCTGTGGGGCACTTCGGCGATGCGCACCGCCGGCGACGACATCGCCGAGGCCCTCGCCCTGCTGGGTGTGCGCCCGGTCTGGGACGACGCCTCGCGCCGGGTGACGGGTCTGGAGGCGATCCCGCTCGACGAGCTGGGCCGTCCCCGGATCGACGTGACGCTGCGCATCTCCGGTTTCTTCCGGGACGCGTTCCCGCACGTGGTGGCGCTGCTGGACGACGCGGTCCGGCTGGCGGCCCGCCAGGAGGAGCCCGCCGAGCAGAACTTCGTCCGGGCGCACGTGCAGGCCGACCTGGCCGAGCACGGCGACGAACGCCGGGCCACCGTCCGGGTGTTCGGCTCCCGTCCGGGGACGTACGGCGCGGGTCTGTTGCAGCTGATCGACAGCCGGGACTGGCGCACGGACGCCGACCTGGCCGAGGTGTACACGGTGTGGGGCGGCTACGCGTACGGCCGCGACCTGGACGGACGGCCCGCCCGGGAGGAGATGGAAACCGCTTACCGGCGGATCACGGTGGCGGCGAAGAACACCGACACGCGCGAGCACGACATCGCCGACTCGGACGACTACTTCCAGTACCACGGCGGCATGGTGGCCACCGTGCGCGCGCTGACGGGCAGCAGCCCGGCGGCGTACATCGGCGACTCGACCCGCCCGGAGACGGTCCGCACCCGGACTCTCACCGAGGAGGCGGCCCGGGTGTTCCGGGCCCGGGTGGTGAACCCGCGCTGGCTGGAGGCGATGCGCCGGCACGGCTACAAGGGCGCGTTCGAGATGGCCGCGACGGTGGACTACCTGTTCGGCTACGACGCCACCACCGGCGTGGTCGCGGACTGGATGTACGAGAAGCTCACCGAGGAGTACGTCCTCGACCCGGTCAACCGGGAGTTCTTCGCCGAGGCCAACCCGTGGGCGCTGCACGGCATTTCGGAGCGCCTGCTGGAGGCCGCCGAGCGCGGGCTGTGGGCGGAGCCGGACCCGCGGCTGCTCGCGGAGCTGCGGCAGGTGTTCCTGGAGACCGAGGGCGACCTGGAAGGCGAGTGACCGCCGGGAGGTGAACGCCGGACGACACTTGACGGCGCGATGATCGCCAAGGGGTGTCTTCCGGCCCGCCCGGGCGGACAATCTCCGCATGAGCCTGCGAACCGCCCTGACCCGCCCGGCGCGCTACGGCGCGCTGGCCGCGGGCGCGTTGCCCGTCCTGACGTTCCCGGGCGCCGGCCTGGCCGTGCTGGCCTGGGCGGCGCTGGTGCCGGGCCTGTTGCTGATGCGGGCGGCGGGCACGGCGCGCGAGGCGGCGGTGCGCGGCTGGTGGTTCGGCGCGGGATTCATCCTGACCGGCATGTACTGGCTGATCCCGTCGATCGGCCCGGCGCTGCCGCTGCTGGCGGCGGTGTTCGGGGTGTTGCAGGCGCCGGTGGGGCTGGCCGCGTGGTGGCTGCTGCGCGGCGAGTTGACGCTCCGCCGGTCGGCGGCGGCGCTGGTGGTCGTCCCGGCGGTGTGGGTGAGCGCCGAGTTCGCCCGGTCCTGGCATGCGCTGGGCGGGCCGTGGGCGCTGCTGGGCGCGTCCCAGTGGGAGCATCCGGCGGTGCTCGGCCTGGCCTCGGTCGGCGGGGTGTGGCTGGTGAGCGGGGCCCTCGTCGCGGTCAACACGGCATTGACGATCGTGGTGCTGGCACGCGAACTGCGGCTGCGGCTGCTGGCGAGTGCGACGGCGCTCGCGGCGGTGCTGGCGGGCCCGTTGGCGTTCGCCGCGCAGGCCGCGCCGGCGTCGCACGGCTCGGCGTCGGTGGCGCTGGTGCAGGCCGGCCAGACGCCGGACGAGCGGGCCCGGCTGGAGGCGAACGTCCGGATCACCCGCTCGTTGGCGGGCGATCCGGTGGACCTGGTGGTGTGGGGCGAGAGTTCGACCACCGCCGACCTGGACCGCGACACCGCGACGCTGGACCGGCTGGCGGCGCTGTCGCGGTCGACGGGCGCGCAGCTGCTGGTCGGCGAGGACGCCCGGAAGGCGGACGGCCGGATCTCCAAGGACGCGGTGCTGGTCGACCCGTCGGGCATCGTGGCGCGCTACCGCAAGATCCGGCTGGTGCCGTTCGGCGAGTACATTCCGCTGCGTTCGCTGCTGGGCTGGGTCGCGGGGGTGAGCGCGGCGGCGGGCGAGAACCGGGCGCCGGGCCGGTCCGTGCACCTGCTGCCGGTGGTCGGCCGGGACGGCCGTCCGCTGCCGGTGGGCACGCTGATCTGCTTCGAGTCGGCGTTCCCGGACATGTCGCGGACCGCGGCCCGGCAGGGCGCGGGCCTGATCGTCTACCAGTCGGCGACCTCGACCTTCCAGTCGACGTGGGCGCCGGCGCAGCACGCCTCGCTGGGGGCGATCCGCGCGGCGGAGACCGGCCGGCCGGTGGTGCAGGCGGCGTTGACGGGCGAGTCGGTGGCGTACGACGCGCGGGGCCGTCGGCTGGCGCGGCTGACCACGGGCGAGGCGGGTGCGCTGACGGTCCGGCTCGCCCCGGCCGACCCGGCGGCCCGGACGTGGTACGTGCGGTGGGGCGACTGGGTGCCGCTGTCGGCGCTGGCGGTGACGGCGGCGGCCGGGGCGACGGCGCTGGCGCCCCGGCTGCGCGGGCGTCGCCGGCCCGGCGCCCCGGCCGCACCGCCCTCCGACCTGCCGTCGGCGCGGGTCTGAACTCCCTGCCGACGACCGCAGGGCCGAACTCCCGTGCCGACGACCGCGGGGCCGAACTCCCGCGCCCCGGCGTTCAGTTCTCGGGGTAGGCGACGTGGATGCCGAACACCGCGCCCTGCGGGTCGCGCAGCACGGCGAGGCGCGGGCCGTCGGGGACGTCGGTGGGCGGCAGGGTGACGGTGGCGCCGAGCAGCGCGGCGCGTTCGGAGCTCAGGTCGACGTCGGCGACCGCGAAGTACGGCATCCAGTAGGGCGGCACTTCGGCGGGGAACTGGTCGGCCATGTCCATCATGCCGCCGAAGTCTCTTCCGTCCAGGCCGAATTGGGTGTACATCTCGCCGGTGGCGACGCTCCAGCCGAACACCCGGGTGTAGAACGCGGCGGCGGCCTTCGGGTCGCGGGTGGCGAGTTCCACCCAGCCGAGCGCGCCGGGCTCGTTGATCAGGTCGCAGCCGCGCAGGGTGCCGGGCTGCCAGGCGGAGAACACCGCGCCGCCGGGGTCGCGGGCGACGGTGAAGCGGCCCCAGCCGAGGGCGTCCATCGGGGGGACGATCAGGGTGCCGCCGGCGTCGGCGATGGCGGCGGCGGTGGCGTCCAGGTCGGGCGCGTGGAAGCTGATGTTCCACGCGGTGGGCTGGTCGGGCTGCATCAGCCCGACGAGTCCGGCGACGAGTTCCTCGCCGACGTACAGCCGGGTGTAGCCCATGGCCTTCTCGTCGGGGACGGCCTCGGTGCGCCAGCCGAACAGTTCGTGGTAGAAGGTCTTGGCCGCCAGCGGGTCCTTGGTGGACAGTTCGGTCCAGCAGGGCGCGCCGGGCCCGAATCCGGTGGTCTTCACGGGCGGTTCATCTCCAGGATCAGCTTGCCGCGGGCGTGTCCGGACTCGACCTCGGCGATCGCCTCGGCGGCGTGTTCCAGCGGGTAGCGGGCGCTGATGTGCGCGTCGAGCGTCCCATTGGCGACCAGGTCGGCGAGGGCGGTGAGCACGGCGGCGGTGCCGTCGCGTTTCACGTACGCGCCGCCGAGTTCCTCGACGGTGGCCCGGTCGGCGGTGGACACCAGCCGTCCGGGCCGGCGCAGCGCCCCGGCGACGTCGCGGACGGCGCCGCCGCCGACCAGGTCGAGGATCGCGTCGACGCCGTCGGGGGCGGCCTCGCGCAGCCGGTCGGCGACGCCGTCGCCGTAGCGGACGGGGGTGGCGCCGAGGGCGCGGACGTGGTCGGCGCTGGACGCGCCGGCGGTGCCGAGGACGGTGATGCCGCGGGCGCGGGCCATCTGGGTGGCGGCGCTGCCGACGCCGCCGGCGATGCCGACGATCAACAGGCTTTCGCCGCTTTGGAGTTGGAGCTGCTGGAGGGCGTCGTAGGCGGTGGCGGCGGCGACCGGCAGCGCGGCGGCCTGGTCGAAGCCGATGGTGGCGGGCTTGCGGGCGGTGGCGCGCGCGGCGAGCAGCGTCTGTTCGGCGAACGCCCCGGCGGGTGCGATGCCGAACACCTCGTCGCCGACGGCGAACCCGTCCGCGTCCTCCCCCACGGCGGTCACCACGCCGGCGGCCTCGCTGCCCATCACCAGCGGCGGCTCGGCGACCGTCCCGAACCAGCCCTCGCGCTTCTTCCAGTCGGCGGGGTTGACGCCGGCCGCCCTGACCTCGATCCGCAGCCCGCCCGGGCCGGGCTCGGGCAGCGGCCGGTCCAGGAACTGCTGCTGCTCCGGTCCGCCGTAGGCGACGAACCCGAATGCCTTCACCATCTCTTCCCGCCTCTTCCCGTCGTCCTCGCCGGTAGCGACCCGGTGGCCTCCCCCAGCTTGCCGGGGTACCGGCGGGTAGCCGGGGACGGGTGGGCCGAACGGAAGCACGAGGCCCTACGACCGCTACGGTCCGTGAGGGGCCTTGAAGCGCCGCGAAGGGCCGTGAGGGCTCAGGCCTCGCGGTCGGCGCCCGGCGCGCCGTCCGGGCCGGTGCCCGGCGCGCCCTCCGGGTCGGCGCCCGGCCCACTCTCCGGGCCTGCGCTCGGCGCGATCTCCGGCTCGTCCGCGAACTCCTGCCCGGGAACGGGCAGTTGGCGGGCGGCGGGCGCGGCGTCGAGCGGTGCGTGGCGGCGTTCGACGCCGCCGGGGCCGGTCTCGGCCGGGAGTTCGGCGGTGCGGTCCGGGTCGCCCTCGGCGATCCGGCGGGCGATCTCGGCGGGCCGCACCGGCCGTCCGAAGTGCCAGCCCTGGGCGAGGTCGCAGCCCATCAGCCGCAGGCGTTCGGCGTCGGCGCGGCTCTCCACGCCCTCGGCGGTGACGGACAGGCCGAGGGTGTGGGCGAGCGAGACCAGGCCGCTGACGATCCGCCAGCCGAGGTGGGTGTCCTTGGCGGGGTCGTGCAGGTCGCCGACGAACGAGCCGGCGATCTTCAGGTTGGACACCGGCAGGTCGCGCAGGTAGGCGAGGTTGGACCAGCCGGTGCCGAAGTCGTCGACGGCCAGCGAGACGCCCATGTCGACCAGGGCGTGCAGCGCCTTGAGGGCCTCGTCCTCGGGGCCGACCACGGTCGATTCGGTGATCTCCAGCTGCAGCATGGACGGGTCGAGGCCGGTGCTGCGCAGGATCCGGTCGATGTCGCCGACGAGTCCGGCGTTGCGGGCCTGCCGGACGGCGAGGTTGACGCTGACCTTCGGCGCCCGGTCGCCGAACCGGGCGACCCAGTCGGCGGCCTGCTCGCAGGCCTGTTCGAGCACCCAGCGGCCGAGCGGCATGATCAGCCCGGTCTCCTCGGCGACGCCGACGAACTCCTCGGGGCTGAGCACGCCCAACTGCGGGTCGCGCCAGCGCACCAGTGCCTCGACGCCGGTCATCGCGCCGCTGGAGAGGTCGATCATCGGCTGGTAGTCGATGAAGAACTCGCCGCGGTCGAGGGCGGCGGGCATCCGCACGGAGACCGCGTAGCGGCTGACGGCGCGGGCGTTCTCCTTGGGGTCGAACAGCGTCCAGCGGCCGCGGCCGGCCTCCTTGGCGCGGTACAGCGTCAGGTCGGCGGCGCGGACGGCCGCGCCGGGCGTGGTGCTGGAGATCCGGCGTTCCAGCACGCCGACGCTGGCGCCGACGGCGAGCCGGTGGTCGCCGATCACCACGGGTCTGGTGAGCGCCGCGAGCACGGTCTTGGCGGCGGCGACGGCCTCCTGTTCGCCGCGGCAGTTCTCCAGCAGGACGACGAACTCGTCGCCGCCGAGCCGGGCCACCATGTGCCCGAGCGGGCTGAGCGCGGACTCCAGCCGGCGGGCGACCACGGTCAGCAGCTGGTCGCCCATGTCGTGGCCGAGGCTGTCGTTGACGACCTTGAAGCCGTCCAGGTCGACGTAGCACAGGCCGAACCGGGCGTCGGGCTCCGGCGATTCGAAGAGCCGCTCCAGCCGTTCGAAGAACGCGGCCCGGTTGGGCAGGCCGGTCAGCGGGTCGTGGGTGGCCTGGTGGCGCAGGCGTTCCTGGAGCCGGTAGCGGTCGGTGACGTCCTCCAGCATGGCGACCTGGTACAGCGGGGAGCCGTCGTCGTCGCGGATCAGCGAGACGGTCAGGTGCGTCCAGACCACTTCGCCGTCGCGCCGGTAGTACGGCTTGTCGAACTGGAAGTACTCGCGTGTGCCGCCGATCAGCTCCTCGTAGGCCTCCCACACGCCGGGGGTGTCCTCGGGGTGCATGAGGTCGTTGACGCGGACGCCCTGCATGTCCTCGGGGCCGCCGCCGAAGATCTCGCCGAGGGCCCGGTTGACGGCGAGGATGTTGCCGTCGGTGTCGCCGATGCCGATGCCGATCGCCGAGGACTCGAACAGGGCGCGGAAGCGGGCCTCGGAGACCCGAAGCGCCCGTTCGACCTCCTGGCGGGCGGTGTCGGCGGCCAGCCGGATCGCCTCCTGCTCGCGCAGGGTGCGTTCGCGCAGCGCGGCGGCCCAGCCGGCCGCGAACGCGCCGGACAGCGCCGGTCCGCGCCCGTCGGGGACCGGCCGGGTCTGGATCAACTGGACGGCGTCGGACAGCAGTTGGGGGTCGGTGAAGTGGTTGTCGATGAGCAGGGCGCCGACCTGCCCGGCGAGTTCGGGGCGGAACGGGTGCTCCTCGGCGGCGCGGTGCAGCAGGTCGGCGGTCCGCGCGATCAGCGGGTTGAGGACGCCGGGGCGCACCGCCGCGCCGTGTCCGGTGCGGAGCATGGCGGCCCAGGCGGTGCGGAACCCGTGGTCCGGGGCAGCCGCCCCGGTCATGACAGGCGTCCGACGCCGGCCATTCCGGTCATCCGCTCGGGGTGCGGGTCGACTGTGTCGGCGTCGTCGGGGCGCCATTGGGGGAGGTAGACCACGCCGGGTTCGACCAGGTCGAAGCCCTCGAACATGGCGGTGATCTGTTCGCGGCTGCGCATGGTGAGCGGGGTGGGGGTGGCGCGGTAGAGGTCCTGGTGGGAGCCGGCCTGGTCGGGGCGGCCCTCCAGCGAGGCGTGCGAGAGGATCAGGGCGCTGCCGCTGGGGAGGGCTTCGCGGAGCCTGGCGAGGATCTTCGCGGATTCGTCGTCGTCGGTGACGAAGTGCATCACGGCGTTGAGGATGACGGCGACGGGTTCGCCGGGGGCGAGCAGGTCCTCGACCTCGGGGCGGGAGAGCAGGTCGTCGGTGTTGCGCAGGTCGGCGTCGACGACCTGGCAGAGGTCGTCGTCGGCCAGGATCAGGCGGCTGTGGGCGACGGCGACGGGGTCCAGGTCGACGTAGACGACGCGGGCGTCGGGCCGGTACTCGCGGGCGACCTCGTGGACGGCCCCGAAGGTGGGGATGCCGGAGCCGATGTCGAGGTAGCGGCTGATGCCGTCGGCGGCGACGTATTGGGTGGCGCGGCGCAGGAACGCCCGGTTGGCCCGCATGATCTTCGGCAGGTCGGGCCAGAGCTCCATCGCCTTGCGTGCCATCCGCCGGTCGACCTCGAAGTTGTGCGAGCCGCCGAGGTAATAGTCGTAGACCCGGGCCGCGTTGGGCTTGTCGAGGTCGGTCCCTGCGGGCACCCAGTTCGGACGCGCCATGACGGCACCCCTTCCGGCGGGCAATCGATCGAAAAATGGCAACAGGACATAAAGATCTTCCTATACTTCCGATCCCCTCGGCAAGCCGCGTCGTCCGAGGGCCGTACGGGCCTGCGCCGGTCGGGTGACGACACGGACGAAGTCGGGCGACGACGCGGGCGGAGTCGGGCGACGACGCGGGCGGAGTCGCGCGACATCGCGGGGAAGTGGGGCCGCCGCCCGCCCGCAGGGTCTGCGGAGGGGCGGCGGCCGTGGTGGGGCGGGTGCGGCGTCAGCCGGTGGCGCTGCAGCTGAGGGTGGGCAGGGCGTTGGTGCCGGAGTAGTTGGCGCCGAAGCCGAAGGCGGTGGCGGCGCCGGCGCCCAGGGCGCCGTTGTAGGCGGCGTTGGTGACGGTCACGGCCTGGCCGGACTGGCCGAGCTGGCCGTTCCACAGGTTGGTGATCTGCTGGTTGCCGCCGAAGTTCCAGGTGACCTTCCAGGTCTTGATCGCCGCGTTGCCGGCGGTGACGGTGACGTCGGCGTTGAAGCCCGCGCCCCAGTCGCTGCTGACCTTGTAGGTGGCGGTGCAGCCGGCGCTGCCGCCACCGCCGGACGCCTGGGTGGTGGCGACCAGGGCCGCGGACGCCGCGGAGACGTTGCCCGCCGCGTCACGTGCCTTGACGGTGTACGAGTACGCCGTCGAGGCGCTCAGGCCGGTGTCGGTGTAGGAGGTGCCGGCGGTGGAGCCGACCAGGGTGGTGCCGCGGTACACGTCGTAGCCGGTGACGCCGACGTTGTCGGTGGAGGCGCTCCAGGTCAGCGCGACGCTGCCGGCGGTGGTGGTGGCGGCGAGGCCGGTGGGCGCGGTCGGCGCGGTGGTGTCGCTGCCGCCGGACGAGCCGAGCACCGGGTAGGCGTTCTTCAGCAGCTCCTGGAACTGCGAGGAGAACCAGTGGCCGGCCAGCGGGGCGTTGGCCAGCGCGCCCGACATGTTGTTGTTGTTGCGCGGGTTGCCGGTGTACGTCGGGTCGCACATCCGGTCGAAGCCCTTGCCCTCGTCGTTCGAGATGGCCGAGCTCGCGCCGTCCGACTCGCCCGGGGGCTTGATCCACACGTACGCGGCGATGCCGTCCTCGGGGGCGGCCTTCGGGCGCTCGCCGAGGCCCGCGCCGGACTGGTTGCACCAGTTGCCGGTCTGGAAGCGGCGGTCGATGCGGCCGCCGTCGACGTAGGCGTCCACGGTGGTCTTCGGGCCCGGGCCGGCCGGGCGGTTCGCGCCGCCCCAGCCGTTGCGGGAGGTGTCGATCAGCATGCCGATGTTCGAGTTGAACCCGGAGGCGATCGCCTTGGTGCGCCACGCCTTGGCGAAGGTTGCCTCGTCGACGTACTGGTTCCAGTCGACCCACTTGGACTGGCGGACCGTGGTGCCGTTCACCGTGTCGCCGACGGTGAAGTTGGGCTCGTGCAGCGCGCCGTAGTTGGCGGTGTTGACGACGAAGCCCTGAACGTTGTTGACGGTCGAGCCGGAGGCCTGGGCGGCCTGCTTGACCACGTCGATGGCCGGCTGCATGTTGGAGTCCCAGCCCAGCCAGCCGTGGTGGCCCGCGTCCACGTAGTTGTAGACGTTCGAGATCGCGCCGAGCTTGGCCAGCGCGTAGCCCACGCCGTTGACGTAGTTGCCGTTGGCCTTCATGGTGTCGCAGGCCGGGGTGGCGGTGGCGGTGCCGCCCGCGTTGGTGGTCAGGTTCGGCAGCGAGTCGAGCTCGACCGTGGTGACGATCCGCAGGTTCGCGTAGGCCGGGTCGGCCAGGATCGCGGCGATCGGGTCGATGAACTCGCTCTTGTAGCGCGGCAGATCGGTCGGGCCGAGCTCGCCGTTGGAGGCCAGCGCGGCGCAGTCGCGGCCCGGCAGGTCGTAGATGACGACCTGGAACACGTACGGCTTGCCGGCGGCCTGCTGCACCGCGGCGTTCAGGTGGTCGCGCAGGCCCATCACCCCGCCGCCGCCGGCGATGGCCGCGATGCGGTCCATCCAGACGGCGGTGGGCTGGGTGGAGACCGCCGAACCGCCCGGCTCGGCGGCGGCGTGCGCCGCCCATTCGGGGTTCACGTACACCCCGGCTCCGACGAACGGGTTGTCCACGCGGGCAGTCGCAGCGGCATGGGCGGCGGTGGTCGCCGCGGCAATCGGCAGCACGGTCGCGGCGCCGAGCGCCACGGCCGCGGCCGCCGTCCGAAGACGGCGCGTCAGGTTGGCCGACACAGTGAAGGGAGTCCTTTCGGGTGGGGGACGGACTCGACGGAAGGCACCCAACAGGTGGGAGCGCTCCCAAGTTTGGCCCCGGGCAGAGTCGAACTCGGCCTGGGAACAACCGATATGAAGCCATGACCTCTGGGGCGCGTCAAGAACTTGCACAGAACCCGTGGGAGCGCTCCCGTCACGGTGGGCGGAACCCGGCCGTCCGGCCGCGCAGTTCACGGCCCTGCCACCCGGGGCGACGCCCCTTCGGTGGTACCCCGGAAGGAGGCCGGTCACCCGGGCGAAACTTTCACACTGCGTGCGCTCCCGGCGGCCGGCGGTGCGCCGTGGCAGGCTGGGGCGTCCCTTGAGTCCGAGGAGGAACGCGTGCCCGCCCGACCGCAGTTCGACGACGACCGGCGCCGCGCCCGGCTGGCCCTCCGGCACCGTCTCGCCCCGGGCGCCCGGGCGGAGCGGGCCGAGCAGGTGGTGGACGACCTGGTGGCCGTACACGCCACCGACCCCGCCACGGTCTTCCTCGCCGTCTCGGCCCGGCTCGCCGCGCCCGGCATCGCCGACACCGAGCGGGCGCTGTACGAGGACCGCACGGTACTGCGCCGACACGGCATGCGCGGCACGCTGTTCGCGATCCCGGCCGCACTCGCCCCGACGCTGTACACCTCCACCACCGCGAAGGCCGTGGCCCGCGAACGGGCCCGCCTGCTCAAGGACTTCGCCGCCTCGGGGCGCGACGCCGGGTGGACGGCGCGGGTGGAGGACGCCGTCCGGGCCGCCCTGGCCGACCCGGGGGCCGAGCTGACCGGCAGCCGACTGAGCGAGCTGGTGCCGCAGTTGCGGGAGACGATCGACTACGGCGTCGGCACCACGTACCAGGCCACGCAGCCGGTGGGGATGCGGCTGCTGCGGCTGCTCGGCATGGAGGGCGCCATCGTGCGCCGTCGCCCGGTGGGGAGTTGGACCAGCAGCCAACACCGCTGGGCGCTCGGCCAGGTCGCCCCGATCCCACCCTCGGCCGCCGAACGGGCCGATGCGCAGCGCGAGTTGGCGCGGCGCTGGCTGGAGCGGTACGGCCCCGCGACGGAGGACGACCTGGTGTGGTGGACCGGCTGGGGCGTCCGCGAGGTCCGTGCGGCGCTGGCCGCCTGCGCCGCCGTGGAGGTCGAACTCGCGGGCGGCGCGGCGGGGTTCGTGCTGCCCAGGGATCTCGACCCGGTCGCCGCTCCGGGCCCGTGGGCGGCGCTGCTGCCGGCCCTGGACCCGACCGTGATGGGCGTGAAGCACCGCGACTGGTACCTGCCCCCCGCCCACCGCCCGCAGCTGGTCGACCGCTCCGGCAACCTCGGCCCGACCGTGTGGTGGAACGGACGCGTGGTCGGCGGCTGGGCCCAACGTCCGGACGGCGACGTGGTGTTCGAGCTGCTGGAGGACGCCGGCCGGGACGCCCGGGACGCCGTCGGGGCCGAGGCGGCGGCGCTGCGCGGCGTCCTCGCGGACGCCCGGGTCACGCCGCGGTTCCGCACCCCGTTGGAGCGCCGCCTCACGTCCTGAACGGGCCCGTGCCCGGGTCGTCCGAACGGCAGGTCCGAAGGTGCGGCGGCCCTGCCGCTCGGGTCCACTCGTCGGGACGGGGCCGTTCGGCCCTGTCGTCGACCGTCGACCGACGAGGAAGGCCACCTGATGAAGACCAGGGAATTCGAGTTCAAGCAGACCGCGAAGGACATGCCGACCGACCCCGTGGAACTGCGCGGAAAGCGCCGCGGGAACGAGCGGATGGTCGTGCTCGACCGCTCGGCGGGAACGATCGAGCACACCGCTTTCCCGTCCATTCTGGGGCATCTGCGGGCCGGTGATCTGCTGGTGCTGAACGACAGCTACATCCTGTCGAACACGCTGGCGTTCCGGTACGGCGACGAGACGGTGGACGTCACCGTGTACGGCCACGAGCCGGACGGCGCGAACATCGTGAAGATCGACACGGCGCGGCCGCCGGAACCGGGGACCACGCTGACCTCGGTCGACGACGACCGGCTCTCCTGTACCGTCGTCGAGCCGCAGCCCGATCGGCTCTGGAAGGTCTCGTTCGAGCCCGCCGAGTTGCTGATGCCGACCCTCGACCGGCACGGGCGGCGGCTCGACGAGACGATTCCGCTCAACCCGAAGAGCTGGAAGTCGAAGCCCGAGGCGTACCGCTCGGTCTACGCCAGGAAGCCCGGTTCGCTGGAGATTCCGTCGGCGGGCCTGCATTTCTCGCGCGAATTGCTGGACCGCATTGCGGAGAAGGGCGTCGAGCTGGCCTATCTGACGCTGCACGTGGGAGCCACCGAGGTGCTGGCGGTGCGCCACATCAGCGCGGAGGACGTCGAGAACCACAAGGTGCGCTCCGAGTACTTCGAGGTCGGGGCGGAGACGGCCGCGCAGATCAACCGGGCGCTGGCCGAGGGGCGGCGGATCGTCGCGGTCGGCACGACGGTGATGCGGACCCTGGAGTCGCTGATGATCGACCGGGAGCCGGGGACTCCGGTGCAGGCCCGGGCGGGGTGGACGGACCTCTACATCTACCCGGGGTTCCGGTTCAAGATCGTGGACGCGCTGGTGACCAACCTGCACCGGCCGCGCTCCAGCCACATCGTGCTCACGGCGGCGTTCGCCGGGAAGGACCTCGTCATGAAGTCCTACGGCGAGATCCTCGACCGGGGCGGGTACGAGTTCGACATGTTCGGCGACTGCATGTTCATCGTGTAGCCGCCGCCGGCGTGTTCGTCGCGCAGCTTCTGCCGGCGTGTTCGTCGCGTAGCTTCTGCCGGCGTGGTCATCGGGTAGCTTCTGCCGGCCGTCCTCCTTGCGCCGGGCGGGGCGAAATTCCTTTGCCGGGCGCTGCCGCGGGGCCCGATGCTGGAGCCATGCTCGGATTCGTCAAGACCGACAACGAAGCCCTGGTTTCGTACCTGGGCGACCCGCAGCGCGCCGTGGCGGCCTACTGGGAGCTGCTGCGACGCAAGGAGGACGCGCTGGGCGCGATCCGCGCCGGCCTGTCCCACGAGAGCGCAGCCGTCCGTGAGGGCTGCTGCCGTCTGCTGGACCACCTCGTCGACACCGACTCGATGGACCAGCTCGTCGCCATGGCCGACGACCCCGACGCCAAGGTGCGGGTCGCCGCGTTCCACGCCCTGGCCTGCGACCGCTGCAAGGGCGACGCCTGTGCGCCCGGCGCCGGCCGGGTGCTCGGGCCCGCGCTGCGCCACCTGGCCTCCGACCCGGACCCGCAGGTCCGGATGCGGGCCGTCGAACTCGTCGGCAAGTTCGTCCACACCGATGCCCGCGCCGTCGCCGCCCTGGAGGCGGCGCACGCCCAGGACCCGAGCCCCGCCGTCCGCAAGACGGCCGGCTGGTTCGTGCCCGGCGGGGCCGTCCACCGGCGGACGGCGCCGCGTCCGGCGCGGCGACGGGCGGCCGTCCGGGCCACTCACCGAGCGTAAGATCGAACTGGTGCACGAATCGGCTTTCGGTCCGGCCGGATCCGGCCGCCCGCGGCCGGATTTCGCCCTGCCGCCGGGCCGTCCCCGGGCCGCTCTCACCCACTTGACCTGTGTCGCTGCGGGCCGGGCGGCGTCAAGGTTTGCCCGGGGGCAGACTGAGCAGGAACAACCGGGCCCTAGTCGCGTACCGAGGGATGGTGAGTCCGGTGACATCTTTACGTCCACAGCAGGCCGATCGACCGGCCGATTCGACACTGAGCGTGACCTCGCCGACCGAGTTGTCCGAGGCGTCGGCGGAACGGCACCTGGGTGCCATCTGCTTCAAGATCGGGCCGCCGGCGCTGGTCGGGGTGGAGGCGGAGTGGTTCGTCCATGACGGGCGATGTCCGACCGCCCCGGTGGATCCCGCCCGGGTGGCGGCCGCGTTGGCGGTGCTGCCCGGGTCGGCCGACGGCCCGGTGTTCCCGGCCGGGTCGCGGCTGACGTACGAACCCGGCGGACAGGTCGAGCTGAGCTCCCCGCCCGCCGCCGACCCGGCCGCCTGCGCGGAGGGTCTGAGCGCCGACCAGGCGGTACTGCGGGCGGCACTGGCCGCCGAGGGCCTGCGGCTGACCGGCAGCGGCACCGATCCGCTGGACCGGGAGCGCCGGATGCAGGCCACCCACCCGCGCTACCGGGCGATGGAACGCCACTTCGGCCGCGGCGGCCCGTGGGGCCGGATCATGATGACGGGCACCGCCTCGGTGCAGGTCTGCGTCGACGCGGGCACCGAGGCGACGTTCCGCGACCGCTGGCAGCTGGCGCACCTGCTGGGGCCGGTGCTGGTCGGCGCGTTCGCCAACTCGCCGCTGCTGGAAGGCCGTCCGACCGGTTGGAAGTCGACCCGGCAGCTGGTCTGGTCCCGGATGGACCCCACCCGCACGCTCGCCCCGCCGCCGCTGGGCGACCCGCGCGAGGCGTGGACCCACTACGTGCTGGACGCGACGGTGCTGTGC
The DNA here is from genome assembly GCF_042732175.1 of Kitasatospora sp. NPDC059795. Lineage (NCBI taxonomy): Bacteria > Bacillati > Actinomycetota > Actinomycetes > Kitasatosporales > Streptomycetaceae > Kitasatospora > Kitasatospora sp. NPDC059795. The sequence goes on from NZ_JBHWID010000003.1 coordinate 42,405, forward strand.
GTGCGCCGCCCGGAGGGCCTGCCGTGGGACGCGCCCGCCGGGCTGACGTTCCGCGACTGGCTGCGCGGCGGCGGCGAGCGCGGCGCCGCGCTCGCCGACCTCGACTACCACCGCACCACGCTGTTCCCGCCGGTCCGCCCGCGCGGCCACCTGGAGCTGCGGATGATGGACGCCCAGCCGGGCGAGGGCTGGCGGGTGCCGCTGGCGCTGGTCTCCGGGCTGATGGACGACCCGATCGCCGCCGAGGAGGCCCGGGACGCGCTGGAGCGCCTCGGTCACGCGGGCACCCGCGCGCCCCGTTCGGGCCTGTGGCGGCGCGCCGCCGCGCTCGGCATGGCGGACGCCGAACTGCGCCGGGCCGCGCTGGCCTGCTTCTCCGCCGCCGAACGGGCCCTCGCCCGCCGCGACGGCAGGCTCCGGCCCGCCCTGTTGGAGTTCGCCGAACGCTACCCGGCCCGGGGCCGCTGCCCCGCCGACGACCAGTTGGCCGCGCTGCGCACCGGCGCCGCGCCCGCGTTGCAGGAGGACGCCCCGTGCTGAACGCCGACCGCACCGACCCCGCCGTGCTGCGCGAGCTGATCGCCGCCGAGCTGCTGGCCGCCCGGGAGCGCACCGGGCTGCTGACCGGCGCCGTGGACGACGCCGAACTCGCCGCCCAGCACTCGCCGTTGATGTCGCCGCTGGTGTGGGACCTGGCGCACATCGGCAACCAGGAGGAGCTGTGGCTGCTGCGCAACGTCGGCGGCCGCGACCCGATGCATCCGGAGATCGACCCGCTCTACGACGCGTTCGAGCACCCGCGGGCCGAGCGCCCCAGCCTGCCGCTGCTGCCGCCGGCCGAGGCCCGCGCGTACGCGCACGAGGTGCGCGGGCGGGTGCTGGACCTGCTGGCCGCCTCGCCGCTGGAGGGCGCGCCGCTGCTGGACGCCGGGTTCGCGTTCGGGATGATCGCGCAGCACGAGCAGCAGCACGACGAGACGATGCTGATCACCCACCAGCTGCGCAAGGGCCCGGCGGTGCTGGACGCCCCTCCCCCGCCCGCCGCCGAGGGCGTCCTCGCGCCCGAAGTGCTCGTCCCGGCCGGGCCGTTCACCATGGGCACCGACACCGAGCCGTGGGCGCTGGACAACGAGCGCCCCGCCCACCGGGTGGACCTGCCGGCGTTCCGGCTGGACACCGCGCCGGTCTCCAACGCCGCCTATCAGGCGTTCATCGCCGACGGCGGCTACCGCGAGCCGCGCTGGTGGACGCCGGCCGGCTGGCGGCACCGGATGGACGCCGACCTGACGGCGCCGCTGTTCTGGACCCAGGAGGGCGGGCAGTGGCTGCGCCGCCGCTTCGGCCACGTCGAGCCGGTTCCGCCGAACGAGCCGGTGCTGCACGTCAGTTGGTACGAGGCGGACGCGTACGCCCGGTGGGCGGGGCGGCGGCTGCCGACCGAGGCGGAGTGGGAGAAGGCGGCCCGGCACGACCCGGCGACCGGCCGCTCCCGGCGCTTCCCGTGGGGCGACGGCCCGCCCGGCCCGGAGCACGCCAACCTCGGCCAGCGGCACCTGCGCCCGGCCCCGGTCGGCGCCTACCCGGAGGGCGAATCACCTTACGGGGCACGGCAGTTGATCGGTGACGTGTGGGAGTGGACGTCCTCCGACTTCACCGCCTACCCGGGCTTCCGGGCGTGGCCGTACCGGGAGTACTCGGAGGTGTTCTTCGGGCCCGAGTACAAGGTGCTGCGCGGCGGCTCGTTCGCGGTCGCGCCGGTCGCCTGCCGGGGCACGTTCCGCAACTGGGACTACCCGATCCGGCGGCAGATCTTCTCCGGTTTCCGCACCGCCCGCGACGCCGAGGGCGAGGCCGGTGCCTGATGTGCCGTCACTTCGCTTATCTGGGACGGTCGGTGGCGTTGCGCTCGGTGCTGCTTGATCCGCCGTTCGGCCCGCTGCGGCAGTCCTGGGCGCCGCGTCTGCAGCGGCACGGCACGGTCAACGTGGACGGCTACGGGGTGGGCTGGTACGCCGAGGGCGACGAGCGGCCGGCCCGCTACCGGCGCGAGGGGCCGATCTGGGCGGACGGCGACCTGGCGGACCTGGCCCGGGTGGTGCGCTCGCACGCCGTCCTGGGCGCCGTCCGCTCGGCGACCCCGGGCTGTGCGCCGGGCCCGCAGGCGGCGGCGCCGTTCGCGGCCGGGCGCTGGCTGTTCAGCCACAACGGCATCCTGCCGGGCTGGCCGGGCGCCTTCGAGCCGCTGGCCGAACTCGTGCCCACCAGTGAGCTGTTGGAGCTGGAGGCGCGCACCGATTCGGCGCTGCTGTGGGCGGTGGTGCTGAACCGGCTGCGCGCGGGCGTCGAGTTGGGCAAGGCGCTCGCCGAAGTCTGCCTGGCGGCGTCCGAGTTGGCCGATTCGCGGATCAACCTGCTGGCCACCGACGGGCGTTGCGTGGCGGCGACCGCGTGGGGCGACACGCTGTTCCAGCGGCGCGACGCGGACGGTTCGCTGCTGGTGGCCTCCGAGCCGTTCGACGACGGGCCGGACTGGTCCGAAGTCCCCGACCGTACCCTGCTGGTGGCCGATGCGGCCGGCAGCGCGCTCACCCCGCTGGCCCCGATCGGGCCGCGCACCCGAGAGGACGCCCCGCTGTGACCGGATACCGGCTGACCCGGCTGCTGCCCGCCGACCACCTGCACCACGCGCTGCGCGCGGACGCCCGCTCCGGTCTGACCGGGCAGCCGAAACGGCTGCCGCCGAAGTGGTTCTACGACGCCCGGGGCTCCGAGCTGTTCGAGGAGATCACCCGGCTGCCCGAGTACTACCCGACCCGGGCCGAGCGGGAGATCCTGACCGCCCGGGCCGGGGAGATCGCGGCCGCGACCGGGGCCCGCACCCTGGTCGAACTCGGCTCGGGCTCCTCGGAGAAGACCCGGCTGCTGCTGGACGCGCTGCGCGCGCACGGCACGCTGGAGCGGTACGTGCCGGTCGACGTCAGCGAGAGCGCGCTGGAGTCGGCGGCGAAGGCGCTGATCGCCGAGTACCCGGGCCTGGAGGTCTCGGCGGTGCTGTCGGACTTCACCACCGGCCCGGTCCTGCCGGAGGAGGGCGGCGGCCCCCGGCTGGTGGTGTTCCTCGGCGGCACGCTGGGCAACCTGGTGCCGGCCGAGCGGGCGGCGTTCCTGTCCGGCCTGCGGGACCAACTGCTGCCCGGTGACGCCCTGTTGCTGGGAACGGACCTGGTGAAGGACCCGGCGGTGCTGGTCGCCGCGTACGACGACGCGGCGGGGGTGACGGCGGCGTTCAACCGGAACCTGCTGTCGGTGCTGAACCGGGAGCTGGACGCGGACTTCGACCCCGCGCAGTTCGCGCACGTCGCGCTCTGGGATCCGGAGCAGGAGTGGATCGAGATGCGGCTGCGTTCGCTGCGGGCGCAGAGCGTGAAGGTCGGGGAGCTGGGCCTCGCGGTCAACTTCGAGGAGGGCGAGGAGCTGTACACGGAGGTGTCGGCGAAGTTCCGCCGGGAGCGGGTGGAGCGTGAACTGTTCGCCGTCGGGCTCCGGTTGAGCGACTGGTGGACCGACCGGGAGGACCGGTTCGGGCTGTCGCTGTCCCGTCCGATGTCGGACGCCTCGGACTGATCCGCGCACCCCGGCCCGCCCGCCGGCGGAAATTCGCTGGCGGGCGGGCCTTCGCGTCCGGAGAATGCCCGGGTGCAGAACACTGAACAACGGACGGCAACCGTCCTGATCGCATGGCAGAGCGAACTCCTCGGCGCGGTGGGCCCTTTCACCCCCCCGTCGCCGTACTGGGCGCAGATCGCGGAGGTGGTGCGCGCCGCATCGGAGGCCGCGGGGGCGCCGGTGGCGCTGCTGCGGATGCTCTCCGTCGACGGCGGCGAGACCGGCAGCGGCGGCGACGTGGTGTACCTGGCGCAGGCCCTGGAGCGCCCGACCCGGCCGCTGGCCGAGGCGCCGGACGTTGCACCGGGCGTCGCCCTGGACGGGCACCCGTTGCGGCTGGCGTGGGCGTCGGAGGACGGGCTGCGGGCCGAATGGGATTGGGCGGAAGGTGAGTTGGCGGCGTTGGGGCGGCCGCTTACCGGCCCGGCGGAGCAGGTGCGCAGCTGGAACCTGTCGGCGCTGACCAGGTTCCCGACCGGCGCGGGCGCGGCCTGGCTGAAGAGCACCCCGCCGTTCGCGGTGGCCGAGGCCGAGGTGATCGCCCGGGTGGCGAAGGCCGATCCGGAGCTGGTGCCGCAGGTGCTGGCCGCGGACGGGCGGCGGATGCTGCTGGACGACGTGCCGGGCGTGGACTGCTGGGGGCTGCCGGAGGACGGCATGCTGGGCGTCGTCGACCGCTGGGCGGCCGTGCAGGCGGCCGTCGCCGCGGACGGGCCGGACGGGTTGACGGACCGTTCGCCGGCGGCGTTGGCGGCGCTGTACCCGGCGCTGCTGGAGCGCCTGCGGCCCGAGCTGACCGCCGAGGAGCAGGAGCAGGCCGTCGCGCTGGGCGGGCTGCTGCCCGCGCTGGTGGACGAACTCGCGGACTGCGGGCTGCCGTTGACGCTGGTGCACGGCGACTGCCACCCGGGCAACTGGCGCTGGGACGGTGAGCGCGGGGTGCTGCTGGACTTCTCCGACGCGGTCTGGAGCCACCCGGCCCTGGACGGCCTGCGTCCCGACCCGTTCCTCTCTCCCGAGCGCGCCGCCACCGTCCGGGCCCGCTGGGCCGCGGCCTGGCAGGCCCTCGTCCCGGGCAGCGACCCGCTGCGCGCGCTGGCCCCGGCCGCCACGCTGATGCACCTCCACTACGCGGTGCGCTACCAGGAGTTCCTGGACGGCATCGAGCCCAGCGAGCGCCCGTACCACGAGGGCGACCCGGTCGCCTCGCTGCGCCGCGCGCTGCGCAAGGTGCCGGTGCGGTAGGCGAGTTGGCGGTAGGCGGGTCGGCAGTCCGCGGGTCGGCGGTGTGCGGGTCGGCGGTGTGCCCGGACGCCGCCCCGGACGCCGCGCGCAGCGATGCGCGGGGCGGCCGGCGGCGGGGCGTCAGGGCTGTTCGTCGGTCGGCATGTGCTGGGCGACGACGGCGAAGCCGATGCCCACGGCGGCGAAGCCCAGGCCGGTCAGCGCGAAGACCGTGAAGAACGCGACGGCGAGGCCGATCACGATGCGGCGGCCGGGGCTGTCCACCGCGTCGGTGGGCAGCGCCTCGCGCGGGTGGGCGGGCAGGTAGCGGACGGTGACGCGGTCGCCCACGAACCGGGGGTTGCCGGAGGTGTCGCGGATGCGGACGTCCTGGCCGTCGGCGGTGCGGAAGCCGAGGACGGCGTTGCGGGGGGCGCGGACGCCTGCCGCGTCCCTGGTGAGTTGGGCGCCCAGCACCTCGGCCTCGGCGACGAGCCCGGAGGTGCGGACGCGCCTGCGGCGGGTGGCGCGCTTGAGGACGATCACGACGACGCCCGCGCCGAGGGCGGCGAACAGCAGGCCGATCAGTGCGAAGACGATGCCGAATATGGTGCCGAAAGTGCCGAAAGTCTGTCCGGCGTCGTTCATGGGCCCCCTGGTGCCGTGCGGTGCGCCGCATCATAGGGCAGCCGAACACGCGGCCACCAGCCTGTATCTCGGCTGGTCAGGACCGTGATGCCGGCCCGGTCGGCCCGCAGCGCGCGGTCGTCGCGGACCAGGGTGGTGACGGTGCCCGGTCGGCGTGCGATGGCGGTGGCGCCGGGTCAGCGGGCGGTGACGGTGCCGGGTCGGCGGGCGATGGCGGTGGCGCCGGGTCAGCGGGCGGTGGCGGTGCCGGGTCGGCGGGCGATGGCGGTGGCGCCGGGTCAGCGGGCGGTGGCGGGCCTGCGGTGCTTGTGCCAGCGGGACTTGTGGAAGATCGGGTCGACGGCGACGACGCAGAGCGCGTGCATCGGGTGTTCGGTGTAGCGCGGCTCGAAGAGGCCGACCAGGTCGGTGAAGTAGGACTCGCCGCGGCGGTGGATCTCCCGGTCCGTGGCGACGGCCCGGCCGGCGGCGGTGAGCAGGTCGCCGATCCAGAAGAGGAGTTCGGCGCGGGCGGTGACGACCACCGTGCCGGCGTGCTCGGTGAACCGGGCGGGGCGGTGGGCGCAGCGGCGGTGGACGTCCTCGGGGCGTTCGTGCGGGCGGGGTGCGGGGGCGGTCGCCGTGAGGGGGGTGGCGGTGCGGTGCATGCGTCGGCGGAGGGCGGGCCAGTCGGAGGGGCGCAGGCCGGTGTCCTCGCGGGCGATCAGCAGGGGCAGCGCCGGGTTGTCGGGGCCGTCGGAGAGCCGCGGCGGGGTGCTCGGTGGGGCGTCCGGCGGGGTGCTCGGTGGGGCCGGGACGTGCACGGCGGTGTGCGGGCCGGTGGCGGCGATCCGGAACAGTGCGCCGAGGCGGAGCAGGTCGGCGCGGGGGGCGAGCAGGTACCCGACGTGCACCCTGGGCGGGTGGAGGAAGGTGTTGCGGAGCATGGGGCCGCTGCTCAGCACCCGGTTGAGCCGGTGCCCCTCGTCGCCGACCCGGTGGCTGGTCAGGCGCAGCCGCATCCGGCCGTCGTTGTCGCTCATCGGGCAAGTACAGCACGGGTGTTGCGGTGCGCGAACGGGTTTTTCGCGGGCCGGTCAGTCTTCCCGGCGCAGCTGCCGGTAGCGGAGTTCGAGGCCGTCGAGGAGGGCTTCGAGGCCGGTGTCGAATGCGCCTTGGTCGATGGTGCGGCGGTGTTCGGCGAGGCGGTGGGCGTCGCCGAGGTGGGGGTAGTCGGCGGTGTAGAGGGCGGCGTCCTCGGGGAAGCCGGCGGCGAAGGAGCCGAGGGCGGAGCCGGTGATGAAGTAGCGCATCAGGGCGCCGATCCGGGTGGCCTGGCCGCGGGGCCAGCCGGCGGCGACCAGGCAGCCGAAGACGGCGTCGGCGAGGCGCAGCGCGTGGGGGCGCCGGCCGGGGCCCTGGGCGAGGACGGGGACGAGGTGGGGGTGGGCGACGAGGGCGGCGCGGTAGGAGCGGGCCCAGTCGTGCAGGGCGGTGCGCCAGTCGTCCGGCGCGTCGAACATGGCGAGGTCGACCTCGCCCATCACACTGTCGACCACGGCGTCCAGGAGTTCGTCCTTGGTGGCGAAGTGGTTGTAGAGGGACGGTCCGCTGACGGAGAGTTCGGCGGCCAGGCGGCGGGTGGAGAGGGCGGGCAGGCCCTCGGTGTCGACCAGGGCGAGTGCGGCGGTGACGATCCGGTCCCGGTTGAGCAGGGGGGTGCGGGGTCGGGCGATCTCCGCCTCCTGGGGTCGTGGGCCGGTGGGTGGTGCGGGCGGCCCATTCTCGCAGGCGGCCTCTTCCGTGCGGGGCGGGGGCGGGCTACAGTCGCCGTAAAACTTGCACCGCTAGTTTATTCGAGTCGTCCGAGTGGTCGAGGGGTCGTCGCGTGGACTTGGAGCTGACCGAGGAGCAGGCCGCCGTCCGGGAGTTGGCGGCGGGGTTCGCCGATCGGGAGATCGTGCCGTTCGCCGCCGAGTGGGACCGGGCGGAGTCGATCGACCTGGGGATCGTGAAGAAGCTCGGCGACCTGGGTTTCCTGGGCCTGACCCTGCCGGAGGAGTACGGCGGCAGCGGCGGTGACCACCTGGCGTACTGCCTGGTGCTGGAGGAGCTCGGGCGCGGCGACTCCTCGGTGCGCGGGGTGGTGTCGGTCTCGCTGGGGCTGGTCGGCAAGTCGATCCACGCGTTCGGCACGGCGGAGCAGAAGCGGCGCTGGCTGCCGCGGCTGTGTGCGGGTGAGGCGTTGGCGTGTTTCGCGCTGACCGAGCCCGGCACGGGTTCGGACGCGGCGAACCTGACCACCCGGGCGGTGCGGGACGGCGGGGACTGGCTGATCTCGGGCACGAAGATGTTCATCACCAACGGGACGTGGGCGGATGTGGCGCTGGTGTTCGCCCGGACGGGTGAGCCCGGACACCGGGGGGTAAGCGCTTTCCTGGTGCCCACCGACACACCCGGCTTCACCCGCACGCTCGTTCACGGCAAGTTGGGCCTGCGCGGCCAGGCCACGGCCGAGTTGTCCTTCGACTCCGTGCGGGTGCCGGACTCGGCGCGGCTCGGCGCGGAGGGCAAGGGCTTCACGGTGGCGATGGCGGCGCTCGCCAAGGGCCGGATGTCGGTGGCGGCGGGCTGCGTCGGCATCGCCCGGGCCGCGTTGGAGGCGGCGGTGCGGTACGCCGGCGAGCGCGAGCAGTTCGGAAAGCCCATCGCGCAGCACCAGTTGGTGCAGGAGCTGCTGGCGGACATCGCGGTGGACGTGGACGCGGCCCGGCTGCTGACCTGGCGGGTGGCCGACCTGATCGACCGCGGGCTGCCGTTCGCCACCGAGTCCTCGGTGGCGAAGCTGTTCGCGAGCGAGGCGGCGGTGCGGTCGGCGAACAATGCGCTGCAGGTGTTCGGCGGGTACGGCTTCATCGACGAGTACCCGGTCGGCAAGTATCTGCGCGACGCCCGCGTGATGACGCTGTACGAGGGCACCAGCCAGATCCACAAGCTGCTCATCGGGCGTTCCCTGACCGGGGTCAACGCCTTCTGACGCCGTCCGCCCACGAGGCGACGGGTCTTGGGAACCATCACTGGGCACCATCACTGATCACTGAACAGGAGCTCGACGAAGTGCTTCCGGTCTTCATCGCCGCCGCCCGCCGCACCCCGATCGGGAAGCTGCGCGGCGCGCTGTCCACCGTCCGGCCCGACGACCTGTCGGCGGCGGTGCTGCGCGGACTGCTCGACCAGGTGCCGGGGTTGGACCCGGCGCGGATCGACGACGTGTACTGGGGCGCCGCCAACCAGGCCGGCGAGGACAACCGCAACCTGGCCCGGATGGCGGTGCTGCTGGCCGGGCTGCCCGACTCGGTGCCGGGCGTGACCCTCAACCGGCTGTGCGCGTCCGGCATGGAGGCCGTCACCGCGGCGGCCCGGGCGATCGGCTCCGGCGAGGCGGACGTGGTGGTGGCGGGCGGCTGCGAGTCGATGAGCCGCGCCCCGTTCGTGCTGCCCCGCCCCGACGAGGCGCTGCCGCACCGGATGGAGACCTTCGACACCCGGCTGGGCTGGCGGCTGACCAACCCGCGGATGCGCGAGCTGCACGGCGTGCTGTCGATGGGCGAGACCGCGGAGGAGGTCGCGGCGCGGTACGGCGTCTCCCGGGAGGCGCAGGACGCGTTCGCCCTGCGCAGCCACCGACTGGCCGCCGAGGCACGGGAGTCGGGCCATTTCGACGCCGAGCTGCTGGCGGTGGAGCGCCCGGACGGGGTGCTGGTGGAGCGCGACGAGTCGATCCGTCCGGACACCACGGCGGCGAAGCTGGCCGCGCTGAAGCCGGTGTTCCGGGCGGGCGGCAGCGTCACCGCGGGCAACGCCTCGCCGATGAACGACGGCGCGGCGGCGCTGCTGCTGTGCAGCGAACGGGCGTTGGCGGAGCTGGGGTTGGAACCGCTGGGCCGGTACGTGGCGGGCGCGTCGATGGGCGTGCACCCGGACGTGATGGGCATCGGTCCGGTGCCGGCGACCCGGCGGGTGCTGGAGCGCGGCGGCTGGAAGCTCCAGGACGTGGAGACCGCCGAGTTCAACGAGGCGTTCGCGGCCCAGGCGCTGGCGTCCGTCGGCGAGTTGGGCATCGACCCGGAGCTGGTGAACCCCTCCGGCGGGGCGATCGCCCTGGGCCACCCGCTGGGCTGCTCGGGCGCCCGGATCCTCACCACGCTGCTGCACCGGATGCGCCGCACCGGCGCCCGGCGCGGCCTGGCGACGATGTGCGTGGGCGTCGGACAGGGTTCCGCGGTACTGGTCGAGCGCGATTGATCTCCAGCAGTACGGATTGAGATCAATCAATGTGTTGATGATGCATCGGAAAGGTGTGGCTGTGGGCAGGTTCGACGGCAAGGTAGCGGTGGTCACGGGCGCCGCGCAGGGCATCGGGGCGGCGACGGCGCGGCGGCTGGCAGAGGAGGGCGCGGCGGTGGCCGTGGTCGACCTGACGGCGGAGCGGGCGGAGAGCACCGTCAAGGAGATCGTCGCGGCGGGCGGCACCGCGCGCGCCTTCGGCCGCGACGTGGCGGACTACGAGGCGGTGGAGGCCGTGTTCGCGTCCGTGGTCGAGGAGTTGGGCGGGGTGCACATCCTGGTGAACAACGCCGGGATCACCCGCGACAACCTGTTCTTCAAGATGCCGAAGAGCGACTGGGACATGGTGCTGTCGGTCAACCTGACCAGCGCCTACAACTGTTCGCACGTGGCGCAGCGGTACTTCGTGGCGCAGAAGTACGGCAAGATCGTGTCGCTGAGTTCGCGGTCCGCGCTGGGCAACCGCGGGCAGGCGAACTACGCGGCGGCGAAGGCCGGCATCCAGGGCCTGACGGCGACGTTGGCGATCGAGCTGGGCCCGTTCAACGTGAACGTGAACGCGGTGGCGCCGGGTTACATCGCGACGTCGATGACGGCGACGACTGCCGAGCGGGTCGGGGCGACGCCGGAGGCGCACCAGGCGGAGGTCGCGCAGCGCACCCCGCTGCGGCGGGTGGGCCTGCCGGAGGAGGTCGCCTCGGTGGTGGCGTTCCTGGCGAGCGAGGACGCGTCGTACGTCAGCGGGCAGACGCTGTACGTCAACGGCGGTGCCCGGTAGGCCGGTTGTGCGCTTCGACCGGCCCGGGGCCGGGCTCGTGGGAGCCCGGGCCCGGGCCGGTCGGCGTTGCGGGTCAGGTGCCAAGGCAGATCTCCCTGCCCTGCCAGCGGCGGCGCAGCCAGCGGTCGTGGCCGGCCAGCACGATCGCGCCGGGACCGGTGCCGCCGATGGCCTCCTCGAGTTCGTCGCAGAGCGCCGGCGAGAGGTGGTTGGTGGGCTCGTCGAGCAGCAGCAGGTGCGGCGGGCGGGCCACCAGCAGGGCGAGGGCGAGGCGGCGACGCTGGCCGACGGAGAGGTCGCCGACGGGGCGGTCGAGGTCGGCGGCGGCGAGCAGTCCGAGCGATGCCAGCGGGACGCGTTCGGCGAGGTCCGGTCCGAGGGCCAGCAGGTAGGTGTCGCGGGCGGTGCGGTCGGGCCGGTCGAACGCGGTGTCCTGGGTGAGCAGGCCGACCGTCGCCCCCGGTCGCCGGTGCACCTGTCCGCTCGGGGTGAGGCGGCCGGCCAGGACGGCGAGCAGGGTGGACTTGCCGGTTCCGTTGCCGCCGGTGATCAGCAGGCGCTCGTCCGGCGCCACCTCCAGTTCGTCGAGCGCGAGGCGGCCGGGCACCCGGATGCGGTGCAGCGTGACCAGCGGGCCGGGGGTCCGTTCGGCCGCGCCGGGGGTCTCGTCGGCCGGGGCGCGGGTCTCGTCGGCCGCGCCGGGGGTCTCGTCGGCCGGGGCGGTGGCGCGTCCGGTGGCGAAGGCGTCCGGTGCGAAGCGCAGCGGTGCGGGCGGTTCGGGCACCTGGCGGCGTTCGAGGTCGGCGAGTCGGCCGGCGGCGTCGCGCACCCGGCGGGAGATCTGCTGCTGGACGCGGCCGGCGCGGTGGCCGTAGCCCATCTTCTCGTTGTCGGTGGGGCCGCGATCGGGGGCGACGCGGTGCGCGGTGACGGTGGCCGATCGCCGCAGGTCGGCCAGTTCCTTCTGTTCGTCGGCGTACTGGCGCTCCCAGCGCTGCCGGCGGGCGTGCTTGGCGGACAGGTAGGCGCGGTAGCCGCCGCCGAAGCGGACCGGGCCGCCGACGGCCGGGTCGAGGTCGACCAGGTCGGTGCAGACCGCGTCGAGGAACGCCCGGTCGTGGCTGGCGACGACCACCGTGCCGGGCAGCGCGCGGAGTTGCTCCTCCAGGAAGGCGGCGGCCTCGTCGTCGAGGTGGTTGGTGGGTTCGTCGAGCAGCACGGCGGCCGGGCGGCGCACCAGCAGTGCGGCGAGTGCGAGACGGCCGCGCTGCCCGCCGGACAGCGACCCGAGGGTGCGCTGCGCTTCGACCGCGGCGAGCCCGAGGCCGTCGAGCAGTCGGGCGGCATGGCGGTCGGCGTCCCAGGCTTCGCGGTCCTGGGCCTGTTCGAACCGGGTGCCGTAGGCGGCCAGCAGGTCGGGTTGGCGCGGGTCGCCGTCCGGGAGCTCGGCGAGTTCGACGCCGAGACGGTCGAGTTCGGCGAGATCGGCGCGGGCCTCCCGTAGGGCTTCGTCGATCACGTCGGCCACGGTGGCGGCGGCGTCGAACGGCATCTCCTGCCACAGGAAGCCGAGTTCGGCGGGCCGGGTGACGCTCCCCCGGTCGGGCTCGTCCACTCCGGCCAGCACCCGCAGCAGCGTGGACTTCCCGGAGCCGTTCTCGCCGATCAGCCCGAGCCGCCGCCCGGGCGCGACGGTCAGCGACAACCCGTCGAGAATCCGACGGCCGCCGAGGACGCGCACCACGTCATGGGCGAGCAGGGCGGGTTGGGACATGAGGAACCTCCGGTACGGTCGGGACGGACTGCAGCAACCCGGGCGGACGGCAGCGCGCCACCCGCGCTTGCGGGCCAAGAGATCGACGGACAGGGCGGGCTGGGGCGACAGGACTTTCCCTGTGGTCCGGGCGGCCGGCCCGCCGGGCATGCCGACGCGGGCGTGCCGACCCGTCGACGGGCAGGGCACGGTGACGTATGGCCGAGCTCCGGCACGGCCCCACGCGGACCCGCCGAACTCGGCCGCCGCCAACCGCCGTCGCGGCACGTAGCCGCCGACCCGCCCGGCCCCTCCGACCGTTACGACCCGCGTGGCCGGCGGGCAGCGCGGGTCGGCGGCAGCTTCGGACGGCGTGTCAGAGCGCCGGGGCCACCGAGGTCTCCGTGAGGACGCCGTCGGAGAGGAGCAGGCGGCGGTCGACGCCGATCTCGGTGAGGAAGCGTTCGTCGTGGCTGACGACGAGGAACGCGCCGTGGTAGGCGTTGAGGGCGCTCTCCAGTTGGGCGACGCCGACGAGGTCGAGGTTGTTGGTGGGCTCGTCGAGCAGCAGCAGGTGCGGGGCGGGTTCGGCGCACAGGATGCAGGCGAGGGTGGCGCGGAGGCGTTCGCCGCCGGAGAGGACGCCGACGGGGAGGTGCGCGCGCTGGCCGCGGAACAGGAAGCGGGCGAGCAGGTTCATCCGCTCGGCCTCCGGGCGTTCGGGGGCGAACGCGGTGAAGTTCTCCGCGACCGTGCGGCTCTCGTCCAGCAGGTCGAGGCGCTGCGACAGGTAGGCGATCCGGCCTTCGCCGCGCCGCAGTTCGCCGCTGTCGGGGGTGAGCGCGCCGGTGATCAGCCGCATCAGGGTGGTCTTCCCGGCGCCGTTGGGGCCGGTCAGTGCGATCCGTTCGGGGCCGCGGACCATCAGGTCGACGCCGCCGGGGGCGAACACCTCGTGGTCGTCGAGCCGTGCTTGCAGGCCGGTGCCGTGGAACAGGGTGCGGCCGGCGGGAACGCGGGTGTCGGGCAGTTCGAGGCTGAGGCGCTGCTCCTCGCGCACGGCCCGCCCGGCTTCGTCGAGGCGGGCCCTGGCCTCGTCGACGCGGGCGGCGTGCACCTGCCCGGAGCGGCCGGCGGCCTCCTGCGCGCCGCGCTTCATGTTTCCGGCGAAGATCTTCGGCAGGCCGGCGTTCTTCAGGTTCTTCGCGGCGTTGCCGGCCCGCCGGTCGGCGCGTTCGCGGGCCTGCTGGGCCTCGCGCTTCTCGCGCTTCAGGGTCTGCTCGGCGTTGCGGACGTTGCGTTCGGCGACCTCCCGTTCGGCCCGGACGGCCTCCTCGTAGGAGGTGAAGTCGCCTCCGTACAGGCGCAGTTCGCCGTCGTCGAGTTCGGCGGTCCGCTCCATGCGGTCGAGCAGCGCGCGGTCGTGGCTGACCAGCAGCAGGCAGCCGTTGAACTCGGACAGCACGTCGTACAGGCGGTGGCGGGCCGCCAGGTCGAGGTTGTTGGTGGGCTCGTCGAGCAGTAGCACGTCGGGGCGGCGCAGCAGTTGGGCGGCGAGGCCGAGGGAGATGACCTGGCCGCCGCTGAGGGTGTCCAGGTGGCGGTCGAGGGCGAGGTGGCCGAGGCCGAGGCGGTCGAGTTGGGCGCGGGTGCGTTCCTCGACGTCCCAGTCGTCGCCGATGGTGGCGAAGTGCTCCTCGGCGACGTCGCCGGACTCGACGGCGTCCAGGGCGCGGATCACGTCGGCGATGCCGAGCACGTCGGCGACGGTGAGCTTTCCGGTGAGCGGCAGCGTCTGCGGCAGGTGTCCAAGGGTGCCGGAGACCGTCACCGAGCCTGCGGTGGGCTTGAGTTCACCGGCGATCAGCCGGAGCAGGGTGGACTTGCCGGAGCCGTTCGGGGCGACCAGGCCGGTGCGGCCGGTGGGCACGGTGAACGACAGGTCGTGGAAGACCGGGGTGTCGTCCGGCCAGGAGAAGGACAGGTTGGAGCAGACGACGGCGGCGTCGGACATGGTGAAGGGACCTCGATGGTGCTGGAGGGCAGGGAGAGGCCACTGCCCTGGAGAACAGGCGGGCGGGAAAAAAGGGGACGACGAAACGGACCACTCCGGCGGCGCTCCTGTGCACCGGCCCGGTGGCCGTCAGATCCGGATCTCACCCGGAGATGTCGTCGTCACCCGCCACGTCTCTGTCCCTCTGCTCACACGGCGCGCGCAACTCGCGCGTCGCGTACCAACGGTGTCGCGGCGAGTGTAGCGCCTCCCTCCGCCGCAGGTCGCGCCATTTGTTTCCGGGGCCTGTTTCCGGGGCCGCGACACGCTGGGCCGGCCGGGGGCCCCGGCGGCGCGGCCGGACGGCTCGGCCGCGCTCCGGTGTCTACCGTGGCCTCACGGCCCACGAATCCCCCACCCAGGGAGCGCAGATGACCACGGACGACCGCCGCGAGCGCTTCGAGCGGGGCATGCAGGTGCTGGCCGGGATCGACGGCGAGGCGGGCGAGCGGGTGGTGGCGGCGCTGGCGGACGTCTCCCCCGAACTCGCGCACCAGATCGCCGCCTGGGGGTTCGCCGAGATCTACTCCCGTCCGGCGCTGCCGCCGCGCGACCGGCAGTTGGTGACCCTCGGCATGTTGACCGCGCTCGGGGGGTGCGAGCCCGAGGTCGAGGTCCACGTCAACGCCTCGCTGAACGTGGGACTGACGCCCCAGCAGATCGTGGAGGCGCTGCTGCACGCCGCCGCGTACTGCGGGTTCCCCCGGGCGATCAACGCCACGCTGGCCGCGAAGCGGGTCTTCGCCGAGCGCGGCCTGCTGCCCGTCCACGACGGCTGAGCGCGCCGGGTCAGCCGGACGTGGACGCCCCCGGGGCCGGCATGAGCGCGTTCAGGGCGACCACCGGCTCGCCGGCGCTCACCCGCACCGGGACGGATCCCGCCACCCGCTGGAGTTCCCGCGCGAACTCCGGCGACGCGGCGCCCGCCGCCGAGGTGGTGACGAGCACGCCGTTGCCCTCCGGGCCGTTCCCGGAGGAGTAGACCGGGTAGGAGAACGGCTCGGCCTGCTGGGCCGACATGATCTTCCCGGTGGCCTCGGACATCGCCCTCGCGGTGTACGCACAGGCGACGATCTCGACGTTCACCCCGGCGGTGTCGGGGTGGGCCTCGCGCACCGCCGCGATCATGCTCGTGGCGCGGCCGGTGTCGGTGGCGTACAGGACCACCCGGTTGTGGCCGGCGTCCACATACACCGACCCGTAGACGTCCCGGAACGCGCCGTACCCCAGGTCGCCGAGCGCCGACGCGGCGCCGTTCGCCGGCCGCCAGGCGCCGGGAGTGCTCCCGTCCGACGGTGGGGCGGCGTCCGCGACCGCGCCGCCGGTCGGCGCGGCCTCCACCGAGATCCCGCCGTCGGTCGGGGCGACCGAACCGCAGGCGCTCACCGGCGAGAACGCACCGAGGACCAGCGCGGCGGCGGCGAGACGGCGACGGACCATGATGTCCCCCTCAAGGGCGTTGACGATTCCGGCGATGGGACGGACGCCCCACCCGATCGGTTCCCACCCCGACCCGCACCGGAAGGAACGCACCGACGTGATCCAACACCCCGATGAACACTGGCAGTTCACCGATGTCTCTGCACACCCGGCGGACGCCGTCGCCGAGTTGCGGCGGCCGATCGCCGACGGCCGGACGGAGAACTGGCTGCACAGCTCGCACGGACGGCAGTTGGCGGTGGTCTCCAACGGCGCGCGGGCGATGGTGATGCTGCTGGCCGGGCCCGGCGACCCGGGCGAGCACGCCGTCGATCCGGGCGCGGAGGGCTGGAGCGACGGCTACCTGCTCGCCAACGGCCAGCCGGACGAGTACCCGGACGAGGACACCGTCCCGCTCGACCGGGCGCTGCTCCTCGTCCGGCACCTGCTCGACCACGGCGCGCCGCCGCCGGGCACGCCGTGGTCGATCGATCGCTGACGGACCGTCATCTCATCGCGGCCGCCTTCGCGTTGACGAGCTGCTGGAGATATCGCTCGGAGGCCCGGAGCTTGCGGCTGTCGGGGCCGGGCAGGTGGGCGCGGAGCTCTATGATCTCGGGCGCGATGCGGATCGCCTCGGCCGGGTCCTTGACGGCGCGCCAGCAGGCCTCGGCATTGGTGGCGGCCCGCTGGGTCTCGGGATGCTCGGGGCCTTCGGTCTGCAGCAGCGCGTTGGCCACCTGTCGGTACAACTCGGCTGCCAGCACAGGCAGTCCGGCCACCCGGGAGACGTGCGCGCGGACCTGCCGGACCTGGAGCACGGCCGGGGCGAGCTGGCCGTGCGCCGCGACCGCCCGCTCCTCCAGGGCGAGGGCGAGCGCCGCCGCGGTGTCGTGGTCGCCGGCCTCGGCGGCCTGGACGATCGGGCCGATGGCCGCCAAGTAGTCGGTCGGCGGGGCCTGTTCGGCCGCTGCGACGGGTGTGGCAGGTGTGGCAGGTGTGGCAGGTGCGGCCGCTGGGACGGGCGCGGCCTTCTGCTCCAGCGGCACCGTGGCCGCCGCCGGGTCGTGCTGAACGGCCGGTCGCGGCTTGTCCAGTGGCACGGTCGACGCCAACGGGTCGTGCTGGACGGCCGGTTGGGGCTTGTCGAGCGGCACGGTCGGGGCCGTCGCCCCGGGGTCGGGCAGCGGCAGGGCGGCGGCCTGCGCGCTCCCGCTCAGCGGAACCGTCGCGGCCAGCGGGTCGAACCAGGGCAGGGCGGCGTCCGGTTCGGACACGGTGGGCACGGCGTCGCCCTTGAAGAAGGTCACGACGCGCGGATCCACCGACTCCGGCCCCGACTTGGCGAGTTCGACCCGCGGCGCAGCCGGATCGGGCAGGTCCTTGCCGAGGCGGACGGCGGGCTCGGACGCGACAGGCACGGCGGCCACAGCGGCCACAGCGGCCACAGCGGGCTCGGACGCGACAGGCGCAGCAGGCCCAGCGTTCGCAGCAGGCGCAGCAGGCTCGGGCACAACAGGCGCAACAGGCGCGGCAGTCGCAACAGGCGCGGCGGGCGCGCCGGTGGCCTTGCCGAGGTCGACCAGCTGGGTGTCCACCGGGACCATCGGCACGCCGCGCTCCAGCGAGACGATCATGCGGCGGCGGGCGGGCGTCGCGGGGACGCCGGCCTTGCGCAGCGAGACCAGGACGCGCGGCGTCCAGCCGGGGGCGAGCCGGGGCCGGGCCGGCTCGGCGGGGCGTGAAGTGGGCGCAGCGGGAGGGGTGTTGGGCGGGACGGGGGGCGCGGCGGGCCGGCCGGCGGCGGGGTCGGCGGGGGCGACCTGCCGGGCGGTGTTGCGGAACCAGGGCCGGTCGCCGGGGTGTGCGGTGATCACCACGGTGTCGGGGCGCAGCACGGAGTGGACCTGCTGGCGGACGAGTTCGGGGGTGAGCAGTTGGTCGGCGCCGGGGCGGCCGCGGTGCAGGGTCTCGATGAGGGCGCGGGTGAAGGTGCCGAGCTGGTCGGGGTCGTGGTTGACGACGGCCCAGAGCGGCACGCCTTCGCTGAGCTGCTGTCCGGCGGCGGCGGCGACGAGGTGCGGCCAGAGCACCGGGTCGGCGCTCAGGTCGCCGATCACCAGGGTGTCGAACTCGGTTCCGCGGTGGCGCAGTTCGGTGGCGAGGGCGGTCCAGGGGAGGCTTTCGGACGCCTTGTTCTCGCGCAGCGACAGGTACATCTGGTCGCCGCGCCGGTCGGTGACCAGGTGGCCGCCGAGGTGGATCAGCAGCGGGCCGGGGTGGCGGGCGGCGGCGCGCAGGTGGGCGAGGACGGTCTGCGGGTCGTTGGCGCCGGGGAGGTGGACGGCGTCGACCTGGTCGGCGGAGAGCAGGATCTGCGGGGCGACGCCGGCCAGTGCGGCGGACAGCACGGAGGCGTGTCCGGCGCCGCCGCGGCCCCAGCGGCGGCCGCCGCCGTAGCCGCCCTCGACGACCAGGATGCGTCCGCGCAGTCCGCGGCCGATGCCGCGGGCCTGGGCGGGGGTCGGAGCGGGGCTCGGGGCGGAGGCGGGCGCGTGCGCGGGTGCCGGGGCCTGGGCCGGGGCCGGTGCGGGGGCGCCGGGTGGCGGGGTGTCGGCGGTGATCACCGGGATCATGCCGGTCCAGCCGGTGGTGACCGCCGCGGGGGGCGCGGTGGGCGGCGGCGGGACGGGTGTGCCGCCGGCCGGGGTCGGGGTGGGCGGGGCGGTCCGGTTGCCGCCGGGGGTGAGGTCGGGGGGTGTCGGGTTGACCCGCAGGTTGACGGAGGTCGCGAACGGGTCGTTGGCGGGCGGCTGTTCGGAGCCCGGTCGGGCGCCCTGCTGGGGGCCGGGGGGTTGGGTCGGCAGCGTGAAGGTCTCCTCCAGGTCGGCCGCCGCCGGTCCGTCCCCGGTCGTCGATGCCACGTCAGCCACCGTCAGGTCACCGCCCCCGTCCGCCGCCCTCGCGACGTCGTGCCCGTTCACCGTGGCGCCCGGGCGTCACGTTCCGATCCCGGCCACGATACGTGGTCGGCGGGTGGGCGGGCCAGGGCGGGTGGCGCGGCCCGCGGCGGCGCCCGCTGGTCGGCGAGGGCGCCAGGCGGGTGCCGTCGGGGCGGCTCACGGTGCGTCAGTAGGTGACGGTGATGCGGCGGGCCGGTCCGTCCACCCGGATCAGGCCGCCGTACGGGATGACCTGCTGGGGCTCGGTGTGGCCGAGGTCGACGTCGAACACGGCCATGGTGTCGGGCGCGTAGGCGTTCAGGGCGCGCAGGGCGGCGGCGCGCTGTTCGGCGCGGTACCGGGCGCGCTGTTCGGCGTCGTGGGGCTGCTCGAAGGACCAGGCCATGGCGCGACCGAACAGCACGGCCGGGAACTGGCGGAGCAGTCCGCGTTCGCCGAGGTTGCGAAGCATTTGGTACACCTCGGTGCCGGACGGCATCTCCTCGGAGGTCTCCAGCACCAGCACGCACCCGGCGTACGCCTCGACGGGCAGCAGCCGGTCGGCGGCGGCCATCCAGTGCGCGATCTCCAGGTTGCCGCCCCAGCTGACGCCCTCGACCACCCGGTCGCTGCGGTGCCAGTACGCGCCGGTGGCGGGTTCGCTCGCGGGCATCCGTTCGAAGGTGGCCGGGTCCTCCCAGCGGCCGAGTTCGGTGCTGACGTCCTCGGCCTCGCGCAGCTCGTACGCGCCGTCCTCGAACAGGGCGGCGCGCAGCGAGGCCTCGGTGAGCGGGTGGATGGCGCCGGGTCGGCCGAACTCGGTCATGATCGCGCCGCCGTGGTAGGAGACCACGCCGTGCCGCCAGAGGAAGTCCAGCAGGTTGGTGTTGTCGCTGAACCCGAAGAACGGCTTGGCGTGCGCCCGGATCAACTCGCCGTCCAGGTAAGGGATCACGGTGATCTGGTCCTCGCCGCCGAGGGTGGCCAGCACGGCCTTGACGGTCGGGTCGGTGAACGCCGCGTGCAGGTCGGCGGCCCGCTCCTGGGGGCTCGCGTCGAGCTTGCGGGTGGTCGGGTACTCGACGGGTTCCAGTCCGAAGTCCTCGCGGAGGCGGCGCAGTCCGAGCTCGTGCGGCAGCGGGAACAGCGCCGGTCCGGCGAAGGACGGCGAGAGCACGGCGACCCGGTCGCCGGGGCGGGGCTTGGGCGGGTACGTGAGTCGGTCTGACATGGCGCGATGCTAGCCAGCGCCTTCCGTCGCGCACGAGCGATTTCCGGCATCGGCCCGCAGTGCGGGGCCCGACACGCCAGGGGCCTGCCGGTACGCAGATCCGACGGTCCGTCACATGCCTGGCCTGTGACCTGCGTTCTCACTGTGACGGACGGTGCTACTGGCCGGTTGTCGCCCTGGTGACGGTGGATCTCGTGCTGACATGATCTGCCCACCGACCGATGACGGAGCGCGTCCACCCGGTGCCGCTGCGTCATCGTCGGCGTGCCCGCTCGCGGGCATCTCGGTCCGTGCCGGGAGCCGCCCGGCCGAACGGAAGGACATACCCTTGACCGGTTCCGCACCTCGTGAGCCCCGGCCCGCGACGTCGTTGACGGCGGATCTGAACGCCTCCGTCGCCGTCCCGCCGGCGGACCAGGACCAGGAGGCGGCGTTCGCCGCCACCGGCTTGCTGGAGCCGCTGCCCGCGGACTTCACCGTGGACAGGACGGGCAGCGACGTGCCGGCCTGGAGCCTGGCCCCGTACCGGTTCCTGGAGGGCGACGCGCCCGACACCGTCAACCCGAGCCTGTGGCGCAACGCTCGACTGAACATGAACACCGGCCTGTTCGAGGTGGTCGCGAACGCCGTCTACCAGGTCCGCGGCATGGACCTGTCCAACATCACCTTCCTGGAGGACCCCACCGGGGTCGACCTGCGGATCGTGGTGGTGGACCCGCTGATCAGCGAGGAGTGCGCGACCGCGGCGCTGAGCCTCTACCGCAAGCACCGCGGGGCGAACCGCGAGATCTGCGCGGTGCTCTTCACGCACTCCCACATCGACCACTACGGCGGCGTGCTCGGCCTGTTCGACGGCGGGGTGCTGCCCGACGGGGTGGACGTCATCGCCCCGGACGGGTTCCTGGAGCACGCGGTGAGCGAGAACGTCTACGCCGGCAACGCGATGCTGCGCCGCGCGCAGTTCATGTACGGCTCGCTGCTGGAGAAGTCCGCGCACGGGCAGGTCGACGCCGGGCTCGGCAAGACCAGCTCCAACGGCACCTCGGGCCTGCTGGTGCCCACGTTCAATGTGACCTCCGACGTCGCCGTGCAGGGCAACGTGGTGTCCTTCGGTCCGGTGAACATGGAGTTCCAGCTCACCCCGGGCACCGAGGCCCCGGCGGAGATGAACTTCTACCTGCCCGACGTGCGGGCGGTCTGCATGGCCGAGAACGCCACGCCGACCCTGCACAACCTGTACAGCCTGCGCGGCGCCCAGGTGCGGGACGCCAAGTCCTGGTCGGAGTACCTGCGGCAGTCCGTCGAGTGGTTCGCGGACCGTTCCGACACGCTGTTCGCCAGCCACTTCTGGCCGCGCTGGAACAGCGACGAGAACCCCGCCGCGATCACCTCCTTCCTCACCAGCCAGTCCGACCTGTACCGCTACCTGCACGACCAGTCGCTGCGGCTGGCCAACCAGGGCCTGACGATGACCGAGATCGCCGAGAACCTCGACGGCAACCTCCCCGACGGCCTGGCCGGGCAGTGGTACAACCGCGGCTACTACGGCACCGTCAGCCACGACACCAAGGCGGTCTACCAGCGCTACCTGGGCTGGTACGACGGCAACGCCGCCCACCTGCACACCCTGCCGCCCGAGCAGGCCGGCCCCCGCTACGTCGACGCGATGGGCGGCGCCGCCAACGTGGTCGCCATGGCCCGGCAGACCTTCGAGAACGCCAAGGGCCCCGAGGACTACCGGTGGGCGGCGGAACTGCTCAGCCACGCCGTCTTCGCCGACCCCACCGACACCGACGCCCGCGAACTGGAGGCCGACGTCCTGGAGCAGCTCGGCTACCAGGCCGAGAGCGGCCCGTGGCGCAACTTCTACCTCGCCGCCGCGTTCGAGCTGCGCCACCGCCCCGCCGACGGCAGCCCCGACCTGCCCAGCCCGCAGATCATCACCCCGGCCGTGCTGGCGGCCATGCAGATGGACATGCTCTTCGACTACTTCGGCATCCGCCTCAACGGCCCGGCGGCCGCGAACTCGCCGCTCACCCTCGGCTTCACCGTCACCGGCGGCGTCGCGGGCGACCCCGACCGGTGCACCGTCCAGCTGCGCAACGGCGTCCTCGTCTACACCCCCGGCGCCTTGCCCGACACCGCCGACGCCCTCTACACCGTCACCCGGGCCGGCCTCGACGCCCTCGCCATCGGCGCCACCACCCCGGACCAACTCGCCGCCGACGGCGACCTCACCGTCGACAGCGGCACCCTCGCCCCGCTCAACACCTTCAACAACACGCTCGAAACCTTCGAGTACTGGTTCGGCCTGACCACCCCGTAACCCCGCCCCGCCGACCCCGCGCCGACCCCGCCCGCACCTCGGGCGGGGTCGGCCTCCGGCTGCCCGTCGAGATCGATTCCCAGCACACCGGCCGCGTCGGCGACGCAGGGGCGGCCCGAATCGGCGATGACCGGGCCGACGACGGGGGCGCCGAGGCGCAGTTCGTGGGCAGCCGGTTCGGTGCCTGCCCGACACGGCGCGGCACATACCCGCTGACGTCCACGACGGCGTTTCAACTGCCGTCGTGCAGCGCCGTGTAGACCCCGGTGTCCAGTCCGAGGCTGGTGAGGGAACGCAGATGGGCCAGGACGGCCTGAGCACGCGGGAGACGGCGGACGGAGACCGCTGTCTCCTCGGCGCCCTCCCGTGACCGGGCCGTCCGCCGCCGGGCGGAGTCAGAAGATGTCGAAGTCCCCACCCCGTGTCTCGGTGTACGTCTCGCGGAACGGGCCCCATATCTTCCTGTGCCGGACCCGCCTGATGTAACCGGGTCCCCTCTCCTCGATGACCTCGTCGTCGGGCCGGCGCGGACGGGCCACGGCCGCGCCCGCGAACAGCCCGGCGTTCCCGGACAGTGCGATCAGCACGTCGCCCCAGCCGGAGGGGAAGCCGACGGGGAGCCCGGCCAGGCCGGAGACCCATGCCCCGAGACGGAGAACGGCGGGCAGCAGCCAGATGACCTCGGCGGCGAACACGGCGAGCAGGAGCGCGACGGCGCCGCCGATCGCGAGGCCCGCGAGGACCTTCCGCCCGGTCGGCACGTTCTGGGCGAACGGCTCGTCCTCCTCCAGCCATTTGCCCAGGCCCGCTGCCACAAGAGCCGCCAGCCCGATCGTCCCGGTCACCACGACGGCGAAGGAGAAGTTGAGGACACCGGCGCAGATCGCCAGGGCGAAGAACTTCCCGCCACCGTGCGGCAGGGTGAAGCCGCTCACCCAGAGCGACGCCGTCCACAGGCCGATCGCCCCGCCGACGATCCCGAACAGCACGCCGAGCATCCGCGACAGCTCGTGGGCGCTGCGGGCCCGGGCGCCCTTGTGCTGGGCCGTCTCCACCTCCGCCTTCTTGACCTGCTCGCTCAGCTCGGCGGCTCTCGCCTCCGACTCCTTCGCCCGACGGTCGGCCTCGGCAAGTGCCAACTGGTGGACGGGCTGGGGCAGTTCGGCGCCGGCGAGTGCGCGGCGCAGGGCATTCTCGGCGGCGCGCGGGTTGAGGGCCAACTCGATGCGCCCGCCGTCGGCGGAGTCGACACTCAGCGTCGGCGTCTGGTCGGGTACCCGTTCGGGTACCCAGCGGCTGATGAAGCGGTACAGGTCGTCGGCGGTGATGACGCCGTCCTCGTCGAGGTCCGCGTCCCCGGTCCGCAGTCCGTGCACGACCGCGGAGGTGAACACCGAGGGCTCGCCCTCGACTCGGCTGACCAGGTCGGTCGTGTACGCGGTCTCGTAGCTGTGCTGGAGGGCGGTGGAGGAGGTGATGACGATCCGGCCCCGGCCTTCGAAGGTCTCGTTGAGCTCGACCTCCTGGTCGCCCCGGGTACGCATGCCCTTGTTGAACGCTCCGCTGTAGCAGCAGTCGAGCAGCAGGATGGTGCGCCGGCTTCGGCTCTGCTCCATGCAGTCGGCGACGAACCCGGCGCTGACCGAGGTGGCGGCCAGCGCGCCGTACTCGCTGTCGTGGGTGACGAAGTGGAGCCGGTTCCGGCCGTCCTTGCGGCCGTGGCAGGACAGGTGCAGCAGCAGGGTGTCGGCGCCGGTGGCGGCGGCGAAGAACTGCTCGATCGCCTTCTTCCACTCCCGTGCGGTTTCGTCGAGCAGGACGGTCACCTCGAACCCGCCGACCGCAGGATCGCCCAGCACGTCGCGCAGGTGCTCGGCGTCGGCGGTCGCGCCGGGAAGGGCTGCGAACCGGTCGTCGCCATAGGTCTCGGTGGCCAGGATCAGGGCTCGCTTAGCCATCGGAGCCCCCAAATCCCCCGGAACCCTCGGAGCCCCCGGAGCGATCGGAGCCCTCGGAGCTCTCGGGACGGCCGGTGGAGGCGTGGTGCGCCAGGAAGGCTTCGGCGATCCGCCGGCGGTCGGCGGGTGATCCGGCTTCCATGACCAGCTCGTCGTCGCCGATCCGGAGCGTGACCGTGCCCGAGGTGCGGCGGGCCAGCCAGTCCTGGACCAGCAGGATCAGCGACCGGACGGCGGGCGCCCCCGCCAGCCCCAGGACCAGGGAGCTGTAGACGGTGGCGTCACCGGCCCGGGTGCCTTGCGGGGCAGGCGGGGCCGGACTGTGTTCCAGGTGGACCAGCGGAAGCTGATCGAGTTCTTCGATCAGCGATTCCATCTCGCGTTCGGTGGCGTCCATGCCGTCCGGATCGCTGAAGACCAGGCCGACATCCACTGACCCCAGTGCTCGACTCACTGTGCCCCCAAGGCGTGGGATTTCAGGTCAGGCCAGAGTCCCACAAGTGGACTGCCCACGAGGAGAGTTCAGGCTCCAACCGCCTTGAGTGCGTAGACGGCCCCGCTTCCCGGCACAGCGGCGGACACCCTGACGTGCGCACAGGGGTGCGTCGTCTGCGTTCCGTCAGTTCGCGGGGTGGACGTCCAGGAGGGTCTTGCCGAGGGTGGCGCGGGATTCGATGGCGCGGTGGGCGGCGGCGGCGTGGGCGAGGGGGAAGCGGCGGCCGATGACGGGGCGCAGGCGGTGGGCGGCGGCTTCGGCGAGGACGTGGGCGGTGGCGGCGCGGACGGCGTCGGGGGTGGGGCGCAGGGTGTGGACGGTGAGCCGGCGGGCGTCGATCTCGCGCTGCGGGAGGTTGGTCCAACTGCCGCCTGCAAGACCGTAGTTGAGGAGGTGGCCGGCGGGGCGGAGCAGGGTGGCGGCGGTGCGGCCGAGGGCGCCGCCGACACCGTCGAGGAGGACGTCGACGGGGGCGGTGCCGGCGGTCCAGTCGGGGTGCAGGTAGTCGAGGGTCTCGGCGGCGCCGAGTTCGGCGGCGAGGGCGAGTTTGGCGGGCCCGCCGGCCGCGGCGACGACGTGCAGGCCGGCCCGGGCGGCGAGTTGGAGGAGGAGGGTGCCGACGCCGCCGGCCGCCGCCAGGATCAGGACGCGGGCGCCGGGGGCGGGCGCGACGGTCTCCAGCAGCAGGCGGGCGGTGCGGCCGTCGGCGAGCAGCGCGGTCGCGGCGTCCAGGGCGAGGCCGTCGGGGACGAGGTGGAGACCGGCGGCGGGGACGGCGGCGCGTTCCGCGTAGCCGCCGCTGCCGCCGGTGGAGGAGATGACGCGCCGTCCGAGGAGTGCCGGGTCGACGCCGGGTCCGACGGCGGCGACGGTGCCGCCGACGCCGTTGCCGGGGATCATCGGCAGCGCGGCGGTGAACGGTCCGAGGCCGGTGGCGCGGAACTGGGTCTCGACGAACGTCAGGTTGGCGTGCGCGACGTCGATCAGCACCTGCCCCTCCCCCGCCACCGGGTCCGGGGCCTCGCCCGGCACCAGCACCTCCGGCCCGCCGAACTCCCGCAGCCACACCGCTCGCATCGTGCCTCCACCCCTCACCGGGCCGGTGGTTCCGGCCGCCCGCCCATCCTGCGAGTTCAAGCACGCTTGAGGTCAAGGGCGGCCGGCCTGTCGCCGTGCCGTGCGAGCATGACGGACATGAACCTGAACGACTTCTGGGAGCTGGTGGAGGCCACCGCGCCCGCCACCCCGTCCGGCCGGCGCACCGAGCTGCTGACCGAACGCCTGGCACGGCTCCCGCTGGACGAGGTGCGCGCGTTCCAGCTGCGCCTGGAGGAGGTGCGGGCGCCGCTGGACACCATGGCGACGGTCGCGCTGGCGAAGCTGGTCGGGCCGGGCTTCGTCAGCGACGACACGCTCTGGTACTTCCACTCCTGGCTGGTCGGTCTCGGCCGGGACGCCCTCCGCCTGGCCGTCGACGACCCGGACGCGCTCGCCGACCACCCCGAGTTCCACCGCCTGGCCGCGCTGGACGAGCGTATGGTGCCCGACTGGGAGGAGCTCGACTACTGCGCCGCCTCCGCCTGGGAGGAGATCACCGGCGACGAGGACGGCCTGGAGGAGGCGCTGCTCGCCGAGGGCCACGACAGCCCGGTGAACGCCGAACCGGTCGGTGAACCGTGGACGCCCGAGCAGACCGCGTCCCGGATGCCGAGGCTCATCCTGCTGTTCGCACAAGGTAGTTGACGCAGCGTCAGCCCGATGCCTGTCGGCGGTCGGTCCTATGCTCGGCGGTCATGACCAGCATCGACGACCCCGAATGGCTCGACAACCCCCGGCTGAACGAGTGGCTGACGCTCGGGCGGGACGGGTTTCCCGCCTGGGCCGAACTCACCGGCGGCGGTTGGGACTTCACCACCGGCTCGCTCCCCCGTCTGGAGCAGGCGGTCCGCGGCCGTTACCCCGACTGGGAGCAGGCGAACGCGGCCTGGAACGAGCCGTTCCTGACCGCGGCGGCCTGGTACTTCGGCGAGGTGCACGTCCGCAACTACGGTGCGCTGTGGCACTGTTCGCCCGAGCCGCCGCCCCACGCACCCGACCGGATCCAGCCGCTGCTGCGCCTGCCGAAGGAGGTGCTGGACGAGGAGGAGGCGGAGGAACTGGCCGAGGCGGAGGAGTTGTACGAGGACGACTTCCCGATGTGCAGCGCGCTCGGCATGGTGGTCGCGGTGGCCGATCCGACGGCGGCCGGCCGCCTGCTGGAGACCCTGGAGAACTACGCGTACTGGGACTCGGTGGTGGACCGGGCGCTGGCCCTGGCCGCCGGCCGTCCCGCGCAGAACCCGGGCAGCCGCCCCCTGCCCGGCGGCCCCGGCCCGCTCGACCCCGGCCGCCCCGGACAGGACCTCGCGCACTGGCTGGCCACCCGGGAGGAGGCGTTCGGGCTGTGGGCGCGGGCCACCGGGCTGGACGGCCGACTCGACTTCTCCGAACGGTCGTTGGGGCTGCTGGAGGACGTGCTGCGCCGGCGCATCGACACTCTCGGCCTGGGCGACCGACTGGACCACATGGTGGCCGTGGAGCGCTACCGGATCGCCCATCTTCCGGACGTGATCCGCCTGTTCGAGGACCCGGTCTTCGACTGTGCGCTCTGGTACCTCGGCGAGACCGCCTGCCGCGCCCGGGGCGCCCGCTGGATCCCGCTGCGCTGCAACAACGACCTCGACGCCGAGACCCACCCCGAGCTCTCGGTGGCCCGGATCGGCCGCCGGATCGGCCCCCGACTGGAGCTGACCGCCGCCGTCCACCGCTGCCTGCGCGACCGCACCGACCCGTCCGACGGCTACGGCCCGCTGCGCGAGGCCCTGTCGGCCCTCGACTGAACACCCCCACGGCCGTCCCCCGACCTGCCGCACCGCCGGAGCGCCGCCCGGGCGCACCGCCCCGCCCGGGCTAGCGTCAGGGCGACACCACCCGACACCACCCGGCAACGGCCCGGCAACGGCCGGCACGACAGCGGCGGAAGGCGTTCTCCCGATGAGCCAGAAGATCACCACGTTCCTGTGGTTCGACCACCAGGCCGAGCAGGCCGTCGCGTTGTACCTCTCGGTGTTCCGGGACGGCCGGGTGACCGACGTCAAGCGGTACTCGGAGGCCGGTCCGGGCCAGGCGGGCAGCGTGATGCTGGTGGAGTTCGAACTGTTCGGGCAGCGGTACCGGGCGCTCAACGGCGGGCCGGTGTTCACCTTCAACGAGGCGGTCTCGCTCCAGGTGGACTGCGACGACCAGGCCGAGGTCGACCGCTACTGGGAACTGCTGACGGCGGACGGCGGACAGCCCGGGCAGTGCGGCTGGCTGAAGGACCGCTTCGGCCTGTCCTGGCAGATCGTGCCGCGCCGGATGCTGGAACTGCTGAACGACCCGGACCCGGAGCGGGCCCGTCGGGCGACGACCGCGATGCTCGACATGACCAGGCTCGACGTCGCGGCGCTGGAGGCCGCCGCCGACCGGAGGCCGTGAGCCGGCGGGGCGGCACAGCGGGGCGGCGGGGCTTGGGGGCTTCGGGCCGATGGGGCGGCCGGTCCCGGGGGGTGCGTCCGGTCAACGGTTGTCCGGGCTCCGGTAAAAGTATTCCTGTTCAGCGCCATGACATGTTCAAGCTCTTCTGATCGGCCGTCAGGGCATGCCTTACTGGGCGGCGCTACGCGCGTCACGTCCGTACGTGCACCGAACAGCTGGAGCCTGCCATGAGCCTCACCCGCCGCCTGCTGCGCACCCTCGCCGCCGGCGCCACCGCCGCCGCCACCGTGCTGACCCCGGTCGCCGCCGGGCACGCCGCGACCAGCCCGTACACGCTGGTGATCCTCCCGGACCAGGGCGAGAACGCGATCTACGGCCTGGTCGCCTCCGCCACCAGGTCGGTCGACGTCACCATCTACGAGCTGCGCGACACCACCCTCACCACCGCCCTGGTGAACCGTCAGAAGGCGGGCGTGAACGTCCGGGTGGTGCTCGACCCGAACCACAGCTCGGTCAACAGCGCCGCGTACAACGCGCTGACCGCAGGCGGGGTGAGCGTGGTCTACTCGTCCTCCTCGTTCACCTACACCCACCAGAAGACCATCACGGTGGACGGCGCCAGGTCGTACATCTCCACCGGCAACTTCGACACCACCTACTACTCCACCTCCCGCGACTACGGCGTCCTGGACACCGACGCGGCGGACGTCGCCGCGATCGAGCAGGTCTTCGGCGCGGACTACGCGCACACCGCGATCACCCCGTCCGACGGCACCGACCTGGTGTGGTCGCCCACCGACTCGCAGAGCCGGCTGCTGGCGCTGATCAACGGCGCGCAGCACAGCCTGGACGTCCAGGAGGAGGAGTTCGGCGACGCCGCGCTGGTCAACGCGATCGTCGCCGCGGAGCAGCGCGGCGTGGCGGTGCGGGTGGTCGCCGAGGACACCTCCGCGAAGTACACCGCGCAGTTCAACCAGGTCACCGCAGCGGGCGGGAAGGTCACCACGTACACCAGCAGCACCGGGTTCTACGTGCACGCGAAGGCGATCGTCGCGGACTACGGCACGTCCACGGCCAAGGTGTTCGCCGGGTCGGAGAACTTCTCCGACAACTCGCTCAACCACAACCGCGAACTCGGCCTGATCATCTCCGACCCGGCCGTGATCTCCGGCATCGAGTCCACCTTCACCGCCGACTTCAACCGCGTCCCGAGCAACGGCGGCACCACCCCGCCGCCGCCCACCGGCACCTGCACGGCCGCCCAGCTGCTCGGCAACCCCGGCTTCGAGACCGGCGCCCCCAGCCCCTGGACGGGCACCGCCGGCACCCTCAGCAGCGCCGCCACCGAGCCCGCCCGGAGCGGCAGTTGGGACGTCTGGCTGGACGGCTACGGCACCGCCCGCACCGAGACCCTCACCCAGACCGTCACCGTCCCGGCCGGCTGCACCGCGAGCCTCGGCTACTGGCTGCACGTCGACACCGCCGAGACCAGCACCACCACCGCCTACGACAAGCTCACCGTCACCGCCAACGGCACCACCGTCGCCACCCACTCCAACCTCGACCACAACACCGGCTACACCCAGCACACCGTCGACCTGTCCGCCTACGCGGGCCAGAGCGTGACGCTGACCTTCACCGGCGCCGAGGACTACCAGAAGCAGACCTCGTTCGTCCTCGACGACCTGTCCCTCAACGTCTCCTGACGCCCGACCCGCACCGGGTCTCCCAGGACCCTTCCACCACCCGCCGGGAGCCGTCGGGTCGGACGATCTCCGCCCGGTCGCCGGTCAGTTCGACGCGCTCCCCGGCGGCCAGGAACAGCGGGCGGCGCGGGGCGAAGGCGTAACCGTCGCCGGTCCGCAGCGGTTCTCAGCTGTGATTGCCCAGGCGTCCGTCGGGAAGCGGTGAGGACGTGGCGTTCCGGCTCCCCCCGGACACGTACGCGCCGAATACAGAGGTATCGAGATCCTTGAGGGACTCCAGTACCAGAGTGGCAATCGCGAAGCGCGGATCGCAGCGATCAGCGGCCTCGGGAACGGCGACGACCGTCATCTGGGCGGACACGCCGGCGAGGACGCCGTTGAGCGAGTCCTCGAACACAATGCATTCGTCGGGTGACGCGCCGAGGGCGGCGGCTGCCCGGAGATAGGCACCTGGATGGGGCTTGCCGTGTTCGTCGTCCTCGGCCGAGAACACGGCATCGAAAGATCGGTCAAGGCCGGTGCTCGCGAGCGCATGCCGAATCACCGACTCCGGCGAAGACGACACGACGGCCATCGCCCTCGATGCACGCGCGCACGCCGCGACGGCGTGTTCGGCGCCGGGTTTCAGCGCCACTCCCGCCAGCCCACGGCACACGGCGGCCACGATCTGCTGCTCGACGTCGTCGGGGTCGGCTTGAAGCGCGGCCCGATCGAACCAGTAGGCCACCATGTCCCTCTGCCGCAGCCCGCGCGTCGCCGCCTGCATCTCCGCTGTGAGGTGCAGGCCGAGCGGACCGAACACTTCACGCTTTGCCGCGTCCCAGATCGGCTCGGAGTCGATCAAAAGGCCGTCAAGGTCGAACAGGGCAATCGGTTGCATCGGTTGCATCGGTTTCATCGGTTGCTCTTTCGTTGGCGATCACGCGAGGACGGGACGATTCGCTGCCCCGCCGTGCATGAGCAGATGGTGCCGCGGTCGATGACGACGCTCATGAGCCGCCGGGCCGGCCGGCCCGGCGGCGAGCGTGAACCGTCCCGGGGCGGGCTCGTGATCCGCCGACAGTACTCACCGAATCGTGGACCCTTCGGGCGAGGTGTCCGTCAGCCTCCGGTGAGGAGGTCGCGGAGGAGGGCGACGGTGTCGGGGTCGAGGTCGCGGCCGGTGCGGCGGCTGAGGGCGTCGAGGCGGTTGACGGCGCGGACGAGTTGGTCACGGGCGCCGGCGGAGGCGTACGCGTAGAACAGGTCGCGGTGCAGGAGTTCGACGTCGGGGGCGACGGCGAGGGCGCGGAAGATGGCGGCCTCGGCGGTGCGGTGGTCGCCGTACTGGAGTCGGCGGGCGGCGAGTTCGTGGGCGGTGTCGACGATCGCGGCCAGCATGTCCTGGCGTTCGGTCTCGGCCCAGCCGAAGGCGCCGCCGGGGGCCTCGGCGAACGGGGCGCCGCGGACCAGGGCGAGGGCGTGGGCGAGGGCCGCGTCGGCGGTGGTGGAGGTGGAGCGCATGCCGCGCCGGTAGAGGCTGCGGAACTCGTCCCAGTCGCAGCCGACCGTCGGGGCCAGGCTGTAGGTCTCGGCGGGTTCGGCGGCCAGGTAGTCGCGGCCCTCCGGGGAGGTGCCCAACCAGGTTGCCAGGGCGGCGAGTTTGACGGGGAGCGGCTCGGCGAGGCGCTCGACGGTGGCCTTCGGGTCGAGGTGGGCGGCGCCGGGGTGGATGTCCCGGTCGATCACCGAGTGCTCGGAGGCGGGGCGCAGCGCCAGGTAGGCGGCGAGCTCGGTCAGCCGGGGGCGGGCGGCCGGGTCGATGTGCCCGGCGACGCCGAGGACGTCCACCGGGCCGAGCAGCCGGATCCGCGGCGCGGAGCGCAGGTGGTGGGCCTCCGGGGAGCGGAGGATCGCCAGCAGGTCGTCGCTGTCCGTCCGCGCGGGGGTGCTTCCGGGCCGGGCGGAGGGCCGGGCGCTGGCGCTCACGGCGTGCGGGTCGAGGGCCTCGGCCTGGTCGTGGATCGGCGCGGGCTCGGGCACCGCCGGTGCGGCGGGCGGGAGTTGGGCCGGGACGAACGGGGCGGGGGCGGGCTCGACGGGCGGCAGTTCGACGTACTGCCGGGCGTTGTCGAGGTCCGGTTCCGGGGCGGCCTCCACGGGCGGGAGCTCGAAGTACTGCGTGCCCTGCCCGTACTGCGTGGCCCCGGCGACCGGCTCGGCGACGGGTTCCGCCGCCGACTCCGGCTCGTACGACGGCTCGTGCAACAGCTCCGGCGACGGCTCGTACGACGGCTCCGACGACCACTCCGACTGCGGCCCCTGCTGCGGCGGTTCCGGCTCGGTCTGCACCGGCGGGATCTCGGCGGTGTCGGCCTCGTCCGGGTCGTGCTCCACCGGAGCAACGGGAGCGGCGGGGTACGTCGCACCGAGGCGCGGGTCGACGGGTGTGCCGTGCGGGGGGGTGGTGGCCTTGCGGGCCTGGCCGTTGGCGGCGTGCCGGGGCGCGGCGGGCGAGGCCGCCGGCCCGGGCGGCGCGGTCTCCGCGGGCGGGACGGGGGTGACGGGCGTGACGGCGTACGGGTTGGTGGGCGCGGTGGGGACCAGCCCGGCGAACGGGCTGCTGCCGGTGGGCACGACGCGGGCCAGCACGCGCGGCGCGCCGGGGTCGCCCTCGGCGGGAGCGGCGAAGGCGGCGCCGGGCTTGGCCAGCGACAGCGGCACCGGCGTGTCGGAGCCGGCGGCCGCTCCGCCGGGCCCGCCGAGCAGCGCGATCAGCCGCGCGTCCAGACCGGTGTCCACCCGCTCGGAGCCGAGATCGGAGCCGAGGTCGGACGCGAGATCGGAGGCGAACTCGGAGCCGAACTCGGACGCCCCGCCCGGTTCGGCGTCGAAGCCGAACGCCCCGGGGTGGGCGGCGATCGCCGCGCCGACGGTGGCCAGCGCGGGAACGGCGGGCAGCGGGATCTCGGCCTCGTCCTCGGGGCCGTTGTGCGGGCCGTCGAAGGTCCACTCGGGGGCCGGGTGCTGGGTGAAGTCGCCGGAGGCGCGGACGAGTTCGCCGAGCTGGTCGTACTGTTCGCGGCTGAGGCGCTGGAGTTCGACGCTCAGGTGCAGGCCGGGCAGCGTGGACTGGCCGGTGGCGGGCAGCGTCCAACGCGCGACGGGGCCGGCGCCGCGTTCGGGGGCACGGGTGAGGACGGCCAGGCAGGTGCGGGGGCGTCCGTCGAGCAGGCGGCCCAGTTCGGCGGGGATGCCGCCGGCGGGCGGCTGCGCGGAGAGCACGATCTCCGGCACCCAGGCTTCGTCGGCGCTGCCCCGGCTGCGGGCCTCGCGGGGGCTGCCGGCCTCGGCGGCGACCAGGGTGGCGCGGGCCTTGGCGGTGCGCGGGCCGAGGGCGGCGAGCGCGGCCTCCAGGGTGGCGTGGTGGTGGACCCGGTCGGTGGCGGGGCCGGCGGCGGGCAGGTCGGTGGCGATGCCGACCAGGTGCAGGTGGAGGCGGTCGGCGAGCGGGCTGTGGGCGAGTTCGACGGCGAGGGTGCGCAGCACGTCGTCGGCGTCGTCGGGGTGGCCGGAGAGGTGGACCAGGCGGACGGTCTCCAGGTCGGCGAGGACGGTGGAGCCGTCGGGGCTGTTGCCGAGGGTGACCAGCGCCGGGTAGGGGGCGCTGTACTTGGCGGCCTGTCCGGCGGACAGCAGCTCGTTGGAGTCGTCGGGGCACCACCACACGTTGGGGGCGTGCGCGGCCCGGAACGGGGCGATCGGCACGGCGGGGGCGGCGAGGTGCAGTTCGACGGTGCCGGCGGTGGTGATCCGGGCGGCGACCAGGGCGGGCAGCCGCTTGTCGCCGCGGACGGTGTTGCGGCCGAGGGTGCGCAGCGCGCGGTTGAGCAGGTCGAGGCCGCCGTCGTCCTGGCGGGCCTTCAGTTCGGCCTCGAAGCGGCCGGCGGGGGCGGACGGCAGGGCGATCCGGTGCCGGGGGCGGCGGGCGCGCTGCTGGTCGGTGCGGCGGCGGGCGACCAGGCTGATCAGGGCTGCGGCCATCAGCACGCCGACGGTGGAGACGGCCAGCGGGACGGTGTAGTCGTCGCCGTGCTGCGCCTGCTGGTGGTCGCGGACGGCGGGCAGGTTGGCGGCGGGCGCACTGTCCTGCGGCGCGGGCGTCTCCCCGGCCGGCGCGGGCGTCTCGGCGCCCTGCGACGCGCCCTGCGACGCTGCGGGCGAAGCGGCGGGCGTCTGCGAGGGCGTCTGCGAGGGCGTCTCGGACGGCGCGGGCGTCTCGGCAGCGGGCGTCTCGGCAGCGGGCGGCTGCACCGGTGCGGGCTGGTCGCCGGGCTCCGGCCTCTCGGGCGCGTGGCTGCGCGGAACGACCTGCTGCGGCCCGGACGACTGCGGCCCCGAGGACTGCGGGCCGGACGACTGCGGCGCGGGCTGCTGCTGCCCGGCGGGCTGCTGGGCGCCGGGCACGGTGAGCACCATGCCGGTGGCGAGCACGTCCGGGTCGGTGAGCTTCTCGCCGTCGGGCGCGGTGACGCCCTTGTTGGCCTCGAAGAGCTCGGGCCAGCGGTCCCCGTCGCCCAACTCCCGCTGCGCGATGCCGGACAGCGAGTCGCCGGAGTGCACGGTGACGGTGCCGTGGGCGGGCGCGGCGAGCCCGGCCGGGGGGACGGCCGCGCTCTGGGTGCCCCCGCCGGGCGCCGCGTTCCCGCCGACGGCCGCGCCGCCGCCACCGCCGCCGCCGGCCGGGTCGGGCTTGGCGTCGCCGGGCATCAGCAGCTGCCAGCCGGGCTGGATCGGCCGGTCGGCGTCGAAGCGGGTGCCGGAGTCGTCCATCGGGCGGCCGGCGTTGAGCTTGGCGATCTCCGTCCAGCGTTCGCCGGCGCCGAGTTGGCGTTCGGCGATGGACCAGAGGCTGTCGGCGGGCCGGGAGTCGCGCACCGTGTACGTGGGCTGCTGCGGGTCGGCGGCGGGTGCGGCGGCCGGGGCGGCGGCGGGCAGTGCGGCGAGCGCCGGCGAGGCCGTCAACTGGGCGACGGCGGCGGGGCGTTCGGCGAGTTCGGGGGTCGCGGCGAAGGCCGAGCCGGCGACCGGGAGGAGGGCGAGCACGGAGCCGACCAGGCCGGCGGCGATCCGCTGGCTCCAGCCGAACGCGGGCAGCCGGCGGGCGACCCGGCCACGCAGCTGGGCGGGGATCTCGATCAGGACGGAGACCAGGAAGCACAGCCAGCCGAGCCAGCCGACGGCGACCAGCAGCCACAGGAACAGGCTGCCGTCGTCGGGGCTGGTGAGTGCCTCGACCAGGCCGCGGCCCAGCGGGTTGCCCATCGCGGCGACGGTCGCGGTGCCGTAGCCGAGCAGGACGGGCACGCCGACCAGCAGGACGGCCAGCGCCAGCAGTGAGCCGAGCGCGGCGAGGACCGATCCGCCCGCGCCCCGCCGTCGTCGGGCGGGGCGCAGGTGGGCGGGCGGGTTGCCGCCGGGGTGCGGTCGCCGCCCCTGGCGGCCCTTGCGGTGCTGGTCGTCGGCTCCGCGCGCGGCCATCAGCCGGTCGTCCCTTCCGTGATGCCGTGTACCAGGGTGGCCTTGCCGTGGCCCTGCACGGGGAGAGTGGTGATGCCGACCAGGCCGAGCAGCGCGGTCGGGTAGTCCGTTTCGACGGTGACGCTGAAGGTCTTCAGGTCGCCCTGGTTCGGGAAGCCGATGGCGCCCTTGATGCCGTGGCTGCGCAGGTACCCGGTGGCGGCGCGTTCGGCGGCGGCGCGGTCGAAGCGGTAGCCCTGACCGGCCCGCAGCGCGTCGATGTCGAGTTGCTGGCCGCCGGCCCGGGCCGCTTCCTGGGCGAGTGCGTCGGCCCGTTCGACGGCACGCAGCCGGCCGCCGCAGTCGAGGACCAGGCCGACCACGGCCACCAGGCTGACGGCGGTGACGGCGACCATGACCGAAATGCTGCCCCGGTCACGGCAGTTCACGCCTTGTTCGTTCACAGTCCCTTCCCCCCTCCGGTGGTGACGTGCGGTCAGTTTCCCCGATAGCGGTCCACCACGGAGGTGAATGTACCGGTGAGCGTCTTGTGGCCGGGCAGGCCGTCCAGTTCCATCAGGTCGCCGAAGGAGACGGTGCAGGAGACCTGGACGGTGATGGTGGTGAGCGGATCGCCGTCGGTCCTCAGGATGCCGTACTGGGGCTCCCCGACGGGCTCGGTCGCGCACTGTACGCCCCGGTCCTCGAGAGCTTGTTGAACGGCGTCGGCGGCTGCCTGCCGGGCGCCCTCGGGGGTGCGGGCCAGCGAGGCGGCGCGTGCGCCGGAGCGGGCGGCGGCGTCCACCACCGCGCCGGTGCTCTGCACGCGCCCGGCGGCGACCGCCATCAGTGCGAAGGCGAGCACCACGGGCACGAGTATCGCGGCCTCGATCGCGAACGACCCGCGGTCGTCGTGGAGGTTCACGGCTGCCCCTGCGGTACGAACTTCTCCCGGGGCGCGCTGGCGGTCTTGGTGAGCGTCAGCCGGTCGAAGAAGGGCAGGACGGACGCCGGGTGGACGGTGACGGACATCCGGTACAGCTCGGGGTCGCCGCTGTCGGCCTGGATGCCCTCCAGCCGGGCGAGGTCGCCGAGCCGGTCGGTGAAGTCCTGGGCCCGCCTCGGCCCGTCGTCCGCGTGCGCGCCGTTGACGCGTCCGGCGTCCACGCCCTCCCGGGCGGCGGTCAGGGCGGCCTGGTCGGCGTACCACCAGAGTCCGGCCTGCACGACCAGGAGGATGACGAACAGCACGGCGGGGAAGACGATGGCGAGGCTGATCGCCATCGCTCCCGCGTCGAGCGTCCGCCCGCGGAACTGCCGGGCCGTCAGGGCGCGGAGGGCGACGGGCCTGGGCGGGCGGGGGGTCACGGCGCCTGGCCCCCGTCCGGGACGTTCTGCGGGATCTTGTTCTTGACGTTGGTGCCGAGCTGGGTGATCGCGTAGACCACGGCGCCGGCGATGGCGACCAGC
Organism: Kitasatospora sp. NPDC059795; assembly: GCF_042732175.1. NCBI lineage: Bacteria > Bacillati > Actinomycetota > Actinomycetes > Kitasatosporales > Streptomycetaceae > Kitasatospora > Kitasatospora sp. NPDC059795. Next base: position 79,416 of record NZ_JBHWID010000003.1, read on the forward strand.
ACGATGACGGCGAGCGCGAGTTCGATGCTGATCGCGCCGCGGTCGCCGGAGGCCCGGGCGGCGCGCAGCTTGACCAGGCGGAACTCCAGGACGGGGCGCAGCAGGTGGACGGGGAACAGCAGCGGCAGCAGAACTGCCGTGGCCAGGGCGCGGATTCGGTTCATGGTGTGCTCTCCGGTGCGGGGAAAGGGGGGCGGTTCCGACGGAGTCGGCGGGGTCGGCGGGGTCGGCGGGGTCATTGGACGGTCAGCATCTGGTAGAGCGCGGGGAAGACGATGAGGACCGTCATCAGCAGGGTGAGGGCGGAGCCGGGGGCGACCATCCGTTCGCTGTCGGTGTTGGCCTTGGCGAGTTCCTCGGAGAGCAGTTCGCTGCGCAGGCTCTTGGCGCGGGCGCGCAGGGTGTCGTAGACGGCGGCGCCGTCGACGCCGGAGATCCGCATGATGTCGGCGACGTCCTGGAGCGGGGTGAGGCCCAACTCCTGGGCGAGGGTGTCGAGTCCGTCCCAGGGCGGGAGCCGGTCGGTGGCGGCGCGTTCCAGGGCGTCGCGGATCCGCCGGAAGACGGTGCCGCGGCCGGCGGCGGCGGCGCGGCGGAGGGCTTCGGCGGGTCCGCAGTCGGCGGCGCGTTCCAGGGCGACGAGTTCCAGGTAGGCGGCGATGCCGTGCAGGTATTCGGTGCGGGCCTCCTTGGCCTCGCCGCTGACGATGCCGTCGGGGACGAACCAGAGCAGGGCGCCGAGCAGCGGTCCGACGAGCACGGGGACGGCGAGCGGCAGTCCGTCGCCGAACAGCGTGGCGAGGGCGGCGAACCAGCTGGGCAGGGCGAGTCCGAGGACGGCGAACAGCACCTTGTGGGCCATGAACCGGGCGGGGCTGCGGCCGATCAGGGCGAGTTCCTGCTGCGGGATGCGGACGCCGGGCAGCCGCATGGAGCGTTCGCCGACCCGGTCGTACCAGGGGTCGGCGGGGTCGTCGGCGGTGGCCCGGCGGGGTTCGGGGGTGCGGTGCAGCCGGTCCAGGGCCTGGCCCAGGTCGGGTGGGGCGGGGCGGAGTTCGGCGAGCAGCAGGGCGAGGCCGCCGGCTGCGGCGGCGCCTGCGAGGACGGCCCAGGGCGAGATCATCGGGCCCCCTTGACCAGCGGGTCGGTGTCGTCGCCGGCGGCGCTCCCGGCGGTGTTCTCCTCGCCGGTGCGCTGTCCGGGCATCCGGCCGGCCTTGGAGCGCCGGTCCTGTTCGAGGATGCGCGGCAGCGGGGTGTAGGAGGCCAGCGAGCGCATCCAGGCGATCACCAGCACGAACGCCACCGCGACGGCGCCGAGCACGAGTTGGCCGATGCCGGTGGTGTAGGGCGCGGTGTAGCGGGAGTTGAACGAGCCGAGGACGATCACCAGCAGGATGATGCCGACCATCCAGCGGATGGTGGTGCGGTGTTTGGCCCGGTCGGCTTCGATGGTGCGGCGCTGGCGGACCTCCTCGCGGACGGACTCGGCCATGTCGGCGAGCGCCCGGGCCAGGCCGGGGCCGCTGTCGCCGGACCGCAGCAGCAGGGCGGCGAGCACCTTGTCGGCGGTGGCGTCGGCGAGTTGGTCGGCGAAGGCGCGCAGCGCGTCCTCCGGGCGCCAGCGGGCCTGCAGGCGGGCGGCGAGGTCGGCGATCTCGGTCTCCAGGGCGGCGGGTGCGGTGCGGCGGCTGGTCACGATGGCCTGGTTGAGGCCGACGCCGAGCAGCAGCACGTCGGCGAGGCGCTGGGTCCATTCGGCGAGGGCTTCGAGGCGTTCGATCCGGCGGGTGTCGGAGCGGGTGGCGTCGAACAGCCAGGGCAGGCCGAAGACGGCGGCGGGCACCAGCAGGGCGACCAGGGGGATGCCGGTGAACAGCCAGCCGGCGGGGCCGCCGAGCAGGGCGAGCGCGAGTTGGACGCGGCGCAGTCGGGCGATGCCGGGCGAGGCGGTGCCGGGCGCGCCGTACCAGAGGGTGTGCAGGCGCCCTTCGAGCGGGTTGGCCCGTTCCTCGGGGTCGTCGCGCCGTCCGACGAGGCCGGTGACCAGGGCCACCAGTCCGCCGGCGGCGGCCAGTCCGCACAGGACGTACAGGAGCATCAGCGCATCCCCCCGATCCGCAGGTTGAGCGGCGCGCCCCAGGTCCCGTAGGGGGAGGCGAGCAGTCCTGCGTCGAAGCCGGCCCGGCGCAGGTCGTCCAGGCTGTGCGGCGGGGTGACGGGGACGGCCCGTACCTCGCCGAGTTCCGGGCGCGGCCCGAAGACGGTGTTCATCGCGGGCCGTCCGGATTCGCCGAGGCCGGCGACTTCCAGGACGTGCGAGACGAAGCGGTGGCGGCGGCCGCCGACGGCGGTCTCGTCGACCATGGTGACGTGCACGATGAAGTCGATGGCGTTGGCGGTGAGCCGGTAGGCCAGGCTGTCGGTCATGTGGGAGCCGTACTCGAGGCAGAGTTCGGCGATCCGGTCGACGACCATGTGCGGGCCGCGGGCGTGCAGGGTGCACATGGAGCCGCCCTCGCCGTTGGTCATGACGCGCAGCATCGGCACGACCTCGCCGGAGCGGACTTCGCCGACGATGATCCGCGACAGCGTCATGCGCAGTGCGGCGGGGATGAGTTCGCCGATGGTCAGCTCGCCGGCGAGGCGGCCGTCGACGCGTTCGCCGTTGCCCTCGCGGGCTTCCATGGGCACGACCTGGCGGAGGTGGCCGAGGGTGTGCAGCCACAGTTCGAACTCGGACTCCAGGGTGCCGATCCGCTCGTCCGGGGGGATCTCGGCGGCCATCGCGCGCAGCAGGCTGGTCTTGCCGACGCCCTGGGTGCCGGTGATCATGACGTTCTTCCGGGCCCGGATGGCGGCGGCCAGGAACGCGGCCAAGGTGGTGTCCACGGTGCCGAGTTGGACGAGGTCGCGGAGGTTGGCGCTGGCCACCCGGTGGCGGCGGATCGCCACGTACGGGCGGGGGGTGACCTCGGTCATCGCCTGAAGCCGCATGCCGCCCTCCAGGCGCAGCGCGAGCATCGGGCTGGCGGTGGAGAGGCTGCGTTCGCCGCCGCCGTGCTGGCGGGCGAGGTCCTGGAGGAGTTCGATCAGTTCCTCGTCGGAGTCGGCGACCGGCGGGACCTGCCGCAGCGGCTGGTGGACGCGGGAGACCCAGACGTCGTCGCAGCCGTTGATCAGGATGTTCTCGATCTCCGGGTCGTCCAGGTAGGGCTGGAGGCGTCCGGCGCGGAACAGCAGGTCGTAGACGGCTTCGGCGAGGGCCCGGTCCTGGTCGCGGGTGGGCGGGATGCCGTGGGTCTGCGCGTAGGCGTCGGACCAGCGGGCGACGGCCTCCTCGATCAGGGCGCGGCCGCGCTGGCGGCGGGTGGCGCGGTCGGCCTCGGTGCCGGACGCCTCGTTCAGCCGGGACAGCTGCTGGTGCAGTTCGGCGGCGACCTGGCGCTTCAGCTCCCGGGCGACCTGGGTGTCCATCGCGGGCGCCGCGCCGGCGGCGGCGAGCGCGAGCGCGGGCACGGGCACGGCGGCGGGCACGGGCGCCACCGGGCCGGCGGGGACGGGTGCGGGCACCACGGGCGCGGCCCACGGCAGGCCGGCGGCGTCCGGCGAACCGCCGTACACCACCTGCCCGTTGACGTACGGGCCGGGCGGCGGCGGGCCCTGGTACGGGTTAGCGCGCACGGTGCACCTCCCCCGTCCCGTCGGCGGGCCCGTCGTCCTGTCCGGGGAACGGCCCGGGGAGCGGCGCGGGGAACGGCGCGGGCGCGGGCGGCTGCGGCGCCACGGGCGGCGCGATGTACGGCGCGGTGTACGAGATCTGCGGCGGGCTGTCCACCCGGATCGGCCACTCCCCGGTGAACTGCCCGCCGGGCTGCGGCCGGTGCACCTGCTGCGGCGGCGGGACGGGCCCGGGCTGCTGCGGGTACGCCTGCGGCGGGTAGGGCTGCTGGGGCCGGTCCTGCGGCGGGTACGGCTGCGGAGGGTGCGGCTGGGGCGGGTACGGCTGGGGCGTCCGTCCGCCCACCGGCCCGGCGGCGAACGGCTGTTGCCCGTGCGGCGGCTGCTGGTACGGCGGGGGCGGCGGCGCGAACGGGGCTGCGGGCGGCGTGGCCTGCGGTGGCGTCATCTGTTGCTGCGTCATCTGCTGCGAGGGTACGGCCTGTTGGTTCACGGGCTGGTGCGGGGCGGGCGCCTGGTGCGGCCGGGGCTGCTGCGGCGGGAGTTGCCGGGCCTGCGGGGCCGGCTGGGTCTGCGGGCCGAGGCGTCGGCGGCGGCCGTCGGCGAGCTGCTGGACGCGGTCGGCGGTGGTCCGTGCGGTGCGCATCAGCTCGGAGCGGATGAACCGCCGGTCGGTGGTGTCGCCGCCGTCGGAGAGCACCCGGGCGGTGCGCGGGGCGTGCGCGAGGCTGCCGAGGACGGGGAGTTGGAACTGCCGGGAGACCTCGTGGTCGGGGTAGGGGCCTTCGGCGACCAGCAGCAGTCCGAGGCTGTCGGCGCCGGTGCCGTTGGTGTCGAGGTCCTCGCGGAGCGCGGCCAGCCGGGGCCGGGCGGCGGAGAGTCCGCGCAGGGTGGTGCGGACGGTCGCGGCGACCACGTCGGCGCGCCGGGTGAGCACGGCCATCGGGCCGTTGGCGCCGGAGCGGCCGAGGTCGAGGATGACGTCGTAGCCGTCGGGTTCGAGCGCGCGCAGCGCCTCCACCAGGGGTTCCCAGGTGTAGGCGAGGCCGGGGGCCTGGGTGGGGTCGGTGAGTCCGGGCAGCAGCAGGCGTTCGCCGGTGCCCTGCGGGGAGACGTCGAGGAGTTGTTCCCACAGGGTCTGGGCGAGCAGTCCGCGCCGGTCGGCGACGGCGAGGTTGCGCAGTCCGTAGACGGCTTCGACGCGGCCTTCGAGGGCGCCGGCCAGGATCGCGCCGCCGTCGGGGTCGCACTCGGCGAGCAGCACCCGGCGGCCCGGGCGCAGCGGCCAGGACAGCAGCAGGGCGAGGGCGCTGCTGGTGGCCCCGGGCGCCCCCGGCCCGCCGAGTACGGCCACCACGGTCATCAGGAGCCCCCGGCGTTTCGGGGCGCGAGGATCACCTGGAACTTGCCGCCGGCCACCCAGGCGGCGAGTCGGGGCCCGTCGGTGGGGCCGACGGCGACGTCGACGACGGTGGTGCCGTCGGTGTCGGTGCGGCCGACGCCGGAGACGGTGGCGGCCATGGTCTCGGGGGTGCGGGTGGTGCCGTCGGCCTTGGTGCTGTCGGGGGTGTAGACGACCAGCACCTGGAGGCCGGGTTGCAGCCGGGTGGCGGGCAGTTGGGAGCGTTTGGCGGCGAGGCCGACGATCTGCTGGCCGGGCTGGGTGGCGGGGTCGCTGGTCAGGTCGGACTTGACCAGCAGGGCGCCGCGCTTGAGGTCGGTGGTGGCGCGCAGGCCGACGGTGTGTTCGAGGTCGCGGGCGTCCAGCGGGTGCAGCGCGGGGTCGCCGGCGATGTGCGCGATCACCAGGTCGTCGTTGCCGATGACCTGGCCCATCGGGACGTCGCGGGCCAGCGCCAGGACGGCGATCCGCTGGCCGCTGCTGTTGTACAGCACGGCGCCGCCCAGTCCGCCGGCGGCGATCAGTGCGGCGGCCATGGCCAGCACGGCGGGCCTGCGCCGACGCGCCCCGAGGCGGCGCGGCGGGGTCGGCATGCTTCGGTTCTCCACCGCTTCGCGGCCTCTCACTCGTGATGGAACGTCAGTTCGGGTGCGGCGGCCGGATCTCCGGCCGCCGGCCGGTCAGTTCAGCACCTGGACCTCGTTGACCGGGATGCGCAGGACCGGCTTGTCGAGGTCGGTGCGCCAGGTGAAGTCCGCCATGTTGATGTCGACGTTGGTCGAGGTGTGGGCGGTGACCCGCCACAGCAGGCTGACGGTCACGGTGTAGGCGTGGTCGTTCATCTTCGCGGAGCTGGCGGTGAAGGTGTGGCTGCAACTGGGCGTGCCGCCTGCGGTGAACGGCGTTCCGGCGTCGTCGCAGACGACGTCGGTGACGCGGCCCTGGCCCGCCGGGCCGTCGTCCACGTGCCAGATGACCTGCTTGAGGGTGACGGTGGTGGTGACGTCGTAGTCGGGGGCGTGGACGGTGCCGCTGAGCGGGCCGGTGAAGTCCCTCGCGGGGTCGAACCAGAGCCACACCGGGGAGCCGACCACGGCGTCGGTCTTCGGGGCGACGTGCAGTTCGCGCAGGCCGATCTCGATCTTGCCGAGGGCGTCGAAGGCCAGCTGCCGGGGCGTCCGGGGCCGCATGCCGGCGGGCGGGCTGGACAGGAACACCGCGCCGGGCGCCTCGTTGCCGAGGCAGGCCCGGTCGTAGATCGCGCCGTCCTTACTGGTCTTGCCGTCCCAGACGTCCTCGGACTCCAGCGGCTGCGGGCTGGCCAGCCGGTAGTAGCAGCCCTCGGAGAACCAGCCGAGGTCGTCGCGCCAGCAGGGCACCGTCTCCCCGTTCCAACTGCACGCGTCGGAGCCGGAGTCACCGCCCCCGCCGCCGCCCCCGGAGCCGGGAGGCTGCGCGGTGGCGGTCCAGCTGTGGCCCGCGCAGATGGTGGTGTCGCCGCAGGGGCCGACGACGTCGGCGCTCGCGGACGGAACGGCGCCGGCCGTCAATCCGATTCCGGTCAGTACACAGAGGGCGGCGCGCCGGGCGGAGTTCAGCATGTCTTGGTCACCTCACGGGTGAAGTCGGCGATCAGCCAGCGGTTTCCGTATTTCTTCAGGACGGCGGTCGCGGGATAGCGGGACAGCCGCTGGGGCGGGTCCTTGATCTCGTGGGTGGTGGCGTCCACCTGGTGCCAGTCGGTGACGTCGAGGCAGTCCTCGACGGTCGCGACGGGCGGTTTCGCGTTCAGGTCAAGGCTTTTGAGGAGCGGCGAGGTCTTCGGGCGGCCGGTCATCACGAGTTTGGCGTCGTGCAGGCGGTTGAGCGAAAGCAGGGCTTCGCCGAGCGCGTTTCCGGTGGCGTACTGGTTGAGCGAGGTTCCGTCCGAATTCGATCGCTGGAACACCTCGGCGCGGACGTCCCACCAGGACTGATAGGACGTCACCGCGTTGTGCGCGTCCAGTCCTTGGGTGCCCTGGTCGGGGACGGGGCTGCGTTGCGGGTCGTCGTTCCCGGTGGGGCCGGCGCTCGCGCGGGGAAGTCCGGAGGCGGGGGTGCCGAGGCGGTCGGCGGAGCCTTTTTCGGTCGCGCCGCATGCCGTCAGGGCGGTGAGGAGGAATGGCAGAAGCAGCCCGCTGATCCCAACCGCCTTAGGGCGCACCAGAGTTCCGCGCTGCCGCATAGCCCCACCTTGTCGCGGCCGAACCTGTGGCGGGTCCGGACCGCGGATCTCGTCTGCCGTCCCCTGTGGTGATTCCGGGTCGCTCGGAGGTCGATTCTTCGCCAACCCGCCCCGGTACGGCAACACCCGGGGCGTCCTGACCTTACGCGGAAGGCGGATCGGTTGGGGTGCTTTCTCGCCACAGAACTGCCAAAAGTTCATCGGAAAGCGGCAGTCCGGCGAGTGCTCCCCGCACGGCGGCCCGATTGCGCATCAGGAGTCTCCCGCCGTCACGCGGCACCAGGAGTCTGGCCTCGCCGGCCGCGGCCGGTTCGCCCCAGCCGAGTTGGCCCTCGACGGCGGGCTGCAGGTCGAGCGGTCCGACGGCGGCGGGCGCGCCGGGCACGCCGTGCTCCAGCACCCGGCCGAGCGCCCAGCTGAACGAGCCCTCCGCGCCGGGCAGGACGCCGTCGCGCCCCCGCCGGCCCGCGTTCCAGCGGCCGATCCGGCCCCACAGCGGCACCCGGGAGTGGGTGAGCAGTTCGCCCGCGCCGTCCTCGCGCAGCAGCGCCGTCCAGGTGTCGCGGTCGGCGACGGCGTCGACGATCAGCAGGGTCTCCTCCTGCTCGCCGTGGACCATGGCGCTGGTGATCCAGTCCCAGGCGAGGCCGCGCCGGTAGGCGTTGTCGGGGGTCGAGCCCGCGGTGACCAGCGCGACCCGGCGGCCGCGCGGGTCGGCGATCAGCTGGCCGAGCAGACACACCACCAGCCACCGGGCGGGACGGGCGGCGGCCTCGCGCAGCGCGGTGAGCAGGACGTTGGCGTCGCCGCCGGCGGGCGGCACGGTCACGTTGCTGCCCCGGGTGCCGGCGTCGAAGGTGCGGCCGGGCAGGGCCGCGGCGAGCGTGCGGGCGCCGTCGGCGACGCGGGCGGAGCCGCCGTGGCCGCGTTCGGGGCCGCCGTCCGCGCCGATCACCACCAGTTCGATGCCACCGCTCACCGTGTACCGCCCCCTCTGCCTGCCGCGCCGGGCCACTGGTGCCGCGGCCGCAGCCAAGGTATCGCCGAGCGGTGCCGCCGCGCGCCGAATTCGGCCCGATGAGCCCCAGCTCAGGGACCATGGGCCCTGTTCGGCCGCAGGTCGGGCGGGGCACCATCGACCTCATGGACCGAGACGACCGGGTGGAGACCCTGAGCGAGGCCGAGTGCCTGCGCCTGCTCGGCGCCGTGCCGCTGGGGCGTGTGGTGTACACCGAGCACGCGCTGCCGGCGGTGCTGCCGGTGGCGTTCCGGCTGGCCGCGGACGGGCGGCTGATCCTGGCGCTGCGCACCGGCACCCGGGTGGCGCGGGCGCTGGACGGGACGGTGGCGGCGTTCCAGGTGGACGATTTCGACCCGGCGGGCCGCTGCGGCTGGAGCGTGCTGGTGCACGGGCGGGCCGAGGTGGTGCGCGACGCCGAGGAGCGGGCCGCGCTGGAGGAGGACGGCCTGCGTCCGTGGATCCCGGAGCCGGGCCCGGAGTACGTGGCGATCACCCCGGAGCTGGTCTCCGGCCGCCGCCTGATGCCCGACGCCTCGCTCTGACCCCCCGTTCCGCCGTCGGATACCGCGTCCCACCGCCGGATACCGCGTCCCGCCGCCGGATACCGCGTTCCGACGGGACGCCGCTGACAGGTGACCGGCGAGTAGGCATACTCTGCGGGGCGGCCCGCCGGGCCGTCCCCTGCCCCGTCGCACCTGTGGAGCGCCCCGTGACGACCTTCGCCTCGCTCGCCGACCTGACCGCCGCGGTCGGTGCCGAACTCGGTACCAGCCAGTGGCACACCGTCGACCAGGAGCGGGTGAACCTGTTCGCCGAGGCGACCGGCGACCACCAGTGGATCCACGTCGACCCGGAGCGCGCCAAGGACTCGCCGTTCGGCGGGACGATCGCGCACGGCTACCTGACGCTGTCGCTGCTGCCGGTGCTGGCGAAGGAGTGCTACGACGTGGCGGGCATCGCGATGGCCCTCAACTACGGCTCGGACAAGGTCCGTTTCCCGGCCCCGCTGCCGGTGGGCACGCCGGTGCGGGCGACGGCGGTGCTGCTGTCGGCCGACGAGGTGCCGGGCGGGGTGCAGGCGGTGGTCCGCTTCACCATCTCCAGCGAGGCGAGCGCCAAGCCGCACTGCGTCGCCGAGGCCATCACCCGCTTCTACCCGGCCGCCGATCCGGCCGCCTGACCTCCTCCTCCTCCGCACGGACCGTCCCGGGTTTCCGGGGCGGTCCGTTCGCGTTGGTTCGAACGGCGCGCCGCGAGCCCGTTCGACTGATCTTGGATATTTGGCAGGTAATGTCCGGGTTTGAAATGCGCTGTCCGTACCGGGAGCCCCCCGGCTGTTCGGACGGCGCCGTCCGGCCTGCCGTCGACCCGTGCGGGGCGCTCCCCGCGTCCCGCGGTCCCGGCACGCCACCGTTCGGGCGTTCGACCGTGGAGGTGCCTTGTCCCGTCCTGTCTCCTGGCTGTTCCGCGCCGGTGAGTTGGCCGCCGAGGCCGGGCTCGCGCTGCGCGACGCGAAGCGCTCGTACCGGACGCTGCCGCGGGAGAGCTGGCACCGGATGCGCACCGACGCGTTCGGCGCCGACCCGCGCGGCGGCCGCTGGAACAAGGTGCTCAACTCGCCGCATTTCGTGGACGGTTCGTTCCGCAACCCGGTGCCGACCCGCCCCCTCGCGTACGGGTACACCCCGCTGGCGCTGATGCGCACCCGGCTGGCCGCGGACGGCGACCGCCGCTCCCCCGCCGCCGCGGTGCCCGTGCACCGGCTGCTGCCGGTCGAGTTGGCCGCCCCGCCCGAGTCCGGGCTGCGGCTGACCTGGCTCGGGCACGCCACCGTGCTGGCCGAACTGGACGGCGTGCGGGTGCTGTTCGACCCGGTGTGGAGCGAGCGCGTCTCGCCGTTCGGCTGGATCGGCCCGAAGCGGCTGCACCCGGTGCCGCTGCCACTGGCCGAACTCGGGCCGGTGGACGTCGTGGTGATCTCCCACGACCACTACGACCACCTGGACATGGCCACCGTCCGCACGCTGGCCGCCGGCGACGCGGTGTTCGCGGTGCCGCTGGGCATCGGCGCGCACCTGGAGCACTGGGGCGTCGAGCCGTACCGGATCGTCGACCTCGACTGGTGGGAGTCCGTCGAACTCGACGGCCTGCGGCTGACGGCCACCCCCGCCCGCCACTACTGCTCGCGCGGACCTCGGCCCACCGGCAAGTTCCTCTGGTCGTCCTGGGTGGTCGAGGGCAGACGCCACCGGCTGTTCCACAGCGGCGACACCGGCTGGTTCCCGGGCTTCACCGACATCGGCCGCCGCTTCGGGGCGTTCGACGCCACCATGATGCAGGTCGGCGCGTACTCCGAGCACTGGCCGCAGGTCCACCTGACGCCCGAGGAGGCCGTGCAGGCCCACCGCGACCTGGGCGGGAAGGTGATGCTCCCGATGCACTGGGGCACCTTCGACCTCGCCCCGCACCCGTGGGAGGAGCCCGCCGAACGGACGGTCGCCGCCGCGAACGCGGCCGGCGTCACGCTCGCGATGCCCCGTCCCGGCAAGCCCTTCGAACCGGCCGACCCGCCGCCCGTCAAACTCTGGTGGCGCGCCGTCGCGGCCACCCCCGCCGGCGCGGACGTCCTCGTCCCCGAGGCGCTCAACCCGCCCACCACCGCCGTCCCCGACACCCCCGCCGCCCTCACCGGCGCCCCGCCCCGCCCGGACGCCCCGCCGGCCGCGGCCGGACCGGACGCCGCCGCCGGGCCCGACGTCGCCAAGCCGGGCGCCGGGCCGGGCAGCGAGCCGGGAGCCGCCCGGCCGAACGTCGCCGCCCCGGCCGAGCGGTCACCCGGCCAGGACGGCGAAGTCCCGCAGCGCTGACGGCCGTCAGTGCCGCAGTGCGCCCTCCACCAGGGCCACTGCGGCCCGCGGGTCCTCCACCTCGACGATCACCCGGGCGTAGCGCTCGTCCGCGAGTTCGATCACCACGGCCTTCGCCGGGTTCTTCACGTCCCAGAACACCAGCTCGCCGTGGCGGCGGAACCGGCCGGCGGTGATCAGCCCGGGCCACTGGGTGCCGCCCACCCTGATCCCCTTGGGCTCCGAGGCGACGCCCGGATCGGCGGTCGCGCCGCGGACGTTGGCCAGCGGTATCTCGATCCGGCTCTTGATCGCCCAGAGCTTGTCCAGGCCCTCGATCTCCACGACCAGCGTTCCGTTGTCGACAGTCAGTCGAGCCATGTCGGTGAACCCTCCCTTGTGCTTGTGTGTGTGACGGCCGGTCAGCCGGCCAGCCGGGCGGCCAGTGCGAGCACGGCCGGCGCGGACGTCTCGGGGCCGAACGCCCGGTCGCGCAGCCGCAGTCCGAGGACGCTCGCACCGAGCGCCTCGACCAGCGGGCTGCCGACGGGCTCCCGGAGCACCGTCGCGAGCGCCCGCTCCAGTGCGCCCAGCGCCTCGGCGACCAGCGCCGCGACGTCCGGATCGGTCGCCGCCTGTCCGACCGCCGCGGACAGCAGCAGCCCGCCCGACGTCCCGCCGTCGAACCCGGCCGCCGCCTGCGCGAGCGCCTCGGCCGGCCCGCTGGTGACGGTCAGCGCCGCCACGGTCGGCAGCACCTCGTCGTCCAAGTGGTGCCGCAGCGCGGCGAGATACAGCCCCCGCTTGCTGCCGAACACCTTGTACAGACTGCCCCGGTGCACCCCGAGGCCCTGCACCAGATCATCGACCGACGTCCCGTCGTACCCCCGCTCCGCGAACAGCGCAGCGGCAGCCCGAACGGCCTCGGCCTCGTCGAAGGCGCGTGGTCTTCCCATGACCACGACCCTACGGATTCGAGAACGACCAGTCAAGAACGACCGTTCCAAAACCCCGCCGCCGTGTTCCCGGACGACGCCCCGCCCGCCGCCACCGCCGGCGGCGACCGCCGCCGACAGCCGACGTGACCCGTTCCACACCCGCCCGGCACTGCAACGTGTTCTAGCATGTGCCGCGTGACCGCACCCGCCTCCCTGCCGCCGATTACCGCCCCTGCCCTGCCCTCCTTCGGCGAGCTGCTCGCCATCGAGGAGCTGGACGAGAACCTGTTCCGTGGCGTCTGTCACGCGGGTGCGCCGCTGCGGGCGTTCGGCGGGCAGGTGGCGGCGCAGGCGCTGACCTCGGCGGGCCGGACGGTGGAGGAGGCCCGGCGGGTGCACAGCCTGCACGGCTACTTCCTGCGGCCGGGAGATCCGCGCCGGCCGATCGTCTACCAGGTGGATCGGGCCCGGGACGGGAATGCGTACGCGACCCGGCGGGTGACGGCGGTCCAGCGCGGCGAGGTGATCTTCACCATGTCGGCGTCGTTCAAGCGCCCGGAGTCCTCGGGCGACCGCCAGCGCACCATGCCGCCGGTGCCGGGCCCGGAGGAGCTGCCGGACCCGTATGTCGCCTGGCAGCGCGACGCCCCGGAGGAGTACCGGCAGTCGGCGATCTTCCGCGCCCTGCGGATGCGTTTCGTCCCGGCCGACGCCCCGGGCCTGCCGCCCGAACTGCCGGGCGTCCCGCAGCAGTTCGTCTGGCTGAGGACGGACGCCCGGCTGCCGGCGGACGACCCGCTGCTACAGGTGTGCGCGCTGACCTACCTCTCCGACCTGACGTTGGCCTCGACCACCGCGCTGCACCTTCAGCCGCACCGGGTGCACCGGGTGGCCCAGTCGCGGGTGGCGCTGGCCTCGCTGGACCACGCGATGTGGTTCCACCGCCCGTTCCGCGCCGACGAGTGGCTGCTGTTCGCGCAGCGCAGCCCGTCCGCGTCGGACGGCCGGGGGCTGGCGATGGGCGAGTTCTACGACCGGGACGGGGCGCTGGTGGCGTCGGCGGTGCAGGAGACGCTGCTGCGCGAGCTGCGGCCGAAACCGCCGGCCGCGCCGAAGTCGCCCTGAGCACACCGTTCGTGACCGTCACTGACCGGTGACCTGTCGCGTCATACCGCGGCGCGGGGCTGCCCCGTATCATGGTTCGGGTGACCAAGGTTGACCTGTCACCTCGTCCGGTGGAGGCGATGTCCCCCCGTCAGCTCGAACGCCGCGGCTCCCTCCTGTCCGCCGCCCTGGCTCTGGTGACCGAGATCGGCGTGGAGCGGCTCCAGATGAAGCAGGTGTCGGAGCGTTCGGGAGTGGCCCTGGGTACCGCCTACCGGTACTTCTCCTCCAAGGATCATCTGCTGGCCGCGGCGATGGCGGACTGGCACCGGCTGCTGCTCGCCGATCTGGTGGGCGAGGTGGGGGCGGGGCGCAGTGCCTCGCCGACCGAGCGGGCGGTGCGGTTCGTGCGCCGGGGCATGCGGGCGTACCAGCGGCAGCCCGAACTGGCCCGGCTGCGGGTGGCGGTGGCGACGTCCACCGACCCGTTCGCCAGCGAGGCCCTCCAGGGGCTGGCGCGGGCGGACCGGGCGGCGCTGGGCGCGGTGCTGGCGGAGGTGCCGTCGGCGTCCGGGGAGTTGGTGCGGCACATGGTGGGGCACGCCTGGCAGGGCGAGTTGACGGCCTGGGTGACCGGCCGGTCCACCCTGGACGACGCCCGCACCCGGCTGGAGGAGATGGTCCGGCTGGTGCTGGGCCCGTACGAGCCGCCGGCGCCGATGCCCTGACGCCCGGCCGGCTCTCGGCGTGCCGCCTACCCCGAAACCGGCAGGTGTGGACATAGTGCCTCATATGTCCACACCTTCGGAGCCTTCGACCGACCGTCAGCCCGCGTCGCCGGACGCCTTCCCGTTGGACCGGGTGGTGTTCGGCGTCGGCGCGGTCGCCGTGCTGGCGGTGGTCGCCTGGGGGGTGTTCGCGGAGGACTCGTTGAGTCGGACGTCGGGCACCGCGCTGTCCTGGGTGCTGCACTCCTTCGGCTGGCTGTTCGTGGTCGCCGCGGACGTGTTCCTGGTGCTGGCGGTGGTGCTCGCGGTGAGCCGGTTCGGCCGGATTCCGCTCGGCCGGGACGGCGAGGAGCCGGAGTTCTCCACGCTGGCCTGGGTGGCGATGATGTTCAGCGCCGGCATGGGCATCGGCCTGCTGTTCTACGGCGTCGGCGAGCCCCTCCAGCTGTACGCGCAGCCGCAGCCCGGCTCGGACATCGCGCCGCAGACCCCGGCGGCGGCGCAGCGGGCGCTGGAGTTCTCGCTGTTCCACTGGACGCTGCACCCGTGGGCGATCTACGCGGTGGGCGGTCTGGCGCTGGCGTACACGACGTTCCGCAAGGGCCGGGGCAACCGGATGTCGGAGGCGTTCGTGCCGCTGCTGGGCGAGCGCCGGGCGCACGGCTGGGCGGGCCGGGTGATCGACCTGCTGGCGGTGTTCGCGACGGTGTTCGGTTCGGCGACCAGCCTGGGCCTGGGCGCGATCCAGGTGGCGGGCGGTCTCGGGTACGTGACGGACGTCCGGGCCACCCAGGGCGTGGAGCTGGTGGTGATCGCGGCGCTCGGCGGCGCGTTCGTGCTGTCCGCGATGTCGGGGGTGCACCGGGGCGTGAAGTGGCTGTCCACGGCCAGCGTGCTGCTGGCGGCGGCGCTGATGGCGTTCGTGTTCGTGGTGGGCCCGACGGTGTTCGTGCTGGACGCGCTGCCGTCCACGGTCGGCGGCTACCTCTCCGACCTGGCGGTGCTGGCCACCCAGACCGGGGCGTTCACCAACGAGGACTGGCTGGGCTCCTGGACGATCTTCTACTGGGCGTGGTGGCTGTCCTGGGCGCCGTTCGTCGGCACGTTCATCGCCCGGATCTCGCGCGGCCGGACGGTGCGCCAGTTCCTGGTCGGCGTGCTGCTGGTGCCCAGCGGGGCGACCACGGTCTGGTTCGTGGTGATGGGCGCCTCGGCGATCCGGTTGCAGTCCACCGGCGCGGCCGACCTGGTCGCGACCATTCCGCAGGGCGCGGACGCCGGGCTGTTCGAGATGCTGAAGGCGCTGCCGCTGGGCTCGCTGACCAGCGTGATCGCGGTGCTGCTGGTGATGCTGTACTTCATCACCTCGGCGGACTCCGCCTCGCTGGTGCTGGGTTCGCTCTCCTCGGGCGGCGCGCTGCACCCGCGGACCTGGCTGGTGGTGGTGTGGGGCGCGCTGATGGCGGCGGTCGCGGCGGCGCTGCTGCTGGCGGGCGGGCTGACGGCGCTGCAGAACGCCACCATCCTGGTCGCGCTGCCGTTCGTCCTGGTGATGCTGGCGCTGTGCGTGGCGCTGGTCCGCGAACTGCGCGCCGACCCGGCGGCCGGGCCGTCCCGCATGCACCCGGCGCACGGGCTGCGGGACGCGCTCGGCACGGCGGTCGGCGAGGAGTACCCCGGGCGGTCTCGCCCGCAGGAGTGAAACGGGCCCGCCGCCACGGCCCGCCCCGACGGGCCGGTCCCCGTGCGGCGACTGGGCGAGGCGGCAACTCGCCCGCCTTTACCAAGAGTTCGTCATGGTCAAGGCCGCCCCGGGGCGGTGGCAGGCTGATCCGGGTCGGTCTCCACGCCGCACGGCGGCCGGGCGGCCGTCATCCGCCCGCGCCCGCCGGGAGCCGCCCCGACGGCCCGCCTCCCCGCCGTACCCGCACGCGCCCAGCCCGAGGACGCGCCGCCGTCGGCACTCCCCCCGCGCTCCCCCGAAAGCCCGTCCGCCCGAAAGCCCGTCCGCCCGAAAGCCCGTCCGCCCGAAAGCCCGTCCGCCCGGAAGCCCGTCCGCCCATGCGTCCGCTCTGCACCGCCCTCGACCGCGCCCTGCGGCGCCGTCTGGCCGCCGCCACCCTCGCCGCCTGCCTGCTGGGCGCGGTGCTGCCGGGGGCGGCGGGGGAGATCCGGCACTGCCGGGCGGCGGGGGTGACGGTGCCGATGCTGATGCTGGTCGCGGCGATGTTCATCGGCGGGTTCGAGACCCGGGCGGCGGACGTCGGGCGGGCGCTGCTGCGGCCGGGGCTGCTGCTGACCGGCCTGGGGGTGGCGCTGGTGCTGCGGGCGGTGGTGCTGCTCGGCGCGGAGCGGGCCGCCGCCGGGTGCTGGCCGGACGCCCGGGAGGCGCGCTGGCTGGTGGTGGGGCTGGCGCTGACCGCCGCGATGCCGGTGGCCGGCGCCGCGCAGACCTGGGGCGCCCGGGTCGGCGGGGACGCGCCGCTGGGCCTCGGCCTGGTCCTCACCACGACGCTGCTCAGCCCGCTCACCACCCCGCTCGGACTCGCCCTCGCCGAGGAACCGGAGAGCGGCGGCCCGCGCCGGGTGCTGGACGCGCTCGCCCACTCCGACGCCACCTGCCGGTTCATGGCGCTGTGGGTGGCGCTGCCCTGCCTGGCGGGCCTGCTGGCCCGCCGCGTCACCCGCCGCCCGTTGCGCGGCCGGCTGCGCGCCGCGCTGCTCCCCCGGCTCCGGCTGCTGGGCCTGCTGAACGCGCTCGCCCTGACGTACCTGAACGCGGCGGGCGTGGCCCGGGAGATCGTGCTGCGGCCCGAGCCCCGGCTGGTCGCGGTGGCCGCCGGGTGCGGGGCGCTGGTCTGCGCGGGGCCGTTCCTGGCGGGCTGGTTGGCCACCCGCCGCTCCCCCGCCGCGCCGGCCGCCCGCACCACGCTCACCCTCGCCTCCGGTCTGAACAACACCAGCGCGGCGGCCGCCCTGGCCGGCTCCCAGTTCGGCGGGCACCCGGCGGTGCTGCTGCCGATCTTCTTCTACGGCGCGGCCCAGCAGGTGCTGGCCTCGTTCCTGCCACGTCTGCTGCGCACACCCACGACTGCCCGTCCGACCTGCGGCGATCCGGCGGTGGAGGTTCCGACGCCGAGATCCCTTCCGGATTTCACCCGCGTTTCGTGACCGCGTAACGCCGCACTGTCAGGCTCCCTGTCATGAACGCCAGCACTGCCTCGGCCTTCCCGCTGCCCAAGCGGCACCGCCGACTGCTCGCCTGCGCCGCCGTCGCGGCCTCCGTCGTCCTCGGTTCGTTCGGCGTCGCCGCCACCGTGGAGACCGTCGGCCATCGGACGCCCGCGGTGAGCGCCGCGCAGCGCTGACGCTGCTCCGAACGAGTGGTGGGCTCCCGGGCCGCATCCGATACTGAGGGTGACCGGCCCGAAGGGAGCCCCGCCATGGAGACCGGCACCGTCCGCTGGTTCGACACCCGCCACGCCTACGGCTACATCGCCCCGGACGACGGCGGCCCCGACGTCGCCGTCTACTACGACTCCGTCCTGGCCGCCGAGGACGACCGTTTCCTCCACCAGGGCCAGCGCGTCCAGTACGACAGCACCGTCCAGGAGTTCCGGCCGGTCGCCGAACACGTCCGCCCGCTGACGCTCTGACCGCGGGTCACCGCCGGGCGTCCGCGCTCACACCGCCTGGCGGTCCCTGCCCCGGGGGCGGGAGTGGCGGCCGGAGCCCGGGGCGGGCTGGAGTTCGGCGCGGGGGGCGTAGCGGGCGGCGGGGGCGCGCAGCAGCCAGTTGCGGCCGGCCGGGGCGGCGAGCCCCATGCGGTGGAGCAGGTCGAGCGCGTCGCGGCGGAACGCGGCGAGGTCGGCGAGGTAGCCCGCGTCCCATCCGGCGCTCATGCCGTAGTCGTCGGTGATGTCGCCGAGGGTGCCGTCGATGAGGGCGTCGGGGATCAGCACGGCGGGCGGGGCGCTCTCGGTGTCGACGGGGCGGAGGTCCTCGGCCAGGCGTTCGGCGAGGAGCAGCGCGGCCTGGGCGAGGGTGCCGGTGCCGGGGAGGGCGAGGTCGGTGAGTTCGTCGGCGGGGTCGAGCAGGGCGATGCCTTCGGCGCGGATCTCGGCGGTGAGGCCGAGCACGTCGGCGAATCGTTCCGTCTCTGCGGGGGCGGCGTCGCGCAGGTGGTCGCGCTCGGCGGGCGCGAGGTCGTCGAGGAGCACCACGGGGGTTTCGGCGAGCAGTCGGCGGACGGTCGATGCGGGTCCGGCGGGCGGCAGTTCGGGTGCGGTGAGCAGGTCGGCGGCGAGTTCGGGGGTCGGCTGCCACCGGTCGAGCACGGCCCGTACGGCGTCGGGCACGGCGTCCGGCCGTGCGCCGCGGCCGATCTCGCCGAGCGCGCGGACGAGGGCGGCGTATCCGGCGGGGTCGAGGCCGGGCAGGCCGCGGCCGGGGAGGGCGGCCTTGTGCAGGCGGGCGTGGGCGGGGCCGAGGGTGAGCCGGTAGCCGAGCAGGGTGTGGAAGCGTTCGGCGAGGGTGACGGCGTGACGGCGGATCAGCGGGAGGGACGCGCCGTGCGGGCCGTCGGCGGTGACCAGCGGGTGGGTGAGCAGCAGCCGGGCGGCGATGCGCAGTTCGGTGGTGGGGCGTTCGGGTTTGCGGTGCCGGCCGCCGCCGGTGGGGCGGGGGGCGGGCAGTGCGGGGCCTTCGCGCCGTATCCGGCGGTAGCCGAGGGGCCGGAACAGCGGGGAGGTGGTGTGGTGGACGCTCGGTCCGTGCCACCAGCTGGTGCCGGGTGCGGGTTCGGCCTGCTGGGGTGCGCCGCCGAGGTGTCGGGCGCCGTACGCGCCGAACACGGCGGAGGCCAGCAGGTCCGCCCCGGCCGGCTCGGCGGCGGCGAACCTCCCGGCCAACTCCCGCGCGGAATCGGCGAGTTCGCTTCCGGTACCGGCGTCCGCCGGGTACGGCCGGGCGGCGGCCGCGAGGCGTGTCGCCCCGCCCGTGCGTCCGATCCCCGTGCCGCCGGTGGCCGTTCGGGCGCCGGCGGCTGCTTCCTGCCGCTCCATGTCGTCCCCAAGCCTAGACGCCGAACCGGACTGTACGCGCCGGTAACTACCTCTTCCGCACGCCGCCCGGGTCCCTTATGGTTCCGGGCATGCCTCACCTGCCCGATGTCGTGTTGTGGTCGATACCGGCCTTTGTGCTGCTCACCGTCCTGGAGATCGCCTCCTACCGGTTCCACCCCGACGACGACGAGCAGGGCTACGCCGCGAAGGACACCGCGGCCAGCCTGTCGATGGGTCTGGGCTCGCTGCTGTTCGACGCCGGGTGGAAGATCCCGATCGTGGCGATCTACTCGTTCCTGTACGAGTTGACGCCGCTTCGGGCGCCGGTGCTGTGGTGGACGGTGCCGCTGATGCTGCTCGCCTACGACTTCGTCTACTACTGGTCGCACCGCGGCCACCACGTGATCCGCGTGCTGTGGGCCTGCCACGTGGTGCACCACTCCAGCCGCCACTACAACCTGTCGACGGCGCTGCGCCAGCCCTGGACGTCCGTCACCGGCTGGGTGTTCTACGTGCCGATGATCCTGGCGGGCGTGCACCCGGCGGCGGTGGCGTTCTGCAGTTCGGTGAACCTGGTGTACCAGTTCTGGATCCACACCGAGCGGATCGGGAAGCTGCCCCGGCCGGTCGAGTACCTGTTCAACACGCCGTCGCACCACCGGGTGCACCACGCCTCGCAGGGCGGCTACCTGGACCGCAACTTCGGCGGCATCCTGATCGTCTTCGACCGCTGGTTCGGCTCCTTCGCGGCCGAGGCCGCGCAGCCGGTGTACGGACTGACCAAGAACATATCGACCTACAATCCGTTGAAGGTCGCCACCCACGAGTACGCGGCGATCGCTCGGGACGTCGCACGTGCCACCAGCTGGGGAGACCGGCTGCGCCACCTGGCGAAGGGCCCGGGCTGGCAGCCCGCGCCGCGTACCGAGACCCCTGCCGCCTCACCGGAGAGTGCCCCCGCATGAGCCCCGCCCATGACCCGCGCACCGCGCGGGCCCTGCTGATCGCCTTCGCCGTCGTCTCGGCCGCACACCTGCTGGCGATCGCCGCCGACGTGCCGATCCTGCGGTACTCCACCAAGCCGCTGCTGATGCCGCTGCTGGCCGCCTGGGTGTGGGCGTCGGCGCGGCCCTCGACGCCGAGGCTGCTGATCCCGGCGCTGCTGTTCGGCGCGGGCGGCGACATCCTGCTTCAGGTCGGCGGCACCGGCGGGTTCCTGGCCGGCATGGGCTCGTTCGCGGTCGGCCACGCCTGTTACGTGACGATGTTCGTGAAGCTCGGCGCGCTCGCCGACCGCCGCCGCACCGCGCTCCTCGCGGTCGGCTACGCGGTGGTCTGGGCGACGCTGATCACCCTGCTGCTGCCGGACCTGGACGCCGGCATGCGGATCCCGATGGCCTGCTACAGCCTGCTGCTGGCCGCCACCGCGCTGACCTCGTCCCGGATCGACTGGCGGGCGGGCGTGGGCGGTGCGCTGTTCCTGCTGTCCGACACGCTGATCGCCACCGACATCGCGCACTGGAAGCACCTGCCGATGCACAGCTTCCTGATCATGCTGACGTACATCGTCGGCCAGTACCTGCTGACCATCGGCACCCTGCGGCGCACCGACTCCCCCGCCCCGCAGCCCGCCGTGGCGCCGGCGGTCTGACGCACGCGGAAGAGGGCGGCCCCACCGTGACGGTGGGTGCCGCCCTCCGTGGTCTCCGGGGGACGCGGAGCCTGCCGGGTACGGTGGGCGCGTACCGGCGGGCCGCTCAGAGCGACCGGCCGGTGGCCGACCCGCGGCGGCGCAGCAGCCAGAACCCGGCCACTCCCGCCGTCACCAGCGCGGCCCCGGCGGCCAGCCGCCCGGTGTCCATGCCGACCGATCCGCCGACCCCGGTCTCCACCCCGCCGTGCGGGAGCCTGCTGCCCTCCCACTCGCGGCCGGTGCCGCCGGTGCCTCCGGTTCCGGACGTGCTGCCGCTGCCGGCCGCGGCGCCGCCGACGGCGACCGCGCCGACGAACGTGTCGCCGTTCGGGCACTTGCCGTCGATGCCCCAGGACGACTCGCCGGCGCTGCCGCGCTTGGCGGCGGCGTCGACCATCTCCTTCGCGGAGATCACGGTCGCGGTGCCGGAGTACTTGCCGTCGGGGCCGACGCTGAGCGTGGTCGAGCCGCCGGCGAAGACCGGCGAGGTCGCGGTCAGGGACTTCGTCGAACTGCCGGCGCAGTTCACGCTGACCGCGACGGACTGGCCGGGCTGCGCCTGCGCCGGGCTGACCCAGGCGGGCTGGCTGCCCTTGGCGGACGCGGGGCCGGCCAGGGCGAGCAGTGCGGTGGTGCCGAGCAGTGCGGTGGTGCCGAGCAGAGCGGCGGCGGTGCGCGTTCGGCGCATGCCGTACCTCCAGGGGGGTCGGGCGGGGGCGGCGGCGCGTGTCCGCACCGCTACTCCTGGTCACCGACCACGCTAGGCAGCGCCGCCGGGCCCGGCGACACCTCAAGGGCCGTTCGGGCGGAGGATGCTCCGAACCCGAACGGCCCCTTCGGCGGGCGGTCACTCGTTGCGGGCGGTCTCCGGTCCGGTGATCCGCCGCAGCAGCGGCAGGGTCGCCCCGATGATCGCCAGCGCGGCGGTCAGGCCGGCGCCCACCGTCACGTAGTAGCCGACGCCCAGCGCGTGCAGCGAGTACTGCAGCTGCGAGCGCAGGAACAGGTCGGCGGCGAGCAGCCCGACGGCGACCGCGACCGCCGCCATCGCCAGCAGCGGCACCACCGACTCCATCGCCACCACCCGGCGCAGCGTGCCCAGCGACACGCCGGTCAGGCGCAGCAGGCTGAACGGCCGCTTGCGTTCGCTCAGTGATCCGGCCAGGCTCACCGCCAGGCTGCAGCCCGCGATCGGGAAGGTCGCGAGGATCACCGCGTCGGCCAGCTGCTGGTAGGCGTGCGTCTCGGCGCCGGCCATCTTGAAGGCCTCGGAGAGCGTCAGGGCCTGCCGGGGCGCCGAGTAGGCGGTGTCCACCATGGTGCGGGCCTGTTCGACGGCGGCGGCCGAGCCGTCGGTGTCGACGACCACGTTCAGCACTCCGAGCCCGGCCAGCTGCTCGACCGTGTACGGCGCGGTCGGCCACTGGGTGGCGGTCTCGTCGACCCAGCCGTACCAGGGGGACGGCACGTAGGCGGTCTGCGCGCCGGGCGCGCAGTGGCCGTACAGCACGACGGCGTTCAGCGGGCGGCAGTCCACCACCTGCCGGGCGGTGTTGTCGCCGTCGGCGGAGTGCACGGGCACGGCCTCGTCGACCGGGTGGGACAGCAGGACGGTCCGAACGCCCGGCACGTTCTGCAGCCGCTCGATCAGCTCGGGCGGGGCGGGGCGGCCCTGACTGTTGGGCCGGTGGTCCGGGTCGTAGCCGTTGCTGAGGTCGTTGACCATCAGGTGGTTGAACTGCGGGCCGCCGTGCGGGTGGTCGCGTTCCTGGCTGATGGTGGTGATGACGCCCAGCGTCGCGGTCATCACCAGCAGCGCCAGCACCAGTCCGCTGACGGCGCGGAACCCGGCGGTCGGATTGTCGGCCAGCCGGCGCACCGCGATCAGGGTGGCCGGGCGCTGGGTGCGCCGGGCGATCAGGTTCGCGCCGACCATGGTCAGCCACGGGCCGGACAGCACCAGGCCCAGGGCGATCAGCAGGAACGAGGAGAGGTAGCCCTTGACCTGCCCGGGCACCGACCCCGGGTGCCAGATCAGGAAGGCGACCAGCTCCACCAGGCCCGCCACCAGCGGCGCCACCCGCCACGCCCGCGGCGGCTTCGGCGTCACCCGGCGGCTCACCCCGAGCGGCGAGATCTGCACCCGGCGCAGCGCGATCCGGGCGGCGACGGCGGCGGCCAGCGGGACGCCCAGCGCCACCCCGAGGATCTGCAGGGGCGTCAGGGAGAGGTCGGCGAGGAAGAACGGGCTGCCGGTCAGCCGGGCCTTCGCGACGGTGCCGCGCAGCGCCAGGAACGGCAGGACGCCGAGCGCCACCCCGGCCGCGGCGGCGACCGTCGCCTCCACGGCGGAGACGATCGACACCTGCCGGGGCGTCGCGCCGACCAGCCGCATCGCGGCGAAGCGCTGCTCGCGGCGGGCGGCGTTCAGGCGGGTCGCGGTGCCGATCAGGATCAGCACCGGGAAGACCAGGGCGCCCGTCACCACCGTCAGGATCAGGTCCACGCCGTTGGACTTGATGCCCACCACGCACTCGCCGCACCGGTCGGGCGACTCGGTGGCGATCCGGTCGACCAGCGCGGCGCCGCGTATCCCCTGCATCTCCTGCGGGGTCCGGCCGACCAGCGCGATCAGGCTGTCGGGCGCGGGCAGCGCCTCCGGCCCGATGATGCCGATCCGGTGCCCCGGGAAGCGGTCCCCGAGCTGCGCGGGCGGCATCTCGTCCACCAGCCGCGCCAGCGCGGGCGACAGGTAGTACTCCCCCGCCGCGGGCATCCGCGCCACTCCGGGCGGGACGGCGGCCCGCGGCCCGGTCGTCGCCACGTCGACCCGCCCGAGCTCCCGCCCGAGCACGGTGTCCCGCCTGGTCGACCACCACATCGGATCGACCGCGCCCGCCGCACCCGGCTGCCCGGCGGCGGCGTTTCCGGCCCCCGCGGCCTCCCGATCCGCGGGGAGCCGGTTGACGAACGACGTGTTGAGCCACGCGTTGCGCCCGTTCTGGGCGTGTACGCCGTTGATCGCGGCGAGCGTGGTGAACAGCAGCCCGACGCCGATGGCGACGGCTCCGGCGGTGATGGCCAGCCGGACGATCGCTTCGCGGCCGCCGCTGACGGCCAGTCGCAGTCCGAGCCGGATCATGAGGTCAGCCGTCCGCTCATCGAGGTGGCGCGGCCGTCGCGGACGATCGCCTCGCGGTCGGCGTAGGCGGCGATCCGGGCCTCGTGGGTGACCAGCACGACGGTGGTGCCCTGGTCGCGGGCGCAGCCGACCATCAGGTCCATGACCTGTTCGCCGGTCAGGGAGTCGAGCGCGCCGGTGGGTTCGTCGGCGAACAGGACGCGCGGTTCGGCGACCAGTCCGCGGGCGAGGGCGACGCGTTGGGCCTGGCCGCCGGAGAGTTCGCCGGAGCGGCGGGTCTCCAGGCCGTCCAGGCCGAGCTTCGGGAACCAGCCGCGGGCGCGCTGGAGTGCCGCGGCCCGGCGTTGTCCGCTCAGCAGCAGCGGCAGGGCGACGTTCTCCTCGGCCGTCAGTTCCGGTACCAGCTGGCCGAATTGGAAGACGAAGCCGAAGCTGTCGCGGCGCAGTGCGCTGCGTTCCTGTTCGCCGAGGTTGTCGATCCGGCGGCCGTCGAAGAGGATCTCGCCGCTGTCGGGGGTGAGGATGCCGGCCAGGCAGTGCAGCAGGGTGGACTTGCCGGAGCCGCTGGGGCCCATGATGGCGAGGATCTCGCCTGCCTCGACGGCGAGTTCGGCGCCGCGCAGGGCGGGGGTCTCGCCGAAGGCGAGGGTGACGTCCCGGGCGTGGATCAGGGGTTCGGTCATCGCTTGGCCACCTCCGCGGCGAGGGCGTCGAGTCGGGCGGCGGTCAGGTCGATCCAGCGCAGGTCGGACTCCAGGTGGAACAGTCCGTGGTCGGCGAGGAGGGCGTCGACCAGGCTGCCGGAGCGCTTGATCTCGGTGAGTTCGCGCATCCGCCGCAGGTGGGCGGAGCGCTGGGTGTCGAGGTAGGTCTCGGCGTCGCGGCCGAGCATCAGGGCGAGCACGACCTTGCTGAACAGCACGGTCTGCAGGTGGGGTTCGGCGGCGACGGGTTCGCGGAGCCAGTCCTCGAACTCGGTGGCGCCGGTCTCGGTGATGACGTAGCGCTTGCGGTCGGGCCCGTCGCCGGCCTCGGGTTCTCCGACGACGACCTTGCCGTCCCGGGCGAGCCGCCCGAGGGTCGCGTACACCTGGCCGAAGGGCAGCGGTTTGCCGCGTCCGAAGAAGGCGTCGTAGTCCCGCTTGAGGTCGTAGCCGTGGCTGGGCTCGCGTTCGAGGAGCCCGAGCAGGGTGAGTGGAACGCTCATGATCGAGAGAGTACGCCGGAGGTGTACTTCACGTCTATACACTCGGAGAATACTGACGCAGAGATCTTCACCCACTAGCCTTCACCTGCGGTTTCACGAACAAGGAGACGAAGCGGTGGAGTTCACGAAGATGCGCCCGGACGGGGCGTCGGTCGCCACGCAGCTCGGCGAACTGACGCTGCACCGGACGCGTTCGAGGACGTACACCGAGGCCACGGAGTCCTGGCGGGTGGAGCTCGACGGCCGCCCGCTGGCCGAGCTGCCCCTGTTCGGGCAGCCCGGCTTCCACGCCGCCAGGCTGGCGCGCCGCGGCGTCACCGGCACCTTCGACGGCACCGAGCTGCACGTCCGCGCGCGCGGCCGGCACCTGCTGCGCTCCGGCCGTTTCGTGGAGTTCCGCGCGGGCGACCGCACTCTGCGCTTCGTCCGCCGCGGGGTGCTGCGCGCGGAACTCCTGGAGGACGGCCGGAGCCTGGCCGGCTCCGACGGGCGGGCGCCGGCGGAGCCCGACCCGCTGCGGGTGTGCGCCGTCGCCCTGTACACCTGGGCCGAGTTGGACTACGTCAACGCCAACCCGGTGCTGTGCAACGTCATTTCCTCGGCCGTCGTCTCCCTGCTGTTCTGACGCCCCGACTCAGAGGTCGAGGTCGACCACCACGGGCGCGTGGTCCGACGTCCCCTTGCCCTTGCGGGCCTCGCGGTCGACGTAGCTGTCGGTGACGGCGTCCGCGAACGGCTTGTTGGCGTAGGTGAGGTCGATCCGCATGCCGCGGTTCTTCGGGAACGCCAACTGCCGGTAGTCCCAGTAGGTGTAGGGGTGGTCGTACTTGAGCGGGCGGGGGATCACGTCCTGCAGGCCGACCTCCTGGAGGGCCGTCAGGGCGGCGCGCTCGGGGGCGGTGACGTGGGTGAGGCCCTCGAAGGCGGCGATGTCGAAGACGTCCGCGTCGGTGGGGGCGATGTTGTAGTCGCCGAGGACCGCGAACGGGCGCTCGCCGGCGGCGTCCTCGCGGACGGCGTCGCGGAGCGCGGCCAGCCACTCCAACTTGTAGCGGTAGTGCGCGTGGTCGACCTCGCGGCCGTTGGGCACGTACACCGACCAGACCCGGACGGGCCCGCAGGTCGCGCCGACGGCGCGCGGCTCGACCACCGGGAGCATCGCGTCGTCGGCGAGGAAGCCGGGCTGGCCGGGCAGGTCGCGGACCACGTCCGCCAGCCCGATCCGGGACAGCACGGCGACGCCGTTCCACCGCCCGGTGCCGTGCGCGGCGCTCTCGTAGCCGAGCTCCCCGATCGCCTCGGCCGGGAACGCCTCGGTGGTGCACTTGAGTTCCTGCAGGCACAGGACGTCCGGCTCGGCGGACTCCAGCCACTCCAGCAGCTTGGGCAGCCGGGCGGTGACGGAGTTGATGTTCCAGGTGGCGATGCGGACGGTCACGGCGGCCTTCCCTCGGCGGTACGGACGGACGGAGCTCCCGACACCGGGCCGGTCACCCCGTCCGAACATACCGCCCACCACCGACACCGCCCGGTCGGACAGGCGGGGCCGGGCCTCTCCGGGGCGGACCTACCAGGGAAGCCCGGGAGTGGGCAGGAACTTGAGTTCCGTGTCGAAGAGGCTCACGGCCGTCTGCTTGTCGGGGGTCGCCGGGCTGAGGTAGTACGTGACGACGACGACGTCGCCGTGGGGGGCGACCAGCCTGACGCGCGCCCGGCCCTGGTCGTCGAGGGCGTTGATGATCACACCGGTGGACAGGTCGACGGGGTCGGTGAAGACGGTATCGGGGGCGAGGCTCCGAAAGCCCTGCGCGAGGGCGTCCGCCACGGCCTCGGCACCCGGATCGGCGGTGAAGCGCACCAGGAGGACGACGGACTGCCTCCCGTCGGGGGCAGTCCAGGAGTGGCGGGCCGCCGCCACGAAGCCGTGCCGGTCGAGCCGGCTCCGCACGTCGGCCTTCACGTCCGTGCCCGCCGTGCCGACCATGGCGTCCACCGTGCCGTCCAGGTCGAGGACCCGGTTCGTCTGCGTCGAACCCTCCGGCCCGGCCGGGACGTAGTGCGTCAGTTTCTCCCCGGCCTCGGCGGCGGAGATGGTCCCGGACGGCGAGGCGAGGGGCACGGAAGCGACGGGCGACGGGGGCGCGGCAGGCGACGGGGGCGCGGCGGGCGGGGCGCCGGTGCAGCCCGCCAGGGCTGCAAGGAGCAGCGGGGCGGTCAGGACGTGGACGAGCCGTCTCGGTGTGAACACCGAAGGATCATGGCGGACACGGGAGTTCGCGTCCATCCGATTGCCAGGATCGGCCGGCCCGACAGCCCGTCGGGCCGGCCGCGGCACTAGCGGGAGGGGTGCACCACGGCGGCCGAGCCGCCGCCTCGGCGGGCGGGTTCGGCGGCGGCCAGCCAGCGGCCGTCGGGGAGCCGTTCGATGCCGGTGGCGGCGCCGATCTCCGGGGTGGAGCTGAACACGTGGCCCATGGCCTGGAGTTGCGCCGCCTCGGGGGAGGCGAGGAACGCCGGTTCGGCCTGGGTGGCGGCGGTGTTGCGCTGGCTGGCCCGGGGGGCGGCGATGGCCTGTTCCAGCGTCAGCCCGCGGTCGATCCGCCCGGTGAGCACCTGCAGCACGGTGGTGATGATGGTGGCGCCGCCGGGCGAGCCGACCGCGAGGTACGGCTTGCCGTCCTTGAGCACGATGGTCGGCGAGATCGAGGAGCGCGGGCGCTTGCCCGGGCCGGGCAGGTTGGGGTCGGGGACGCCCGGGGTGAGCGGGGTGAAGTTGAAGTCGGTCAGCTCGTTGTTGAGCAGGAAGCCCCGGCCGGGCACGGTGATGCCGCTGCCGCCGGTCTGCTCGATGGTCAGGGTGTAGGCGACGACGTTGCCCCACCGGTCGGCGACCGTCAGGTGCGTGGTGCTCAGGCCCTCGTACGGTTCGGCCACCGGCTGCCCGCTGCTCGCGCACGCCGCCGGGTGGTACGGGTCGCCGGGGGCGAGCGGGCTGGTCAGGGCGTGCTTCGGGTCGATCAGGCAGGCCCGGGAGGCGCCGTAGGCCGGGTCGAGGAGCTGACGGGTCGGCACCTGGACGAAGCTCGGGTCGCCGACCCAGCGGTTGCGGTCGGCGAAGGCGATCCGGCTGGCCTCCAGGAAGCGGTGGTCGTACTGGACGGGGTCGGCGGTGCTGCCGGCGCCGAGGATGTTCAGCGCCTCGCCGACGGTGGTCCCGCCGGAGGAGGACGGGGCGATGCCGTACACGTCCAGGCCGCGGTAGCTGACGTGGGTCGGGTCCTGCTGCTTCACCCGGTAGGCCGCCAGGTCCGCGGCGTCGACCTTCCCGGGGCGGGCGTTGCGGCCGGACGCCGGGTCGACGGGCGGGTGCTGGAGGGTGCGGACGATGTCGGCGCCGATCGGGCCGCGGTACAGCGCTTCGGTGCCCTTGCGTCCCAACTCCCGGTAGGTGGCGGCGAGATCGGGGTTGCGCAGGGTGGAGCCGACGGCGGGCAGTTGCCCGTTCGGCAGGAACAGCGCGCGGGTGGCCGGGAAGTCCTGGAACCGGGCCTGGTTGAGGGCGGTCTGGTCCTGGAAGGTCCGGTCGACCGTGAACCCCCGGTCGGCGATCCGCTCGGCCGGTTTCAGTACGTCGGCCAGGTCGCGGCTGCCCCAGCGGCGCAGCGCCTGCTCCCAGGTGGCGGCGGTGCCGGGGACGCCGACGGACAGGCCGCTGGTGACGGCGTCGTTGAAGGCCAGCGGCTGCCCGTTCTCCAGGAACAGCGAGCTGTCGGCGGTCCGCGAGGCGGTCTCCCGCCCGTCGAGGGTGGTGACTTTCCCGGTGCGGGCGTCGTAGTGGACGAAGTATCCGCCGCCGCCGATCCCCGCCGAGTAGGGCTCGGTGACGCCGAGCGCGGCCGCCGTGGCGACGGCGGCGTCCACGGCGTTGCCGCCGCGCCGGAGCACCTCCAGTCCGGCGGCGGTGGCGTCGGCGTCGACGCTGGTCACCGCTCCGCCCCAGCCGACGGCCTCGGGCTGTTTCCCGGTGGCGGCGGCCTGGTCGGCCTGGGCGGGTGCGGCGGTGCAGAGCAGTCCGGTGACGAGTGCGAGTGCGGGGACGAGACGGACGAGGGGTCTCATACGGCCTCCTGGGACGGCATCGGTCTCCCGTTCTCCCACACCCGCCGTGCACCCGACAACGGCACGTTCGGCCAACTGCCGTATGCCGAACCGTATCTGCTGCCGCGTCAGCGACCGGCCGCGCGCTCGACCCGGCGGCGCTTGACGGTGCGGAAGCGGCGGGCGACCTGGCGGGCCAGGTCGGCGGCGCCGACCAGGCCGGCCTCGTTGCCGAGGGCGGCGTGGACGATGTCGGCCTCGGGGCGGAAGCCGCGGCCGGTGAGGGTGCGGCGGAAGGCGTCCCGGGCGGGGGCGAGCAGCAGGTCGCCGGCCTCGCTGACGCCGCCGCCGACGACGAAGCGGCCGGGGTCGAGCGCGGCGGCCAGGTTGGCGATGCCGACGCCGAGCCAGCTGCCGACCTCGTAGAGCAGTTCGACGGCGACCGGGTCGCCCTCGCGCGCGGCCTCGGTGACCAGCGGGCCGGTGATGCCGAGCGGGCTGCCGCCGGCCCGGGCGAGCAGCGGCTGCACGACGGGCGACTCCTCGGCGGCGAGTTCCCGGGCCTCGCGTACCAGGGCGTTGCCGGAGGAGTACTGCTCCCAGCAGCCGCGGTTGCCGCAGGGGCAGCGGTGGCCGGCGGGCACCACCTGCATGTGGCCGAACTCGCCGGCCAGGCCGTGCTTGCCGCGGTCGACGTAGCCGTCGCGGACGACCGCGCCGCCGATGCCGGTGCCGAGGGTGATCATCACCATGTGGTCCTCGCCGCGGCCGGCGCCGAAGCGCCACTCGGCCCAGGCGGCGGCGTTGGCGTCGTTCTCGACCACGACGGGGAACCGCAGCCGGGCGCTGAGCGCCTGCTGGAGCGGCTCATTGCGCCAGTTCAGGTGGGGGGCGAACAGCACGGTGGAGCGTGCGGAGTCGACCCAGCCGGCCGCGCCGACGCCGACGGCGTGCACGTCGTGCTTGTCGGCGAGCTGCAGGACGAGCTCGACGATGACGTCCTCGACGACCTTGGGGCTCTTGCTCTTGTCGGGCGTCTCGGTGCGGACCCGCTCCAGGACCTTGCCGTCCCCGTCGACCACGCCGGCCACCACCTTGGTGCCGCCGATGTCCACGCCGATGGTCGGCAGACGCAGCACCCCGGCGGGCAGCGTGCGGCGGCGGCGTTCGGCACGCGGGCCGAGGCCCAGCAGGCTCGGCAGGGCGGGGCGGGCGGGGCCGTTGGCACTGGTCACGGAATGAATGCTCCTGGTTTCGGTAAAAGCTGTGGGCTGGTGCGGGAGGGATGTGGACGAGCTGGCAGACTAGGCCGCGAACGCACAGCGGATTCTCACGAAAACGTGATGTTCCTCTCAGGTTTCTGCGGGTGTCGCCGGCAACTGATCGTGTGTTTGACGCAGTCTGACAAGTGTGATGTGTGAACCGGGGGACCGTGCCCCGGACGGCCGGACGACCCGATTCGAGAGAACCCGATGCAGCTGACAGGCACCCCGTTCCTTATTCTGACGATCATCCTGGTGCCGATCTCCCTGGCGGTGGCGCTGCTGCTGTGGGGCCGGGTGCGTGGCCCGAAGCCCGTCCAGGCCCTGTCCAGGGTCATGATGCTGCTCTTCTGTCAGATCACCGCGGTGCTGACGGTCTTCGTGATGGTCAACAACGCCAACCTGATCTACGGCAGTTGGGACGACCTGCTGGGCACCGGCAACCACGTCCGCGCGGTGCCGAACGTGCAGGCCGACACCGGCGCCTCCGGCACCCCGGGCAACGACTCCAAGCAGCACACCAAGGTCGTCCAGCAGTTCAAGCCGGTCGGCGACTCCAAGGTGCCGAACGACGTGCAGACCACCGACCTGAAGGGCGCGGTCTCCGGCGTCGACGGCGAGGTGCTGGTCTGGCTGCCGCCGCAGTACAACGACCCGGCGTACAAGGACAAGACCTTCCCGGTGGTCGAGCTGCTGCCGGGCTGGCCGGGCTCCTCGAAGACCTGGTTCGGCACGCTCAAGGTGTCCGAGCAGCTGAAGCCGATGATGCAGAGCGGGCAGGTCGCGCCGTTCATCCTGGTCTCGCCGCGCACCAACCTGCTGGGCGACTCCGTCGACACCGGCTGCGCGGACGTGCCGGGCAAGGTCAACGCCGACACCTGGCTGTCCAAGGACGTCCCGCAGATGGTGCTGGACAACTTCCGGGTGGACCCCTCGGCGGACCGCTGGGCGGTGGCCGGCTACTCGGCGGGCGCGCACTGCGCGGCCAAGCTGGCGCTGGAGCACCCGGACCGCTACCGGGCCGGCATCAGCCTCTCCGGCTACAACGACCCGGGCGCGGAGGCCCAGTCGCTGACCGCGAAGGACCCGCACCTGAAGGAGATCAGCAACCCGCTGAACATCCTGAAGAACGCCAAGACCCCGCCGAAGACCGCGCTGTACGTCACCGGCAACAGGGGCGACGGCCTGGAGGGCGGCGAGGCGCTGAAGGCGGCGGCCAAGTCCCCGACCACGGTGACCGTGCAGGAGACCACCGGCCCGCACAGCAGCGACGTGTGGAAGCAGCTGGTCCCGGGCGTCTTCACCTGGCTGACCACGATCATCCCCGCCCAGCACTGACGCACCCGCGCAGAAGCAGGAAGGGCCCGGCCGCCAGGCCGGGCCCTTTCGCGTGTGCCGGGGTCTTCGCATGTGCCGGGGTCAGGGATTCTTCGGCAGGGTGTTGACGTAGTCGGTGCCCGCGCCGTAGAAGCCGTCCACGGTCTGCTGGACCTCCGCCGCGGTGAGGGCCTGGTCGGCCTTGTAGTAGAACCAGTTGACCTTCATGTCCCAGCTGCGCGGGCCGCTGACCGAGGGCAGCAGGTCGATGAACCAGTTGCTGAAGTGGATGTCCATCTGCTCCCGGGCGACGTACTTGTCGGAGCTGGTGAACAGCTCCTTGCCGTCCAGCGAGTAGACCGCCTTGCCGTCCGTCGAGGTGACCATCAGGGTGTGCCAGCCCTCCAGGCGCTGCTTGACGGCGTGGGTGACGCGGTCGGGCGGGTCGGCCTTGAACCAGCTGGTGGTGTCGAGCTTCGGGCCGGGCGCGCCCCAGCCGCCGTTCGGCAGGTACTCGTAGTCGAGTTCGCTGTAGTTCGCCGAGGAGTCCTCGGGCGAGATCGGGAAGAAGGTCTGCACGACGTGGTCGCCGGTGCGGCCGCTGGACGGCTTGTCGCTGAACCAGATCCGGGCGGCGAAGGTCCCGTGGAACAGGTTGCCGCCGGTGCTCTGCACCTCGACCTGCTTGGTGCCCTGCTTGGTGCCGTCGGTGGTGGAGCGCAGTTGCAGCGCCCGGCCGCCCTTGGCGCTCTGGTCCTCGGGGAAGGACGCGCCGGCGGTGGTCCAGGTGTCCTTGATGCCGGGTCCGCCGC
Organism: Kitasatospora sp. NPDC059795; assembly: GCF_042732175.1. Taxonomy (NCBI): domain Bacteria; kingdom Bacillati; phylum Actinomycetota; class Actinomycetes; order Kitasatosporales; family Streptomycetaceae; genus Kitasatospora; species Kitasatospora sp. NPDC059795. The sequence goes on from NZ_JBHWID010000003.1 coordinate 111,953, forward strand.
CGCCCTCGCGGACCTGCCAGCCGTGCGCGGCGAGGTTCGGGTCGTCGGGGCCGGTGTAGTGGAAGGTGTCGAACAGGGTCCCCGGCGGCCCGCTCGGCGTCGGCGAACCGCCGGCGGCGGGCCCGCCCTTCGCGGCGGAGTCCCCACCGGCGGCGGGGTCGCCGGTGCACGCGGCGAGCGCGCACAGCAGGGTGGGCAGCGCGATCACGCTCCACACGCGACGGCGGGGAAAGCGGCGGGACTGGCGCACACGGGCTCCTTGGGGCGCAGCGGCGGCAGCTGTGGACACGCCTGTTGCGCGGGGATCGACGACCGGTCGGAGGCGGTCATCCTAACGGGGCTCACGGGCCGCGCCGCCGCCGGGAGGGCCTGCCGGGCGGCCATCGGCCGAGGTCAACGGTCCGTGCACAGGTGCATACCAGTACGTGGCGGTAAGAGTCTCGATCCGATCACAACCCTGACCCAGAAGGTGTCGAAAGTGGACATCGGGACCAATTCGTCCCAGGTCGGTGCACTAGCGTTCGAGTCACGCTCCCGCGGTCTTCCCTCCCTGCACCTGAAAGGCCTCGCTCGGTGCGCCCTGCCATGAATTCCTCCGAGCGCGCGTCGGCGTACCCGGCTCCGCCCGGCGCGCCCGGCCCGGACGGGTTCCAGGAGCCGTTCACCGAGGCACCGTTCGCCGAGGTGCCGTTCGCCGAAGAACCGCCGCCCGAACCGGTGTTCGTGGACGAGTCGGGTCTGCGCGGCCGGCTGCTGCGCGGTCTCGGCTGGCCGGTGTCGGTGGTGGGCGCGGTGCTGGCGGTGGCGATGGGCGGCAGCCTGATCGGCGTTCAGGCGGACGCCCCGGCGATGGAGATCCCCCCGCAGACCGCCCGGCCGGTGCAGCCCGCGCCGTCGGCGTCGCCGTCGGCCGAGGCCTCGTCCTCGCCGTCCTCGCCCTCCTCGTCCTCCTCGCCGTCGCGGACGCCTTCGCACTCCACCTCGCCCAGGCCGGGCGCCTCGACCGGCGGTTCGAAGACCACCGGGAAACCTTCGGCGCCGTCGACCAAGCACCCCTGATCCATTCGCACCACCCTTTCCAGGAGCGCCCTTTGTCCCGCCACCAGCGCCGGCGGCAGTCCCTGCTGAGGCCGCGCCGACTGGCCGCGCCGCCGTTGCGTTTCGTGATGCCGCTGTCCCTGCTGGCGTGCCTGCTGGTGCTGCTGGTGCTGCGCGGTCTCGCCACCAACGAGGTGTTCCACGACACCCGGATCGCGCAGTCCGTCGACAAGACGACCGTCCCGGAGGACCTGCTCAAGGGCGGCCCGGTGATCGACGCGCGCGGCGAGCACAAGGCGAACCCGGTGAGCTACCGGATCCCGGACAAGACCGTGGTGCTGAGCTTCGACGACGGTCCCTCCCCGGAGTGGACGCCGAAGATCCTGAGCGTGCTGAAGGCGCACGACATCCGCGCGGACTTCTTCGTGACCGGCTCGATGACCACCCGCAACCCGGAGCTGATCCGGCAGATCGTCGCGGACGGCCACGAGATCGGCCTGCACACCTTCACCCACCCCGACCTGGCATTCCAGTCGCACTCCCGGATCGGCTGGGAGCTGGCGCAGACCCAGCTGGCGCTGGCCGGCGTCGCGGGCGTGCACAGTTCGCTGTTCCGGCCGCCGTACTCCTCGGACGCCTCCGCGATGGACGACTGGAACTACCCGGTCATCAAGTACGTGGGCGCGCACGGCTACCTGACGGCGTTCATCGACCGCGACACCGACGACTGGAAGCGCCCGGGCGTCGAGGAGATCGTCAAGGCGGCGATGCCGTCCACGCCGGGCGCGGGCGAGCTGATCCTGCTGCACGACGCGGGCGGCGACCGCGCCGAGACCGTCGAGGCGCTGGAGCAGATCATCGTCAAGCTGCAGGGCGAGGGCTACCGCTTCACCACCGTCTCGGACGCGCTGGGCGCCTCCCCCGCGATGGTGCCGGTGCACGGCTTCCAGCTGTGGGCGGGCAAGGGCTTCGTCTGGGCCACCCAGGTCGCGGTGTACACCCTGCCGCTGCTGGTCGGGCTGCTCGCGCTGGTCGGCTTCCTGAACTTCGGCCGGTTCGCGCTGATGGTCGTCCTCGCCCCGGTGCACGCCCGCCGCTCCAAGCGCAAGGGCGCCTGGGGGCCGCCGGTCACCGAGCCGGTCACCGTGCTCGTCCCGGCGTACAACGAGCTGGAGTGCATCGCCAACACCCTCAACTCACTGGCCGCCAGCGACTATCCGATCGAGGTCATCGTCATCGACGACGGCTCGACGGACGGCACCGCGGACATCGTCGAGGAGATGGACCTGCCGTTCGTCCGGCTGATCCGCAAGGTCAACGGCGGCAAGCCCAGCGCGCTCAACGCCGGCATCGCGGCCGCCTCGTACGACATCGTGGTGATGATGGACGGCGACACCGTGTTCGAGCCGTCCACGGTGCGGGAGCTGGTCCAGCCGTTCGCCGATCCGAACGTGGGCGCCGTCGCGGGCAATGCCAAGGTCGGCAACCGGGACAGCCTGATCGGCGCCTGGCAGCACATCGAGTACGTCCTCGGCCACAACCTGGACCGCCGGATGTACGACGTGCTGAACGTCATCCCGACCATCCCCGGCGCGGTCGGCGCGTTCCGCAAGGAGGCGCTGCGGCAGGTCGGCGGGATGAGCGACGACACCCTCGCCGAGGACACCGACATCACCATCGCGGTGCTCTGCGAGGGCTGGCGGGTCGTCTACGCCGAGCGCGCCCGCGCCTGGACCGAGGCACCCGCGAGCCTCCAGCAGCTCTGGTCGCAGCGCTACCGCTGGAGCTACGGCTCCATGCAGGCGATGTGGAAGCACCGCCGCGCGGTGGTCTCCCGCGGCCCGGCCGGGCGCTTCGGCCGGATCGGGCTGCCGATGGTGGTGCTGTTCGGCGTGGTCGCGCCGCTGCTGTCGCCGCTGATGGACCTGTTCCTGCTGTACGGCGTGCTGTTCACGGACGCCTCGATCACACTCGCCAGCTGGGGCGGTTTCATCCTGCTCCAGGGCCTGCTGTCCTGGTACGCCTTCCGGCTCGACCGCGAGAAGCCCTGGCATCTGATCAGCCTGCCGCTGCAACAGGTGGTGTACCGCCAGCTGATGTACATCGTCCTGCTCCAGGCCACCATCACCGCGCTCACCGGTGGACGGCTGCGCTGGCACAAGCTCCGGCGCACCGGCGAGGTCGCTGTCCCCGTGGAGGCCTGACCATGAGCGACACCATCCGGCTGCGGATCCCCGAGCAGCTGCGCCGCGACAACGCCCCGGACACGCTCGTCCCGGCCCTGCGCAAGGCCGGCCGGGACCGCTACCTCGACCTGCTGCGCGCGATGGCGCTGGTCCGCGTGGTGCTCTACCACCACTTCGAGTGGTTCTGGCTGCCGCTGGTGTTCCCGTCGATGGGCGTGATGTTCGCGCTGGCGGGCTCGCTGATGACGCGTTCGCTGAGCCGCCCCGCGCTCGGCGTCATCCGCGGCCGGCTGCGCCGCCTGCTGCCGCCGATGTGGCTGTTCGGCGCCGCCGTGGTCACCCTCCAGGTCCTCGACGGCGGCGGCCCGGACTCCGACGGCCACCCCACCTGGTGGTGGGCGAAGCTGGCGTTCTGGGTGCTGCCGCTGAGCACTCCCCCGTACGCGGCGGAGCTGCACGGCTTCGGCGGGCACCTGGAGACCGGCTGGGCCTCCCAGCTGGTGGTGCCGCTGTGGTACCTGCGGGCCTACCTCTGGTACGTGCTGCTGTCGCCGCTGATGCTCAAGGCGCTGCGCCGCTTCCCGGTGGTGACGCTGTTCGCCCCGCTGGCGCTGGTGATCGTCATGAACGCGTTCTTCACCGGCCAGGACTTCCCGTACGGCCGCGTCTGGGAGACCGTCAACGACTTCGCGATGTTCGGCTCCTGCTGGATCCTCGGCATGGCCCACCAGGAGGGGCTGCTGCGGCGGATCCCGCAGTACGTGCTGCCGTCGATCGCCCCGCTGATCATGGTGGCGGGCTTCTGGTACCTCCAGACCCGGCCGATCGACCCGACCCTGCCGACCGACATCGAGGTCTGGCCGATCGCCCAGGCCCTGTGGTCCTTCGGCTTCGTCGCGCTGCTGCTGCACGTCAGCCCGTCCTGGGAGCAGTGGCCGCCGCGGCTGGAGCGCTGGAACGGCCTGATCGGGCTGCTCAACTCGCGGGCCGTCACGGTCTACCTGTGGCACGTCCCGGCGCTGGTGCTGGCCATCCCGCTGATCGACCCGCTGTGGAACGTCGACTTCTTCTACCAGCACCTCAGGTGGCTGCTGACCAGCCAGTGGTTCAGCCTGCTGGTGGCGATCCCGGTGCTCGCCGTGCTGGTGACGGCCCTCGGCTGGGTCGAGGACGTCGCGGCGAAGCGCAGGCCGCGGCTGTTCCCGTACCCGCGCCGCCCGCGCGGCCGGCGGCGCAACGCCTGACGGGCCGTCAGGCGATCTGGAGGGCCAGGTAGAAGTCCACCCGGTCCTCCAGCCGGGACAGGTCGCGGCCGGTGAGCTCCTCGATCCGGCCGATCCGGTAGCGCAGCGTGTTGACGTGCACGTGCAGCTGGGCGGCGCAGCGGGTCCAGGAGCCGTCGGCGCGCAGGAACGCGGCGAGGGTGTGCAGCAGGTCGGCCTGGTGCTCCTCGTCGTAGACGGTGACGGGGTCGAGCAGCCGGGCCCGGAAGGTGCGCCGGACCTCGTCGGGGACGGCGGCCAGCAGCAGGACGTGCGAGGCGAGTTCCTCCGGGCCGGCGACCCGGATCCGGCCGGCCCGGGTGTCGGCGACCCGGCGGGCGTGCCGGGCCTCGTCGAGGGCGCCGCGCAGCCCGGCCGGATCGGCGGTGGGCGCGCACACGCCGACGGCGATCCGCTGCTCCGCGTCGAGTCCGGCTTCCAGCGGGGCCAGCAGGGCCCGTACCTCGTCGGCGGGGACGGCGGCGTCGGGGGCGGGCAGCACGGCGACGGCGCCGGTGGGGCCGGCGGCGGCGACCAGGGCGGTGCCGAGCAGCGCCTCTTCGAGGATCGGGCGCAGCGCGCCGTCGGGCAGTCCGGTGGCGTCGGCGGACAGCACCAGCCGGCGGGCGTGGCCCTCGCCGTGCAGGGCGCGGCCGATCTCGGCGGGGTCGGCGTCGCGGCGCAGCAGGGAGAGGAGTTCGTCGGCGATCCGGCGGCGCAGGCGGCGGCTCTCGTCGCGGCGGACGCGTTCGGCGGCGACCAGGCGGGCCAGGTTGTCGGCGAGCTGGCGGCGTTTGGCAGGCCATTCGGCGAGGTCGCCGGCGAGGACGAGGATCCAGTCGGCGAGCGGGGTGGGGCCGGCGGTCTCGGCGGCGGGCAGCAGCGAGTAGGCGCCGTCGGCGAGCCGGACCCGGTGCGGGGGGCGGTGGCCGCGCTGCTGGGCGGCGAGGTGGGCGCGGGCCAGGCGGTCGCGGTCGGCGGGGGCGAGGCGGTCGGCGGTCCCGGCGACGACCTGGCCGGTGGGGGTGAGCACCCAGCAGTCCAGGTCGAGGTCGCCGCCGAGCAGGTCGAGGACGGCGTCCAGGCCGCCCGCGCCGGCGGCGGAGACCAGCAGCCGGTGCCGGTCGACGAGGGCGGCGAGGTCGGCGGCCCGTCCGGCGGAGACGTGCCGGCCGACGTACTCGGTGACGGCGCCGAAGGCGATGTCGTCGGGGACGGCGAGCAGCGGCAGCCGGTGCCGGCGGCAGGCCTCGACCAGGTCGTCGGGGACGGGTCCGACCTCCACCTCGCCGGCGCCGAGCGCGGCCGCGCCGCCCGCCACCAGGGTGCGCACGAAGCGCGCGGAGTCGGCGGGGGCGGTGCGCCACAGCATGCCGGTGAGGACGAGTTCGCCGCCGTGCAGGAACCGGCCGGGGTCCTGGAGGTCGGTGGTCATCACGCCGGTGACCTGCCGGTCGAGTTCGTCCTCGCCGGCGAGCAGGCGCAGTCGGGGTGCGCCGGGGGCGAGCAGGTCGCGGACGCGCATGGACGGGGCCCTTCGTGACGGTGCGGCGGGTGGTGCGGGTGCTCGTGGGGGTGATTCCGGGGCGGGGACGGCCCAGGGTGACCCGGGTGGGCCTGCGGATCGTCCACATTGGACGAACGTACAGGACGGTGCGGCGGCGCACCGTCGGCGATCGTGCCATCGGTGACTGCCGGTGGCCCCGGTGGCGGAGGTTCACTGGCCTGCACGCCGCCGGGGCGTCCCCGGCCGCGTCCGTCCGTCGGCGAAAGAGTCGGCGACGGGAGTCGGCGACGGGAGTCGGCGACGGGAGTCGGCGACGGGAGTCGGCGACGGGAGTCGGCGACGGGAGTCGGCGAAGAGAGGAGTCACCCGTATGGAGTTCCTTCGGCCCGCGTCCTGGGACGAGGCGCTCGCGGCGATGGCCGAGCACCCCGGCGCGCTGCCGATCTCCGGCGGCACCGACGTCATGGTCGAGTTGAATTTCGACCTGCGCCGGCCGCCCGCGGTCCTCGACCTGAACCGCGTCGCCGAGTTGGCGGAGTGGAGCAGCGACGGCGCGTCGGTGCGGCTGGGCGCGGCGGTGCCGTACGCGCGGATCATCGACGAGTTGTCGGGGCCGCTGCCGGGGCTGGCGACGGCGGCGCGGACGGTGGGCTCGCCGCAGATCCGCAACCGGGGCAGCGTCGGCGGCAACCTGGGCGCGGCCTCGCCGGCGGGTGACGCGCATCCGCCGCTGCTGGCGGCGGGCCGGGGGGTGCGGGTGGAGGCGCACTCGGTGCGCGGGGTGCGGCTGATCCCGATCGACGAGTTCTACCTCGGGGTGAAGCGGAACTGCCTGGCCCCGGACGAGTTGATCCGGGCGGTGCGGATTCCGGTCGCCGACGGCCCGCAGCAGTTCTCCAAGGTCGGCACCCGCAACGCGATGGTGATCGCGGTGTGCGCGTTCGCCCTGGCCCTGCACCCGGCCGACGGCACGGTCGGCACCGGCATCGGCTCGGCCGCGCCGACGCCGCGCCGCGCGCCGGAGGCCGAGGAGTACCTGCGGGAGTCCCTGGACTGGACCTCCGGCGGGCCGCTCGACCCGCAGGTGCCGCTCCGCTTCGGCGAGTTGGTGGCGGCGGCGGCCGACCCGATCGACGACGTCCGGGGCACCGCCGCGTACCGGCGGCACGCCCTGGCCGTGCTGGCCCGGCGCACCCTGGCGTGGTGCTGGGACGACTACCGCGAGCAGCTCGGGAGGACGGCATGAGGGTGGTGTTCACCGCGAACGGCCGGCGGGTGGAGGCCGACGACGTGTGGGAGGGCGAGTCGCTGCTGTACGTGCTGCGCGAGCGGGTCGGCCTGCCCGGGTCGAAGAACGCCTGCGAGCAGGGCGAGTGCGGCTCCTGCACCGTCTACCTGGACGGGGTCCCGGTCTGCGCCTGTCTGGTGGCGGCCGGTCAGGTCCAGGGCCGGGAGGTCCGCACCGTGGAGGGCCTGACCGGCCCGGACGGCGCGCTCGGCCCGGTGCAGCAGGCGTTCCTGGAGGCGGGCGCGGTGCAGTGCGGCTTCTGCACGCCCGGCCTGCTGGTGCAGACCGACGCGCTGCTGGCCCGGGACCCGCGGCCGTCCGACGGAGACATCCGCGAGGCGCTGTCGGGCAACCTGTGCCGCTGCACCGGCTACGAGAAGATCATGGACGCGGTGCGGCTGGCCTCGGCCCGCATCTCCGGTATCTCCGGCATCTCCGGCGAGGGGGGCGGGGCATGACCACCCGTTCGATCCAGGGCGAGAAGAACCTGCGGAAGATCGACCAGGCGTCCGAGGACGGCATCGGGCGGTCGCCGCTGCGCCCGGACGGCGCGCTGAAGGTGAAGGGCGAGTTCGCGTACTCCTCCGACCTGTGGCACGAGGACATGCTGTGGGGCACGGCGCTGCGCTCCCCGCACCCGCGCGCGAACATCCGGTCGATCGACATCTCGGCGGCCCTGGCCGTCCCCGGCGTGCACGCGGTGCTCACCCACGAGGACATCCCGGGCAGCCCGTACTACGGCCTGGAGTTCGCCGACCAGCCGGCCCTGGCCGTCGGCAAGGTCCGCTACCAGGGCGAGCCGGTCGCGCTGGTGGCCGCCGACCATCCGGAGACGGCGCGCCGGGCGGCGAAGCGGATCGCCGTCGCGTACGAGGTGCTCGCCCCGATCACCACCGAGGAGCAGTGCCTCGACCCGGGCCGCCACGGCTACGTCCACGAGCCGCACGAGTACAAGGCCCGCGCGCACGGCAACCTCTGCCACGAGCAGCGGCTGGTGGCGGGCCTGGGCGTCACCGACGAGGTGCGGGCGCTGGCGGACGTGATCGTGGCCGGCGAGTACGAGGTCGGCATGCAGGACCAGGCGTTCCTGGGCCCCGAGTCGGGTCTCGCGGTGCCCGCCGAGGACGGCGGCGTGGACCTGTACATCGCCACCCAGTGGCTGCACGTGGACCGGCAGCAGATGGCGCCGGTGCTGGCCCTGCCGGAGGAGAAGATCCGGCTCACCCTCGCCGGGGTGGGCGGCGCGTTCGGCGGCCGCGAGGACCTGTCGATGCAGATCCACGCCTGCCTGCTGGCGCTGCACACCCGAAAGCCCGTCAAGATCGTGTACTCCCGCGACGAGTCGTTCTTCGGGCACGTGCACCGCCACCCGGCGCGGATGCGCTACGAGCACGGCGCCACCCGGGACGGGAAGCTGGTCTTCGCGGACTGCCGGATCGTGCTGGACGGCGGCGCGTACGCCTCCACCTCGGCCGCCGTGGCGGGCAACGCGGCCTCGCTCGGCCACGGGCCGTACGTCGTCCCGAACGTGCGGATGCAGGCGATCTCGCTGTACTCCAACAACCCGCCGTGCGGGGCGATGCGCGGCTTCGGCGCGGTGCAGGCCGCGTTCGGCTACGAGTCGCAGATGGACCGGCTGGCGGCGGCGCTCGGCATGGACCCGGTGGAGCTGCGGCAGCTGAACGCCCTCGCGCAGGGCGACGTGATGCCGACGGGGCAGCAGGTCGACTCGCCCGCGCCGGTCGCCGAGCTGCTGCAACGCGTCAAGGACCGGCCGCTGCCGCCGCCGCTCGACCCGTCCGACCGGCGGGCGCTGCCCGGCGCGCTGTCGAACACCTCGCACGGCGAGGGGATCGTGCGCGGCGTCGGCTACTCGGTGGGCATCAAGAACGTCGGCTTCTCCGAGGGCTTCGACGACTACTCGACCGCCCGGGTCCGGCTGGAGGTGATCGGCGGCGCGCCGGTGGCGATGGTGCACACGGCGGCCGCGGAGGTCGGCCAGGGCGGCGTCACCGTGCACGCCCAGATCGCCCGCACCGAGCTCGGCGTCGAGCGGGTCGCCATCCACCCGGCCAACACCGAGATCGGCTCGGCGGGTTCGACCTCCGCGTCCCGGCAGACGTACATGACGGGCGGCGCGGTCAAGCTCGCCGCCGAGGCCGTCCGGGAGGCGCTGCTGGAGCGCGGCCGGCGCCGGCACGGCTGGACGCACGACGACCTGTCGCTGGCCGGCGGCCGGGTGGTCTCCGCGTCGGCGGGCGTGCTGGCCCCGCTGGCGGAGCTGCTCGGCGACGAGCCGATCGAGCGGACCAGGGTGCACCGCCACCGTCCGACCGTCGCGCTGCACCCGGAGACCGGGCAGGGCTTCGGGCACGTCCAGTACTCCTTCTGTGCGAACCGCGCCGTGGTGGACGTGGACGTGGAGCTCGGACTCGTCAAGGTGGTCGAGTTGACGGCCGTTCAGGACGTCGGCCGGGCGCTGAACCCGCTCGCCGTGGTCGGCCAGATCCAGGGCGCCTGCACGCAGGCGCTGGGTCTGGCGGTGATGGAGGAGATCGTGGTCACGGACGGCAAGGTGCGCAACGCCTCGTTCACCGACTACCTGATCCCGACCGTTCTGGACACCCCGCCGATCCCGGTGGAGCTCCTCGAACTGCCCGACCCGCACGCCCCGTACGGACTGCGCGGCGTCGGCGAGGCCCCCACCGTCTCCGCCACCCCGTCGATCGTGGCGGCGATCCGGCAGGCCACCGGGAAGGCGCTGAACCGCATCCCCGTCCGGCCGGAGCACCTGACTCTCTGATCCTTGGGAACCGACATGGCACAGACCCCGGTGGAGCCCGGCCCCACCTCGCGCGGCGCGCTGGACACGTACTTCAGGATCTCGGCGCGCGGCTCCACCGTGGGCACCGAAGTGCGCGGCGGCCTCACCACCTTCATGGCGATGGCCTACATCATCCTGCTCAACCCGGTGATCCTGAGCGGCGCGGACGTCACCGGCCACCGGCTCGACCACGCCCAGGTGACCACCGCCACCGCACTCGCCGCGGCCGTCACCACGATCGTGATGGGCGTGGTCGGCAACGTGCCGCTGGCGCTGGCCGCCGGCCTGTCCGTCTCGGGCGTGATCTCCGCGCTGGTGGTGCCGCACACCACCTGGCCGCAGGCGTTCGGGCTGTGTGTGATCTACGGCCTGCTGATCGTGCTGCTGGTGGTGTCCGGCCTGCGCGAGAAGATCATGCACGGCATTCCGCTGCCGCTGAAGCACGCGATCACCATCGGCATCGGCCTGTTCATCTCGATCGTCGGCTTCGTCAAGGCCGGGTTCGTGCACACCGGCGGCCCGACCCCGCTCTCCCTCGGCCCGTTCGGCGAGCTGGAGGGCTGGCCGGTGCTGCTCTTCTGCCTCACCCTGCTGCTGATCTTCGTGCTGCTGGCCCGCGGCGTGCGTGGCGCGATCCTGATCGGGCTGGCGATCGGCACCGGTGCGGCGATGATCGTCGACCAGGTCGCCGACCTGACCGCCGACGACTGGGGCGGCTCCGCGCCGGTGTGGCCCGGATCGCCGGTCTCCGCGCCGGACTTCGGGCTCTTCGGCCACGTCGACCTGTTCGGCGCGTTCGGCGCGCAGGGCATGGGCGCGATCAGCGCCACCGTCGCGGTGTTCACCCTGGTGCTGGCCGGGTTCTTCGACGCGATGGCCACCATCATCGGCGTCGGCACCGAGGCGGGGCTCACCGACGCCAAGGGCCGGATGCCGGGCCTGTCGAAGGCGCTGTTCATCGACGGCGCGGGCGGCGCGATCGGCGGCGTCGCCGGGGCGTCCGGGCAGACCGTCTTCCTGGAGTCCGCGACCGGCGTCGGCGACGGCGCCCGCACCGGCCTGGCCTCCACCGTCGTCGGCGGCATGTTCGCCCTGATGCTGTTCTTCTCCCCGCTCGCCGCCATCGTCCCGGTGCAGGTCGCCTCCGCCGCCCTGGTGGTGATCGGCTCGCTGATGATGAGTCAGGCCCGGCTCATCGACTGGTCGGACCGTGAGGTCGCCGTCCCCGCGTTCCTCACCAGCGTGGTCATGCCGTTCACGTACAGCATCACCGCGGGCGTCGGCGCCGGCATCGTCTCCTACACCGTCGTCAAGGCCGGCACGGGGAAGTGGCGCGAGCCCGGGGTGCTGATGTGGATCCTCACCTTCGTGTTCGCCGCCTACTTCGCGCTCGCCCCGATCAAGTCCTGGCTGGGCGTCCACTAGGGCCTGTCCGGCCGGCAGGCCCCAAGGAGCACTCGTGCAGGACATCGCCGCGCAACTCCACGCCTGGCACGCCGCCCGGCGGCCCTTCGCCCTGGCCACCGTGGTCCGGGCCTCCGGCAGCGCCCCGCGCGAGCCCGGCGCGGCGCTGGCCGTGGACGCGGACGGCGAGGCCGTCGGGTCGATCTCCGGGGGGTGCGTGGAGGGCGCGGTGTACGCGCTGTGCGAGGAGGCGCTGGCCTCCGGCGTGCCGGTCCTGGAGCACTTCGGGTACAGCGACGAGGACGCGTTCGCGGTCGGGCTGACCTGCGGCGGGTCGCTGGACGTCCTCGTGCAGCCGGTCCTCGGCCCGGCCCCCGGCCTGGACGCGGCCCTCGCCGCTCTGGTCTCCGGCACGCCCGTCGCACTGGCCCGGGTGATCGACGGGCCGTCGGCGCTCCTCGGCGGCACGCTCGCCGTCACCGCCGGGACCGCCCACGGCAGCCTGCCGCTGCCGCACGCCGTCGGCGAAGTCCGGGCGATGCTCGCGGCCGGACGCACCGGCCTGCTGCGGCTCGGCGACGCCACGCTCTTCGTCGACTCGCACGTCCCGCCGCCCCGGATGCTGGTCTTCGGCGCCATAGACTTCGCCGCCGCGGTCGCCCGGGTCGGCGCGTTCCTCGGCTACCGGGTCACGGTGTGCGACGCCCGGCCGGTGTTCGCCACCCGCCGCCGCTTCCCCGACGCGGACGAGGTCGTCGTCGACTGGCCGCACCGCTACCTCGACTCCCAGGCCGGGCAGTTGGACGCCCGGACCGTCCTGTGCGTGCTCACCCACGACGCCAGGTTCGACCTCCCCCTGCTGGAGCGCGCCCTGCGCCTGCCCGTCGCCTACGTCGGCGCGATGGGCTCCCGCCGCACCCACCACGACCGCCTCGCCCACCTCCGCGAAGCCGGCCTCACCCCCGCCGAACTGTCCCGCCTGCACTCCCCCATCGGCCTCGACCTCGGCGCCCGCACCCCCGAGGAGACCGCCGTCGCCATCGCCGCCGAAATCATCGCCCACACCCACGGCGGCACCCACCTCCCCCTGACCACCACCGAGGGCCCGATCCACCACGCCGGCCGCCCGTGACGGCGTCCTCGCCCGGCTCCCTGTCGGCCACTACGGATCAGGAATCGAACGCCCGCGTCGCGCCGTACTTCGCGGCGTCCTCCAGGACCACCGGGCTCGCCTGCCGCGGCACGCCCAGCTGCTCCCGCTCGACCGGCAGGCCGGTCGGGAGCATGGGGGCCAGCGCCTCGAACACGGCCCACACCGCCGAGCCGCGGTAGTCGGCGAACTCCTCGGTGGCGCGCAGCCACAGGGCGCCGGACGGAAGCTCGTCGACGGCGGACAGGCGCGCCCCGGCGAACGCGGCGGCGCCGCCGTGCTCGGCCGCCAACTGGCGTGGCACGACAGTGATCCAGTCGTAGCCGCGGAGGATCCGCCGGGCGTCGTCGTAGGTGTCGCCGAGATCGCGAAGGCCCAGCGCGCTCTCCAGCTCGGTGCAGGTCCTGTCTCCGCCGTACCCGACGGATCCGAACACCGGGTCCGCCCCGTCCGCCACGTTGCGGATGCTCTCCACCACGGCGCGGACCAGCGGGGCGGAGATCGGCGTCTCCAGGTGGAGGACCGCCCACCGCTCGTCCGCGTCGTCCCGCCACGCCATCAGGTGGCACACGACGTCGACGGTGAACCCGCCCTGCCCGATGACCGTCGCCGTCGCGGACACCGTCCGGCCCTCCGCCGCCCGTTCGGCGAGCCACCCGAGGTTCTCCGCACTGCACGGCCGGTGCCGGTGCATGCCGCCGAGCTCCGAGGAGGCTGCCGTCAGCCGGATCCGACCGGCGAGGGCGTCGCCGTGGACCCGCCCGGCCTTCCCGGCCGCGAGCTCCTCGACCCGGGCCTTCAACGGGCCTTCGAAGCGGTCCAGCACATCGGTGAGGAACCGGTGGACGACCGCCCGGTACTCCGCCGGGCTCCCGACGTCCAGCAGGACTTCGCCACGGAGGCGCGCGTTGCCCCCGCCGGTCACAGCGTCGCGCCGAGCGGCCGGTCGGGGTGGGAGCCGGGGAGGACCCAGGCGGTGGCGGAGGCGGTGTGGGTGAGGAAGGGGTTGAGGGCGTCGTTGGCGGCGAGGCGGTTCTGGACGCGGGTGAAGAGGGCGGGGTCGCGCATGAAGGCGCAGAACAGCAGGCCGCGGTCGTCGGGGGTGTCGTCGTAGGAGTAGCCGCGGCGGAGCATCCGGGCGCCGCCGTCGAGGCGGGGGCTGCTGAGCCGGACGTGGGCGTCGACGGGGATGACGTAGGAGCCGTCGGGGTGCTTGACGTAGATGTCGGGGTCGTCGTGTTCGGCGGCGCCGGTGAGGGGGGCGCCGGACATCAGCCGGCGGCCCATCGACAGTTCCTGACGGTCGGCCGGGAGAGCGGCGAAGGCGGCGGTGTCCATGCGTATCCGGCGGTAGACCAGGATGGTGCCGTCGGCGTTCCACAGGCCGGGGTCGGCGGGGTCGGGGTTGGCGCTGCCGTCCTTGAAACCGAACAGGTTGCGCGGGGTCTCCCCGTCGGGGACGGACGGCAGGAACCCGGCCTGGTTCCAGCGGAGGGTCGCCCCGGAGGGCTTGGCGGCGGCGAGCAGGTGCTCCGTCAGGACGCCGGTGGTCCACGGGTGTTCGGCCGAGACCTGGAGGAGGAGGTCGCCGCCGCTGCGCCCGGCGTCGAGCCGGTCGCCTGGGAAGGCGGGCAGTTCGGCGAGTTCGGCGGGCGCGGGGAGCTTCAGCCGGGCGGCCAGCGCGGGGCCGACGGCGGCCAGCGAGGAGATCGGGGCGGCGGACAGTCGCGGGTCGGCGAGGCTGCCGTCGGCCGCGGCCGCGAGCACCTTGTCGACGGCGGCGAGCAGGCCGCGCAGCGCGTCGCGGTCGGCGGCCTCGGGCAGGTCGAGCGCGAGCAGCCTGGTGGCGGGGAGTTGACGGTACGTCAATCCCGACTGCCGTGCGCCGTGGTGGGGAACAACGGCGGGGGGCGTGGCGGCGGGTGCCGCGGCCGGGTCACGGCCGAGGGCGGTGGCCGCGGCCGCGCCCGCCCCGGCGGCCAGCACGGCGCCGGCGGACAGCAGGGCCCGGCGGCCGATCCGGGGCCGGGCGGACGCCGCGGTGTCCTGCGGGTTCCCCGATTCGATGTGCATGGGCGCTATTGGAGACGATAGAACACGTTTCATGCAACTCCTCCATGATTTCCACCTGTTGGTACGCCGACGGACCGGTCCGCGCCGTCTCCGGGTCGGCGTGATAGCACTGGGTCTGCTGCTTCCGGCGCTGGCCGCCTGCTCCTCGTCGGCGTCGCCGTCCGCCGACCGTCACCCGCCGGGCACGGTGATCCAGGTGCCCGAGGACGTCCCGACGGTGCAGCGCGCGGTGGACGTCGCCAACCCCGGAGATCTCGTCCTCGTCCACCCGGGCGTCTACAAGGAGAGCGTGCGGATCACCAAGCCCCGCATCGTGCTGCGTGGTGCGGACCGCAACACGGTGGTCTTCGACGGCGACCTGAAGCTGATCAACGGCATCACCGCGACGGGCGCGGGCACCGTGGTGGAGAACCTCACCGTGCGCGGCTTCCTCGCCAACGGCGTGCTGTTCACCGGCGTCACCGACGAGAAGCTGCAGCGCCACGGCGCGGGCGGCTCCGCGTACGACCCGCTGGACACCACCCGGTTCCCGGCGGTGCAGGGCTTCCGGGCGAGCAAGGTGACCTCGTACGGGAACGCCCTGTACGGCATCTACGCGTTCGACGCGCGTGACGGGATCATCGAGGACTCCTACGCGTCCGGGATGGCCGACTCGGGGATCTACGTCGGCCAGTGCAAGCCGTGCAACACCCTGGTGCGGGGCAACACGGTGGAGCGCAACGCGGTCGGCATCGAGATCACCAACGCCTCGGAGAACCTGACCGTGGTCGGCAACCGGTCCGTCAACAACCGGGTCGGCGTGACGATCAACTCCAACGACCTGGAGTCGCTGGCCCCGCAGCACGCCGCGGTGATCGCCGGCAACGTGATCGCGGACAACAACTCGGCGGACTCGCCGCAGCAGGCCGACGGCGGTTTCGGCATCGGCATCGGCATCGGCGGCGGCACCGACAACCGGGTCGAGCGCAACCTCGTCCAGGGCAACCGTGCCGCGGGCATCGTGGTCACCGACCCGACCGGACACCCCGCCTCGGGCAACCGGGTGACCGCGAACAAGGCCGTCAACAACGGTGTGGACCTGGTCAGTTCGGCCGCCGACCCGGGCAACTGCTTCGCCGGCAACAACCCGGGCACCCAGAGCCCCGCCGGCCTGGAGCAGTTGGCCGCGTGCGGGGCGAGCGGCGGCGGCAAGGTCCCGCCGGGCCGCGCGGTGGGGGTGCAGCCGCCGCCCGGGATGGCGTTCAACGCGGTGCCGGCGCCGCCCGCGCAGCCGTCCATGGACGACCCGAACGCGCCGGCCGTGCCCGCCGTGGACCTGCCCGGCAAGGTCGACCCGGACAGCTACCCGCTGCCGACGGCCGCCTGACGCCACCTCAGCCCGCCGTCGCCCAGGGCGCTTCCGGGAGCTTGGCCCCGGCGTCCTGACCGCCGATGTCCAGGGTGGTCGGGGTGCCGAGGCCGGCCATCCGCATGGTGATCCGGAGCAGGCCGCCGTCGGCGTCGATCCAGTAGGTGATCGGCGAGGTGCCGCTGTCCTTGTCGGCGGCGTCGCGGGAGCGCGGGCCGGCGATCCGGTCGTAGTCGCGGCCGTCGATCCGGTCCCTGCCGAGCCAGCGCGGGCCGGCCTGGGCCAGCAGCAGCGGGTTGTCGGGACGGTCCGCGCCGAGCTGGATCAGCATGTTGAGACCGGCGTCGAGCGGGTCGGTGCCGTAGCTGCGCGACGACCAGCCGGACCGCGGCACGTGCTCGGCCTGCTCCCAGGCCGGGCCGCTCGCCCCCGCGGGCGCCTTGGCCAGGCCGAGGCCGCCGGCGTCCCACACCACCAGACCCTGGTCGCTGGTGCCGTCCTTGCCCGTGACGGTGTAGCTGCCCGCCGCGTGCTTGCTGCGGTAGTCCACCACGCCCTGCACCTCGACGACCATGCCGTCGCCCTCCTGCGCCTTCAACGTCACCCGCACCGGGCTGGCCTGATAGACCTTCAGCCGGGACATCGCCAGCCGGGACGCCTCGTCGGTGGACAGCGGACGGGCCTCCTCCCCGCCGCCCGCCAGCTGCCAGGCCGTCACCCCGCCGCCCGCGAGCACGGCCGCCGCCACGGCGGTGACGATCAGGCTGCGCCGGGACGGGCGCTTCTTGTCGGATGCCATCGGGGTCGTCTCACTTCTCGGTGTCGTGGGGAAGGGGCCCCGGGAGAGTATCCCGGGGCCCCTCGGTGGTGCTGACCTCGCGTCAGTGCGCGCGGCGCTCACTGACCTCGCGTCAGTGCGCGCGGCGCTTGCGGACCTCGCGTCAGTGCGCGCGGCGCTTGCGGACGGCGATCAGCAGTCCGGCGCCGGCCGTCACCAGGATCGCGCCGCCGACCAGGGCGTACGTGAGGGTGGTGTCGTCCATGCCGGTGTAGGCCAGGCCGCCCGAGGGCGCCGACGGCGTCTGGGTGGGCGCCGGCGTCGGGGCCGGGGTGCTCGGGGCCGGGGGGATCAGCTTGTTGACGGCCGTGGTGCTGACGCCGTCCTCCAGGTGGTCGTCGTCGAGGACGACCGGTCCGAGGACCGGCTGTTCCGGGGTCTGGTAGCCCTTGGGCGGGGTGACCTCCTGCCAGTAGTACGTGCCCTTGTCGGTGACGGTGCGGCAGGTGCCGTCGTCGCCGGTGGTGCACGGGTCGCCGACCTTGGTGTCCGGCTTTTCGCCGTCGGTCTGGAGCCCGTCGGCGCCGTTGGTCTCGCGCCACAGCTGGAACACGGCTCCGGGCAGCGCCTTGCCGTCCTGGTCGTTCTTGACCAGGCGCAGTTCGCCCTGCTGCTGCATGAAGCCGAAGTCGAAGGTGTGGTCGTTCTGGCCGGGGCCGCCGGTGGTCAGGGCGCGTTCGACGTACTTTCCGCCCTTGGGGACGGTGCCGTCGGAGTCGATCGCCCGGTTGGAGCCGACGTTGTCCTTGGTCGGGACCCAGTGGTACAGCGGGCCGCCCTTGGCGTAGTCCGCCGGGCTGTCGAGGCGGACGGTGTACGCGGTCTTCGGCTTCAGCCCGCCGGTGACGTTGCTGTCGTCGAAGTAGTACTCGCCGCGCGCGGTGGTCTTCGCCGTGCCGACCTTCTTGCCGTCGCCGTCGTACAGGTTGACGGTCGCGCCCGCCACCGGCTTCTGCTGCGGCAGTTGGAGACCGGAGCGCTCCGGGTCGTACCAGACCCGGTTGCCGATCTGCAGCGGCGCCTTGTCGCAGAGCACTTCGAGGTCGGCCATCGACGCGCCCTTGCCGAAGCGGGACGTGCCGTTGGACAGTTCGTTGCCGAAGCCCGGGTCGATGCCGCCGGAGCGCAGGGTGAACATGGTGCCGGCGGTGACGATGTTGTTGGAGACGTCGTAGCCGGAGGTGGCGATGGAGTTCTCGACCTTGGACAGCGCCATGCCCGCGAACGACGCGTACGGGTGGCCGACCGGGGCGGGACGGTTCAGGTCGAAGAAGCCCTTGCCCTTGGTGGTGATCCCGCAGCCGAGGTTGACGTCCATCACGAAGCTGTCGCCGGACTTGCAGGCCTTGTTGAGGTCGGCGGAGGCGAGCACGTAGACGAAGCCGTTCGGCAGCGGGCCCTCGGGCGGGGCGGCGGCGGCCTGGTCGGCGTACCGGTCGCGGAACGACAGCAGCATCGAGCCGTCGGTCTCGAAGCCGATCTCGCCGAGCTCGGGCTCCGGATTGAGGCCGCAGACCTGCCCGTTCGCCATCGGAACGGTGTCCTGCCACGGGTACCAGAAGTAGCCGCCGCACGCGTTCCCGGGCGGGGTGCCGTGGTAGTCGAGCGGCTGGTTGAGGACGGCCGCGTCGAACGTCCCGGTGGCCGGGTCGAAGGGCAGCACGATCGCCCGCAGGTCGCCGATCTTCTGGGTGGACTCGCCGGAGCAGACGCCGCCGACGTAGCCGACGCCGTCCTGCATGCCGAGGCCGAACGGCCGCCAGTCGTCCGCCGACGGGCAGTCGGGCGTCGGAATGGTGTAGACGGCCTTCGGCTTCTCGACGGTGGCCGCCGTGGCGTCGTAGCGGTACAGCTTGCGGTCGTTGAGGTTGACCACGTACAGGTCGCGGCCGTCCTCGGAGAGCTTCAGCCCGCCGAGGCTCTCCTTGCCGACCGGGGCGACGAAGGCGTCGTCCTGGGCGTTGCCGGCGTGCGCGGTGCTGCCGGCGTTGGGGACGGTGGTGAACAGCTTGGTGGTCTTCGCGGCCGGGTCGGTGACGTAGATCGCGCCCGGGCCGCCGGGGCCGTACACGGTGGCGCGCTTGGCCTGGGCGGAGCTGAACAGCCGCCGGTCGTCGCGGTTCCAGGCGATGCCGAAGACGTTGCCGGTGTCACCGTTGGTGGAGACGTTGGTGACGTCCTTGTTCACGCCGCGCGACTCGTACGGGAAGGTCAGCAGGGTGCGCCCGCTCGCCGGGTCGAGGGACGCCGACTGGCAGGCGGTGGCCAGCGGCGCGTTCTTCTGGCAGTAGTCGGACGGGTTCCACAGGCCGGTGGTGAGGGTGGCCTGCTTGCCCGCCGACAGGTCGACGAACTCCTCGTTGCTGCTGAGCCTGTCCGGCGCACCGGCCAGGCCCTCGCGGGAGGCGAACGCCGGATACAGCACGCCCGGCTTCGGATTGACCACCTCCACCCGGTACTTGCCGCTGGCGGTCGCCTTGGCGGGCGACAGTGTCACCGTGCCGTCGGCGGCCGTGACACCGGTGCGCACCGCACCGTCCTCGCCGGTCAGCGTGACCGTCACGCCGGCCAGGCCCGGCTCCAGCGCCGGGGTGTACGTCCCGCTCTCGTCCACGGCGCGGACCACCCGCACCGTCACCGAGCCGTCGGCGGCGGCCGGCGAGGCGGAGGGTGCGGCGACAGCGGTGGCGGCGGCGAGGGCCGCGACCACGGCGGCGGCCCGTTCGGCCACCCGCCGCCGGCCCGCGCCGGGCGCGGGCGCTCGGGTTTCCTGCTCTGTCTGGGTCATGCCCTGCTCTCGTCGTCAGGTCTCGTCGTCAGGAAGGCACGCCGGACCCCCGCAGCAAGTTCACCGATTCGGTCCCGCGCGCTCCTCGTTTGGCCGAATAGTAAGCGGAATAGACACGTCCTGCTTACCGATTAAGCAAATTGACGTTTCGTCAGGAAGCACGATCGATCAGTTCCGTGCGCTCCCCGCGCCCCGAAAGTCCGGCCGCGCGCCCCACATCTCGCCGCCCGACACCCCGCGGACGTGCGCTTTCCGGCCACCTCGACGGGTGGACCCTTCCCCCGCCCCGCCGTTCCGACCAGGGCGCACGCCACCCCCGCCGCGCTCCTCCCCCGATTTCCGCGCGCCCGGCGCGCGGCCGAAAATCCCCGCCCGCGCATACCCGGGAAGGCGCGTGAGTACGACCGCAGATCATTACGGCCGGGTCGCTCCGCTGTCAAAGTGCACCATTGCCGCCAAGTCGACTTTGAGACATTCCCGCTGACGCCACGTGGGAGCGGACCGCGAGCGGCAGGGCCCTGGGAGCACGGTCCCGGGCCGGGCCCCGACCCGGAGCACGTTCCCGGGTGCGGTCTCGTCCTCTGCGCGGACGGATTGACGGTCCGTCACATGGTCCGCTTGGAGGGCGTCGGGAAGAGCTCCGGCGCCCTGTCCAAAGGGGATTTCCCGTGAACGAACACGCACCGCAGCAGCACCGTCCGAACCGCCTCCGCGCTCGCCGGCGCAGGGTGGCGGCGACCGTGACCGCCGTGGCCGCCGCCGTGGTGGCCGGCGTCCTGGCTCCGTCCACCACGGCCTCCGCCGGGCCGCGGCCGGATGTCGTGCAGCAGCGCCTCGACGCGTTGGTGAAGCAGGACGGCGTGCCCGCCGCCCTCGCCACCGTCAAGGACCGCGACGGCCGCAGCCGCACCTACACCGCCGGGGTCGGCGACGCGACCACCAAGGCCAAGGTCCCGACGGACGGGCAGATACGGATCGGCAGCAACACCAAGACGTTCACCGCCGTCGTCGTCCTGCAACTGGTCGCCGAGGGCAGGATCGGCCTGGACGCCGACGTGGACGCCTATCTGCCCGGCCTGGTGCGCGGCGACGGCATCGACGGCCGGAACATCACGGTCCGCCAGCTGCTCCAGCAGACCAGCGGCCTGCCCGACTACATGAACCCGGCCGGCGTCCTCGGGGACTCCAAGCGGTACACCGAACCGCGCGAACTCCTCGACGCCGCGCTGGCCCGGAAGGCCCGGTTCGCGCCCGGCGCCCGGTGGGAGTACAGCAACACCAACTACCTGCTGGCGGGCCTGATCGTCCAGAAGGTCACCGGACGCCCGATCGGCGAGGAGATCACCAAGCGCGTCATCGAGCGGATCGGCCTGCGCCACACCTCCTTCCCCCTCCCCGGGGACATGACGATCCCCGAGGCCCACCCCAAGGGCTACCTGCTGGCCGCGGACGGGTCGCTGCGCGACTACACGGAGCTGGACCCGTCCTGGGGCTGGGCGGCCGGCGCGATGATCTCGACCAACACCGATCTCACCCGGTTCTACGAGGCGCTGCTCGGCGGTCGGCTGCTGCCCGCCGCCCAACTCGCCCAGATGCGCGCCACCGTCCCCGCCGACGCGCTCGGCGCCGGGGTCGGCTACGGCCTCGGTCTGATCAGCCGCCCGCTCTCCTGCGGCGGGGTCGCCTGGGGGCACGGCGGGGCGATCCCGGGCTACGAGACCTCCGGCGGCACCACCGACGACGGCCGTTCCGTGAGCATCTCGGTGACCGCGTTCCCGGGCAAGGACGACACCGTCCAGCACGAGGAGCAGGCGGTGGACGCGGCGCTCTGCCGCTGACCGTCCCCCGGGTGGCCCGCGCCGGTCCTCGGCGCCGGCCACCCGGTTCGCACCGCCCCACATCTCTCCCTTTCTGTCTTCTTCTGTCTTCTTCTGTCTTCATGGAGTCCGGATGAACGAGCACACCCCGCAGCGCACGGCACACCGCCCCCGCACGCTGCGGTACGCCACCACGGCCACGGTCGCCGCCGGGCTCGCGCTGAGCGCCCTCGCCCCGACCGCGGCCTCCGCCGCACCGCGCCCGGACGTCGTGCAGCAGCGCCTCGACGCGCTGGTGAAGGAGGGGGTGCCCGCCGCCCTCGCCACCGTCAAGGACCGCGACGGCCGCAGCCGCACCTACACCGCCGGTGTCGGCGACCTGGCCACCAAGGCCAAAGTCCCGACGGACGGGCAGATCCGGGCCGGCAGCAACACCAAGACGTTCACCGCCGTCGTCGTCCTGCAACTGGTCGCCGAGGGCAGGATCGGCCTGGACACCGACGTGGACACCTACCTGCCGGGTCTGCTGCGCGGCGACGGCATCGACGGCCGGAACATCACGGTCCGTCAGCTGCTCCAGCACACCAGCGGCCTGCCCGAGTACATGAACGCCCCCGCGATGGTCGACTTCACCACCATCCAGTACCGCTGGTTCGAGCCGCGCGAACTCCTCGACGGGGCACTGGCCCAGAAGGCGCACTTCGCGCCCGGCACCCAGTGGGAATACAACAACACCAACTACCTGGTGGCCGGCCTGATCATCCAGAAGGTCACCGGCCGCCCCTACGGCGAGGAGCTCACCAAGCGCGTCATCGACCGGCTCGGCCTGCGCCACACCTACGTCCCGGCCACCGGGGAGACCGCCCTCCGCGAGCCCCACCCGCACGGCTACCTGTACAGCGGCCCGGACGCGCCGCTGGTCGACTACACCGACATGGACTCGTCGATGGCCTGGTCCGCGGGAGCCGTCGTCTCCACCAACACCGACCTCGCCACCTTCTACGGCGCGCTCCTGGCGGGTCGTCTGCTGCCCGCCGCCCAGCTCGCCGAGATGCGCACCACCGTCCCGGCCGAGTACCTGGGCCCCGGAGTCCGCTACGGCCTGGGCATCCAGAGTCGGCCGCTGAGCTGCGGCGGTCTCACCTGGGGCCACGGCGGCACCACCCCGGGCTACCGCTCCCGGAACGGCGCCACCGAGGACGGCCGCACCGTCAGCATCACTCTCACCATGGTCCCGGACGAACCCACCGCCACCCACCTGACCGACGCGGTCGACGCGGCCCTCTGCCGCTGACGCCCGCCGCCGCTCGGCCTTGCGCCGGGCCCGACCGGCGGGGGCGGGCTGCCCGTCCGCGCCGTCTCCGCGCCGCTCTGGACGTCCGTCAGTCCGCGACCGCCTTCGGTGCCCAGCCGGGGCCGCGCAGTACGTGTCCGAGCCGGTCGGACCAGGTGCGGGCGGCGAGCACGTCGCGGGCGATCGCGGCGAGTTCGTGGGTCTGGACGCGCAGGATGTTGTACGTGCCGATGTTCTTGGTGAGGCCGTAGCGGACGCGCTCGCCCTCGGGTTCGAAGGTGCCGAAGAGCCGGTCCCAGACGATCAGGATGCCGCCGTAGTTCTTGTCGAGGTACTGGCCCTGCGAGCCGTGGTGGGCGCGGTGGTGGCTCGGCGTGTTGAGGACGAACTCGGCGGGCGCCCACAGCTTGTCGACCAGCTCGGTGTGGATGAAGAACTGGTAGACCAGGTTGATCGCGAAGCAGGCCGTCAGCACCTCCGGGCGGACGCCGACCAGCACGACCGGGAGCAGGAACGGCAGTGCGGTGACGGCCAGCAGGAACGGCTGCCGCAGAGCGACCGAGAGGTTGTACTGCTCGCTGCTGTGGTGCACCACGTGCACCGCCCAGAGCACCCGTATCTCGTGGTGCGCACGGTGGAACCAGTAGTACGCGAAGTCGACGGCGACCATCCCCGCGACCCAGGCCGGCCATCCGGTGAGCTCCCACGGAACCGCCGAGTGCAGCCGCAGCAGCACCACGGCCTCGACCAACGCCCATGGCGCGGCCACCAGTTGGTTGCCGACGGCGGTCGCGATGTTCAGCAGCGAGTCGCGCCTGTCGTAGGAGGGCAGCCGCCGTCGGCGCAGCACGAACAGTTCCACGAGCATGCCGAGGAGGAAGACGGGGGCGGAGAGCCAGAGTACGAGCGATGCGAGGTCCATGAGCCGGGAGCATAGGGTTACTGGTCCAACCAGACAATGAGTAACGCAGTAGCCCGTCCCTCGGACACGCCCGGATATGCTGACCGCGTGAACCTCCGACCCGTGGGCCCCATGCCGCTCTCCGGCCAGATCCACCGTCAACTGATGGACGCGATCCTCGACGGCACGCTCACCGGCACCCTCCCGTCCGAACGCGAACTCGCCGAGACCTTCGGCGCCAACCGCCACGCCGTCCGCGAGGCCATCAAGCGCCTGCAACAGGGCAAGCTCGTCGAGGTCAACCAGGGCGGCGCCACCCGCGTCCTGCCCGTCGCCGACCATGCCGGGCTCGACCTGCTCCCCGAACTGGTCACCGCCCGGGGCGCGTTGAACGACGAGGCCACCGTCGGCGTCCTCGAACTCCGCGCCTGCATCGGCGCCGACGCCGCCCGCCTCTGCGCCGAACGCTCCCCGTCCGTCGGCACACAACTGCTCGACCTGCTGCCGAACGCCGCCATGCCCGACGCCGAACTCGCCGCCACCAGCGCCGCCTACTGGACCGCCGTCGTCACCGGCACCAACAGCCTCCCGTACCGCCTCGCCCTCAACACCCTGCTGGCCGGCCTCGAAGCAATCGGCGACTCCCCGGCCGCCAAGCACTTCATGACCGCCCTCCGAGACGAGTCCCGCCGAGCGGCCGAACTGGAGGAACTGGCCCACGCGATCGCCCGCGCCGAGGGGCCTGCGGCGCGCGAGGCGGCGAGCCGGCTGCTCAACTCGTCGATTGCGGCCGTTCGTTCGATGTGACGCTGGCCGCGAACGGGTCAGCCGCAAGCTCAAACGCCTCTCCGTCACCGTCGCCGCAGGCAACGCCGCCTGCCGCAGGGTCCGGGCGAAGCTGAAGGCCCGTACCCGGGCCCGCTGAGCGGCTCAGGGGCTCAGGGGATCAGCACCACCTTGCCGAGGTTCGCTCGCTCCTCGATCAGCTGGTGTGCGCGGGCGGCTTCGGCGAGCGGGATCGTCGTGTGCACGGAGGTGCGCAGCGTGCCGGCCGCGAACAGTTCCCACTGTTCGTCCCGCCAACGGGCGTACTGCTCGGGCTGGTTGCGTGCGACGGCTGCCATCTGGAAGCCGATCACCGAGGCGCTGCGGACCAGCAGCTCGAACGCGTCGACCGACCCGCCGCCGGAGCTGAAGGCCACCAGCCGCCCTCCGTCGGCCAGCGCGCGCACGGCCGGGCCGAGCAACTCGCCGCCGACGCCGTCCAGGACGACATCGACCGGCTCGCCCCAGGAAGCGTCGCCGTACACGACCACCTCATCGGCCCCGAGACCACGAACGTGGTCCGCTTTCCCGGCGTCGCTCACCGCCGCGACCACGCGCGAGGCCCCGCCGTGCCTGGCGTACTGCAACGCGAGCCCGCCGACCGCACTGGCGGCGGCCGTGACCAGCACCGATTCGCCCCGCTCGACGCGCCCGGCCCGGTAGGCGCCGCGCGCGACGAGTCCGCTGCGGACCAGCGCCACCGCGTCGACGGCGGTCGCGCCCGCCGGGACGTGGGAGGTCATCGCCTGGTGCAGCAGCGTCAACTCCGCGTAGCCGTCGACGAAGGCGAGCCCGGTGACGAGGTCCCCGACGGCGAAGCCGCTCACGCCAGGGCCGAGGGCGACGACCGTCCCGGCCACCTCGCCGCCGAGCGGCGCCGGTTCCTTGCCCTCGCGGACCTTGCGGACGACGGGCAGCGTGACGCCGATCGCCTCGCACCGCACGAGCAGTTCGCCGGGGCCAGGCTCCGGAACGGGCGCTTCCTCGACGAACAGGACCTCGGGGCCGCCGTTCTTCTCGTACCGAACGCGACGCAACGCACACCTCCAGGGGTCGGATTCGTTGGGAGCCCCAACGATCCACAGGCTACCGAGTCATTCATTGGGATGTCCAACGGTTTCCGCTACCCTCGCGCCATGAGCCCGCAGCAGAACGACAGTCCGCCGCCCGGATCCCTCGCCCACCTCCAGTCCCTCCCCAGCTGGCTCGCCGGCCGTGTCGCCGCACGCGGGCGCAGCCTGGTCTCCGAGGCGATCGCCGCCCACGGCCTGAAGCTCCAGCACTACGCGGTCCTGGCCACCGTCGCCGACGAGGGCCCGCTCGCCCAGGCGGACCTGGTCCGCCGCCTGGGGTTCGACCCGAAGGACGTCGTCCTGCTCGTCAACCACCTCGAACGCGAGGGTCTCCTCCTCCGCGAACCCGACCCCCGCGACCGCCGCAAGAACGCCGTCACCGCCACCCCGCCCGGCCGCCGCCTCCTCCACACCTGCGCCCACCTCGCCGACCGGGCCAACGAACAGCTCCTCGCCCCCCTCACCCCGGCCGAACGCCGAACCCTGCTCGCCCTGCTGACCCGCCTCGTCCAGGACTGAGCACCGGGCTTCGGCCGTGGCGGGCGCAGCGTCACATCCGGGCGCGCAGGACGTCGACCTCGCAGCCCGGGGCGAAGGGGTCGAAGCCGTGTTCGGCGAGCCAGCGGACCACGAGCAGGCTGCGCAGGGACCACCATCCTCGGATCACGTCGAGGTCGACGGCGGTGCCGTAGCCGGCGAGGAGGTCGTCGAGGTGGTCCTCGTGTCCGAGGGTGAAGGTGGCGAGGTCGTACAGGGGGTCGCCCTGGCCGGCCTCGGACCAGTCGATGATGCCGGTGACCTCGGTGCCCTCCAGGAAGACGTGCGCGATCTGGAGGTCGCCGTGGGTGAACGCGGGCGTCCAGGGGCGGAACGCGGCCTCGGCGACCCGGCGGTTGCGGGTGACGAGGTCGGTGGGCAGGATGCCGTTCGCCACCAGCAGCTCGCACTCACCGTCGAGTTCCGCCGCCAGTACGGCGACGCTCCGGCCCGCCCGCCCCTGCCAGGCCGGGAGCGGAGCGTCGTGCAGTGCCCGGATGGCGGCCCCCGCCGCGGCCCACGCGGCCGGCGACCCGGTCGCCGGCCCGCCGAGGCTGCCCAGCGTCGTCCCCGGGATCGCGGCGATCGCGAGCACGGGCGGCTTGCGCCACAGCACTTCAGGCGTCGGAACCGGCACCAGGGCCATCGCCCGCACCTCGGTGTCGATCCGCGCCCGGTCGGCGTCCACCTTCAGGAACACGTCGCCGACGCGCAGCGTCGCACGCTCGGAGTGGGCCACGACGACCTGTATCTCATCCATGAACGCCCAGTATCCCGACGGCGGTTGCTCCTGTCCGGCATCCTCAGCACCAGAGGGCCAGACCCGCCGCACCAACTCCCGTGCGGGCCGCGTGCCGTAGGACGCGGAGCGGACCGTCGATCAGCTCGTCGATGTCGCGCTCCGGGTCGTCCGCCATCTCGTCCAGCCACAGCCGAATCCGGGCGGCCACCCGGGCCCGGCGCGGCGGGTCGAGGACGAGTGCCTGCTCGGCGGCGGGGAGTGCGGCCCTCAGCCGGGCGGCATCGAGCAGGAACTGCCCTCCGCAGCCCGGGAGTCGGAGCGTCGCATTCTTGGTTGGTTCTGATGCACCGTCGGGCGGTTCGGCGGACCTACGGTGTGCAATCGATCGTGGCCCGGAGGTCGGCGGGGACGACGACGCCGTGCACCGACCCGTCTGCGAGGGCGATCACCTGCATGCCGTCGTCGCCCAGCGGATAGCCCACCCGGACCTTGCCGTCGATCAGCGACTCGGGCGGCGGCGGCCAGTTCAGCATCAACACGCCGTAGCGGTAGACCAGCGAGGTCCCGTCCGGGCGTACCCGCTGGCCGGACTGCGGCTTGATCTGCCACCCTTGGCCGCCCGCCAGGGTGATGACGAAGTCGGCCTCGTAGGTGTGGCCGTTCAGCCCGCAGGGTCCGTCGACCCGGATCGCGGAGACGTGCGGTGCGGCGAAGGGCGGTGGTGCGCTTGGCGGCGGCGTACTCGGCGTTGGCGCGAACGTGCGGGTCGACGCCGATGCAGTGGGTGGCGGCGCGCTGACGGCCGGGGTCGGCGACGTGGCCGGCGGCAGTGCGGAGGCCTCGCCGGGCGGCGGTTCGACGATCGGCGCACTCGTCCCGGGGCTCGCGGCCGGCTCGGCGGTGACGCCCGTCCCGGCCCCCGTGCAGCCGCTCGCCAGCAACGCCGCCGCCAGCGCGGCCCCGGCCGTCCGAATCCTGCGTTGCATCGGCGCACCCCCGATCCCGTCCCGTCCCCGACCCGAGCGGGGAAGAGCCCACCGTAGGACCCGGAGGCGAGCGGCGGGCCAACAGCGGGCCAACGACGGCCCAGCGTCCGAAGTCGGGGATTCGGTGGCGGTGGGCGGCGGCTCTTCGACTCGGGCTGCGGATATGAACAACTCCGGCAAGCTCCGGCGCTGCACCGAACGCCGGAGAGCCGATGACCTGCCGACGGACGCCCTAAGTGGTCGGGTCGGAGAGCCACTTGACGAAGCTCACGGCCTTCCGGACCCCGGGGTGGATCCAGCCCGTGACCTCCTCGCTCTCGACCACCGCCCTGCCTGCGCCCTGGGCCGCGCCCCTGACGGCACCGGTTGCCCCTGTCCGGCGTACGCAGCTGCGCCTCTGAAGCCGGAAACGTCACTTCGCAGGCTCGCCGCAACGTGGGCAGGCACAGGCGGGCCAGGTCAGGGCCGAGCGTGGGGGTGCGACCGGTTCGTCGGACGAGGTGACCGAGCGGAGGGCGCGGGTGCCATCGGGGCCGATCTTGTAGACGCTGATGGTGAGCCGGGGTTGGGAACTGGGGTATGTCATCGAGGGACCTCACGAAAGTGCTGCGCCCGAGGCGGGGAATCCCACCGGGTTCGGGTAACAGCATCGACACGGAGAGCTACGCTCGCCAGGGTGATCAGTCCAACAACCCAGGTGTGAGACGGGGGAGCCCATGCCGAACCCACGCGACCTCGACCCGTCGGCCTCGATGGCGGCCCTGTTCGGCTCCGAGTTGCGCCACCTTCGCGAAGCGGCCGGCCTGAGCCAGGAGAGCTTGGGTGAAGTCCTGGGCTACACCGGCTCACTGGTGGGCCAGATCGAGACGGCGAAGCGTTCACCGACGCAGGAGTTCGCCGAACGACTCGACGGAGCGCTGGCCACCGGCGGGCGCTTCGGTCGCCTGTGGCCCCACGTGGCCAGGGGGCCGTTCCCGGACTACTTCAGGACGTACGCCGATCTTGAACCCAAAGCCTCGGAGATCTTCAGCTACGGCGGCTTCCTGATCCCCGGGCTGGGCCAGACCGAGGACTACATGCGGGAGGTGTTTCGGACCGCCATGCCCCTGGCACCGGACGCGGTCGTCGAGAGCAGGATCGAGGCGCGCAAGTCCCGACAGGAGCTGCTCACGGGTTCCACACGGCCGGTGTTGTGGTGGCTGTTGGACGAAGCGGCGATCCGCCGCCCGGTCGGCGGGCATTCGGTGATGGCCGGTCAACTCCGGTACCTGGCAGAGCTGATCCGCTCCAGGGTAGCGGTTGTACAGGTGTTGGAGGTCAGCTCTGGCGCACATGCCGCTCTTGAGGGTGCGCTGACGCTGATGACGTTTGCCGATGCCAGTCCGGACGTGGCATATATCGAGGGACCGCACACGGGTGTGCTGGTCGAGAGCACGGAGGTCGTGAGAAAGGTCCGCCTGACCTACGATCTTGCTCGGGCGGACGCCCTCTCGCCGGAGGCGTCGCTGGCTCTCATCGACAAGTCGGCAGAGGAGCACGCGAGTGAACAACACCGAAGCGCTTGAGTGGCGCAAGTCGAGCTACAGCGGCGGCAACGGTGGCGAGTGCGTGGAGGTTGCGGCCCCGGACGCCGCGACGACCGCCGTCCGCGACTCGAAGGACCCCGCCGGTCCCCGGCTCCGCTTCAAGAACGACGCCTGGGCGTCGTTCGCCGCCGCTGCTGCGGCCGGCTCGTTCGGCGGGCTCTGAATCCGGCGTTTCCCGAACGCAGTTGAGGGCCCTCGCCGCATTCGGCGGGGGCCCTCTCCGTGGTGCAGGAACCCGCAGCACCCACCGGTCGTCATTGCCGACATGGCGTCAGTTCTGATTGTGGGTATCGATCCGCACGCCGTCCCCGGGCTGGACGGGGAGGCCGTCAGTGCCGCCCTGGAGCGGGAGTTGATGCGGTTCGGGGAGCGCGGGATCGACGCGGGCACGGTGTTGGTCACGTGGGACGGGTCGGCCGAGGGCGCGATCGTCGAGGCGTTGGCGAAGCAGGCCTGGGATGTGGTGGTGGTCGGGGGTGGGATCCGGAAGGCCGAGGCGTTGTTGCCGTTGTTCGAGCAGGTGGTGAATCTCGTGCGGCAGCATGCGCCGGGCGCGGCGATCGCGTTCAACACGAGCGTGAGCGACAGCGTGGAGGCCGCCGAGCGGTGGTTGTAGGCGCGGGTCAGGCGAGGGTGGCGAGGAGTGCGGCGAGTTCGGCGGGCTTGGTGAACATGGGCCAGTGGCCGGAGTCGAAGTCGTGGTACTCGACGTGCTTGGCGGCGGCGAGTTCGGGGGCCTGGCCTCCGGCGACCCAGGCACGGACCTGGTCGGGGTCGAACTCGGGGCAGATCATCGCGACCGGGACGTCGTGGCGGCGAGGGCCCGTCAGGTGGACGAGGCCGCGGGCGACGGGTTCGGGGACGGGGATGGCGTCGGCGGCGATCCGGCTGCGCAGGGTCTCGTCGAGGTCGGCGCTGTCGCGGCCTTCGAACGGGGCCCAGCCGGGGAACGGCATGACGCCGTCGCGGATCTCGAAGAAGTCGGCGTAGGGGTGGCCGTCCTGTTGCGGGTAGCCGCCGACCAGGACGAGCGGGGCGATCCGGTCGGGGCGGGCGTCGGCGGCGAGCCAGCCGAGGGTGCAGGCGGCGGAGTGGGCGACCAGCATGACGGGGCCGGGGGCGGCGTCCACCGCGGCGACGACGGCGGCGAGTTGCTCGTCCAGGGTGGTGGAGGGCGTGGCCGGCAGTGTCAACGGGACTGGGCGGTGGCCGAGTTCGCGCAGGGCCGGGGTCACGGCGTTCCAGGCGGTGCCGTCCAGCCAGAGGCCGCCGATGAGCAGGATGTCCACAGTGAGCTCCTGAGAGGTGGAGAAGCGGGTACGTCTCCAAGGCTAGGAGCGGTTCAGGACGATCTACTTCCTGATTGTCGACGGCCTCGGAAAAGGATCACCGGCGCGCGAGGAGGTCCGCCGTCCGCTCGGTGTGGCGTCGGCGCAGCGTGGCACCGGTCAGGTCGGTGCGCCCGAGGTCCTGATAGTTGGCCTGCCAACTCTCGACGGATGCATGGGAGTTGGCGATCGCGAACAGGTCCCACAGCAGCATGTCCGGCACCTCCTCCCCTGCCTCGCCCTGGTACGCCGCCAGGAACGCGTCGGCGACGTCCGGCCCGTGGAGCAGCGCCAGGTCGAGCCGGCACCAGCTGACGTCGAAACCGCGCGGCGCCCGCGCGGCGCCGGACCAGTCGACGATGCCGGTGAGGTGTCCGCCCTGCCAGAGGACGTTGCCGGACCAGTAGTCGAAGTGCGTCAACACTGCTGGCTGGGAGGCGAGTTGGTGGAGGTGGGCGGCGAGGACCGGCGCGGCGGGACCGGTGGCGGCGGAGCCGGCCGCCATTCCGTCGCGGAG
The DNA here is from genome assembly GCF_042732175.1 of Kitasatospora sp. NPDC059795. Lineage (NCBI taxonomy): Bacteria > Bacillati > Actinomycetota > Actinomycetes > Kitasatosporales > Streptomycetaceae > Kitasatospora > Kitasatospora sp. NPDC059795. The sequence continues at coordinate 143,265 of NZ_JBHWID010000003.1, forward strand.
GCCGTCGCGGAGGCCGGTGAGCGGGACGGCGTGCAGGCGGGCCAGAGCGCGTCCGAGCTCGGCCGCCGCGTGGTCGGGGCGGGCGGGGGTGATGTCGGCGCGGCCGGGCAGGCGGGTGATCAGGACGGCCGGCCGTCCGAAGCGGCGCCCGTCGGCGTCGACGTCGACGAGTCGCGGGGCCCGGCCGTCCAGTCCGTCGAGGGCTGCCAGCACCCGCGCCTCGGCCGCCGCCGCGCGGTCGCCCGGCGGGAACCGTCGCAGGACCAGGTCCCGCTCGGGCTGCCGGGTGCGCAGCAGGTGGGTGGCGGCATGCGCGCCGCCGGTCAGTCGTCGCACGGTACGGGCCGGGGCTGCGGCGCCCGCGGCCTCGCCGGCCCAGGCGAGCGCCGCTGCGGGCGCTTCGGAGTCGATCACCGGGCCATCCTGCACCGCCGGCCGGGCCCGGGCCACGCAATTCCCTGACCCCGGCCGAAGACCACCGACGAGCACCGAACCACCGGGAGCCGTCCAGCCGACCACACTGGCCGCCCACGGTGGCGAGCGCCCGTCAGACGCGCCTCGCCGCGCCCGCGGACTAGGCTGCCGGGGGTGTCGACCGAGATGAGCCCCACTGCCCGGGCGCTGCGTGCGCTGGAGATCCTGCGGGCCCGGCCGGGGACGACGTCCCAGGAGTTGGCGGAGCGGCTCGGGGTGACGGACCGTGCGGCGCGCCGGTACGTGGCGATCCTGCGGGAGGCGGGCGTTCCGGTGGAGTCGGAGCGCGGCCCGCACGGCGGGTACCGGTTGCGGCGGGGGACGCGGCTCGCGCCGGTGGCGTTCACGCAGGCGGAGGCGCTGGGTCTGGTGATGGCGGTGCTGGACGGGCGTCCGGCGGCCGGCGATCCGGGTGATCCGGTGGGGGCGGCGCTGGACAAGGTGGTCCGGGTGCTGCCGGAGGAGGTCGGGCGGCAGGCGGCGGCGCTGCGCGAGCACGCGGCGGCCGCGCCGGACCCGTGGGCGGTGTACGCGGATCCGGGGGTGGTGAACACGCTGGTGGAGGCGGTGGCGGCGCGGCGGCGCACAGTGATCGCGTACCGGACCCCGGCCGGCAACGAGTGGCGGGCGGAGGTCGATCCGTGGGCGGTGGTGGCGCGCCGGGCCCGCTGGTACCTGCTGTGCCATTCGCACCGGGCGGACGCGGTGCGCACCTACCGGATCGACCGGGTGCTGGCGGCCGAGGAGACCACGACCGGGTTCCGGATGCCGCCGGACCTGGACCCGGTGGCCCTGCTGGAGGCCCATCTCGGCACGGGCTGGACCTATCCGACGCACGTGCTGTTCGACGCCCCGCTGGAGGAGGTCGCCCCGTGGATCAGCGCCCCGATGGGCCGGCTGGAGGCGTCGGACGGACGCTGCGTGCTGCACGGCAGCACCCGCAATCCGGCAATGTACGCGCAGGAGTGGCTGGCGGCCGTCCCGTTCGACTTCCGGGTGCTGGGCGGGGCGGAGCTGCGCGCAGCGGTCGCCGAGACTGCGGCCCGCCTCACCGCCGCCGTCAGACCACCGAGGCCTGAGCCGGAGCGGGAGCCCGGGCCCGGGCCTGAACCGACGCCGGGACCGGAGCCCGAGGCCCAAGCCGGTACCGAGGCCGGAACTGAAACCGGGGCTGAACCTGGGACCGAGCCGAGGCCGGAACCGGGGCCGGTAACCGGAACCTGAACCTGGGCCTGAGCCCGAAGCCCTGGGCCCCGGGCCGAAGCCTGAGCCCGAACCGAATCCGGAGCCGGAGCCTGGGCACCTGGGCCGCAGCCAGCGCCAGCGCCCGAGCCCGACCCCGTACCGGGTGCCCAGCCAGAGGCCCCGGCCCCCCGTCAGTCCGTGAGGGCCAGCTTGGCCCCGAAGCCGATCACGGCGGTCCCGGTGATCCGGTCCAGCACCCGCCGTGCGGCGGGGCGGCGCAGCCAGTTGCGCAGGGTGTGGGCGAAGGCGATCAGGACGGCGGACCAGAGGGTGCCCTCGACCACGTGCACCGAGGTGAGCAGCACGCCGGCGGCCAGGTGCGGTTCGCCGGCGGGGATGAACGGCGGCAGCACGGCGACGTAGAACACGCCGACTTTCGGGTTGAGCAGGTTGGTGAGCGTCCCGCGCCGCCAACCTGCCCACCAGCCACCGGAGTTGACGGTCTCCTCGGCGGCCAGGTCGGTCTCCTGGTGGCGGTTGCGGAGCATCTGGACGCCCATCCACAGCAGGTAGCAGACGCCGGCCCAGCGGAGCGTCTCGTAGGCGGCGCGGGAGGCGGTGAGCAGCACGCTGAGGCCGGCGGCGGACGCGGTGCCCCAGAGCAGGGTGCCGGTCTGGATGCCGAGGACGACGCCCCAGGCCTGTCGGCGTCCGCCGAGGGCGGCGGTGCGCAGGATGAGGGCGGTGTCGAGGCCGGGGGTGAGCGTGAGCAGGCCCACGACCAGTGCGAACGAGGCGAGGGGGGCGGCCATGGCGGTGAGATCCATGGGCTGTCAGTCTACGGGACGGCCGAAGCGGGCCAGGCAGTGCCATACCTTCTTCAGCTCCTGCGGGTCGTGCTGTCCGCTGCGGACGGTGTCCCCGACGGCGGCGGGGTCGAGCACGCCGCCGCGGGCGGTGAGGCCGCCGTTGCTGGTGCCGGTGGAGAACTGGGAGCGGTAGACGCCGTCCCGGGCGAGCGACTCCAGGATCGGCACGCCGCCGAGCTCGCGGTCGGGGTGGAAGTTGAGCGTGATGTCGATCCCGGCGGGCAGCGGGTCGCCGCTGCTGCGGGCGGCGACGTGGGCCAGGGCGCGGGCCAGGGCACGGGCCGGGGCGCGGGCTTCGGGGGTGTCCGTGCGCCGCAGTCTCGCGCCGTCGGACCTGCGGCGCAGCCGGTTCTCGCCACCGGCCGCGCCGCACGCCTCAACTACTGTGCCGTCACCCGGCGTTGATCCGGGCCGCTGCGCGGAGCAGTCCGGGGCTGATCCGCCCGAGCAGTTTGGCGGCCTTGGCCTCGACGGTGACGGGGACGACGGCCTTGCCGGTGCGGACGGCGCGGACGATCTCGGCGGCGACCTTCTCCGGCGGGAAGCCCCGGCGGGCGTACATCTTGGACACCTTGGCCTGCCGGGCGGCCTGCTCGTCCTCGCCGAGGCCGGAGAAGGTGGTGGTGCGGGTGATGTTGGTGTTGACGATGCCGGGGCAGATGGTGGAGACGCCGATCCGGTGCGGGGCGAGTTCGGCCCGCAGGCAGTCCGACAGCATGAACACCGCGGACTTCGAAGTGGCGTACGCGGCAAGCACCTTGGACGGCAGGTAGGCGGCGGCGGAGGCCAGGTTGACGATCTGTCCGCCCTGGCCGTGGTCGACCATCAGCTGCCCGAAGGCGCGGCAGCCGTGGATGACGCCCCACAGGTTGACGTCCAGGACGCGCCGCCACTCGTCCTCGGTGGTCTCCAGGAACGTCCCGGAGTGGCCGATGCCCGCGTTGTTGACCACCACGTCGGGGACGCCGAAGTCGGCGGCGACCTGCTTGGCGAACGCGTGCACGGCCGCGCCGTCGCTGACGTCCACCCGGTACGCGCCGGACTTGACGCCGGACAGCGCGCACAGTTCGGCGGTGCGCTGTGCGGCGGGCAGGTCGCGGTCGCAGACCACGACGCGGGCGCCCTGGTCGGCGAAGGCCAGTGCGGTGGCCCGGCCGATGCCGCTGCCGCCGCCGGTGACGACCACCAACTCGCCGCCCTCGGACGGTTCCTGGCGCGGCGAGCCGTGGTCGCGGGCGGCGAACTCGCGGACCAGGCCCGCGATCACCGGGCCCTTCTCCAGCAGCGCCGACCAGTGCGTCGCGTTCAGGGTGCGGCGGGTCAGCCGGGGCGCCCACTGCTCCAGGCCCTCGGAGAGGAACTCCGAGACGTAGCGGTCGCGTTGCAGGGTGATCAGCTGGACGGGCACCTCGGTGTGGCGTTCGCGCGGCTTGGCGATCGAGGGGCGCATGTTGGCCCGATACAGCTCGATGCCGCGCACGGCGTCCTTGGCCAGGGTGGGCTGCGGGTGGCCGGGCCGGGGGCGGACGGCCTCCAGGTCGCTCAGCACCTTGGGCCACAGCCGGGCCAGGCCGAGCTTCCACGCGGCGGGCGCGAGGACGGGCAGGTGGAACAGGCCGATGTACCAGGAGTGCAGCCCCTGGCGCAGCAGTTGGGAGACGTGCCGGGGCGTGGGGCGGCGCAGCCGGTGCCGCATCCAGTGGCCCATGTGGTCCAGGCACGGCCCGGACATGCTGGTGTAGCTGGCGAACCGCCGGTACGAGCCGGGGGTGGTGATCGCCTCCCAGGACTGCACGCTGCCCCAGTCGTGGGCGACGACGTGCACGGGACGGTCGGGGCTGACGGCGTCGGCGACGGCGAACAGGTCCTGGCCGAGCAGTTCCAGCCGGTAGTCCTCGCGCCGGGCGGGCACGCCGGACGCGCCGGAGCCGCGGGTGTCGTACCGCACGACGTGGTGGTCGGCGGCCAGGTCGTGCGCGACGTCGTCCCAGACGCTGTGGTCGTCGGGGTAGCCGTGCACCAGCAGCACGGTGGGGTGCGTCGGGTCGCCCTGCTCGTACACGGCGAGCTTCAGCCCGCCGGAGTCGACGGTACGGCGGCGGATCTCGGTGCTGCGGCCGGTCATACGGTGCCCTCCTGGAGTGCCCAGCGCCGCACGTGCGGCAGGTCGTCGTCGAGCCAGTACACATCCTCCTCGGTGACCACGAGGAGTTCCTCGAACTTGATGCCCACCGCGCGGAAGCCGATGTGCGGTTCCACGGCCCACAGTCCGGGCGTCGGGGCGTGCCGGGACGCCCTGCCGCCGGCCCACAGCGGGGAGCGTCCCTCCAGGCGTTCCTTGACCAGCTCGCGGCCCAGCGTCTGGAGGGTGCGCACGCCGAAGCCGAACAGGTTGACGCCGGCCGGTCCGCGGGCGGTCGTCCTGGTCACCTGGTGGCCGATCACCCGGCCCGGGTACACCTGGTGGCGGTTGTCGTAGCCGTGCTCGGCGATCTGCGCGTCCACCGCGGCGTACACCTCGGCGAGCGTCCTGCGCGCCTTCACCTCGCGCAGGATCAACTCCCGGTAGACGCGCAGGTCCTGGGCGAGCAGGTCCCACACCGGGTTCTCCCCGACCTTGCCGCCGTACCCGATGTCGGCGGTGTAGCCGTCCACCACCGGCGCGCAGTCCAGCACGTACGGCATGCCCTCCTTCAGCACCCGCGAGCCCGCGAAGAACTGCAGCGGGGTGTGGAAGTGCCGGAACGCGGTGCGGTCGCCGAACCAGGCGAACGGCACGTGGAAGAAGTCCTGCACACCGGCCTGCACCAGGCTGCGCCGCAGCTTCGCCGTCGCCTGGCGCTCCGTCACACCTGGCTCGATCCACGCCGCGACCTGCTCCGCGCAGTGGTACGCCAGCTGCTGCACCTCCCGGAACTTCGCCAAGTCCCGTTCGTCGAAAGGGAATCGGGGCAGTTGCTGCTGGGCCACGGTCTACACCTCCAGGACGAGGGTTTCGCCCTCGGCGGCTCGGGACACGCACGGCAGCATCAGGCCCGCGGCCCGCTCCTCCTCGGTCAGCCTGCGGTCGCGGTGCTCGGGCGTGCCGGACGCCACCTTCAGCACGCACGTGCCGCAGAAGCCCTGCTTGCAGGAGTACGCCAGGTCCGGCCTCGTGTCCCGGGCGACGTCCAGCGCGGAGCGGTCCGCCGGGACGGTCACCGTCCCGCCGTCCTCGCCCAGCCGGATCGCGAACGGCCGGCCGTCCACGATCGGCGCGGCGCCGAACCGTTCGAAGTGCAGCGACGCCGCCGGCGAGGCGTCCAGCGCCCGCTGCACGGCGCCGAGCATCGGCGCGGGGCCGCACACGTACACGGCGGCGTTGCGCGCGGCGTGCGAGAGCAGCTCGGCGGCGTCCGGGACGCCGTGCACGTCGTCGGTGCGGATCTCGACCCGGTTCGGGTCGAGTGCCCTCAGCTCCTCGGTGAACGGCAGCGCGCCGGCGGTGCGCCCGACGTGGATCAACTTCCAGTCGATCCGGGCGTGTTGGGCGGCGCGGGCCATCGGGAGCAGCGGCGTGACGCCGATGCCGCCGGCCAGGAACAGCACCTGCGGCTCCCCGCAGAACGCGAAGCCGTTGCGGGGGCGGCGCACCTGCAGCCGCCTGCCCACGTGCAGGTCGTCGTGGATCTCCACCGAACCGCCGCCGCCGTCGGCGATCCGCCGCACCGCGACCCGGTAGACGTGCCGGTCGGCCGGGTCCCCGCACAGCGAGTAGTGGCGCTCCAGCCCCGACGGCAGCGTCAGCACCACCCGCGCGCCCGGCTGCCACTCCGGCAGCACCCCGCCCGAGGGGTCGGCCAGCCGCAGCTCGACCACCTCCTCGGCGATCACCTGGTGCGACGTCACCACCAGGTGCAACGGCGGCACCGGCCGCGACTCGGCCCGCCGGGGGCTCCGCCGCAACCCCGGCCGCCCCAGCACCTCGGGGTACCAGTCACCGAACGCGGTCAACCGCGCGAACATCCGATCCGCCCGAGGACGGCCGTACAGGTCCGGCGGCGGGGTCTCGAGATCCATGAGGGACTCCAGAAGGGGGATTGGGAGAAGGGGAAGAGCACCACCAGGGGCGCGGGGAACTGCGCGAAGGGGAACGAACACGACCGCAAGCTCGCGACGAGGGACAATGACCTGCACGTGATCGCGACCTTGCGGACGTGGTCTGCGCTTGTCGCGCAGTTCCCCACGCACCCGCCCCTCTCTCAGTGCGCGGCAGCAGCCCTTGCCGCAGGCGACTTCGCCAAGTACGCGAGCGCCTGCGAGGAGCTCCCCTCGTTGGTGGGGTGGTACCCGGGGCCGAAGTACCGCAGCGCCGAGCGGACGAACCGGGCGGGTTCGGGGAGCAGTCCCCGCTTCGCGGCCTTGTGGTACTCGCCCCAGGTCGGCGCCAGGCTGCCGTTGAGCGAGGGGTCGGCGGCGAGCATGTAGCGGGCGCCGCGGACCCACAGGTGGATCAGGAGCGGGCCGGAGATGACCATGCCGCGGATCCGGCGCAGATAGCCGGGGTCGAGGTGGCGCATCAAGTCGTAGGCGACGCTGCGGTGTTCGACTTCCTCCGCGCCGTGCCAGCGCAGCAGGTCGACCATGGTGGGGTCGGCCTTGGCGCGGTCGAGGCCGGGCGAGTTGAGGGCCCAGTTGCCGAGGAACGCGGTGAAGTGTTCGATCGCGGCGATGAAGGCGACCCGTTCGATGATGTTCTCGCGGCGCTTGCGGGCGGTCAGCGCGGGCCGGTCGCCGAGGACGCGGCGGAACAGCCAGCTGATCTGCCGGACGTACGGGCGCGGGTCGAGGCCCTGGGCGAGCAGGTGGTCGAGGACTTCCTGGTGGGCCTCGGCGTGGATCGCCTCCTGGCCGATGAAGCCGAGCACCTCTTCGCGCAGCTGCTCGTCCCGGATCAGCGGCAGGGCTTCCTTGAACACCTTGACGAACCACCGTTCGCCCTCGGGGAGCAGCAGGTGCAGGACGTTGATGGTGTGGGTGGCCATCGGCTCGTCGGGGATCCAGTGCAGGGGCAGCTGCGACCAGTCGAAGTGGACGTCGCGGGGTTCGAGGACGAGGTTGTCGTGCACGGACGCGGGCCGCCCGGGCCGAAGGCTGCGGGAGGGGGTGGTGCGCGGCATGGGGGTGCCTCCTGTACCTGCGACTGGGGGTTGACGGGCGGCGGGCCGGCCTTCGGGGGTCCCGGTGGACCCGTGGGCACAGGGGCAAACTACTCGCGGGTATCGGGCTCGACAAGGGGTTCGACGAGTCTTATCAACATTGAGTCTAATAAGCCGCTCGATAGGGTGACCCGGAGCCACCCCGGGAGAGACCGTGACCGACCGCACCGAACCCGGCCCGCTGGTGCGGGCCCTGATCGCCCGTCCCGTCCTCGCGGCCGCCGACTACCCGGCCCCTGGCCCCGGCCCCGCCGACCCGGCCGCCCTCTTCACCACCTGGCTGCTGGACGCCCTCGCCTCGGACGTCCCCGACGCGCAGGTGATGACGCTCTCCACCGTCGACGCCGAGGGCCGCCCGGACGCCCGGGTGCTCGTCCTGCGCGACGTCGACGCGTCCACCGGCGCCTGGCACTTCTGGACCGAGCCCGACTCCCCGAAGGCCCGCCAGTTCACCGCCCGCCCGGACGCCGCCCTCACCGTCTACTGGCCCCGCCCCGGCCGCCAGGTCCGCCTCCGCGGCCCCGTCCGCCCCGCCCCCGCCTGCACCACCCCCTCCCCCGCCCTCCGCTGCTACGCCCTCCACGCCACCACCGTCGAGTTCTGGCAGGCCTCCCCCACCCGCGACCACCAGCACCTCCGCTGCACCCGCACCCCCACCGGCTGGACCTCCACCGGCTGGACCCCCACCGCCGTCCCGGGCTGACGCGGACCGGCTCACGCCAGCAGTCGCCGCAGCCAGTCCTGCCGGGCCGCCACCGCTCTGCGGCTGACGGCGGCGGTCGGGGCGAGGGTGTCGAAGCCGTGGAACGCGCCGGGCCAGACGTGGAGTTCGGCGTTGCCGCCGGACTGCCAGAGGGTGTTCGCATAGGCCACCACCTCGTCCCGGAAGGTCTCCGCCGACCCGACCTCCAGGTAGGCGGGCGGCAGGCCCACCAGCGAGGTGGCGCGGGCGGGGGCGGCGTACGGGGGGAGGTCGGGAGCGCCGCGGCGGGGGCCGAGGGCGGCGGACCAGGCGGTGGCGTTGGAGATGGCGTCCCAGGTGTCGTGGCCGGCGAGTTGGCGGCCGGAGGCGGTGTCGCCGCGGTCGTCGAGCATCGGGCTGAGCAGGAGTTGGCCGATGACCGCCGGGCCGCCGTTGTCGCGCAGGAGCAGGGCGAGGGCCGCGGCGAGGCCGCCGCCGGCGCTCTTGCCGGCCAGGATCACCCGTTCGGGGTCGATTCCGAGCAGGTCGGCGTCGGCCAGCGTCCGGTGCAGGGCGTCCCGGCAGGCGTGCAGGGGTGCCGGGTACCGGGCGCCGGGGGCGAGCGGGTACTCGACCGAGACGACGGCCAGGCCGAGGGGCTCCGCCAACTCCCGCAGCACGCGCGGCAGTACGGCGTACGCGTTGCCGCCGATCAGCCCGCCTCCGTGCAGGTAGTACAGGACCGGCAGCCGCCCGCGGGCGCCGGACGGACGTGCCCACACCACACCGTCCCCGACGCCCGCCTCGAACCGGCCGTCGGCCGTCAACTCCGGTACGCCGGGCCGTGGTCGCGCCGCCGCGTCCGCCTGCTGCCACTGCGGCAGCCGCTCCGGCGTCAACGGCGCCGGTGTGCCGCCCCGGGCCGCCAGCGCCGCCGCCAATTCCGGATCCAGGTAAGCCTCGTGCATGTCCTCGTGTCCCCCAGCGAATGTGACGGCGTACCGGGTAAGCGTGCACCCTGGAGGCGCAGCAGCGGATCGAGCAGGAGGAGTGGCGCGAAGTGGGCGACGAACAGCGGGCGTTGCGTCTGGTGGTGACCGGCGGAGGTACGGGCGGGCACACGTATCCGGCGTTGACGGCGGTACGGGCGTTGCAGGAGCGGCTGGCGGCCGAGGGCCGGGCGGTGGACGTGCTGTGGGTGGGGACGGCGAAGGGCCTGGAGGCGCGGATCGCGCCTGCCGAGGGGATCAGGTTCGAGCCGGTCGCCACGGGCAAGGTCCGGCGGTCGAGCAATCCGCTGAAGCTGCTGTCCCCGGCGAATGTGCGGGACATGCTGCGGGTGCCGTGGGGCGCGGTGCAGGCGCGGTCGCTGATCCGGCGGTTCGGGCCGGACGTGGTGCTGGCGACGGGCGGGTACGTGGCGGTGCCGGTGGGCCTGGCCGCCCGCTCGCGCCGGGCCCCGCTGGTGGTGCACGAGCAGACGGTGCGGCTGGGGCTGGCGAACCGGGTGCTGGCGCGGGCGGCGACCCGGGTCGCGGTCTCCTCCGAGTCGACGCTGCCCCTGCTGCCGGGTTCGGCCCGCAGCACGGCCGTGGTGACGGGCAATCCGGTCCGCCCGGCCGTGCTGACGGGGCACCCGGACAAGGCGGTGGCGGCGCTCGGGCTGTACGGCTTCGACCGTTCGCTGCCGACGGTGTACGTCACGGGCGGCGCGCAGGGCTCGGCGCAGATCAACGACCTGGTGTCCGGCGTCCTGCCGTGGCTGCTGGAGCGGGCGAACGTCGTCCACCAGTGCGGGCCGGCGAACGAGGCCGACCTGCACGCCCGGGCGGCGCGGCTGCCGGCCCACCTGATGGGCCGCTACTACCTGACCGGCTTCATGGGCGCCGAGCTCCCGGACGTCCTGGCCCTGGCGGACGTGGTGGTCAGCCGCAGCGGCGCGGGCACCCTCGCGGAGCTGACGGCGCTGGGCAAGGCGGCCGTCTTCGTCCCGCTGGCCTCGGCAGCGGGCAACGAACAGGCCCACAACGCCGCCCACTTGGAGCAGGCGGGGGCGGCGGTCGCCCTGCTCGGCGCCGTCGGCCCGGACGACCTCCGCACGGCGATCGGCCCCCTGCTGGACGACCCGGACCGCCGCACCGCGATGGCGGCCCGCGCCCGCGAGCACGGTCGCCCGGACGCGGCGGAGCGCCTGGTGGACGTCCTGCTGTCGGTCGCCCGCCGCGACTGACCCCTCACGCCCGGAAGGCGCGGCGGCAGCCTCACCGTCTCACGCCCGGAAGGTGCGGCGGTAGGTGTCCGGCGGCACGCCGACGGTGCGGTGGAAGTGGCGGCGCAGGGTGGTGGAGGTGCCCAGGCCGGAGGCCGCGGCGATGGTGTCGACGCTGTCGTCCGTGGTCTCCAGCATTTCCTGCGCGCGCCGGATCCGCTGCGTCAGCAGCCACTGCAGCGGGGTGGTGCCGGTCACCGTCCGGAAGTGGCGGGCCAGCTGGCGGGAGCTCAGGTTCGCCCGGCGGGCCAGGTCCTCGACGGTGAGCGGCTCGTCCAGCCGGCGCATCACCCACGGGAGCAGCTCGGCCAGCGGGTGGTCGTCCCGGGCGGGCACCGGTGTGGTGACGAACTGCGCCTGCCCGCCTGCCCGGTGGGGCGGGACGACGAGGCGGCGGGCGGCCACGTTGGCGATCGCCGAGCCGTGGTCGCGCCGGACCAGGTGCAGGCACAGGTCCATCGCCGCGCTCTTGCCGGCGGACGTGAGGACCCGGCCGTTGTCGACGTAGAGCACGTCCGGGTCCACCTCGACGCGGGGGTACCGCCTGGCCAGTTCCTCGGTGTGCGCCCAGTGCGTGGTCGCGCGCAGCCCGTCGAGCAGGCCGGCGGCGGCGAGGGCGAACGCGCCGGTGCACAGCGAGACCACCCGGGCGCCGGACGCGTGGGCGGCGCGCACGGCGTCGACGAGTTCGGCCGGCGGGTCCCGGTCGATGTCCGCGAGGGCGGGGACGATCACGGTGTCGGCGTCCGTCAGCCGGTCGAGTCCGCAGTCGGGTTCCAGCAGGAACCGGCCGACCCGGACGGCCTGCGTACCGCACACCTTGACGTCGTACCAGGGGCCCGGTACGGCGTCCGGGCGCGAGCCGAACACCTCCTGGGCCAGGGCGAGTTCGAAGTGCAGCATGCCGTCGGTGGCGGCGATCGCGACGGAGTGCGCGGCGGAGTGCACGGCGGGGACCATGTCGGAAAGTGTACGGGTCGTGTCGTTCCGGACACTGGGCGCCGTGTGCCGGACGGGAGAGGGTCTTCCTCGTCGGAGTCGGACCATTTCGGACGAGCGGGAGCAGGCGGCATGGAGTCGGGCAGGAATGTGGCGGTGTACGGCGCTTACGGGCACACCGGGCGGTTCGTGGTCGCGGAGTTGCGCGAGCGCGGGTACGTCCCGCTGCTCGTCGGCCGCGACCGGGACAAGCTGGCGGCGCTGGCCGGATCGTCCACCGAGGCGCGGCAGGCCTCGGTGGACGATCCGGCCTCGCTGGACCGCGCCCTGCGCGGCGCCGCCGCCGTGATCAACTGCGCGGGGCCGTTCGCCACCACCGCCGCCCCGCTGATCGAGGCGGCACTGCGGGCCGGCCTCCCGTACGTCGACGTGGCGGCCGAGATCGAGGCGAACCTCGACACCTTCGCCAGGTTCGCGGAGCGCGCCCGCGCGGCAGGCACCGCGGTGGTCCCGGCGATGGCCTTCTACGGCGGCCTCGGCGACCTGCTGGTGACAGCCGCGATGGGCGACTGGACGTCGGCGGACGAGGCACACATCGCCTACGGCCTGAGCAGTTGGCACCCCACGGCCGGCACGCTCGCCGCGGGCGCGGTCTCGGCGCAGCGCCGCGCCGGGCGCCGGGTCCGCTTCACCGGCGGGCGGCTGGAGTACCACGACGACGCCCTGCCGACCCTCGACTGGCGCTTCCCCGCCCCGCTCGGCCCGCGGCGCGTGATCGACGGGTTCACCATGGCCGACGTGGTCACCGTCCCCAGCCACCTGGACGTCCCGGAGGTGCGCACCTACATGACGGCGAACGCGGCCGCGGACCTGTCCGCGCCCGACGCCTCCGCCCCGACCGCCGTGGACGAACGCGGCCGCTCCGCGCAGACCTTCGTCGTCGACGTCCTGGTCCGCTCCGGCACCGCCGAACGCCGCGCGTCCGTCGCCGGTCAGGACATCTACGCCGTCAGCGCCCCGCTCGCCGTGGAGGCCGTCGACCGCATCCTCACCGGCCGCACCAGGACCACCGGCGTCGCCTCCGCAGGCGCGATCTTCGACGCCCCGGACTTCCTGCGCGCCCTGTCCGCACACCTCTCGCCACAGCACGGCTGACCGGGCTCGGGCCGGGGAACAGGACGGGCCGATCGTTCGGCAGCATCGTGTTCGACGTCCCGTCAGGGCAGGTGTCTGGCCGCGCCCGCCTCGATCAGCAGTGCGCAGTAGACGAACTCGACGGCGGAGCGGCCCATCGGGTCGGGCACGTCGCGGTCGTGGTCGAGGTAGAGCCGCATCTCGGTGGTGCTGTCGGGGCCGACCAGGGCGTAGAGCCGGTCCAGCACGGCGTGGTCCATGGCGAGGACCAGATCGGCCCACTCGATCAGCTCCGCCGTGACGCGGGTGGCCCGGTGGCCGCTCAGGTCGTAGCCGAGGACGGCCGCCACGGCGACCATCTCGGGGTGCGCCTCCCGCCAGTCGCCGGTCAGCCCGGCGGAGCGCACCTCCACGGCCGCACCGCCGAGATCGGCGAGGACGCGCGCGGCGAACGGGCTGCGGCAGTAGTTACCGAGGCAGACGGTGAGGATGCGCCTGGTCATCGGGGCTCCAGTGCTCGGGCGGGGGTGCGGTCGGAGTGATCCTCCGCCGTCGCACCCGGCCCGGGCGGGAGGCGGGGGCGTCGATCCCACGTCCGGGCCACCGCGGAACACCGAAGGCGGTGGGCCGCCGACGACATTTGTCCAAGACCGGCCGTCGGCCCGCGCGCATCATCGCTGCCATGAGTGACTTCCCGCGCGAACGCGCGTACGGCATGCACGTGGTCTGCGACGGGCCGGCGGAGGCGCCGCCGGTTCTGCTCGTTCACGGGTCGGGGGCGTCCGGTGCGTTCTGGGGCCCGGTGGCGAAGGTGCTGGCGGCGCACCACCGGGTGATCACCGTCGACCTTCCGGGGTGCGGCCGGTCTCCGCGGCGGCCGCCGTACGACGTCCCGGTGCAGGCCGGTCGGGTGGCGGCGGTGCTCGACGGGCTGGGGGTGGGGCCGGTGGTCGCGGTCGGGCACTCCAGCGGCGGGTACGTCACCACGGCGCTCGCCGAGCGGCGGCCGGACCTGGTGCGCTCGCTCGCGCTGGTCGGCACCGGCCCGGGCATGGACGCGCTGCTGCCGGAGCCGTTGCTGCTGCGCCTGTTGTTGGCCCCGCCGCTGGGGCCGCTGCTGTGGGCGCTGCGCACCGACGCGGTGGTCCGCAAGGGGCTGACGGCGATCGCCGCCCGCCCGGTGGTGATTCCGGACGAGGTGGTGGCCGGGGTGCGGTTGATCACCTACCGCACGTTCCGCGCGGTCCTGCGCGCCAACGAGGCGTACCTCCGCGAGCGCGGGGCGCCGGAGCGGCTGGCCGCGCTCGGACTGCCCGCCCTGGTGGTCTTCGGCGCCGCCGACCCGCGGTGGGATCCGTCCTCGGCGCACCGGTACGACGCGGTGGCGCGGGTGGTGATGCTGCCCGGTGTCGGGCACGCGCCCATGCTCGAAGCGCCCGGGCCGACCGCCGAGTTGCTGCTGGGCTTCGCCGCCCCCGACCGATAGCCGTGCTGCCTTAGGATTTTGACGTGCCGTCATCTACTCCTCCGCCCGACTGGTCCGCGGTGGACATCGCGGTCCCGCCCCCGTCGCCCGGGCTGCTGCCGGGCGTCACCATGGCCGGGTTCCGGCAGCAGGTCCCGGAGGCCGCGGGGATCACGATGGTCGCGCATCCGGCGGTGACGGTGCTCGTCGATCTGAGCGGCGGGCGGGCGGGCGACGACCGGGGCATCGTCTACGACGCGCACGGCCGGCGCACCTGCGGCAGTGTCGTCGTCGGGCTGCTCCCGGGCGAACTCCGGGCGGCGGGACGGGGGGTGGACTGTCTGCAGATCCGCCTGGACCCGGTCGCGGCGGCCGCGTTGCTCGGCCCGGAGCGCGGCGGACCGGTCGCGGCCCTGGAGGCCGTCTGGGGCCGGGACGCGGGACGGCTGGAGGACCGGCTGCGCGCGGCAGGCTGCTGGGAGGAACGGTTCGCCGTGGCGGCGGACTGGCTCGAACGGCGCCGCGCCGACCGCCCGCGCGTCGACCCGGAGGTGGCCCACGTCTGGCGGCGGACCCTCGGCAGCCGGGGGCGGGCCAGGGTGGAGGCGCTGGCGGACGAGGTCGGCTGGAGCCGCCAGCTGCTGTGGGCCAGGTTCCGCGCCCAGCTGGGCGTCACGCCCAAGCGGGCGGCCCGGCTGGTGCGCTTCGACCACGCCGTCCACCTGCTCGCGGTGGGCCGCGAGGCGGCCGGCGTCGCGGCCGAGAGCGGCTTCGCGGACCAGTCCCACCTGCACCGCGAGGTGCGGACCTTCACCGGCCTGACGCCGACGGCGGTGGCCGCCGCGCCCTGGCTCGCCGTGGACGCCACCGCCTGGCCGGGGTCCGTGCCCGCCCCCGCTCGTGGCTCCCGCTGAACGGCCGCCCGGCTGCCTAGCATTCGCCGGGGGACACACAGCCGTCGAACCACCGGGAGCCCTCGTGGGAATCGTCACCGCCAATCTGGCCGTCTCGCTGGACGGGTACACCGCCGGGCCGGACCAGAGCCTGGAGCATCCGTTCGGCCCGGGTGTGCGGGAGCCCCTGACCTCCTGGATGGGGGAGACCGACCGGCCGGGGCGCGAGCAGGACGCGCACCTGTTGGGCGTGCTGCACGCCAACACCGGCGCGCACATCATGGGGCGGAACATGTTCGGCCCGGGCCGGGGCGCCTGGGACGAGTCCTGGACGGGCTGGTGGGGGCCCGAACCGCCGTACCACGCACCGGTGTTCGTGCTCACCCACCACCCGCGCGAGCCGCTCCCGATGGAGGGCGGCACCACCTTCGAGTTCGTCACGGACGGCATCGAGGCCGCCCTCGACCGGGCCCGGGCCGCCGCCGGCGAGCAGGACGTGGAGATCGCCGGCGGCGCGTCCACCGTCCGCCAGTACCTTCAGGCGGGGCTGCTCGACGAACTCGTCCTGCACGTCGTCCCGGTGGCCCTCGGCCTCGGGGCGGGCGTGCGGCTGCTCGACGACGTCCGCGCCACCCTGGAGCCGGTCGAGGCGATCGCCTCCCCGACCGTCACGCATCTGCGCTACCGGGTGCTCAACTCGCTGTGAGGCCGGCCCACCCCCCGGCTCACCCCCTCCCGGCTCACCCCCGCCCGGCTCACCCCCCGGCGCCCACCGGCCGGCTGCGCAGGATGGCGAGCTGCCCGGTGGCGCGGGTCATCGCGACGTAGCGGTCGACGGCGCCCTCGATGCCCTCGCCGAAGGCCTCCGGGTCGATCAGGACGACCAGGTCGAACTCCAGGCCCTTGACGAGTTCGGGGGTGAGCGAGCGGACCCGGGGCAGCCCGGGCCAGGTCGGGTCGCCGATGACGCAGGCGGTGCCCTCGGGGTGGTCGGCCAGCCAGGCCGCGAGCAGGGTGTCGCGGTCGGCGGGGGCGCCGTGCAGGACGGGCAGGCCGCTGCGGCGGATCGAGGTGGGGACGTTGGCGTCGGGGAGGGCGGCCCGGATGACGGGTTCGGCCTCGGCCATGACCTCTTCGGGCGTGCGGTAGTTGACGCTCAGCGAGGTGAGGGTGACGCGGTCCAGGCCGGCCCGTTCCAGGCGTTCGGTCCAGGACTCGGTGAAGCCGTGCCGGGCCTGCGCGCGGTCGCCGACGATGGTGAACGAGCGGGACGGGCAGCGGGCGATCAGCATCTGCCATTCGGCGTCGGTGAGTTCCTGCGCCTCGTCGACCACGATGTGGGCGAACGGGCCGGCCAGCAGGTCGGGGTTGACCGGCTCGGGCTCGGAGTGGTCGATCAGCGCGTCGCGCAGGTCGGCGCCGCCCAGCATCATCGTCGCGCCCTCGCCGTCGTCGTCGGCGTTCAGCAGGTGGTCGACGACGCCGTCCATCATTTCGCGTTCGGCGGCGAGGCGGGCCCGGTGGGCGCGCTGGCGGCGGTCGGCGGCGGTGTCGCCGAGGCGGCGGCGGGCGGCGTCCAGCAGCGGCAGGTCGGAGAGCGTCCAGGCGGCGGGGTCGGTGCGCTGAAGGGTGCGGATCTCCTCGCGGCTCAGCCAGGGCGCGCACAGCCGCAGGTAGGCGGGGACGGTCCACAGGTCGCCGACCAGGTCGGTGGGTTCGAGGATCGGCCAGGCGCGGCGCAGCGCGGTGAGCAGTTCGCGGTCGCGGCGGAGTTCGCGGGCGAGCATCTCGGGCGAGATGCCGTGTTCCTCGTCGTCGAGGGCGTGGGCGTTCCTGTCGATCAGGATGGTGATGAGTTCGTCGAGGATGGTCTCGCGGGCCTCGTTGTGCGGGGTGCCGGGGCCGACGGCGGCGAAGGCCTCGGACCAGTCCTCGGGCTGGACCGAGATCTCGTACCACTCGATGGCGAGTTTGCAGGCCTCGGTGGGCGGTTCCTCGTAGATTCCGACGGCCTGTTCGATCGCGCCGACCATGCCGGCGGCGGCCTTCAACCGGGCCGCCTCGGGGTCCGGTTCCTCCGCGACCGCCGGGCCCTCGGGGACCAGGTCGCGCAGGGTGCAGGTCTGGACGCCCTCCTCGCCGAGGCTGGGCAGCACGTCGGCGACGTACGCCAGGTACGGCTGGTGGGGGCCGACGAACAGCACGCCGCCCTTGCGGTGGCCGAGGCGCGGATCGGAGTACAGCAGGTGGGCGGTGCGGTGCAGGGCGACGACGGTCTTGCCGGTGCCGGGGCCGCCGTCGAGGACGAGGGCGCCGCGCGAGCCGGCCCGGATGACGGCGTCCTGGTCGGCCTGGATGGTGGCGAGGACGTCGCGCATCCGCTCGGAGCGGGCGGAGCCGAGGCTGGCGATGAACGCGGACTGGTCGTCGAGGGCGGCGTGGCCGTCGAGCGCGTCGGCGGTGAACACCTCGTCCCAGTAGTCGCCGACGGTGCCGCGCTGCCAGCGGTAGCGGCGGCGGCTGGTGAGGCCCATCGGGTTGGCGTGGGTGGCGGCGAAGAACGGTTCGGCGGCGGGCGAGCGCCAGTCGATGAGCAGTCGGTGGCCGTCGGCGCCGGCGAGGCCGAGGCGGCCGATGTACACGGGTTCGTCCTGGCCGGCGAGGACGATCCGGCCGAGGCACAGGTCGCTGCCGAAGCGGCGCAGCGTCCGCAGCCGGGACGAGATCCGGTGGATCTCGTTGTCGCGGTCCAGGGCGGCGCGGCCGGCTCCGCCGGGGTTGCGGCGGGCCTGGTCGAGGCGGGCGGTCAGCTCGGCGATGTCCTGTTCGAGGGTGGTGGCGACGGTGGCGAAGTGCCGGTCGTCGTCGGCGATCAGGGCCGGGTCCGCCTTGGCGGCGAGCCGCTCGGGCAGAGCAAAGGCGCTGGTCGTCTGGTGGGTCATGGAACTGCTCTCCGATCCGCTGCCGGGCGTTGCGCGCGTTTCGCCCCGTCTGCGCTGTTTGCGCGGGTTCCCCGGTTCAGATGAGCGATTGTGCGCCACCGGGGGGGCCTTGCCGCAAGGCCCCCTGTCCGGTATACGTTGGATAGCGGCAGGAGAGCATCGGCTCCCTGCCTTCGCTGTTTTCGGGCGGGCGTCGTGTCAGTCCCGGCCTGCGGTGCCGCTCTCCAGGACGGAGAGGAGGGCGAACAGCGCGAAGCAGACGGCGCCGAGGCCGACCAGGACCCGGGCCGCGACGATCACGTCCGGGTCGGCCGACTCGAACAGGAACGCCGACATGAACAGGCAGAGCAGGGTCGTGCCGACCGGGATCAGCGGGACGTGGTGGGCCGACGGCGCGGCGCGGCGCCAGCCGAGGGCGAGCAGCAGCACCGCGCCGAGGACGGTCCAGCAGAGCAGCCCCAGCCCGATCTGGACGTATCCGGTGGCCAGTTGGGCGGGCCGGGGGTTCAGCGTGACGACGACCAGGCCCCCGGTGATGTCCATGGCGCCGAGCACGGCGGACGGGACGAGCCACCAGATCCGGTCCCGCCGGGTGTAGGTGTTCCGGATCTGCCGCAGCAGGCTGACCACCAGCCCGATCAGGGCGGTGCAAACGATCGCCAGGTCGACCACCAGGTGCCCGGCCGTGAAGCGTCCGTCGGCGTCGCCGCCGCCCCCGTTGGCCAGCAGGACGGTCGCCCAGGCCGCGGCGACGGCGGCCGCGAGGACCGGGAGCGCCACCAGCGCCCGGGCCGTGGCCGGACGGAACGGCGCGGGCGAGCGCGGCGGGGAGCCGCCGGGAAGGGCGGCGTTCTCCCCGATCAGCGTGAACCGGGTGGCGACGGCGGCCACGGACGAGACGCACACGCAGACCAGGCCGAGGCCGAGGACCACGCTCCCGGCCACGAAGTCGGGCGGCGGCCGGCGGTCCTCCGTCAGCAGGCGGAGCCCGTAGCCGATGGCGACGCCGGCGACCGCGAAGCCGAACAACGGGTAGCCGATCCGGTCCACTGCGGTGAAGCGGCCGATCAGCTGCCGGACGACGGTCGCCACGGTGGCGAACAGGCAGAGGCAGACGGCGGCCAGGAAGATCAGCGTCAGGCCCGCGACCCGGGCGCTCGGCCCGCCGGAGTGGGCGAGGACCCAGCCGCCCAGTGCGGCCGACACCGCGCCCATGAGCAGCGGAATCGCCCGGAACAGCACACTGATTCCGTGGTTCACCAGGTCTCCTCGATCGGTCTGTCCCGGTTCTGGCCGGCAGTCAGTGTTCAGCCCGCCGGGCCGCCCGCCCTCCCGCCGGCGGCGAGTGTCCACCGATTTCGTTCGATCGGCCCACGGGCCGCTCCGGGCCTCCGGTGACACCCGCCGTGCGGGGCCCCGGCGGTGGCCTGAGATGCTGTGACGGACACGGCGAGTGGCCGAGGGACGACGGAAGGTGGGCACCGGCATGGCCGCGGCGACGGAGAGCGTCGACCCGTTCGCAGAACTCCGACCGCAGGAGCGGTTCGAGGTCTGGCGCGACCTGATCGGCCTGACCAGGGACTGCGACGCCACCTCCCCGGACCTCGACCGGTTCGAGGCCGTACTGCGCCGCTCCGAACTCGGCCCGGTGACCTTCCTCGGCACCTCCTTCCCGTCCGCCCGTTTCCGCCGCAGCGACGCCCGGGTCCGGCGCTCCGACCCCGGGGTGTTCCACCTGACGTTCGTCCAGGGCGGCGCGCTCGCGCTGACCCGCGACGGCGAGCAGACCCAGCTGTTCCGGCCCGGCGACATCACCCTGCTCGACAGCTCCCGCCCGTACGAGCTCCGGGCGCTCGGCGCCCGCGACGCCGCCGACGGCCGGCCCCGCGTCGAGGCCGTCGGCATCGACTTCCCCACCGCGCTGCTGCCCGTCCCGCCGCACCGACTGCGCCGGCTGCTCGGGCGGGGATTCCGCGCCACCGAGGGCCCGGCGGCGGTGCTCGCCGACTTCCTGCTCAGCATCGACCGGCAGGCCCCCGTCCTCGGCCCCGCCGTCGCCGACCGGCTCGGCCCGATCGCCGTCGACCTGGTCGCCGCGTGGCTGGCCGACGAGCTGGCGGACGACTCCGGGCTGCCCGAGAGCGCCCGTCAGCGCTCCCTCGTCGAACAGGTCCGCGCCTTCGTCCGCCGCCACCTGCACGACCCCGAGCTGTCGCCGGCCACCGTCGCCGCCGCCCACCACATCTCGGTGGGCTACCTGCACCGCCTGTTCGCGCTGCACACCGACGGCGACACCGTCGCCGCCTGGATCCGCCGCCTCCGCCTCGAAAAGGCGCACCGCGACCTCGCCGACCCGGCCCTGCGTGCCGTCCCCATCGGCACCATCGCCGCCCGCTGTGGCATCCCCCGCCCCGACGACTTCAGCCGCGCCTTCCGCACCGCGTACGGCCTGGCCCCGCGCGACCACCGGCGGCACGCCTGCCCCTGAGAGTCGCCCCCTCGCCAACTCGCCGGACACGCGCTGCCAACTCCGGCCCGCGCCCTCCCCCTACGGTGGAACGCACCGGGGGAAGCCCGTTCCCGGGGGGACGGGCTCGAACCTTCGACGTCGCTCCGGACCACCTGCCTGGTCCGGAAACGAGGGGACTACGTCGAACCGACGGGGGCTGCCGCAACGGATCGCCGGATCCACGCGGCAGCCCCCGTCGTGCTTTCCCGGGCCGGCGCGCGCTGCGCGGTGGGTGTCCTTCCCGGGGTGCGCCCGCCGGCCCCGCCGGCCCCGCTGTCGCAGCAGGGCCGGCCGGGCCGTCAGGCGTTCACACCGCCATCGCGAGCATCAGCGGCGTGGCCCTCGCGGTGAGCAGCTCGGCGGCCTCGCGCAGCCGGTACGCCTGTTCGACGGGCAGCGAGGTGGCCAGGCAGCCCACCGTGTTCCCGGCCACTATCGGGACGGCGGCGCAGACCGTGTCCATCGAGTACTCCTGCAGGTCCAGCACGGGGACGGTGGCGGGCTGCCGGTCGAGCCGGTGCATCAGGCGGTCGGTCTCGGTGATGGTCCTCCCGGTGAGCCGCGCCACCGGGTGGCGGGCGAAGTGGTCCAGCCGTGCGTCGTGGTCGAGTTGGGCGAGCAGGCACTTGCCGATCGCGGAGGCGTGCGCGGTGGCGCGGAAGTCCACCCACTCGTGCACGGCCGGCGCGTCCTCGGCGTCGCACACCGCCTCCACCAGCAACTCGCCGTCCTGGTACCGGCTGAAGTACACGGCGGCGCCCAGTTCGTCCCGCAGGTCCTCCAGGCGGTGGTGCAGCCGGGCCCGGACCAGCGGCTCCCGGTGCTGCGCGCCGAGCAGCGTGAACGCCCCGCCGAGCGTCCACACCCCCTCCAGGTGCAGCAGGTAGCCCTCGGTCTCCAACTCCTCCGCGAGCTGCCGCACCGCCGACTCCGGCATGGTCAGCGCCCGCGCCAACTGCCCGATCGTGCAGCCGTCGGCGTACCGGTCCACGGCCTCCAACAGCCGCAGCGCACGCCGCAGAACCCCGAACGGCCCCGCACCCCCACCGCCCGGCCCCAGCAGATCACTCCGCCCTCGGCTCACCGTCGCCATCCCCCGACCCCCTCCCTTCGCGGCCCACCATCCGCCCAGGGTAGCCAGCCCACCGACCCCCCATCATCAGCTCACCGGATATTCCCCCGCCAGAGCACCAACCCCTTGACAGGCATATGCCCCGACGCCCGTTCCCGGGGAACGGCCGACAGCACTTCTCCTCGCCCCCCACCAGTCGCTCGCCGCGACTTCTCCCGCCTCCCGCTCCGGCAACGCGTTGAACCACCGAAGCGCCAACGCCTCCTCCCCCGCCGCCGTCAACCGCCCCACCAGCCGCACCCGCGCCAGCCCCCCGTCCGGGTACACGTTCACCCGCACATGCGTGACCGCCGTGCCCTCGGCCAGCCGGTAGCGGTGCCGGGTGTCCGGTTGCAGCCGCGTCCGTGGCAGCAGCGCCCGTTCTCCGTCCGCGCCCGCCCCCACCAGCTCGACCCACCCGGGCGCGTTGGCGACGAAGCACGAGGTGTCCACCTCCGCCGCCAGCACCTCCCCCTCCCCGGCCAGGGCGAGCCGCACCCAGTCGTGGGACGTGTCGCGTCGCCGCCGCGTCTCCCACCCGTCCCCCATCACGGCCGCCCGCCCGGGGGCGTTCAGGTGGTGCGGCGACGAGTAGTACCGGTCCGAGGCGTCCTCGGCGACGCCGCCGTGCTCCTGCGCGGCGAGGTCGAACGTCAGCCCGGCCAACTCCCGTGGATCGGGCAGCACTTCGCCGTACACCCGCAGCCGGGCGACGCCCCCGTCCGGCCAGATGTTCAGCCGGACGTGCGTGTACCGCACCGGGTCGGAGACCGCGAACGCGTGCGCGGTGTCGCCGCGCAGCGCCGTCCGCGGGACGATCTCCGCCCAGTCGGCGGCGGCGACCTCTGCGGGCGAGGGGTGGCCGGGGACGGACGCGGCCTGCACGGACGCCGTCTCGGGGTAGTTGCCGGTGAAGTGCGCGGTGTCCACCACCACGCCGCGCACCAGTCCGGCCGCGCCCAGCCGGACGATCACCCAGTCGTGGTCCTCGTCGGTGGGGTGCGGCTGTTCGGCGCTGATGCCGCGCCGCCGGCGGGACTCCCAGCCGTCCATGATCTGGCCCTTGTGCCCGAAGGTGTGCGGCCGGAACGCGGCGGGCGCAGCGACCAGCAGGTTCTCCGCGTCGGCGAAGGTGTCCTCGTTGGTGGCGACGACGCCCGCCCCGAGCGCCCGCGACGCCAGGTCGACCATCCCGCCGAACGACGACTGCCCGACCATCTCGGCACTGTTCAACCGACTCTCCTCCCAACGGAATTCAGCGACGGACTTCAGCGACGGACGAGCAGCCGACCGGACGGTTCGCCGCCGAGTTCGACGGGCCGCCCGCGCAGCCAGGTGCGGCGGACCTGCCCGGTGAGGGTGCGGCCCGCGTAGGGGGTGACGGGGTTCTTGTGGTGCAGCCCTTCGGGGCGGACGGTGAACTCGGCGTCCGGATCGAACGCCACCAGGTCGGCGTCGCAGCCCGCCGCGACGGCGCCCTTGGTGCCGGTCAGACCGACCAGGTCGGCGGGCCCGGCGGCCATCCACCGCACCACGTCCGCCAGCGAGTGGCCGCGTCCGCGCGCCTCGCTCCACACCGCCGGGAGCCCCACCTGGAGCGACGCTATGCCGCCCCACGCCGCGGCGAAGTCCCCGCTCCCGCCCGTCCGTCGGCCGAGTTTCAGCGCGGCCGTCGACGGCGAGTGGTCGGAGACCACGGCCGCGAACTCGCCGTCCGCGAGCGCCTGCCAGAGCAGTTCCCGGTTGGCGGCTCCCCTGATCGGCGGGCAGCACTTGAACTCGGTCTCCCCGTCGGGGACTTGCTCGGCGAGGAAGGTCAGGTAGTGCGGGCAGGTCTCGGCGGTCACCCGTACCCCGTCCGCCCGGGCGCGGCGCAGCAGCGGCAGCACGGTGGCGGAGGAGACGTGCAGCAGGTGCACCCGGGCGCCGGTGCGCCGGGCGCACTCCAGCAGCGCGGCGACGGCCGCCGACTCGGCCTCGTCGGGACGGGAGGCCAGGAAGTCGCGGTAGCGCCGGCCGGGGACGTGCGGTGCGGCGTCCAGCACGGCCGGGTCCTCGGCGTGGACGATCGCCAGTGCGCCGATTCGTGCCTGCTCGGTGAGTGCGGCGGTCAGTTCGGCGGGGTCGGCCAGGTGCGGGAATTCCTCCACTCCGGACGGCGCGAGGAACGACTTGAAGCCGAACACCCCGTCCCTGTAGAGAAGTTCCAGCTCGCCGGTGTTTCCGGGCACCGCGCCGCCCCAGAACCCGACGTCCACCCAGACCCGTCCCTCGGCGGCCTTCCGCTTGACCGCCAGGCCTCCCGAACTGGTGGTCGGCGGCACGGAGTTCAGCGGCATGTCGACGATCGTGGTGACGCCGCCGGCGGCCGCGGCCCTGGTCGCGGAGGCGAAGCCCTCCCATTCGGTGCGGCCGGGCTCGTTGACGTGCACGTGGGTGTCGACCAGTCCGGGCAGCAGCGCGAGGCTGCCGAGGTCGGTCAACTCCCGTTCCCCGCCCGCCTCCAGAGCGCCGTACGCGGCGACCTGCGCGATCCGTCCGGCCCGGACCAGCACGTCGGCGGGCCACTCGCCGTCCGGCAGCGCCACCCGCCGGGAGCGGAACACCACACCATCGCCGAGCGACACCAGGGGCCTCCGTACGCCGGGAGTGCTGGGAGCGTAGGCCGACCCCACTGCGGCGTCAATGCGGCGTAATCGGGCCATACTTGGCGAACAACCGACCGTCGGGCCGCACCGCCAGGAGGACCACCGCGTGACCGTCGAGCTCCGTCACCACACCACCCTCGGCGCCCGGGTCCGCCGGGATCTGCTGGACGTCTACGCGGAGGTCCGGGCCCCGCTGCTGCACCTGGCCAACTACGGCCTCGAAGCGTTCGCCGAGCGCCTCGACCGGCACCTCGCCGACCCGGGCTTCGCCCTCGTCCTCGGCCACGACGGCGACCTGCCGGTGGGGTACGCGTACGGCACCACCGTGGACGCCGCCGACCGCTACTGGGAGCGGATGGACGAGCCGCTGCCCGCCGGCTTCACCGACTCCCCCGTGCTGGCCCTCCGGGAGATCGGCGTCCGTTCCGCCTGGCGCGGCACGGGCACCGCCCGGCGGATCCACGACGAGCTGCTCGCCCGCCGCGCCGAGAGCCGCGTCCTGCTGATGGTCAACCCGGCCGCCGGGGAAGGCAAAGTCCAGTCCTTGTACGAGAGTTGGGGCTACCGGTCGGTCAACGGCCAGGCTGCCTCGGCGAACTCGCCCCGGCTCACCGTGATGATGCGCCCGCGCTGACCGGCGCACGGCCGCTCCCGCCACAGGAGTTCCACGGCCCGAAAGCCGAACTCCACCGAACCTTCATCCAATCCGCCCGTCCGACCGTCATCGGATCTGGTAATCGCTAAGGTGATCGAGTGCGACTGATGGTGGAGTTCACGACCGAACCGTTCGACCTGAACGGCTTCCCCGAGCACGCCAGGACCGCCCGCCGGGCCGCCGAGGAAGCCGGACTGGCCGTCTCGGTGGGCCCGTTCGGCACCAGCGCCGAGGGGGACGCCGAGCAGGCGCTGGCTGCCGTGACCAGGCTGCTGCGGGAGACCCTGGCGGTCGGCGCGAGCCGAATATCGCTCCAGGTCAGCGTGCTGGCCGACCCACCGGAACAACCCCTCGTTCCGACCGCCGCACCGACCGCTGCCCCGACCCCAGCTCCGACCCCAGCTCCCACCGCCACTCCCATCGCCACCCCGACCGTCGCCCTGGACCAGCCCGACAGCAGGGAGGCGCCGTGAGCGACACCCCCGACCACCCGCTCACCGCCGCCCTGAAGCCGCTGCTGGAGGCGGTCGGCGCCACCGCCGTCGACCCGGCCGAGGCACGGCCCGAGGACGTCGTCCTGGAGTGGGACGGCGCGCCGGCCGTCGCGGTGCGGCTGGCGCCCCTGAGCAGCGCGCTCGACCTGCTGTTGGCCGAGATGGCCCGGCAGTTCGACGGCCGTCCGCTGGCCGAGCTGGGTCGCACGGAGAAGCAGCGGGTGGTCGCCCTGCTGGAGGAACGCGGCGCGTTCACGGTGCGCCACGGGGTGGAGACCGTCGCGTCGGCGCTCGGCGTCAGTCGGTTCACCGTGTACAACTACCTGAACCGGCAGCAGAAGTCCTGAACCGCGCCGCCCGCCGCACGCCGCGCACCGTCGTCACGAACACGAACACGAACAGCACGAACAGTTCAACAGAGTGTTGACGGCCCGTCGGGCCCGCTCTAGCTTGGTCCGGGTGGCACCAACCCCAGGAGGTCCCTCCGTGACCGAGCCACCCCCCGCTCCCCTCTCCCTCGCCGCACTGGCCGCCGCCGAGCCGTCCCACCTGCGCGAACTCCTGCTCGGCATCTGCTCCGGCCCGGCCTGGGCCGCCGCCGTCGCGGCGTCCCGCCCCTGGCCGGACCGCGCCGCGCTGCTGGCCGCCAACGCCCGGGCGACGGCGGGCCTCTCGCCGGCCGAGCTGAACGAGGCGCTGGCCGGCCATGCCCGGATCGGCACGCCGCGGCCCGGCGACGCCGCCTCCGCCCGCGAGCAGTCCGGCATCCGGGGCGCCGAGCCGTCCGTCCTGGTCGCGCTGGCCGCCGCCAACTCCGCCTACGAGGCCAAGTTCGGCCACGTCTTCCTGATCTGCGCGACCGGCCGCACCGCCGCCGCCGTGCTCGCCGCCGTGCGCGAGCGACTGCCGCACGACGCCGCCACCGAGGCGGAGGCCGTCCGCGAGGAACTGCGCAAGATCAACGACCTCCGCCTCGACCGACTTCTCGCCGAATCCTGACGCCTCGTCAACTCCAGCCAACTGCAAGGACGGTCCCATGGCCGGCATCTCCACCCACGTGCTCGACACCAGCCTCGGCCGGCCGGCCGCCGGCGTCCCGGTCGAGCTGGCCGTGCGCACCGGCGGCGGCTGGCAGCTGCTCGGCGCCTCCGTCACGGACGCCGACGGCCGGGCCGCGGACCTGCCGGACGTGGCGGGCGGCGCGACCGCCCGGCTGCGCTTCGACACCGCCAAGTACCAAGGATCGTCGGGTACTTCACCGTTCTTCCCGGAGGTCTCGATCGTCTTCACGGTCGCGCCCGACCAGCGCCACTACCACGTGCCGCTGCTGCTGAACCCGTTCGGCTACTCGGTCTACCGCGGCAGCTAGGGCCCCGATCCCGGGCCGCCGCCCACCGTTGAGGAGACACGTCATGGCCCACGTGCTCGGCCAGAACCAGTACGGCAAGGCGGAGAACCGCATCGTCCGGGTCCGCCGCGACTCCACCCGTCACGAGATCAAGGACCTCAACGTCTCCGTCTCGCTGCGCGGCGAGTTCGAGGACGTCCACCTGACCGGCTCGAACGCCAACTGTCTGCCCACCGACAGCATCAAGAACACCGTGTACGCATTCGCCAAGAAGTACGGCATCGAGTCCGCGGAGGGTTTCGCGCTGCTGCTGGCCCGGCACTTCGTGGAGCACTCCGAGCGCGGCGTGGTGCGCAGCGCCCGGATCCGGGTCGAGGAGTACACCTGGGACCGGATCCGCAGCGGCCCGACGGACACCGGGCACTCCTTCGTCCGCAGCGGGCAGGAGGTGCGCACCACCGAGGCGGTGTACGACGGCGACCGGTTCCGGGTGATCTCGGGGCTGCGGGACCTGGTGGTGATGAACACCACCGACTCGGAGTTCTGGGGCTACCTCAAGGACCGCTACACCACCCTCCAGGAGGCCTACGACCGCATCCTGGCCACCCAGGTGACCGCTCGTTGGGCCTTCGACTTCCACGGCAACGACGGCCGGCGGCAGCCGGAGTGGAACCAGTCGTACCAGGAGGTCAGGCGGCATCTGCTGGAGGCGTTCGCCGACACGTACTCGTACTCGTTGCAGCAGACGCTGCACGCGATGGGCACCCGGGTGCTCGATCACCGCCCGGAAGTGGACGAAGTGCGACTGGAACTGCCCAACAAGCACCACTTCCTGGTCGATCTCGCGCCCTTCGGGCTGAAGAACGAGAACGAGGTGTACTTCGCGGCCGACCGGATGTACGGCCTGATCGAGGGCACCGTGCACCGCGAGGGCATCACCCCGGTCATCCCCGTCTCCTGACGGCCCCTGCGACCCTGCGACCCTGGAGCTCCCATGGCAGTGCAGCCTCCGGCCGCCGACCGACGGATCGTGATCGAGAACGCGGCGATCGCCACCGTCGACGCCGCCGACACCGAGTACGCGCGCGGGCACGTGGTCGTCCTCGGCAACACCGTCGAGTCGGTCGGCGACGGGCCCGCGCCGGCGGGACTGGAGAACGTGGCGCGGCGGATCGACGGCGAGGGCCACCTGCTCACGCCGGGGCTGGTCAACACCCACCACCACTTCTACCAGTGGCTGACCCGCGGGCTGGCCCAGGACGCCATCCTGTTCGACTGGCTGGTCGCGCTGTACCCGACCTGGGCGCGGATCGACGCCGAGCTGGTGCACGCGGCGAGCCTGGGTTCGGCGGCGGCCCTGCTCAAGTCGGGCTGCACCACGGCCTCCGACCACCACTACGTGTTCCCGCGCGGCGCGGGCGACCTGCTCGGCGCGTCCATCGAGGCCGTCCAGCAGCTCGGCCTGCGGTTCACGGCGCTGCGCGGCTCGATGGACCGCGGCCGCAAGGACGGCGGCCTGCCGCCGGACCACGCGGTGGAGGACACCGACGAGATCCTCGCCGCCTCCGAGGCCGCGGTCGACCGCTGGCACGACCCGTCCTTCGGTTCGATGCTCCACATCGCCCTGGCGCCCTGCTCGCCGTTCTCCGTCTCCACCGAACTCCTCGCCCAATCGGCGGAGTTGGCCCGCCGCAAGGGCGTGCGGCTGCACACCCACGGTTCGGAGACCGCCGAGGAGGACGCCTTCTGCCGTCAGCTCTTCGGCATGGGCCCCACCGACTACTTCGAGTCCACGGGCTGGCTCGGCGAGGACGTCTGGATGGCGCACTGCGTCCACATGACCGACTCCGACCTCGCCAAGTTCGCCGAGACCGGCACCGGCGTCGCCCACTGCCCGTCCTCCAACGCCCGCCTGGCCGCCGGAATCGCCCGCGTGCCCGACATGCTCGCCGCCGGCGTCCCGGTCGGCCTCGGCGTGGACGGCACCGCCTCCAACGAGTCCGGCCAACTCGGCGCCGAACTCCGCAACGCCCTCCTGATCAACCGCCTGCACGGCCGCCCGAACGCCCTCACCGTCCGCCAGGCCCTGCGCCTCGGCACCATGGGCGGCGCGAGGCTCCTCGGCCGCCAGGCCGAGATCGGCTCCGTCGAACCCGGCAAACTCGCCGACCTCGCCCTCTGGAAGATCGACGGCCTCCTCCACTCCACCATCGCCGACCCCGTCGCCGCCCTCGTCCTCGGCGCCCTCCCCCCGCTCACCCTCCTCCTCGTCAACGGCACCCCCGTCGTCGAACACACCCACCTCACCACCACCGACGAACCCACCCTCGCCCGAACCTGCGCCAAAGCCGCCCACACCCTCACCACCCGCCGCTGACCCGGCCGGCCAGCCGGCTCGAACGGTGTCGGCCGGGTGCGGTAGCGTCCTGGCGGAAATCGGAGGAGGGTGCAGATGGGCGCCAGTGGGTGGGACTACCTGACCGTGTATCGGGGGACGCCGCAGCGGACGTTGAGCGCGTTGCATGCGGAGGTGTTCGCGGGGACGGACTGGATCGGGGCCGGGGAGTACGAGTCGCTCGAGGAGCTCTGGGAGGACGAGGAGTTCCTGGGCGAGGAGGGCACCCACTCGATCCTGGACATTCCGCGGGCGGTGCTGGTGACCGACGCGCCGTCGGGGTACGACGACCTGGGGACGGTGCGTCCGCTGCCGCATGCGCGGTTGATGCACCACTTCGGGACGGACCGGCCGACGGTCGCGCAGTACCGGCGGGCGGTGGAGGGCGAAGAGCTGCTGGCGGAGTCGAACCTGCGGTGGTCCGGCCGGTTCGTGGTGCTCTACACGGACGGCGAGGCGTCCCACTTCGGCGTGTTCGGCTTCTCGGGGGACTGACGGCGGGCCGCCGCGGCCGCCGGCATGGCCAGTCCGGCCGCCACCAGCAGTGCGCCGAGCACGGCCCATCCGGCGACGCCGTGCGTGAGCACGGTGGCGGTGACGATCAGCGGCCCGATCACGTGCGACCCGGCCTGCCCGCTCATGAAGACGCCCTGGTACTCGCCGTGCGCGGCGGGGTCGGCGAGGTCGAGGCTGAGCGTCCAGCCGCCGGCGGAGGTGAGCAGTTCGGCGAGCGAGTGCAGCAGCACGCCCGCCAGCACAAGGGTCACGGCGGTCGCGGTGCCGCGCCCGCCGGCGGCCGCGTACACCAGGCAGGCCGCGCCGAGCAGGATGCCGCCGCGGGCGCAGGCCCGCGCCGCCGAACGGATGTCGACGACGCCGCGGCTGGCGCGGACCTGGAACAGCACCACGGAGAGGCTGTTGACGATGGCGACCACGGCGACCAGGGCGCGCGGCGCGGAGGTGTGGACGGCGATCCACAGCGGGATGCCGATCTCCAGCATGGCGAACTGGAGCTCCAGCACGGCGTGCAGGAACGCGACCAGCAGGTAGCGCCGGTCCGCGAGCGCGGTCCGCGGCCGCCCGGTGCGCTCGCGTTCCCCGGCGGGCACGGTCGCGTCCGGCAGGCCCCGCAGCAGCAGCGAGGTCGCGGCGAAGCTCGCCGCGTCCAGGGTCAGCACGGTGGCGTACGCCCAGTGGCTGTCCAGCTGGAGGGCGATCATCGCGCCCGCGCCGCCGAGCATCAGCCCGGCGTTCATCACCGACCGCAGCAGTGCCCGGGAGCGGACCTGGTCGGCGGCGGGCAGCAGGTGTGCGATCAGCGCGCTGCGCACCACGACCGCGCCGCGTTCCAGCACGGTGGCGACGACGATCGCGGCGACGAACGGCGCGAATCCGTGCACGAAGACGTAGCCGAGCACGGCCAGTCCCTGCAACGGCCCGAGGACGTACAGCAGTCGGCGGTGCCCGACCCGGTCGGCGAGCCGCCCGAACGGGACGCCGGCCAGCATCCCGGCGACCCCGGCGGCACCGAGCCCGAGCGCCAACTGTCCGGCGCCGAGCCCGACTTGGCGGGTGAAGTAGAGCGCGCTGACGGAGTAGTAGAGGCCGTTGCCGACGGTGTTGACGCCGGTCATCACGGCGAGTCGGCGCAGCACCGGGTCGGCGGGCAGCAGGGAGCGGCGCCCGGAGGGCGCGGCGGTGGTCGCGGTCATGGGCGTCAGGACACCAGGGTTCCCAACGGCCCGGAATCCTTTTACCGTTGGGGTCAATGTTCGAGTTCGCCTTCGGCGTGGACGACCTCGCCACCACCTGGATCACCTACTCCCCGCTGCAGGAGGCGGTGTTCAGCCTGCGGACGCGCCGCCACGCGGCCAAGTACCCGTGGCAGCGCCGCTGGACGGAGTCCTGGGAGGCGGAGTACCGCACCCTGGACACCGCGCTGCTCGACGCCCTGGTGACCCCCCGGGCCTGGGCGCCGGACTTCCTGACGCCCCGGCCCACCTGCCAACGGCCTTCCATCGAGAGCGAGTTGGCGACGATCGCGGGGACGCCGCCGGAGACGGTGGCGAAGGACTTCGCGGCGGCCTACCGGGGCGACGGCGCACCGATGCCGGAGTCGGTGGCCGAGGCGCTGGCCGACGATCCGGCGGAGCTGCTGGCACGCTGCGTGGCGCAGCTGCGGGCGTACTGGGAGCGTTGCCTGCTGCCGCAGTGGTGGCCGCGGGCGCGGACCGTGCTGGAGGCCGATCTGGCGTACCGGGGGCGGATGTTCGCGGAGCGCGGCGCGGAGGGGCTGTTCGCGGAGCTGGACCACCGGCTGTCCTGGCAGGCGGGGGTGCTGCGGCTGGACGACCCGGATCCGCGGGTGCAGGCGCTGGGCGGCCGGTACACGCCGGTGGCGGGCCGGGGCCTGGTGCTGGTGCCGACGCTGTTCGCGCTGGGCGCGCACACCGTGATCGACGAGGACGAGCCGCCGGCGATCAGCTATCCGGCGCGCGGCCGGGCCCTGATGGGCGAGAGTTCGCCGCTCCGGGTCCCGGACGCGCTGGCCGAGTTGATCGGGCCGCCGCGGGCCCGCCTGCTGCTCCTGCTGGACCAGCCGGCCTCCACCACGGCCCTCGCGCACCGGCTGTCCGTCACCCCGGGCGCGGTCAGCCGTCATCTCTCGGCGCTGGCCACCGCCGGCCTGCTGACCCGCACCCGTGCCGGCCGCTCCGTCCTGTACGCGCGTTCCGCACTGGGCGACGCCCTGGTCGCGGGCGGGTCGTAGGCCCTCGGCAGCGGCTCAGCCCAGCGCGGGGTGGATCAGCCGCCCCTGGTGGATGAGGGAGACGGACTGCTTGAGGCGGCGGGCGCGGACGCTGATCTCGTAGCCCCTGATGCCGTCGATCTCGGCGAGCCGGCCGCTGAGGTAGCGGTAGAAGTCGGCGGTGTCACGGCAGATCACGATGGCCATCAGATTGTGCTTGCCGCTGGTGGCCGCGACGAAGGCGGATTCGTCGTGGCGGCCCAACTCCTCGCCGACCCGGTGGAGTTCGGGCAGGTCGACCTGGAGCCAGAGGATGGCGTTGAGTTCGTAGCCGAGGCGTTCGGCCAGGATGTCGACGGCGAAGGTGAGGCTGCCGCCGGCCTCCAGCGCCTCCAGTCGGCGGGCGACGCGGGCCGCGGACCAGCCGGTGACCTCCGCGAGGCGGGTGTGGGAGGCGCGGCCGTCCTCCGCCAGGGCGTCGAACAGCGGGCGGTCCTCGTCGGTGGGGGCGAGCGTCGGCCCGGCGGGTACGGGACGCTCGGCGGCCAGCAGCCGCAGCTGTTCCTCGGTGAGGGCGCGCCTGCCGGCGCTCCAACCGGCCGTGCCCGGCGGGCCGAAGGCGTGGATGAGCAGGTCGACGCTCATGTCGCGGATCGAGGCGGCCTTCGGGAGTTGCCGGAGCAGCACGTCGTCGCGCCCACCCGTCGAGCGGATGGCGCAGATGATCTCCGACCCGCCGGAGGCGATGCTCGCGTAGCCGACCTCGGGCCGGCGGGCGAGCGAGTCGGCGACCGGCCCTGCGGCGTCCGGGCGGCACCGCAGCCGCGCGATCCAGTCGCCGCGGCCCTGGCCGATCGGACTGTTCAGACCGACGACGCGGATCACCCCGTCGCGGCGCAGCGCGGCGTAGCGGCGGGCCACGGTCTGTTCGGACACCCCGATGATCTCGCCGAGGCGGCGGAAGGAGGACCGCGGGGCGCAGCAGAGCCCGTGGATGATTCTGTGGTCGAGGTCGTCGTGCACGGAGGAATCCTCACATACGGGCCGGTCTCTGTGGAGGTTGATGCACGGTTCCCGGGATCGCTTGCCGGTTTCTCGCCCGCACGGGTGAAGCTGGTCCGCGCCCACCCGGCGGCCGATGCCGGGCGGCATCCCGCAGCCGCCGGTACTGGGCGGCATCCCGCAGTCGAAGGAACAGGAACCACCCGTGAACTCTGCAACGAGGCATCGGCCCGGGGCCGGACGGGGCGTCACGCTCGTCATGGCCTGCCTGGGCGTCTTCGTCGCCTACCTGCCCGTGACCACCGTCTCGGTGAGTCTGCCGGCGATCCAGCGGACGCTGGGCGCGTCGACGTCCCAACTGTCCTGGGTCTCGGACGCGTTCGTGCTGCCGATGGCGGCGCTGATCCTCACCACCGGCGTGTGGGGCGATGTGCACGGCCGCAGGCGGGTGTTCCAGGCGGGCATGGCGTTCTGCGCGCTGGGCGCGGCGGTCTCGCTGTCCTCGGACTCGGTGCAGGCGCTGTGGGTCGGGCAGGCGGTGTCCGGTCTGGGCGCGGCGGCGCTGCTGCCGACCACGTTGGCGCTGATCAGCCATGCCGTCCCCGACCACCGGGAGCGGGGCCGGTTCATCGGCGTGTGGGCGATGTCCATGATGGCCTCGCTGGCCGTGGGGCCGCTGATCGCCGGGGTGCTGCTGGAGCACGTCGGGGTGCGCTGGATCTTCCTGCTGCCGATTCCGGTGGCGCTGGCCGTGCTGGGCGTCGCGGCGTTCCTGCTGCCCGACTCGAAGGCGCCGCACGGCCGCCGGCTGGACTGGCCGGGGCAGATCACGGCGGCCGTCGCGGTCACCGCGGTCGTCTACGGCGTGATCGAGGGCGGCGCGGACGGCTTCGGCGCGCCGCAGGTGGTGGCCGCGCTGGTGCTGGGCGCGGTGGGCGCGGTCGCGTTCGTCCTGGTGGAGCGCCGCAGCAGCAGCCCGATGCTCGACCTGGCGCTGTTCCGCAGTCCCGCGTTCGCCGCGACCTCGCTGATCGCGATGATCAGCTTCCTGGGGCTGATCGGGTTCTTCTTCGCGCTGAGCCTGTACTTCGGCCTCGTCCAGCAGCTGAGCACGCTGGAGGCCGGGCTGCGGATGGTCCTGGTGTCCGGGACGTCGCTGCTCGTCGGCGTGCCCGTCGGGCGGCTGATGCACCGGGTCTCCGCCCGCGTCGTGATCACCGCCGGTCTGCTGGCGATGGCGGGCGCGCTGCTGTCGCTGACCGGCATCGACGCCCACACGTCCTACGGGTCGCTGGCCTGGCGGCTGGTGCTGCTCGGCGTGGGCGTGGGCGCCGTCGTCACCCCGATGACGGCCTCCGCGGTCTCCGCCGTCCCGCACCGCCTGGCCGGCATGGCCGCCGCGGGCAACAACGCGTTCCGCCAGGTCGGCGCCGCGCTCGGCCCGGCCGTCCTCGGCGCGCTGCTGACCGGCCGCGCCCTGGACGCCCTGCCCGGCCGCCTCGCCGACGCCGGTGTCCCGGCCGACACCGGCGGCCACGTCCTCGCCGTCGCCCACGAGCAGGGCCTCGGCGCCGTCGCCGGACTCGACCTGGGCGCCGCCACCGCACCCGCCCTGACGGCGCTCAGCGGTTCCTTCCTCGACGGCCTGCACCTCTGCCTGCTCGTCTCGGCCTCGCTCGCCCTGCTCGCCGCCCTCGCCTGCGTCGTCCTGCTCCGCCCGGCCGCCCCCGCCGAGACCCCGGCCCCGGCCCCGGCCCAGGTCCCGGCCCAGGTCCCGACCCCGCCCGCTCCGGCGGAGAAGGGTGTCCTGGACCGCGTCTCCGGATGATCACTGCTGGTGGCTCGTGGTGGCGTGAGACGTCGCCATGAGCCGAAGGCGTTCACCGGGCGTAGTCGACCTCGGGGAAGTCGGGGGAGGGACCGTCGAGCAGCCGCCCCCGGTCGCGGAGGTGGAGGTCGAAGAAGGCTCGCGGGTAGGCGCGTTGGAACGCCTGCGCCCGGTGCCCGGGAATCGTCCCGACCTCGTACTCCAGGTCGGCCGGTGACATGCCCAGGAGCGGGGCGATCAGCGGCAGGATCTGCACGTCGTCGCCGAACGACAGGTGCGCGGCTCCCCGGACGGTCAGATGCAGGTGCCAGCCGCGCAGGTGCGACCAGAACGTGCGCAGGGCGGGGTTGCTCTCCATGCCGCCCTTGCCCAGGGTGTCCACGACCAGGAACGGGCGGTCGAGCCCGGCGTCCACCACCGGGCCCGCCGCGCCCCCGTCCAGGCTCGCTCCCGCCGTGATCCGCCCGTCGACGAGCATCGTCGCGGCGGTGGTGGCGCCGCCCAGGGAGTGGCCGAGCATTCCGACGCGCCGCAGGTCGAGTGCCGCGCGCAGGCCGGCGGGCAGCGGGGTGCGGCAGACGCCGGGGTGGCCGCCCGCGCGGAGGACGGCGAGCCGGTCCAGGACGAAGCGGATGTCGGCGGTACGGACGGCGAGGGCCTTGGCGTAGTCGCTGACCCCGCCCAGCGGGTTCGTCTCGACGCGTCCACCGGGGAAGGCGACCGCCGCCGCGTCGTAGGTGTGGTCGACGGTGACCACCAGGAAGCCGTGACTGGCGAGGTCCTCCACGACGCCGGTGCCGAACGACCGCGACGCGTCGGCGCCGGGAGAGTAGAGCACGACGGGCAGCGGGCCCGGCGGGCCGCCGACGGGAGCGCCCTCGTGGCCGTGGGTGTCGCCGAGTCGTACCCGGCCGGGAGGCACGCCCAGGAGACTCAGGTACCGGTCGGCCGCCGCCGGGGGCATCCAGGGAACCGTGGGGCGGCCCGCGCCGCCGCGGGCGGGGTACCAGATGCTGATCATCAGCTCACGGCAGGGGCGGGAGGGCACCCAGGGGTCCGGCCGCGCCGGGTCGACCAGGTGCAGCGCGACCGTACCCAGCGGGTACGGTCCGTCCGGGGCGGGCAGGTGGAACCGCACGGGTTCGTCCTGCCCCGGTCGCGCGGCGGCCGCCGGCGCGAGCGGACCCGCGATCATGGCGGCGGCCAGTCCGGCGCCCGTGGACAGCAGTGTTCTCCGATTCATGCGTTCCACTGTTCCGCCGGACGAGCCCGGCGGCTTCGCCCCCGGGGTGGAACCCGGTGTCAGCCCAGGAGGGTACGACGGGCATCGGCCGCGCGGATGACTCGGCCCTCGGGATGACGTCCTCCGGGCTGACAGGCCCCGGGCCGCCGCTTGGATAGCGTGGCCGGCATGGGCGACGGGGAGTCACGGCCGCTGGTGGCCGGACGTCTGCGGGACGGGCAGTGGCACGGAGTGGACACGGTCGCGGCCGTGCTCCTCGCCCTGGCGTTCGGCGCGAGCGAGACGCGGAACGGCGGCTGGGGCGCGGGAGTTGTGGCGGCGGCAGTCTGGCTGCCGGTCGCGGTACGGCGCAGCCGACCCGTCCGGGTGCTGTACACGGTCCTGGCCGGAGCGGTCCTCGCCATGGCGTTCACCGGATGGGAGGAGTCCTGGGTCCCCGTCGCCGTCGCCCTGTACACGGTGGCGGCGCAGGAGCCGCGGCGACGGTCCGCGACGGCGCTCGGCTGTTCGCTGGGCGCCGTCGCGGCGGCCATCGCCCTGGTGCCGCGCCCGGTCCCGGCCTCCGGGGTCGCGGGGGGCGTCGTCTTCGCGTCCTTGATGATGACCCTGCCCTGGCTGGTGGGCACCGCGCTGAGGGAGCAGCGGTCGTACGCGGAACTCGCCGCCCGGCAGGCCCTGACGGACGAGCGCCTGCGGATCGCCCGCGAGCTCCACGACGTGGTGGCCCATCATCTGACGGTCATCGCGGTACGGGCCGAAGTGGCCCGTGCGGTGGCCTCCACCGACCCGCAGGAGGCCGAGCGGACCCTCGCACTGGTCGGGACGGCGGGCCGGACGGCGCTCACCGAGATGCGCCGCATGCTCGGCGTGCTGCGATCAGCCGGTGACGGAGCCGAGTTGGGGTCCGCCCCCGGTCTGGCGGACCTGGCCGCGCTCGCGGACGGCGCGGGCCCGCGCGTGGAGCTGTCCGTCGACCCGGATCCACCGCTCCCCCCGGGTGTGGAACTGGCGGTCTACCGGATCGTTCAGGAGGCCCTCACCAATGTCGTCAGGCATGCGGGATCGGCGGACTGCCGGGTGAAGCTGTCCCGGACGGGTCCCGGGGCGGTCGAGATCGAGGTCGTCAACGACGCGCCGTCCCGGCTCCCGTCCCTGCTCCCGTCCCGTCTCCCGTTCCGGCGTTCCGGCGGCGGGCACGGACTCGTCGGGATGCGGGAGCGGGCGGCCATGTGCGGCGGGACCCTCTCCGCCGGTCCCCTGCCGACGGGCGGGTACCGGGTGCATGCGTGGCTGCCCTGCGGATCGGAGCCGGCCCGGTGAACCGGCCGGTCCGGGTCCTCATCGCCGACGACCAGGCGCTGTTGCGGGCGGGCTTCCGCCTGCTCATCGAGAGCGCGCCGGACCTCACCGTCGCGGGCGAGGCCGTCAGCGGCGAGCAGGCCGTCGAACTCGCCCTGCGGCTGCGGCCCGACGTCGTGCTGATGGACATCCGGATGCCGGGCACCGACGGTCTGGAGGCCACCCGGCGCATCTGCGCGGACCCGGACGCCGTCGGCACCCGGGTGCTGGTCCTCACCACGTTCGACCTGGACGACTACGTGTACGCGGCACTCCGCGGCGGGGCCAGCGGATTCCTCCTGAAGGACATCCTCCCCGCCGACCTGCTGACAGCCCTGCGGGTGGTCGCCGCCGGAGACGCCCTGCTCGCACCCGCGGTCACCCGCCGTCTGATCCGCGAGTTCGCCGGACGCCACGAGCCGCGCCCGCAACTCGCCCTGGACCTGGCGGGCCTGACCCCACGGGAACGGGAAGTTCTCCGCCTGGTGGCCCGGGGCCTGCCCAACGCCGCGATCGCCGAGCATCTGGGGCTGAGCATCGCCACCGTCAAGACCCATGTCCGGCGGCTGCTGGCCAAGCTCCACGCCCACGACCGGGCCCAGATGGTCGTCATCGCCTACGAGACCGGCCTGGTCACCGCAGGCGGGAACCCTCCGCCCGGTCGAGCGAGGCCCTAGCCCTGCTGCTCCCAGGGCCACGCCGCGTCCTGCCCGGCCTCCAGCAGGGGGATGAGGCGGAACGCGGCGTCGGTCAGGCCGCCGAAGGTGTGGCGGTGGGAGGTGCCGGACGCGGCGTGGCCGGGCCGGTAGCCGGCCAGGTTCCAGGTGTACACGGGGATGTCGGCGGGGACGGCGGCCAGCGGGTCGACGGGGCGGTAACTGCCGTACGTCTGCTCGTCGGTGACGATCACCACCCGGTCGTGGCCCCGGTAGTGCCGGCGGACGGCCTCGGAGGTCTCGGTGCCGCCGAGGTTGCCGAACCGGTCCAGCACCTTGAGCACCGCGTCGCCCTGCCGCAGCGGCACGGCCCGGCTGTCGGTGCCGAACTCGACGAGGTCCGCCTCGGCGGCCCGCAGCGCGAGCGCGGTGCCGAAGACGGCGGCGGTGTCGGCCCGGTTCAGCAGGCTCTGCGGGCTGGGCCGGTCGAACATCGAGCCGGAGCGGTCCACCAGGATCAGCGAACGGCCGGGCAGCGCGGGGACGTTGGCCAGCGAGTGCTTGAGCGCCTGCTCCAGCGCGTGGCCCCAGCGCAGTGACGGCGCGTGCCGGTGCGCGGCCAGGTACCGGAACGGGAACTGCCGCGAGCGGGTGACCTCGCCCCGGTCGGCGATCCGCCGGGCGGCCTGCTCGGCGACCTCGTCCGACACCCCGGCCCGGTCGAAGTTGCGCAGGTTGCGCACCAGCGCCATCGCGCCCATGGAGGGGATGACGGCTTCCCACACGGCGGCGTCCAGCGGGCCCTGAAGCCAGCCGGCCAGCGCCTCCCAGGTCATGCCCGCCTCGGCGAGGCGCCGCGCGCCGTCGGGGCCGGTGACCAGCGCGCGGCGTTCCTCCACCGGGACGGCCATCAGCGCGTGGTGGGCGCTCAGCAGGGCGTCGCCCGCCGGCGGGACGGCGCTCCCGGGGCGGTGCCGCCGGTCCAGCGCGTACCGGAACAGCTCGCTCTGCCAGGGCTTCTGCGGGTGCGGCGCGGGGTGGGTGAGTTCCAGCACGTCGCCGAACCGGAAGCCCTTGGTGCCGGTGTCGTACTTGAGCAGCGCCCGGCCGTTGTACAGCCGGCCGACGGCGTCCGCGACGCCGCGCTTGACGGGCTTGGGCAGCGCCCGCCCGTACCGGGACGTCCAGTAGGCGAGCAGTTCGCCGGGCTCGTCGGGGCGCTGCAGGACGGCGTCGATCACCTGCCGGGAGTGGCCGGGGAGTTTCGCGTCCAGTCGGGCGCGGGTGAACTCGGCGGCGCCGACCAGCGAGGCGGTGCGCATCGCGGCGCCGTAACGGAGCCAGCGCAGCAGGCCGAGCGTCCATTCGGGGTCGCTGACGGCGAGCGAGCGCACCAGCGACGTGTAGCGGTCGTCGCGGTCGCCGCCGCGCTCGTAGAAGGTGTCCTGGCCGACCAGGTTGGCGACCGCCAGCAGGAAGAGTTCGGACTTCTCGTCGCGCAGGTGTCCCGGCCCGCCCTCGTGGTTGGCGGTGAGCTGCCCGGTCGTGCTGACGGGCGAGCTCGGGCCGGCGGGGGCGGTCTTCGAACGGCGAAGGTTGAAGCGGGACATGGGGATTCCTCCTGCGGGCGGGCAGGCCGAACCGGGGCGTCCGAGAATGCCGGTCGCGTGGACCGGCCTCGGCGGAGGTAGCTCCGGGCCCCGACTGCGCTCGCGCGCGGCCGTCCGGGATTCGAACCCGACACTGCCCGTACCAAGGAAGTAACCCCC
Organism: Kitasatospora sp. NPDC059795; assembly: GCF_042732175.1. NCBI lineage: Bacteria > Bacillati > Actinomycetota > Actinomycetes > Kitasatosporales > Streptomycetaceae > Kitasatospora > Kitasatospora sp. NPDC059795. The sequence goes on from NZ_JBHWID010000003.1 coordinate 183,060, forward strand.
GCCTGCGCACCGGACGCCCCGGCGCGGTTGCCCTCCCGAGATCAAAAGCGGTGCCGGTGGTTTCGTGAGAGGAAGTAACCGGCGCCTGCGCACCGGGAGGTGGCAGTCTTTCTGAAGTTGGACGTCCAGAGGACAAGAGCGGCAGAGGCGACGGTTTTCCCCTTCAACTGGGCAGCCCGGGAACCAGCCCCGACCTGCCCATCCAGTGAAGTAGCCCCTGCCTGCGCACCTGGACGGGAACGACCTTATCCGTTTCCTTTTTCCGTCCGCATCCGGGTTTTCCGCCGGCGTCTCACTCCAGCAGGGCGAGCGCCGGGAGCGTGAGGAATTCCGGGAAATCCTCGCCCAGCGCCACCTGTTCGAACAGCGCGGCGGCCTCGTCCCACCGCCGGCCGGACCCCGCCTCCTCCCGCAGCGCGACGAGTTCCTCGGCCAGCAGCCGCCGGACCTGCTCGGCCGTCACCTGCTCGCCGGTGTCGGCGAGCACCACGCCGTTGTGGATCCACTGCCAGATCTGCGAGCGGGAGATCTCGGCGGTGGCGGCGTCCTCCATCAGGTGGAAGATGGCGACCGCGCCGATCCCGCGCAGCCACGACTCGACGTACCGGACGCCGACCTGGACGGCGTTGCGCAGCCCGGCGGAGGTACAATTTCCTTGTGCTCCCTCGATGTTGAGCAACTCCTCCGCCGTGACGCCGCCGGCCGCCCCCGGGTGCTCCTTCTGGTGCGGACGCCCGCCGAGCACCGCGTCGAAGCACTCCCGCGCCACCGGCACCAGGTCGGGGTGGGCGACCCAGGTGCCGTCGAAGCCGCCGTCCGCCTCGCGCTCCTTGTCGGCCCGGACCTTCGCCAGCGCCGCCGCGTTGACCTCCGGGTCGGTGCGGGACGGGATGAACGCGGCCATCCCGCCGATCGCGTGCGCGCCGCGCCGGTGGCAGGTCCGCACCAGCAGCCGGGTGTAGGCGGCCATGAACGGGGACGTCATGGTGAGGCCGTTGCGGTCGGGCAGCACGAACCGCGGGCCCGCGTCCCGGAAGTTCTTCACGATCGAGAACAGGTAGTCCCACCGTCCGGCGTTCAACCCGGCGGCGTGCTCGCGCAGTTCGTACAGGATCTCGTCCATCTCGAACGCGGCGGTGACGGTCTCGATCAGCACGGTGGCGCGGATCGTGCCGTGCGGGATGCCGAGTTCGGCCTGCGCGTGGGTGAAGACCTCGTTCCAGAGCCGGGCTTCCAGGTGGCTCTCGGTCTTCGGCAGGTAGAAGTACGGGCCGGAGTTGGGGTCCTGCGGGCCGCGGGCGAGCAGCCGGGCCGCGTTGTGGAAGGCGTACAGGCCGAAGTCGACGAACGCGCCGGCCACCGGTTCGCCGTCCACCGTCAGGTGCCGCTCGTCCAGGTGCCAGCCGCGCGGGCGCACCACGACGGTGGCCAGCTCGGCGGCGGGGCGCAGCGCGTAGGCCTTGCCGCGGGCGTCGGTGAAGTCGATCCGGCGCTCGAACGCTTCGATCAGGTGGAGCTGCCCGGAGACCACGTTGGCCCAGGTGGGGGCGGAGGCGTCCTCGAAGTCGGCGAGCCACACCTGGGCGCCGGAGTTCAGCGCGTTGATCGTCATCCTGCGGTCGGTGGGGCCGGTGATCTCCACCCGGCGGTCCGTCAGCGCGCGGGGCGCGGGCGCGACCTGCCACTGCGCCGCGCGGACGTCGGCCGTCTCCGGCCGGAAGCCGAGGGCGCCGGTGCGGGCGATCTCCGCCCGGCGTGCCGTGCGCGCGGCCAGCAACTCCCGCCGCCGGAGGTCGAATGCGCGGTGCAGGCCCGCGACGAACGCCAGCGCCTGTGGGGTGAGCACCTCCTCGGCGCGTTCCACCGGCGGGCCGGTGACCGCCACGCCCGGAACCTTCGAACCCTGATCTGCAGCCATGGGCGGCACTCTCCTCGGGCCGGTCCGCTGTTCGGTTCTGTAGGGTGGAGAGTAATTTCCGCGATGCAGAATTTCAACGCCCCGTTGAGAGGTCGCGCGAACGTCCGATCACGAAGGAACCCGTCCCGTGGCCAGCACCCCCACCGAACGCACCACCGGCTCGGTGCAGTCCGTCGAACGCGCCTTCCTCCTGTTGGAGGCCCTCGCCGACGCCGGCGGCATCGCCACCCTCAGCGAACTCTCCGCCGCCTCCGGCCTGCCGATGCCGACCATCCACCGCCTGGTCCGCACCCTGGTCACCCAGGGCTACGTCCGCCAGGACTCGGCCCGCCGCTACACCCTCGGCCCGCGCCTGATCCGCCTCGGCGAGAGCGCCAACCGCCTGCTCGGCTCCTGGGCCCGCCCGTTCCTCGCCGAACTCATGGAGGCCACCGGCGAGACCGCCAACCTGGCCGTCCTGGAGGGCCCCGAGGTCGTGTACGTCGGCCAGGTCCAGAGCCGGCGCTCCATGCGGATGTTCACCGAGGTCGGCCGCCGCGCCCAGCCGCACTGCACCGGCGTCGGCAAGGCCCTGCTCGCCCAGCTCCCCGAGGACGAGGCCCGCGCCCTGCTCGGCCCCGGCCCGCTCCAGGCCCACACCGCGCACACCGTCACCGCCCCCGCCGCGCTGCTCGCCCAGCTCGCCGCCGCCCGCGAGTCCGGCTACGTCGTCGACGACCAGGAACAGGAGATCGGCGTCCGCTGCCTCGCCGTCGCCGTCCCCGGCGCCCCCACCCCCACCGCCCTCTCCGTCTCCGGCCCCGAAGCCCGCATCCACGCCCTCGAAGCCCAGTCCGGGCCCGCCGCGCTCGTCCCCCTGATGCAGGCGATCGCGGCCCGCCTCGGCGCGGCGCTCTGACGGACCCGGCAGTTGGCGGAGGCGGCGCCGGCGGCGGAACGGCGGGTACGCGCCGGTGCCGCCAGGCTGCTCGAACGGCTCGGCGAGCAGCTCAGCTGATCAGCATCCGGTACGGCGTGTCCTCGGGCGTGTAGATCAGGACGAACTCGCGTCCGATGCCGGTGGCCGTCCGGTGCAGGAGGGCGAGCGCCTCGGCGGCCGTCGGGCAGGCGAGTCCGACGGCCGCCGCGGTGGCGGCGCGGCCGTCGAGCAGCGCGGGCTCGTCCTCCAGGTACTCGGCCTCGCCGGCCGCGCTCTCCTCCGCCGTGCAACCGGGGCAGTCACGCCACCAGGGCGCGGCCAGCAGCAGGCGCAGCAACTCGGGCAGTCCGACGGCGAGAAGCGCTGCGCCGCCCTCGGAGTCGGCGAACAGGATCGGACGCCCCTCGCCGCCCTCGCCGCAGAAGAAGTACGTCCCGCCGCCGCCGTCCCCGGCGAACGGCTCCAGGGAAAGGCCGTTCGCCAGGTGGACGGGTTCCACGTGCTCGGTGCGGGAGAGGTCGAGTTCACCCGGCCAGCGGAAGAACTCGGCGACGGCCGCGTGGTCACGGAGCAGGGCTAGCAAGGACGTCGACATGTCCGGCACTGTAGTGCGCCCGGCCGACACCGATCTGCCGAACCGGACAACACGTGGACGCCCTCCGCCGACAGCGCCGCTACGCCAGCCAGGTCGTCACCTGGCTCACCGCCGCGGCGCCCCAGGCCAGTTCCATGTGGTTGAGGCCGCCGAGCAGCGCGGTGCCGCCGACCGTCCCGATCCCCGTGGTGTCCAGCGCGCTGGCGGTGAAGACCAGTCCGTCGCTCGGGCCGCGGCCCTCGTTCAGGATGCCGGGGAGGTCCGCGGAGCCGCCGGCCAGCAGGTAGGTGGGGACAGCGACCGGGACGCCCGCCTGCTGGAGCGGCTTGATCAGCGAGCCGGCGTCGATCGCGGCCTGGATGCCCTGGCCGGAGGTGTAGAAGCCCTGGCCGCCGTAGTAGGTGGTCCACCAGTCCTGCATGGTGCCGTCCACGCCGTAGGGGCCGTCCCAGCGGGCGAGCAGTTGGCGCTGCCCGGGGAAGCAGTCGTAGCCGCCGGTGGGCAGGACGCCCAGGCAGGGCTGGGCGGTGTAGGTGCCGTAGCAGGTCATGTACAGGTGGGGGGACGGCGCGTTGGCGGTGCCGCCGCAGGCGGGCCAGGTGGCCAGCGAGAACGCCCAGCCGTGCGCGTAGGTGTAGTCGAGGCCGCCGTTCGGGCCGCCGAGGGTGACCAGTTTGCGCACGTCGCCCGCGTAGGCGCGTCCCCAACTCGGCTTCACGGACGACACGTAGGAGCGCGCGGCGACCTCGCCCTTGCTCCAGGCCACCACGTCCACCTTGGCCGCGCCGGTGCGGGCCTTGATCACGGCGATGGCGTCGCCGACGGTCTGGGCCTGCATCAGGTTGTCGCCCTGCTTGTGCGCGAACCCGATCGCGAACACCCGGTGCCCGGACGCCGCGAGGGCCTGCGCCATGCCGGTGCTCGGGCAGCTGGACGCGCCGCAGCTGCCGGTCGCGCCGGGGTTCGCCCAGGCCCGGTCGGCGTTGTCGTTGGCGCCGTGCACCAGCAGGACGGGCGTCCCGGCAGTGGTGTTCCAGCCCTGCGCGCTGTACAGCAGGAAGCGGCCGGAGAACGGGCGCTTCACCCCGCCGAAGTACGTGACCCGGGCGCCGTCCTGGTCGCCGCGCCCGTCGGACGGGTACTGCTCCTGCGTGAACCCGGACGTGCCGTCCAGGTAGCGCTCGACCTGCGCCCAGCCGTTGCCGGGCGAGCCGAAGACCGCTTCCTGGGTGAGGTACGAGGGGACGGCGGCGGCCGCGGCGGCCTGGGTGGGGGCGAGGCCGAGCGCGAGCAGCGCTCCGGCCAGCACGGCGGTGAACACGGACCTGAGCGGGTGGCGCACCTGGTCCTCCTTCGACGGACGGGTGACCGCCGCCCGGCCACGTGGGGGTGGCCCGGTCGGCGGTCCGAATGTGGGTCAGGTCACGTTAGGGGCGGCGGGGGCGGCCACCCATGTGTCAGGACCACAGGTCGGGCGGCCCGGTGGTGTCGGCGCACCACAATCCGGCCGCGGGTACGCCGTGCGTCGTCCAGGTTTTCCGGCCGCGACCCGCAGGTGAAGTGTTCCCGACAAAGGTTCCGGCGGCGGCTGACGGCGCATCACACTGGCGGCATGCGAATGACTCCACGTGCGCTGAAGATCCGTGCCGTCTCGGTCGCCGCCCTCGGCCTGCTGACCCTCGCCCCCGTCGCCGTCACCGCCACCGCCACCGAGGCGCACGCGGCCGTCAGCGGGAACATCTGCTACTCGGCACTGCCCAGCCAGGGCCGCGACACCATCCGCCTGATCGACGCCGGCGGGCCCTTCCCGTACTCCCAGGACGGCGTCGTCTTCCAGAACCGCGAGGGCGTGCTGCCCGCCCGGTCGACCGGCTACTACCACGAGTACACCGTCATCACCCCGGGCAGCCCGACCCGCGGCACCCGGCGGATCATCACCGGCACGGTCCACCACGAGGACTACTACACGGCCGACCACTACGTGACGTTCCGGCGCGTCGACTTCGCCTGCTGATCGGGCCCCCGCTTCCGACCCCGGTCCGATAGGTTGGGACGGGTGCGGCCCCACCGGCCGCACCCGTCCCGTTCGTCCTGCTCGTCCTGCACGTCCCAGCCCGCCCCGCCTCGTTCCGCCCACTGCACCGACCCGCACCGACCGCCGAAGGACCGCCCACACATGACCGCCGCCCTGCCGGGCTTCGCCGGCCGCACCTACCTTTTCGAGGTCGACAACGGCGCGGCGTTCCGCAACGCCTACTCCGCGGACGGCACCCGGCTCCGCTGGGAGGGTCTCGGCGAGTCCGCCGGCCAGTTCGAGGACGTGGCCCTGCACACCGCGGCGGTCGCCCCGGGCATCTGGTTCGTCTCCTGGACGGAGCGCAGCGGCCTCACCGTCAGCCACGTCATGGACCTCAACTCCCTGACCGTCAAGGCCTTCTGGACCTGGGAGGGCGAATCCGGCCGGGTCGGCCAGCTCCACACCGGCACCCTCACCCCGGCCTGACCCTCGTCCGCCGGCCGGCCCAGCTCGGCCGGCTCGGCCGGGCGCTGGACGACCGCGCCCGCGCTCTCGCCACGCAGCTGCGCGCCCTCGCCCTCTTCGGCCCCGGCACGACCGGCCGCTGCGACTGCGCCTGCGGCCTGCCGGCCCAGGCCCTGCGCCTCGCCCCGGGCCACCCTTCCGCGCCGGCGGGGCAGGAGGAGCACCGTCATCTCACCGCCGGCTGCCGCTACGCCGAAGCCACCACCGCCCGCCACCCCGGCCCCGGCACTCTGTCCTTCCACCCGTACGCCGCCCTGATCACCGCCGCCGCGGCCGTCACCCGACCGCGCTCGGCGACGGACGGCTCTTGCCTGCTGCTGCGCGGGGTCAGGCCTTCAGGTGGGTGGAGAGGAACTCGAAGCCGGCGGGGAGGAGCTTGATCCAGGTGGTGAAGTTGTGGCCGCCTTCGGGGACGGAGGCGACGCCGGTGGCGAGCGGGGGCTTGGCGGCGGCGGTGAAGGCGTCGGCGTCCTTGCGGAAGTCGCCGTCGCCCTTCTCCGCGCCGCTGAGCATGATTGCGGTGGCGGGCATCGGCAGGTGCTGGAGGCGCCAGAGCAGGTCGGCCTCGTCACGGCGCTGCTGGCTGCCCTTGAAGAGGTCGCCGGTGGTGACGTCCTCGGCGGCCTTCAGGTAGCCGGAGATGGAGACGCCGCCGGCGAAGACCTCGGGGTGCCGCATGGCGAGCTTCGCGGCGCAGTAGCCGCCGGTGGAGTTGCCCATCACGCCCCAGGCGCCGGGGCCGGTGGCGACGCGGTAGGTGGCGGCGACGGCGCGCGGGACGTCCTTGGCGAAGTAGGTCTCGGCCTGCGGCCCGCCGGGGACGTTCTCGCACTCGGGGTCGGCGGGCATCGCCGGTGAGGGGCGCATCAGGACGAGGACGGTGGGCTGCATCCGGCCGGCCCGGATCTCGTCGAGTGCGACGCCGGGGTAGTTGAAGCGGGTGATCAGTGCCTTGGCGTCGCCGGGGAAGCCGGTCATGGCGATGACGGCGGGGAACTTCCGCTGGTCGTTGCCGGGCTGGAAGTACTGCGGGGGCAGGTAGACGTATCCGTCGGTGCTCAGGCCGGTGCGCGCGCCGGGGATGCGCACGGAGCGGATCTCGCCGACCTTCTGCGGGTCGCGTCCGACGGTGGTGTTGACGGGTTCCTTGCCGAGTTCCTGGGCGGGGAGCAGCGGCAGGTTGGCGGGCTCGGGTTCGGCGCTGGGGCGGTCGCTCGGGGCGACGGTCGCGCCGACGGGTACGGGGGGCGCGGCGGCGGCCTTGACGGAGACCGGGCCGTCCTTGCCGGTGCCCAGCAGGTCGTTCCAACTGCTGTAGAACGAGAAGTAGTTGTTCACGACCAGGCCGATCACCGCGAGCAGCGCGAGCTGGCTGCCGAGCAGCAGGCCGATCCGGCCGAGGACGGCCCGCCAGTGGTGCTTCGCCATGGCGGGCCACCACCAGACGGTGGCGCCCAGCACCGCGAGTGCGATCTCGATCGTGAACAGCAGCAGCGTCGTGCTGGTCAGCCCCATGGCCGTGTTCCCCGTGTCTTCCCCTCGCCGCGCGTCCCCGAGCCGGTGGCAGGCGGGCTCGGCGCGGCCGTGACGAACGTGCCGGCTAAGTATGCACGCTGCGGGGACGACGCCGGCGGACACCCGGGCGGTTCCGGCCCGCCGCCCCGATCACGGAGGGGCGGGCCGGCGGGCGGGGGGCGTGCCGTCTTGACGGGGCGTCAGGCGTGGGTGCCGCCGTCGATGCGGATCTCGGTGCCGGTGACGAACGCGCCGTCGTCGGAGGCCAGCATCGCGATGACGCCGGCCACCGTCTCGGGTCCGGCGAAGCCCTGGCCGATCGCGGGCTGGAGCTTGGCGAACCAGGACATGTCGGCGTCCTCGGGCAGGCCGGGGGCTGCCGTCATGCCGGACGCGATCGAGCCCGGGGCGACGCAGACCGCACGCAGGCCCTGCTTGGCGTACTCGGCGGCGATGGCGTGGGTGAACGACTGGATGCCGCCCTTGGTCGCCGCGTAGGCCGCCATGTACGGGTGGGCGAACGCGGCGGAGGTGGAGGAGAAGTTGACCACCACGCCGCGGCCGGTGGCGAGCAGCGCGGGCAGCGCCTCGCGGGTGACCAGGAAGGTGCCGGTGAGGTTGACCGCCAGCATGCGGTTCCAGAACTCCAGCGTGGTCTGCTCGGTGTGCGTGGAACGCAGGATGCCCGCGGCGTTCACCACCACGTCGAGGCCGCCGAGTTCGGCGATCGCGCCGCCGACGCCGGCCTTGACGGAGGCCTCGTCGGAGATGTCGACGACCTTGACGGTCAGGCGGTCGGCGGTGCCGTCGGCCTCGGCCTGCTCACGGGTGGTGGCGAGCCCGGCCTCGACCACGTCGGCGGCGACCACGGTGCCGCCCTCGGCCAGGATCCGGTGGACGGTGGCCCGGCCGATGCCGGAGCCGGCGCCGGTGATCAGGACGCGGCGGCCTTCGAAGCGGTTCATGGGGGTCTCCCTGTCGTGCGTCGGGTCGGGCCTGATGGGCCCCGACCTCTCGCAATGCACGTTACGTCAACATGGCACGTTGTGCCACACCCGCATCCTGTGACGCCCGAGCGGCTACGCTGGGTACCGCACCGGCGACCCACCGAACGCCTTCCGCACCCGCCACCCGCACCCGCCGCCCGCACCCGCACCCGCACCCGCCGCCCGTCCCGGGGGACACACCATGGCCGCACCCGAACACCCCGCCCTCTCCCTCACCGAGCGCCGCAAGGCCGCCACCCAGCAGGAGATCGCGCTCACCGCCGCCCGCCTGTTCTCCGAACGCGGCGCCGAGGGCACCACCGCCGAGGACATCGCCCGCACCGCCGGCGTCTCGCTGCGCACCTTCTACCGCTACTTCCGCACCAAGGAGGACGCCGTCGCCCCGCTGCTCGCCGACGGCTCCCGCCAGTGGGTCGACCTGCTCGCCGCCACCGCGCCCGGCACCCCGCTGCTGCCCGCCCTGGTCGACGCCGCCCGCGCCGCACTCGCCCCCGCCCCCGGCCGGCCGGCCGCCTCCCTGGGCTGGACCCGCGGCCTGCTCCGCGCCATGCCCGACGACCCGGCGCTGCGCGACGTCTGGCACCGCACCCAGCACGACGCCGAGGCCGCGCTGCGCCCCGTCCTCGCCGAGCTCGTCGGCCTGCCCGCCGACAGCCTGGACGTCCTCCTGCTCGCGGCCACCGCCAACGCCGCGATGCGGGTGGCCGTCGAGGCCTGGGCGGCGGGCGACACCGACCCGACCGGCGCCGCCGACCTCGCGGAGACCGCCTTCCGCCGCCTCACCGGGCCACTCGCCGAGCCGAACCGACCCGGACCGAGCTGACCCGAACCGGCCCGACCCGGACCGAGCTGACCCGAACCGGCCCGACCCGAGCCGGGCGGGCTCAACTCCCTTGTTCCCCCGGACTGTTCACACCGGGACGACGGCCACCGGGCACTGCGCGTGGTGCAGGACGGCGTGCACGGGCGTGGCCAGCCGCAGTCCGAACCGCGGGGCCGGGTCGTGCCGGGAGACCACCACCAGCGCGGCGGTGCGGGACTCCTCGACCACGGTCGCGGCGGTGCCCCCGGTCAGCTGCTGGGTCTCAAGTTCGACGGCGGGGAAGTCCTCGCGGACCGGATCGCAGGTGCGCAGCAGCAGCTGCTCGTGCAGCCGGTTCTCCTCGCCGAGTTCGTCGACCATCGGCGCCATCCGCCCGACGTCGGCGACCACCGGCGACCAGGTGTGCAGCGCCCGCACCGACAGGCCCCGCCGGGCGGCCGTCTCGCAGCCGAACCGCAGCGCGGCGGAGTCCCGTTCGTCGTGGACGGCCACCAGCACCGGCCCTTCGGGGTGCTCGGTACCGCGGACCACCACCACCGGGCAGACGGCGTGCGCGGCGACCCGCAGGCTGACCGAGCCGAGCAGCAGCGACGCGAACCCACCGTGCCCGCGGGTGCCGAGCACCGCGAGTCCGGCGTGCTCGCAGGCGGTGAGCACGGCCTCCGCCGCATCGCGCGGGACGACGTCACCGGTGATCCGCAGCCCCGGGTGCGCGGCCTCCAGCCCGGACCTGATGGTCTCCAACAGTTCCGCCGCCTCGCGCAGGATCAGATCGGTGACGGTCGTCCCGGTGCGGGGCGAGAGCGTGACGGTGCCGGTGTTGACGGCGTGCACCAGGTGCAGGCTCTCGCCGCGCCGCTCGGCCTCGCGGGCCGCCCACTCGGCGGCCTCGGCACCGAGTTTCGAGCCGTCGACCCCGGCGATCACGCCGCTGGGTCCCCTGATCTCCATGGCACACTCCTCGGAGCCGGGTTGGTCCCTTCCAGCATGCGCCGCCCCTCACCACGGGGACAAACAGGGACGGCACGGGAAACGGAAAGCGCTTTCCGACTGCCTTCCGGACACCTCCGCCCATCCTCCCGGCCGCATCCGGAAAGCGTTTTCCCGCTGACTGCCGGACCGCCGCCGCACCCAACTGGAAACCGCTTTCCCTCACCGCCGCGCCGGGTCCTCCGCGCCCGTGTACGGGCTGCCGGGCAGCGGGGCGCCGGTGAGGAAGGCGAGCACGGCGGCGCGGTACTCGGCGGGTCGGTCCACGGCGATCGCGTGGCCCGCCCCGGGGACGTACAGCAGTTGCGCGCCGGGCAGGGTGTCGCGGTACTCGCGGGTGATCTCCCAGTGCTTGTAGTCGCACTCGCCGCGCAGCACCAGCGCCGGGACGTGCACGGTGCGCAGCGCGGGGCGCGGGTCGGGGCGGTGGCGCAGGTCGGCGGCGATCAGTTGGTTGGCGTAGAAGCCGGGCGTCTTGACGGGCAGTGCGCCGGCCGCGCCGGGGTGGCAGGTGGCGGCGGAGCCGGAGACGGTCAGCAGCTGCCGGAACAGCGCGTCGGCCTGGTCGTCGGGCAGCAGGGCGTGGGCCTGGGCGGGGTCGAGGGCCAGCAGCGCCGACCAGACCGGGACGCGCAGCCCGCTGCCGCCGAGCCCGTCGATCCGGCGGCGCTGGTCGGGGGTGAGCCGGTCCCAGAGCTGGCCGGCCTGTTCGTCGGTGTACTCGGGGGTCCAGAGTGTGCCGGGCGAGGTGAACACCACCCGTGCGACGTGGGTGGGGTGCGCGGCCAGGTACTCGGCGGCGAGGGTGCCGCCCCAGGACGCGCCGATCAGCACCATCCGTTCCGCGCCGAGCCGTTGCCGGACAGCCTCCAGGTCGTCGATCTGCCGCTGCACGGTGTACCCGGACAGGTCGGCCGGTCGCGGGGAGTCCCCCGACCCCAACTGGTCGTACGTGTAGACCTGGTAGCCGGCCCGGCTCAGTTCCTCGTCCAGCCCGTCCGCCGCCTCGCCGGGGGTGCCGGGGCCGCCGTGCAGCCGGACGACCGGTTCGGGGCGGGCCGGGCCCCGGGCGGGCGTCAGGTGGTAGGCGAGTCGCGAGCCGGTCGGCAACTCCCAGATGGCGTCGGCGTTTCCGGGGACGGCGCGCTCCCCCGGCCACAGCACGGCCGTGCCCAGCCCGGCCGCCAGCACCCCGCTCATCGCCACGGGCAGCCAGCGCGGCCACCCCGCCAACCGCCGCGCACCCCACACCGGCACCCCGCAGCCGACGGCCAGCCCGCCGACCGCGCCGGCCACCATCACACCCAGCACGGGCCGCACCGCCCCGGCGGCCACCGTCCCGACCCCGGCGCCCACCACCCCACCGAGCACCCCGACCACCAGCAACACACCCGCAAGCAGCTTCTTCATGCCGTCCACCGTCCCCCGTCCCCCGGCCCGCGGGCGTCCCCGCCGGGGCTCGAACCGATCCCCTTCCGGGTGGACAACCAGTCATCCCCGGAGCGGAGTTGGCGACCGAGGGCAGCGCGGTGGCCGGACGGCACGATCGTCGGGCCTGAGCGTTCGGCGAGTGGCCGGCCTTCGACTCGGGCGGGCACCGCCTCCGCAGTCTCCAGCGCGACGAGCACCGACCACCCGGGCGGTGAGTCCCGCTTGCCAGGGTGCCGACCGCCGGGGATGCCGACCGGGTGCCGGGTCGACGCAGGAGGCGACGTCAGCAGCAGGAACTCGCCGAGCAGCACGCCGCGCACTGATCCCCGACCGGCCTGCACCGAACGCCGAACACCGAGCAACAAGCAACGAGCAACAAGCAACAAGCAACAAGCAACAAGAACGACCGCCGGTCATCCCAGACCGAGTTCCTCCCGGGCCCCGGCCACCCAGCGCAGCACGCCGTGCGCCTCGCTCTTCTCGGCGAGTTCGGCCGCCTCGGCGAGCAGTGCGGCGGCGTCCTCGCGTCGTTCCTGCTGGGCGGCCAGGAAGGCGAGGCCGATCAGGTTGGCGGCGACGCCCGGCAGGAATCCGAGGTCGCGGCGCAGTCGGGTGGACTCCTCGAAGTGGGCGCGGGCGGAGTCGAGTCGGCCGGCCGTGTGGTCGGCGAACCCGAGGTGGCGCAGCACGTAGGAGAGGGTCAGCCGGTCCCCGGCCCGGGCTGCAAGCTCACGGGCGCGGCGGAGCACCGGCAGCGCCGCTTCGTTGTCGTCCCGCACCACCTGGTGGAACGTTCCGATCCAGAACAGCGCCTCGCCTTCGCCGCGTTCGTCGCCGAGTCGGCGGTACAGTTCGGCGGCCCGCTCGAACAGCTCCAACTCGCGGGCGTCCTCGACCCGTTGGTCCAGGAAGCGCGCGTGGACGAGCTTCCCCCTGGCCAGTGCGAGGTCCGCTTCGACGCCGTCCAACCCGCTTTCTGCGGTGCCAAGTTCACCGGCGTCGCCGCCGAACACGGCGCGCTGGTACACGAGTTCCGCCTCTTCGATCCGTCCGTCCGCAGTCATGGGCGCGATCGTAGTGGGCGGCCGGTCCTCCCGGAGGACGACCTGGGGTCGACTCCGGGGCGGACGACCGGAGATCACGGGGATGCCTAGCATGGGCGGGACGCCTGCACGCGGCAGGCGGCGAGCGCCGACGGAGAACTCATGAGTGTCGATCAGCCGTTGTCCGACGAGGAGTTGGCCGCCGTCGAACGGCGCTCCTCGGCCGCCTCGCCGGGGCCGTGGATCGCCCGGCTGGAGAGCCGGCAGTCGATCGGCGGCGGCAGTTTCGTCCAGCTCGACTCGGATCCGGCCCAGGACGACGAGCTCTACCTGCGCCGCTTCGTCGGCGGCCACGAGGTCCTCGGAGTCGATCCGCGCACGGACGCGGACATCGAGTTCATCGCCGGCGCCCGCCAGGACGTCCCGCGTCTGCTCGCGGAGGTCCGCCGGCTGCGTGCCGCACAGGCTCGGCGGCAGCAGCAGCAGTCCGCCGCCGACTGAAGGGGAGGTCCGGCGGTGCGGAGCATCCCGGCATGGTGGCGTGCGGACCGAACTGTCGCGCGGGGCTGGTGGGTTGTGCTGGACGTGGTGGTGGCGTGGGCGTCGGCGGGCATCGCGATCGGCGGTGCGGGCTCCCCGGCGTCCCTCGGTCACGGCCCGGTACCGGAGCGGGTCGCGGTGGTGGTCTGGTTCGCGTCCCTGGCGGGCCGGCGGGTCGCACCCGTGGGCGCGCTGTGGGCGGGCGCGGCCGCGACCGTCGCGGTCGTGGCGGCGGGCGAACCGGTGACCAACCTGTCGCTGGCCTCGGCCCTGCCCCTGGTGGTGCTCGCCCGTACCCGGCCACCGGCCGCCGCGGCCGCGCTGGCGGCCGTCCCGGTGGCCACCGTCCTGATCGCCCTCGCCGGGCGCCCGGGGTTCGCCCTCGCCTGCACCGTGCACGCGGCCTCGGCGGCAGTCGGCCTGGCGACCCGCCTGCGCCTGCAACGGGCCGAGCAACGTCGCCGGGCAGCCGCCGAGTTGCGCGCAGAACAGCTGCTGGCCGACGAACGGTCCCGGATGGCAAGGGAGTTGCACGATGCGGTCGGCCACGCGGTGACGGTGATGGTGACCCACGCGGGCGCGGCCCGCCTCTGCCTGCCGGACGGCCCACCGGACGTCCGCACGGCCCTGGAGCGGATCGAACGCGTGGGCCGCGACGCGATGACCGATCTCGACCGCGTCCTCGGCCTGCTGCAACCCGCCCCACCGCTCGCCCAAGCCCTCCGAGCCCTGCTCGCCGACCTGCCCCCGCACCTCTCCCCCACCCTCCAACTCCCGGCCGAGGTGGACCACTTGACCACCGAACAGTCCGAGACGGTCCGCCGCATCGTCCAGGAGTCCCTGACCAACACCCTCAAGCACTCCACCGCCACCGCCACCACCGTCCGCCTCACCACCACCCCGCACGCCACCCGCCTCACCGTCACCGTTACCGACAACGGCTCACCCGTCCCGCAGCCCGCCCCGCGACCCGCACCCCGCACCCCACCCCGGGGCCTCGCCTCGATGCGTCACCGCGTGACCGCGCTCGGCGGCACCCTCACCGCCGGCCCGGACCCGGATGCCGAGGGCTGGCGCGTGGAGGTGCAACTTCCGTGCCGATAAGGGTGCTTGTGGCCGACGACGAGGATCTGATGCGGGCCGGCCTGCGGATGATGCTCGGCACCCAGCCGGACCTGCTGGTGGTCGGCGAGGCCGCCGACGGTGCGCAGGCGGTGCGCGTCGCCGTGGAGTGCCGGCCGGACGTGGTGCTGATGGATGTGCGGATGCCGGTGCTGGACGGGGTGGCGGCGACGGCGGAGTTGGCGCTGCGCTGTCCGCAGGCGCGGGTCCTGGTGCTGACCACCTTCGAGTTGGACGCGTACGTGTTCGCGGCGGTGCGGGCGGGCGCGGCCGGCTTCCTGTTGAAGCGGACGCCACCGGAGGCCCTGCTGGCGGGAGTTCGGACGGTGGCGGCCGGGGAGGCGCTGCTCGGCCCGTCGGTGACGCGCCGCCTGCTGGCGGAGTTCGCGCGTTCGGCCCCGCCGGACGGTTCGGCGGCGGGCCGGCGGGCGCTGGCCCGGTTGACGCCGCGCGAGCGGCAGGTGCTGGAGCTGCTGGGCCGGGGCCGCTCGAACGCGGAGATCGCGGCGGCGTTGCACCTGGGCGAGGCGACGGTGAAGACCCATGTCCGCCGGATGTTGGACAAGTTGGGGGTGCGGGACCGGGTGCACGCGGTGGTGTTCGCCTTCGACCACGGCGTCGTCCGACCGTCCGCCGAGCAGTGACCTGCCGGCCCCGACTCCCCGTCGGCGCCGATCAGTGGGAGGCCTGCCACTCCGCCCGGTACTCGTCGAAGATCTCCTTCAGGTGGTGGCCGATCTTCAGGTAGTCGAGGTCGTCGAGGTTGGCCAGCGAGACCCGCACGGACCATTCGGGGCCGTCGAAGCCGCCGCCGTTGAGCAGCACGACGCCGGTCTGTTCGGCGAGCCGGAACAGGGGTTCGGTGGGTTCGTAGGTGGCCTTCAGGAAGGCGGCGAACTCGGGTCCGGAGGTGCGTTCGGCCTCGGCGAGCAGGTCGAGTTCGACGTAGTAGCCGGCTCGTGCGGGGTCCTCGGAGATCTTCATCCCGGAGCCCTCCAGCAGCAGTTGGAGCCGCTGGTGGACGATGGCCTGCACCTTCTCCTTGTAGGCCTTGCCCTCGGGGAGCAGCGCGAACAGCGAGAACAGGGTGAGTTGGGCCTGCTGCGGCAGGGAGAGTCCGGCGGTGTGGTTGAGGGCGACCTGCCGGGAGTCGGCGACCAGGCGGTCGATGAAGCGGATGCTGCCGGGGTCGAGGCTGAGGCTGCCGTAGCGGCCGGCGAGGCGGTCCTTGTCGGCCTGCGGGAGGGCGGCGAGGGCGTCGTCGATGACGTTGTCGCGCTGGAGGCCGATGACGCCGAGGCGGTGGCCGGTGCAGCCGTAGTGCTTGGAGTAGGAGTAGACGAGCAGGGTGTTGCGGGGCAGGTCGGCGGCGATGCTGCGGAAGTGGTCGACGAAGGTGCCGTAGACGTCGTCGGTGACGATGATCAGCCCGGGGTTGGAGCTTTCGACGATGGACTTGATCTGGTCGGTGACGCGCTGGGAGAGCGCGAGCGAGGGCGGGTTGCTGGGGTTGACCAGGCAGACGAGTCTGATGCTGGGGTCGGCGAGCTTGGCGACCTCCTCGGTGGGGTAGCGCCATTCGCGGACGCCGGTCTCGGCGTAGGAGTTGGCTTCGATCCGGACGACGTCGAACTGGTAGGTGTCGAGTTCGGGGATCTCGATGTAGGGGGTGAAGACGGGCACCATCAGGGCGATCCGGTCGCCCTTGTGCAGCAGGCCGTTCTTCGTCAGGGAGTCGAAGATGTAGCACATGGCGGCTGTTCCGCCTTCGGTGGCGAACAGGTCGAGGCGGCCTTCGGGCGGTCGGCGGTCCATCAGTTCCTCGTGCAGGTAGCCGACGACGATCTGTTCGGCGGCGGTGAGCATCCGGTCGGGGACGGGGTAGTTGTCGCCGATGGCGGCGTCGGCGAGTTCGTGGACGAGGGCGTCGCGGTCGAGGTCGTAGCGGTCGACGGCGAGGCTGAGGCAGGCGGAGAGCAGGTCGATGCCGGGCAGTTCGGGGTGGCTGCGGGCGAACTGGTCGTAGCGGTGGGCGATGCCGATCCGTTCGGGCATGCCGCCGAGGTTGTCGGCGGTCCAGACGCGGCGGGATTCGGCGAGCGCGAAGTGGCCGAGGGCGAGCATCGCTTCGCGCGGGCCGGTGCAGATCCAGTTGGGGTTCCCGCGGCCGGCGTTGAGCATGTGGGCGGTGGACTTCTCCTTCTGTCCGGGCCGGCCGGCCTGGTAGTGCTCGGCGAGCCGGACGAACTCGCCCTTGAGTTCGAACGGGCTGAGCCGGGCGAGGCGGTGGATCTCTTCGCGGCTGATCGACGGCTTGGTCATGGGTGGGGTCTCTCCTAGCCGAGCAGGGCGACGATGACGGCGCCCCAGATGGTGAGCAGGACGTTTCCTGCCGCGTACGGGATGGTGTAGCCCAGGGTGGGGATCTGGCTCCGGGCGGCTTCGTTGATGGCGCCGATCGCGGCGGTGGTGGTCTGCGCGCCGGCGACCACGCCCATCAGGATCGGCGGGCGCATCCGGAAGACGAAGTGGCCGATCAGGATGCCGACGAGCAGCGGGACGACGGTGGCGACGGCGCCCCACACCAGCAGGCCCCAACCGGCCTGGGAGAGGCCGCTGGTGAAGCTGGGTCCGGCGTTGATGCCGACGATGGCGACGAACGCGCACAGGCCGAGGGTGTCCATGAACCACTGGGCGCCGGGCGGCACGTTGCCGTAGGTGGGGTACCGGCCGCGGATCCAGCCGAAGATCAGGCCCATGATGAGCGCGCCGCCGGAGGTGGACAGGCTGATCGGCACGCCGCCGACGGTGAGGGCGGGGATGCCGATGCAGCCGCCGAGGAAGATGCCGAGGCCGACCCAGGTCATGTCGGTGGCGAAGCTGGTCGGCACCGGTTTGCCGAGCCGCTTCCCGGCCGGTTCGACGAGCCGCTGCGGGCCGGACAGCACCAGGGTGTCGCCGCGTTCGACCTGGGTGGTGAGCACGTACGGGAACTCCGCGCCCGAGCGGTACAGCTTGTCGACGAACACCCCGACCATGAACGGTTCGCGCCGCAACTCGGCGATGGTCTTGCCGAGTTGGGCCTTCTCGGAGGCGACCACGTGCAGGTGTTCGGTCTGGTAGTCGAGCAGTTCGACGTCGTCGGTCTCGGGGCCGATGCTGCCGATCGGGTCGAAGTCGACCAGGTCGTGCCGCAGTGCGCTGACCGCGACCACGTCGCCGTGCTCGATGACGGTCTGCTGGTCGTGCGGGAGGATCGTCCCGGCCCGGCGCACCCGGGTGAGGTAGATCCGCCGGTCGGCGGCCTTCTCGCGCTGCTCGATCTGTTCGACGGTGGAGCCGGCCAGGCCGTGTTCGACGGTGTAGGCGCGCAGGACGACCTCGTAGTAGCCGTCGCTCAGGTCGGGGTCGCCGGCCGGGGCGTCGAGTTCGGCGGCGAGGGTGCGGGAGTCCTCGGCGAGGTCGCTCCTCAGGAAGCGGGGGGCGATGTTGGCCAGCAGGATCGCGCACAGGATGGTGCCGAGGGGGTAGGTGACGGCGTATCCGATCGGCACCAGGTTCTGCTGCGCGGTGACCTGGTCGGCGCTGAGCCCGGGCAGCGTGCCGATGGCGTCCTGGGCGACGCCGATGACGGCGGACTGGGTGAGTGCGCCGCCGAGCAGTCCGGCGCCGAGCCCGGGGCCGTAGCCGAGCATCTCGGCGAACGCCCAGCAGATCACCAGACCGGTGACGCAGACCGCGAGGGTGACGGCGACCTGCGGCAGCCCGTCCTTCTTGAGGCCGCGGAAGAACTGCGGGCCGACCTTGTAGCCGAGGGCGAACAGGAACATGATGAAGAACACCGATTTGACGGTGCCGTTGATTTCGACGTCGGTCAGCCAGCCGGTGAACAGCCCCGCGATCAGGCAGCCCGTCACCGCGCCGAGCCCGATGGCCTTCCAGTGCAGCCGTCCGACCAGGAAGCCGATCGCGATGGTCAGGAAGATCAGCAGCTCCGGGTACGGCTTGAAGACGTGATCGGTGATCCAGCCCAATGGTTTTCCCCTGTCAGAGCCCGACCAGGCCGACCAGGATCGGTCCGGTCAGCGGCAGCAGGAAGTTGGAGAGCGTGTAGGTGATGGTGTAGCCGAGCATCGGGACGCTGCTCTGTGCGACGTTGCCGATGGCGGTGATCGCGGGGGTGGAGCACTGCTGGCCGGCGATCGCGCCGATCAGGATCGGCGGTTCGATCTTCAGCAGTTTGCGGCCGAGGAACAGGCCGAGGAACGCGGGGACGACGACCATCAGGATGCCGGCGGCGGGCAGCAGTACCGGGTACTGCTTGAGCAGCGGGCCCGCGTCGGGGCCGGCGGCCATGCCGGTGACGGCGATGAACATCGCCAGGCCGAGGTCCTTGAGGGTCTGGGCGGCGACCGGCGGGTAGGCGCCGAAGGTGGGGCGCAGCGAGCGGGCCCAGCCGAAGACCAGGCCGGCGATCAGACAGCCGCCGCCGGTGCCGAGGGTGAGGTTGACGTCCCCGAAGCGGACGTTGACCTTGCCGAGCAGGACGCCGAGGCAGATGCCGAGCGAGAGGTAGATCCAGTCGGCGGTGTCCTGGCGGACGACGGCGCCGACCCGGGCCGCGAACCGGTCGAGTTTGGAGGGGGCGCCGACGACGGTGAGGGTGTCGCCGAGGTGGACCTCGGTCTCGCCGACGGCGGGCAGGTGGTGGTCGACGCGTTGGATGTCGGTGAGGAAGACGCCGCCGGTGGCCTGGCTGTCGCGGTCGCGGACGTCGTTCAGCGGGTGGCCGGCGACCTGCTTGTTGGTGACCACGACCTGGCGGACGGCCAGGGCCCGGTCGAGGCCGGGCGTGTCGCCGGTCTCGGGGCCGAGGTCGTGGCCGGCGTCGATGACGGCGGCGCGGCGGCCGACGACCAGGACCTGGTCGCCACGTCGCAGCACCGGGTCGTCGTCGGGGTCGAGTTTGCGGCCGCCCCGGCTGATCGCCTCGACGGTGACCAACTGGCCGGAAGATTCCTGGAGTTGACTGACCCGGGTGCCTTCGCCCTGGGAGACCAGGTAGGTCCGGCCGACCAGCGCGGGCAACGAGGGCTCTTCGCCCTCCTGGTGTCCGTTCTCGCCGCCGCGCATCTTCTCCCAGAGCCGGCGGGAGGCGTCGGCGAGGTTGATCCGCATCAGCATCGGGAAGAGCTGGCTGGTCAGCAGGACGATGCTGATCAGGCCGAACAGGTAGCAGACCGAGTAGGCGGTGGCGACGTGCGCCTGCAGCTGGACGGTCTGGTCGGCGGTGACGCCGGGCAGTTTGGCGATGGCGTCCTGCGCGGTGCCGACGGCGGCGGATTCGGTGGCGGCGCCGGCCAGGATGCCGGCGGCGGTGCCGACGTCCAGGTCGAAGATCTTGGCGAAGCCGAGTGCCATCAGGACGACGACCACGGCCTCCATCAGGGAGAGCACGCCGAAGCGCAGCCCTTTGGCGTTGAGGTTGGCGAAGAATTGGGGGCCGGCGACGTAGCCGAGCGAGAAGATGAACAGGGCGAAGGCCACGTTCTTGACGTCGGCGTTGACCGTGACGTGCTGGGCGCCGACCAGCATCGACACGATCAGGACGCCGCAGATGCCGCCGAGTTGGATCGGTCCGACCCGTAGCTTGCCGACCAGGTAGCCCAGGCCGAGGCAGAAGAAGAGGGCGAGAACGGCGTTCTCTCGCAGCAGGCTCATGCCCGCATTACAGCCGATTTGCTTACATCTGCCCGAAAGAACACGCCGTACGCGGCCGGTCCGCCGAACGTGCTAGCCGGACTGCTCCAAGCGCTCCAGCAGCACCGACACGTGACTGTGCGACGGCTCCTTGACGGCCGTCAGCAGCACCAGGTCGGCGTCGCCCGCGGCCAGTCGGCGCAGCTCGTCGAGCTCCTGCCGCACCTGCGGAGCGTCCAGCTCGGCCCGGTAGCGGCGGGCGAACTCCTCGAAGTCGCCCTGCGTGCCGTGGAACCAGCGGCGCAGCTCGGTGGAGGGCGCGACGTCCTTGGCCCAGCGGTCGAGGTGGGCGTCCTCCTTCTTCAGGCCGCGCGGCCACAGCCGGTCGACCAGCACCCGCACCCCGCCGTCCGGCGCCTCGTACACCCGCTCCATCCGCACGCTCATGCGGTCACGGTACGCGGGGGCGCGGGGCGGGCGGCGTGGACCACGCGGCGTGGCCACCCGCACGCAGCAGGGGCCCGCCCGGGGGCGGGCCCTGCCGGGCGGGTGTCAGACGGCGGCCGGTTCGGGACGGGCGGCGGGGGCGGCGGGCTCGTCGCCGTGTTCGATGCGGAGCTTCGGCAGCAGGCGGTCCAGCCAGCCGGGCAGCCACCAGTTGTGACGGCCGAGCAGGGTCATGGTGGCGGGCACCAGCACCAGGCGGACGACGGTGGCGTCGATCAGGACGGCCACGGCCATGCCGACGCCGATCATCTTGACGGTGATGTCGGGGTCGATCGCGAAGCCGGTGAACACGGCGACCATGATCGCGGCGGCGCTGCTGATCACCCGTCCGGTGGCGGACAGGCCGCGCACCACGCTGCCCCTGGCGTCGCCGGTGGCGAGCCAGTCCTCGCGGACCCGGGACAGCAGGAACACCTCGTAGTCCATGGACAGGCCGAACAGCACGGTGAACATCAGGATCGGCACCCAGCTGGACACCGGCACCGCGTGCGGCAGGCCGAGCAGCTTCGCGCTCGCGTCGTGCTGGAACGCCGCCGTCATCACGCCGTACGCGGCGGCCACCGACAGCAGGTTCATCGCGGCGGCCTTCACCGCGATCACCGGGGCCCGGAACAGCGCGGTGAGCAGCACCAGCGACAGGGCGACGACGAACGGGACGACCACCCACAGGCGGGCGGAGAGGCGGTCGGAGATGTCGGAGAAGGTCGCGACCACGCCCGTCACCTCGACGCCGGCGGGCAGTTCGTGGTCGCGCAGCCGCTCGACCAGCTTCGCGGTGGCGGCGTCCTGCGGGCCGGTCCGCGGGGTCACGGTGATCACGGCGGCGTTCCCGGCCTCGCCGAGCCGGGCCGGCCCGACCTGCACCACGGCCGGGTCCTGCGCCAGTTTCTGTTCCAGCGCGGGCAGTTCGCTCTTCGGGAGCCGGTCGAGGTCGACCGCGAGCAGCAGCGGGCCGTTGGCGCCGGGGCCGTACGCGTCGGCGATCAGGTCGTAGGCCTTGCGGGTGGTGTTGCCGGGGGCCTGGCTGCCGGCGTCCTGCGGCCAGGTGCGCATGCCGAGCATCGGCGCGGCCAGGCCGAGCAGCACCGCCAGGGACAGCACGGCGGCGGCGATCGGGCGGCGGCCGATCAGGCGGGCCCAGCGCTCGGTGCGGGTCGGGGCGTCCGCGGTGGCCACGACGTCGCTGCGGTCCGCGGCCCGGCGTTCGGCGCGGCGCAGCAGGCGGGGCCCGGCCAGGGAGGCGAGGGCGGGGACGAGGGTGAGCGAGGCGAGCATGACGCCGCCGACGGTGGCGAAGGTCGCGTAGCCGAACGACGCGTAGATCGACAGGCCGGCGAGCTTCAGGCCGAACAGCGAGACCAGCACGGTGGAGCCGGCGACCACCACGGACGCGCCCGCGGTGGCGTTGGCGGCGCCGGCGGCGGCCCGGGCGTCCAGGCCGCGGCGCAGTCCTTCGACGTGCCGGGAGACCAGCAGCAGCGCGTAGTCGATGCCGACGCCGAGGCCGACCATGGAGGCCACGGTGGGCGCGATGTCGCTGATGTCGGTGACGGCGGCCATCAGGGTGATCAGTCCGGTCCCGGCGGCGAGGCCGGCGAGCGCGACCACCAGCGGCAGTCCGGCGGAGACCACGGTGCCGAGGGCGATCACCAGGATGATCAGCGCGGCGGCCATGCCGATCGCCTCGGCGGTGCCGTCGGGAGCGCTGAAGTGCTCCGGGACCTGGCCGCCGAACTCGACCTGGTAGCCGGCGTCGGCGGTGGGCCGGGCGGCGTCGCGCAGCGCGTCGAGTCCGGCGGCGCCCTTGAACGCCGTCACCTCGACGTCGTAGCTCAGCGTCAGCAGCGCCGTGTCGCCGGCCTGCGAGGGTATCGGCGGGGCGACGGCGAGGACGTGCGGGAGGGTGGCCAGGCGGGTGCGGAGGGTTGACAGAACGTCTGCGGAAAGCGGTTTCCCGTTGCGGTCGTGGACGACCACGCGGGCGTCCGCGCCGGCGGTCTCGGGGAAGCGTTCGTGCAGCAGGTCGAGCCCGGCGGTGGAGCGGGTGCCCGGCACCCGGTAGCTGTCGTGGGGTTCGCCGCCGAACACCTGGGCCAGGCCGAAGATCGCGGCGATCAGCAGCAGCCAGGCTGCGACGGTGCGCCAGGGCCGAGCGGCAGCGGCCTCGCCGAGGCGGCCGAGGAGTGTGGACATGGTGCGGGTGCCTCCCGTGGGGCGTTCGAGTCGGTGACGAACACCAGTGTGGGAGAGGCCGCTTGGAGTCCACTTGGCGCGGACGGTGACGGCCCTCCAAGCCGATCAAGGCGACCGGGCCGGCCTTCCGGGCGGCGGGCCGTCAGCGCTCCGTCGCGGCGAGGGCTTCGCGGGCCCGGGCCTCCCAACTCGGCGACTCCCAGCGGCGGGCGACCTCGACGGCGTGCCGGAAGTGCTCGGCGGCCTCGGCGGTGCGGCCGAGGTGACGGGCGAGTTCGCCGAGCGACAGGGCGACCGGGCGGGCGGCGATCGAGGTGGAGCTGGCGCCCGCCACCAGATCGGCGAACGGCCGCAGCTCGTCCAGGAGTTCGGCGACCTCGGCACGTTCGTCGAGGGCCATCGCGGCGTCCGCGCGCAGCACCAGGAACAGCGACCGGAAGTAGTCGGCCTGCACGGTGCGGCGCTCGGCGCGGGCCGCGCGGGCCTCCTCGCGGGGGCGTCCGGCGGCCAGCAGGGCGAGCGCGGCGACGTCGGCGACCAGCGGCCCGTACTGGGCGCGGTGGTGGTCGATCAGCGGGAGCATCTCGCCGAGTCGGCCCTCCCGGTGCGCGATCACGATCCGTACCAGCGCGTGGAGGGCGTCGGCGTGCAGTGAACTGCGGGCCCGCAGGCTCGTCATCGCCTGCTCGTACAGCGCGGTCGCCTCCTCGACCCGGTCGGCGGCGAGTTCCAGCATGGCGCGCTGGCAGAGCACCACGTCGGAGAGTTCGACCAGCCGGTAGCGCTGCGCGATCTCCTCGCCCGCCGCCAGGTGGCGGCGCAGCGCGGGGAGGTCGCCGCGGACGGCGGCGGCGGTGGCGCCCAGGTGTTCGGCGTGCCAGCGGTAGGCGGGCAGGTCGTGGGCGACGGCGAGCGCGGAGATCTCCGCGGCGAGGCGGCGCCGGTCCACCGCGGCGAGTTCGTGGTCGCAGGCGCGGGCCTGTGCGGCGAGGGCGAGGCACAGCAGGTGCGGGTCGTCCTCGGCGCGGGCCAGGGCGACCGCCCGGGCGGCCGCGTCGAGGGCCACCTGCGAGCCGGTGCAGTCGAGTTCGTGGGTGAGCGCGTCGAGCAGCCGGCACCGGGTGGCGGGCGGCAGGTCGGTGCGGCGCAGCAGTCGGCCGAGGGTGTCGACGGCGTCCTGGTCGACGGTGCCGTACGGGTGGGTGACCCACGGGGTGGGTTCGGTCCAGGCGGTCCAGGCGGCGATCAGCAGGTCCTCGCGGCCGGACTCGCGGGCGAGCCGCAGGGCGTGCGCCTTGGTCTCCCCGGCGTCGCCGACCTGCCCGGCCCGGATCTGGGCCCGCAGCAGCGCCCCGAGCAGGTCGATGCGGCGGGCCGCCCGGTCCTCGCCGGGCCGTTCGGCGGCGCGTTCCAGGTTGTCGACGGCCTGCCGGAGCAGGGCGACGGCGCTGCGGTGGGCGTAGCGGCGTTCGGCGGCCTCGGCGGCGCGGACGCAGTGCTCGACCGCGAGTTCGGCGGTGGCGGTGGACGCGGCCTGGGTGAAGTGGTGGGCGAGGGCGGCGAGTTCGCCGGGGCGCAGGTCGCGCAGCGCGTGGCCGATCCGGCCGTGCAGGCGGGCCCGGCGCAGGCCGCCGAGGTCGGCGTACAGGGTGTCGCGGACCAGCAGGTGGGCGAACCGGACGGCGCCGGGCCGGGGTTCCAGCAGCAGCCCGCCGGCGACGGCCGCCTCGACGGCCTCGGTGGCGGTGTCCTCGTCCTGCTCGCCGGCCCGCACCAGCAGGTCGACGTCGCTCTCCCGGCCGGCGACGGCGGCCAGCCGCAGCAGGTCGACGGCCGGTGCGGGCAGCCGCTCGAAGCGCCGCCGCAGCACGTCCCGGACGCCCTGCGGGACTTCCTTCAGCGCGGTCGACTCGTCGCCCAGGACGAGCAGTTGGGCGCTCTCGGCGAGGTAGAACGGGTTGCCTCCGGTGCGCTCCGCGAGGGCGCGAACGGTCTCCGGGCGGACTGGCGCGGCGCAGACCGCCTCGATCAGGCGTCCCGCGTCGGCCTCGTCGAATCCGCCGAGCGGCACCCGGGTGGGCGAGCGCCGGGCCAACCGTCCCAGTACGTCGGCGAGTTCGCCCTCGCCGGGGCGTAGCGCGGCGACCACCAGCAGGCCGCCTGCGGGGGTGCCGTCGGCGGGGTGGGCGGCGAGCTCGCCGAGCAGTTCGCGGGTCTCCGGGTCGGCGGCGTGCAGGTCGTCGAGCAGGACGGCGAGCGGCGCGGTGCGGGCGGCGGCGTGCAGGCGGGCGACGACGGCGCGGTGCAGGCGGAACCGTCCGGACAGCGCGTCCCGGCCCGCCGCCGGCCCCGGGTCGGCGAGCAGCGGGGCGAGTTCGCGGTCGGCGACGGCGTCCGGGTGCCGGCCGGCGAGCTCGCGCAGCACCTCGGTCCACGCCCACGCGGCGGGCGCCCCGGCGCTCTCCGGGCACCGCCCGGTCGCCACCCGCCACCCCTGTTCGACGAGTTGCTCCCCCAGCCGTCCCAGCACGGTGGACTTCCCCGCCCCGGCCTCCCCGCTGACCAGCGCGAACCCCACCCCGCCCCGCGCGGCCTCGGCGGCCCGCCACAGCGCGCCCAGTTCCTCCGCCCGCCCCACGAACAGTCGCCCGGACCCCGCCCCTGCCCTGCCCCCGGCCGTCCGAGCCGGAGCCGCCGCCTGCTCTTCGGCATCTCCGCCGGTGGGCCCGGGCGCGGCCGATGTCCCCCGCCCGCCGTCGCGGGCCGCGTTGCCCTCGCCCCCGCGCCCGACGGGGCTCCCGAACGGCCCGCTGCCGACCGCAGCACCGCCCGACCGGCCGGTTTCCGTGCCCCCGCCGGGCCCCGTCGGCAGCGTCAGGCGGTCCAGTTGCCGGCGGAGGATCGCGGTTTCGAGGTCGGTGAGGGCCGGGCCGGGGTCGAGGCCGAGTTCGGTGGCGAGGTGGTGGCGGGCGCGGCGGACGGCGGTGAGGGCTTCGGCCTGGCGGCCGGCGTGCCAGAGCGCGAGGGCGAGCAGTCGCCAGCCCTCCTCGCGCAGCGGGTGGTCCTCGACGAGGGCGGCGGCGTCCTGCACGGCCGACCCGAAGCGGCCCTCGGCGAGGGACTGTACGGTCGCCGACTCCCGGGCGGCGGTGCGGAGTTCCTCCAGCCGGGCGGTCTCGACGGCGGCCCAGGGCCGTTCGGCGAACTCCCCGTACGCGGCGCCCTGCCACAGCGCGAGCGCCCGCCGGACGTCGCCCGCCGCCGCCAGGCTCTCGAACTCGGCCGCGTCGAGGGTAACTTCGCGCAGCGCGTAGCCCCGCCCGGCGCTGACCAGCAGTCGTGGTTCCTGCCGGGGTCCGCGTCCGGGTTCCAGGAGGCGGCGCAGGTTGGACACGTAGGCCTGGAGCGAGACGGCGGCCTTGGCGGGCGGCGCGCCGTCCCACAGGTCGTCGATCAGGCGGTCGGCGGAGACCGTCGCGCCGTGTGCGACCAGCAGGCGCGCGAGCACGGCACGCTGACGCGGACCGCCCAACCGGATTGCGTCCCCCGCCACTTGCGCCGTGAGTGCCCCGAGCACAGTGATCCGCACCATCGTGCGCCGAGCCTATGCGATGGCTGTTCGGAACCGTCCACCAGCCGCCCTCCGCACCGCCGCCGTCCCACGCACCCCCCTTCCCTGCCGTCGCGCACCGCCTCCCATCTGCGTCAATGCCTCCGCCACGGTCGGCCGCACGAGAAGATCATGTGGACGACTTGTGCCACTGCATGATCCGTCCACCCTCCAGCTCTTCCCTGTGTTCGAACGGGAGGCCAGAGTGGTGCCCGTCGGCAGCGCCGACGGGTCGGAGATCCCCGGCGGATTCGTCGGGTAACTCCCTGAACACGCACCGCAATTCGCACAGAGAAGAGAAATCCGTGAACGCCACTCGCACGGCCCGCACCGTCTTCGTCGGCCTGCTGTCCGCCGGAATCGCCGTGCTGATCGGACTCTCCTCCGCGCCGTCCTCGCACGTCGGCGGGGCTGTCCACGCCGCGGGTGCCACCGTCAACGGCCCGGTGACGTCCATCAAGGGCCCCATCGAGGACGTGACGTGGGGTCAGTGAGAATCAGCCCGTCGCGGAGTTCCGGCGCCCGCCGGGGCCGCGCCGACATTCGGTGACCGAAAGACGTCGACCGACCGAACACGCTGTGAAGGCGAACCGTCACAACTGCCGGTGTCGTTCAGTTTCCGGAGGCCAGGCGGACGGCGGCCAGCGGCACGAAGCCCCCAGTGCCGCCGCCGGTGTCGCTCTCGCCGAGGCGGCGCAGCATGGTGACGGCGATCCGCTGCGCCTGGGCCTTGGCGCGTTCGGCGACGGGGCCGGCGTGGCGGCCGTCGAGGGTGGCGCGCCAGAGCTGGACCCAGCGGCCGAAGTGTTCGGCGGTGAGCGGGCTGATCGCGTGCAGCGCCGCGTGCGGGGCGAGCGCGTTGCCCCGGTAGGAGGCGGTGCGCAGCAGGGCGCTCTCCCAGAAGTCGGTGATCCGCGGGAGGTGCGCCTCCAGGTCGAGGCGGGCGATCTCGGTGAAGATCGGGCCGATCAGCGGGTCGGCGAAGGCGGCGCGGTAGAAGCGCCGGAGGGCGGACTCCAGGTCGGCCCTGGTGGTGATGTCCGGCAGTGCCACGGTCTCCTCCTGGTACGTCGCGCGCCCGGTCAGGGTACGTCGCGGCGGGGCGCCGCGGGGAGGGCCGTTGGTCCCGTTCGCCGCGCTCACCTGGCAGGATGCCGGTATGACCTACCTCGCCGCGGACGACCGCTATGCCTCGATGACCTTCCGCCGCGCCGGGCGCAGCGGTGTGCAGCTGCCCGCCGTCTCGCTCGGACTGTGGCACAACTTCGGTGACACCCAGCCGCTGGAGGTGCAGCGCGCGGTGCTGCGCCGGGCGTTCGACCGGGGGGTGACGCACTTCGACCTGGCG
This sequence comes from Kitasatospora sp. NPDC059795, assembly GCF_042732175.1. Taxonomy (NCBI): domain Bacteria; kingdom Bacillati; phylum Actinomycetota; class Actinomycetes; order Kitasatosporales; family Streptomycetaceae; genus Kitasatospora; species Kitasatospora sp. NPDC059795. The sequence goes on from NZ_JBHWID010000003.1 coordinate 210,863, forward strand.
AACAACTACGGTCCGCCGTACGGCAGTGCGGAGCGCAACTTCGGCTACCTGTTCGCGCAGGACTTCCGTCCGTACCGGGACGAGCTGTTCATCGCGTCGAAGGCGGGCTGGGACATGTGGCCGGGCCCGTACGGGGACGGCGGCAGCCGCAAGTACCTGCTGGCGAGCCTCGACCAGTCGCTGGGCCGGATGGGCCTGGACTACGTGGACGTCTTCTACTCGCACCGGTGGGACCCGACGACTCCGCTGGAGGAGACGATGGGCGCGCTGGACACGGCGGTGCGTTCGGGCCGGGCGCTGTACGCGGCGATCTCCAACTACCCGGCGGAGCAGCACCGGCAGGCGGTGGCGATCCTGCGCGAGCTGGGCACGCCGTGTCTGCTGAACCAGGCCAGCTACTCGATCCTGAACCGGGAGCCGGAGCAGGGCCTGCTGGACGCGGTGGGCGAGACGCAGACCTCGCTGATCGCGTACTCGCCGCTGGCGCAGGGCCTGTTGACGGACCGCTACCTGAGCGGCGAGGTGCCGGCGGGTTCGCGGATGTCGGTCGGGCACTTCCTGAAGGAGGAGGCGCTCACCGAGGCCAAGTTGGCGCAGCTGCGGGCGCTCGCGAAGGTCGCCGAGGGGCGCGGTCAGAGCCTGGCGCAGCTGGCGCTGTCCTGGGTGCTGCGGGACGAGCGGGTGGTGTCGGTGATCGTCGGTGCGTCGAGCGTGCGCCAGCTGGACCAGAACCTGGACGCGCTGGCGGCCGGCCCGCTGACCGCGCAGGAGATCGCCGAGATCGACCGGCTGAGCAGCTGATCTCCGCCGTACGCAGCTGATCCGCACCGTACGCGGCTGATCCCCGCCGTACGCAGCTGATCCCCGACGTGCGGGCGGCCGAAGCGGGTTCGGCCGCCCGTGCGCGTCAGGCCAGCTGAGGGAGCACCGTCTCGGCGACCCGGTAGGCCTCCTCCAGCAGCGGGTTGCCGGACAGGATGAACGTGTCGACGCCCAACTCCTGGTATTCCCTGAGCCGTTCGACGACCTGTTCGGTGGAGCCGACGACGGCGGTGCCGGGGCCGGGGCGGAACAGGCTCATCCCGGGCCACAGGTTGGGGTGGGTCTCCAGTTCGCGGGCGCGGGCGGGGACGCGGCCGCCGTGCTGGCGGAACTGGCGCTGCCAGCCGACGCCGTCCTCGCCCTGCCGGCCGCCGAGTTGGCGGGCGTAGGTGGCTTCGCTGGTGACGTCGAGGAGGCGGTCGGCGGCGGCCCAGGCCTGCTCCTCGGTGTCGCGGACGATCAGGTGCAGGCGCAGGCCGAGCCGCAGGGTGCGGCCGTGCGCGGCGGCGCGTTCGCGGACCTTCTCCAGCTTCTCCCGCAGCAGGTGCGGGGGTTCGCCCCAGGTGAGGTACACGTCGACGTGTTCGGCGGCGACCTCGATGCCGGCCGGGGAGGAGCCGCCGAACCAGAGCGGGATGTGGCCCTCGCGCAGCGGCGGCAGGTCGCGCAGCGACGCGCCGGCGTTCTTCAGCTGGTAGAACTCGCCTTCATGGTCGAAGACTTCGCCGCTGGTGAGGCGCTTGACCAGGCTCCAGTACTCGGCGGACAGCCGGTAGCGGTCGTCGTGGTCGACGTGCAGCCCGTACTCGCGCAGTTGGTGGGTGGAGCCGTTGACCACGTTGAAGCGGAGCCGGCCCAGGCCGTGCAGGTGCTCGAAGGACAGCGCCATCTTGGCCAGCAGGGTGGGCGAGATCAGCCCGGGGTGCACGGCGAGGAGGGGTTGGAAGCCGGGGCCGGTGGCGGCGGCGAGCGCGGAGCCGAGCGTCCACACGTCGTACTGGTCGGTGGCGAGCAACGCGCCGGTGTAGCCGAGGCGTTCGACGGTGGCGGCGAGGTGCTGGAGGTAGCCGAGGTCGACCGGGCGGCGGCCCTCGGGCTCCCACGGGTAGTGGCCCTCGCGGGGGATCAGGTACCACAGGACTTCGGTGGCCATGGTGCTCAGTTCCCCTTCGCGGCGCGGGAGATGGCGTCGGCGACCGGCTGCTCCAGGGCGGGCAGGTGGATGTCGGCGACGGTGACGGGCCGGTCGATGAAGCCGACCCGGTGGAAGATGTCCGCGGCTTCCTGCTGTTCGGCGACGAACTCGGCGGTGGCGGGCTCCAGTTGCCAGGGCAGCGCGGTCAGCGCGGTGTGCCAGTCGGCCTGCTCGCCGCCCTGGTCGGCGGCGGCGACGGCTGCCGCCTCCTCGGGGTGGGCGGCGGCCCAGTGGTCGGCGCGCTGCAGGGCGGTGACGATCGCGGCGACCACCTCGGGCCGCTGGACGGCGAGTTCACGGCGGGCGAAGAACACCGAGCGGTCGGTGATCACGTCCGTGGTGCGGATCAGTTCGCGGAACTCGCCGGTGCGGCGGGCGGCGGCGAGTTCCGCGCCCTGCGCGATCCAGCCGGCGATCGCGCCGCTGCGCAGCCGCTCGGCCTCGTCCCCGGCGGGGCGTTCGGCCGTGATGTCGTCGCGGTACGAAAGCCCGTGCTGGTGCAGGGACTTGGCGAGCAGGTGGGTCTGCCAGGAGCCGATGGCGAGCACCACGGTGGCGCCCTTCAGGTCGGCGACGGAGGCGATCGGCCCGTCGGCGGCGACCAGCAGCGCGCCGTGGTCGTGGCGGGGCGCGGAGACGGCGGTGTACACGATGTCGTGCCCGGCGGCCTGTGCGGTGATCGGCGGGGTGGAGCCCGTCCCGCCGAAGTCGATGGTGCCGTCGGCGAGGTAGGCGCCGGTCCGGGTGCCGTCGGCGTAGTGGTGGAACTCGGCGCTCTCGCCGAGCGGGGCCAACTCCTGCTGGAGGTAGTCGAGTCGGGCCAGGTGGTAGAGGGAAGGGTTGGAGCGGTGCACACCGACGGTGACGGTCATGGCGCGGTCTCTTCTCTGTGGTGACGCAACGTCAGTTGCTGTTCGCGGTTTCGGTCTTGGTGTCCTGGTGCACGCCGAGATCGGCGAGCAGGTCGCGGCGCAGGGCCGCGAAGGCGGGGTCGGCGGGGTCGCGGGGGCGTTCGACGGTGACCGTCTCGTCCCGGACGAGGGCGCCCTCGCGGAGCACGGCGACCCGGTCGGCGAGGCGGATCGCCTCGTCCACGTCGTGGGTGACCAGCAGCACGGCGGGGCGGTGGCGGCGGCACAGGTCGCCGACCAGGTCCTGCATGCGCAGCCGGGTGAGCGCGTCCAGGGCGGCGAACGGCTCGTCCAGCAGCAGCAGTTGGGGTTCGCGGACGAGGGCCCGGGCGAGTGCGGCGCGTTGCGCCTCGCCGCCGGACAGGGTGCTGGGCCAGGCCTCGGCGTGGTCGGCGAGGCCGACCTCGGCGAGGGCCTGCCGGCCGGTCTCCCGGGTGGCGGCGCCGCGCGGCAGGCCCACGGTGACGTTGCCGAGGACGCGCTTGGACGGGATCAGCCGGGGTTCCTGGAAGACCACCGTCCGGGCGGGCGGCACCAGCACGGTGCCCTCGTCGGCGCGGTCGAGTGCGCCGAGGATCCGCAGCAGCGTGGTCTTGCCGGTGCCGGACGCGCCGAGCAGGGCGAGGAATTCGCCGCGGGCGATGTCCAGGTCGATGCCGTCGAGGACCGCCCTGGTGCCGAACACCCTTCGCAGGCCCCGGACATGAACAGCGGGAGCGCTCATCGTCCGGCCACCGCCCGGCCGTTGACGGGACGCCAGGGCATCAGCAGCCGCTCCAGGACGCGGACCGCGCCGTCGGCGGCCAGACCCAGCAGGCCGTAGATCAGGATGCACACGGCGAGCACGTCGGTGCGCGAGAAGTTCTGCGCCTGGGCCATCAAGTAGCCGATCCCCTCGGTGGAGTTGATCTCCTCGGCGGCGATCAGCGCGATCACGCTGAGCGTCATCGACAGCCGCAGCCCGGACAGCAGCGCGGGCAGCGCCCCGGGCAGCACGACCTCACGGACCACCGCCCAGCGCGACAGGCCGAAGCTGCGCATCGCCTCGACGAGCTTGCGGTCGGTGTTGCGGACGCCGCCGGAGGTGGAGACGTACATCGGGAACGAGGTGGCGACGCCGATCAGCGCGACCTTCGCGGTCTCGGTGATGCCGAACCACACCATGAACAGCGGCACCAGCGCCAGGAACGGCACGGTGCGCAGCACTTGCACGGCGGAGTCGAGCAGTTCCTCGCCGAGCCGGAAGAATCCGGTGACCACGCCGAGCACCAGGCCGACGCCGGCCCCGAACAGCAGGCCGAGCCCGGCCCTGGCCAGCGAGGTGGACAGTGCGTCGCCGAGCTGGCCGTTGCCCCACAACTCGCCGACGGCCTGGACGACCTGGCCGGGCGAGGCAAGCACGTCGGGGGTCAGCACGCCGGTCGCGGAGCTGATCTGCCAGGCGGCGAGCAGCGCGAGCGGCCCGAGGGTGCGCAGGGCGAGCGAGAGGCCGCGCGGGCGGTCGGCGGTGGTCCGGGCGCGCGGGGCGACCAGCCCGGCCGCCCGGGCCTCCTCGGTGGTGGCGGTCACTTCGCCGCCCCCGCAAGGGAGTTGATGTCGATCAGGTAGGGCTTGACGTCGACCTTCGCCTTGGTGACGCCCTGGTCGGCGTAGAACGCGGCGACCACGCCGAAGCGGGCGGTGTCGGCGTCGGTGATCGGCGATTCCACGGCGCGCTGCCGGCCGAACTCGACGGCGACCTGCTGCTCGGCGGGGCTGACGGCGGTCGGGCCGGCGTCGGTGAAGACGTTCAGGTAGGCGGCGGGGTCGGCCTTCTCCTTGGCGCCGTTCTCGTGCAGGTAGCCGTAGAACGCCTTCAGCACCTCGGGGTGCTGCTCGGCGAAGGCCGAACGGGCCGCCCACACCGCGTAGTTGTCGCTGCCGACGGCCTTGCCGTCGACCAGGAAGTGCGCGCCGGTGTTGGCGATCGCCGGGATGGAGAACGTCCCCCAGGTCGCCCAGGCGTCCACCTGGCCGGAGTTGAACACCCCGGAGGTCTGGTCGGCCCGCAGGTAGACCCGCTGCACCTGGTCCGCCGGGATGCCGTTCTTCTCCAGTGCCTTCAGCAGCAGGTACTCGGAGGTGCCGCCCTGGGCGACCGCGACCTTCTTGCCGACCAGGTCCTTGACCTCCTTGATCGGCGAGCCGTTCTTCACCAGGATGCCTTCGCCGGCCTCGTCGGGCGCGATCTGCGCGAACAGCTTGAAGCCGGGCTTCTGCGCGAGCGCGGTGATCGCCGAGGTGATCGAGCCCTGGGCGACGTCCAGTTGGTCGGCGTTCAGCGCCTGCGCAGCGGGGGCGAACGGCCCGGCGCTGCCCGTCCACGCCACCTTGGCGTGCACGGCGGCCAGCGCGCGGTCCAGCGAGCCGTCCTTCTTCCCCTTCGCCAGGAAGCCGGAGTTCCCGGGGTCGGGCACCCGGAGCACGACCTCCCCGCCCTTGCCGTCGGCGCTCCCGCCGGTGCCCGAGCCGGACGAGCCGCAGGCGGTCAGGGCCAGGGCGGCGGCGGCAACTGCGGTGACGGCGACGGTGGTTCGGGTGCGCTTCGTGGTGCTGCGCATGGGTCTCTCCTCTTGAATCACAGAACAGCGGGGGGGGCGGACGCCGGAGCGGGTTTCGGGGCGTCAGGGTGTCAGGGCGTCAGGACGTCAGGGCGGGCGGCGAGCAGTTCGCGGGCGGCGGCCAGCGGGGCGGGGTCGGCCCAGGCGTGGACGTCGACCCGGTCGGCGAGGAAGCCGTGGGCGTGCAGGAAGCGCTCCTGCTGCGCGAGCAGGTCGAGGCGCTCGGTGGACAGGTCCGGGTGCAGGGCGCGGTGCCCGTCGGCGGCGTACGCCCCGGCGACGCCCTCCGGCCCGGCGCCGGTCTCCGCGCCGAGGATCCGCGCCACCTCGGCCGGCTGTCCGGCCGCCCAGTCGGCGGCCCGCAGCAGCACGGCGACGAACCTGGCCACCAACTCGGGGTGTTCGTCCAGCAGTTGCTGGTGGACGGTGATCGGGCGGGGGGTGCCGTTGTTGACCCGGTGGCGGCGGTCGGCGAGTGCGTCGAGCTCCACGGCGGGCACCGCGCCGTACCGTCGGGCGGCCTCCACCGCCAGCGCGCCCTTCACGTACACCGCGTCCACCCGGCCGTCCCGCAGCGCGGCCAGTTCGGCCGCCCACTGCGCGCCGTCCGGCTCCGCCGTCACCTCCGTGAACTCGACGTCGTCCGGCGCGAGTTGGGCGGACTCCAGCACGCCGTGGTGGCCGGCCAGGGCCATCGCCCGCCAGAAGTCGATGCCGATCGGGTGCCGGGGCACCGCGAGCCGCGCGCCGCGCAGCTGCTCGGCGGAGCGGATGCCGCTGCCCTCCCGGACCAGGATCGTCTGGCGCTCCTCGATCCAGGTCAGGCCGATCAGTCGGGTCCGCTCACCGCGCGAACGCGCCCACAGCGCAGGCACGTTGCCGCCTTCGCGGAACAGCGCGGTCAGGGCGTGCGTGTAGTGGTGGTCGGCCGCGACCTCGGGCGGGGCGTCCTGCAGGGAGCGCACCGTGATGCCGTCGGCTGCGAACTCCTCGGCCAGCCAGCCGCGGTCGGCGGCGATGCCGGTGGCGGTGGGCACCGGGCAGCGGGTGAACCACAGGGTGTCGGGAGACGGGGGCGTGCCGGGCACGGCGGGGACGGGGCTCATGGCGGGGCTCCGGAAATCTGGGAAGACGCACAGACATCCCACACAGTGGGAACAGTACGGCGGGAAAAGGGAGTTCGGGAGAGCTCTCAGCGACAACAGCGAGGAAGGGGCCGGCCTGTGGTCACGGCGCACCTCCTCCTGTCGGATCGGCCGAACGGGCCGTCGGCGACCCGGTGTCCGCCGATGGACCGAGCGTTCCACGAGGTCAGGGCCCGGATCAAGCGTTGCCAGATGATGGGATCAGCTGTTCACGCTGAGGAGTGCCGCCGCAACACCGCCGACATGCTCCGTTCGCGATCGGACCCATATCCTGTAAACGCCAAAGCAGTTGACCGATCAGAGCCAATCCCGAAGAGGTGCGATGCCCGCCAGCCCCGGAATCCTCCAGTCACCGCCGGCCGGCGCCCAGGCGGTCCACCGGGCGCTCGGCCTGTTGCACTGCTTCCACGACAACGGCCCCTCGCTCAGCGCCTCCGAACTCGCCCGCCGGATGGGCCTGTCCGTCTCCACCGCGCACCGCCTCGCCCGCACCCTGCTCGCCACCGGCTTCCTCGACCAGGACGACCGCACCGCCCGCTACAGCCTCGGCCCGGCCGTCGCCGAACTCGGCCAACTCGCCTTCCACCAACGCGGACTGCACCTCGCCGGACCCGAACTCGACCAGCTCGCCCGCCGCACCGGCGCCACCGCCGACCTCGCCATCCGCTCCGGCCCGCACGCCCTGATCCTGGTCGGCGGCTCCGTCCTGCCCTCCACCGGCCTCGGCCTGCGCCGCCCCCTGCACTCCACCGCGCTCGGCAAGGTCCTGCTCGCCTGGCCCACCACCGCCGAGGGCCCGCTGCCGGACCCGCTCCCCGCCTACACCGACCGCACCCTCACCGACCCCGCCGCACTCGACGCCGAACTCGCCCTCACCCGCGAACGCGGCTACGCCCTCAACGACGGCGAGTCCGCCCCCGGCATCCGCACCCTCGCCGTCCCCGTCCTCGACTCCGCCTCCACCGCCCGCTTCGCCCTCGCCCTCCGCTCCACCCCCTCCCACCTCACCCCCGACTCCCTCCCGCACACCCTCGCCCTCGCCCGCACCTGCGCCCAGGCCCTCGCCGTCCTGCTCCTCCCGGCCGACGAGCGCTGACCACCGCTCACCCCCCGGACGTCCTCCCCGGCGCCTCCGGGAACTCCACCACCGCGACGGCCTCCCGCCGGATCCGCTCCGTCCCCCATGCGCCGAGCGGCCGCAGCGCCTCGTTGAGCGTGCGCCCCTGCTCCGTCAGCGAGTACTCGACCCGGGGCGGCACCTCCGCATACACCTTGCGGTTGACCAGGCCGTCCTCCTCCAGCTCGCGCAGGTGCTGAGTCAGCATCTTCTCGCTCACGCCCGGTAGAGCGCGCCGGAGTTCGGCGAAGCGGCGCACGCCGTGCGTGGCGAGCTCCCAGAGGATCAGGCCCTTCCACTTGCCGCTCACCACGTCGAGCGCGGCGTCGATGCCGCAGATGTACGGACCCTGCCTCGGTGCCCTGGCCATCGCCGATCCCCCTTACGAAAAGGTAAGTACCGCAGTAATCAGTGGGTACTTCCGAGCGTAGTGACCTTCTCCGAGCATGGAGGGGTGAACGCACAACAGAAGCCACACCGGAAGCTCGGCGCCGTCACCGTGATCGGCCTCGGCCCGATGGGCCGGGCCATGACCCGGGTCCTGCTCGCCGCCGGACACCCCGTCACCGTCTGGAACCGCACCCCCGCCCGGGCCGACGGACTCGTCGAGGCCGGGGCGACCCTCGCCGCGACGCCAGCCGAGGCCGTGGAGGCGAGCGGCCTCGTCCTCCTCAGCCTCACCGACTACCGGGCGATGCACGACATCCTCGACCCCGCCACCGCCTCACTCGCCGGCCGCACCCTCGCCAACCTCAGCTCCGACACCCCCGACCGCTCCCGCGAGGCGGCCGCCTGGGCCGCCGGCCACGGCGCGGAGTTCCTCACCGGCGGCGTCATGGTCCCCGCGCCGATGGTCGGCACGCCCGCCGCCCACGTCTACTACAGCGGCGACCACCAGCTGCTCCGGCACCACACCCCGGTGCTCGAACTCCTCGGCACGCCGAAGTACCTGGGCTCCGACCCGGGCCTCGCCCAGATGATGTACCAGGCCCAACTGACCGTTTTCCTCAGCACCTTGACCGCCCTGATGCAGGCCACCGCCATGCTCGGCACCACCGGGCTGAAGGCCGCCGAGGCGATGCCCGAACTGCTCGCCTCCGCCGACGCCATCGGCGCGATCCTCCGGGCCAACGAACAGCACCCCGGCGCCGCCCTCGACGCGGGCGAACACCCCGGCCACCTCAGCACCGTCACCATGATGGGCGCCACCGCCGACCACATCGTCGAAACCACCGCCGCCCTCGGCCTCGACCCCGCCCTCCCCCTCGCCGTCCAGTCCCACTACCGCCAGGCCATCGCCAACGGCCACGGCGCCGACAACTGGACCCGCATCATCGACGCCATCCGCGCCCCGCGCTGATGTCCTGACGTTCCGTCACTTCCACTTGTCGGCGGCCGACTCGGCGTCTTCCGGGCGGCCGCCGACTCCGCAACGACCGAAGCGGACCGTTGCGCGGCGGGCTCACACCGAGTTGGTGGGCCTGGACGCGTCCGGCCGGAAGGCGTGGTCCATCGGGAACGGGTTCGGAACGATGTCGTCCGACCAGAGGCAGGCCACCTCGATGCCGTCCTCGACGCCGTCCAGCATGTCCAGCGCTTCGACCTCGACCATCGCCGTCCTGGCCGTCCCGCCGTCCGCGTTGGCGTACACCTTCTCCTCGCGGCGCCCCCGGGCCAGCGCCGCCCGCAGGCCCGCCTCATAGTCGTCGGCCCGGACCAGGAACACCGACACCGAATACAGCAGCACGTCGCTGCCGCTCGCCAGGTGCGCGAAGCGGATCCGGCAACTGAACCAACAGGGGCCCGAATCCGGGTCGGTGGAGATCACCACGGCACCGTAGCGCACCGCGGAGCGACCCGCCCCGGGCGTTCGCCGCCCGGGGCGGGCGCTACCGTAAGCACCCGGGTCGGCTTCGCGAAAGGCCCCGCGCCCACCGCCGGCACCGCGCCCCCACCCACCGCAGACACCGCGCCCCGCCCGCTCCCGACGCCGCGCCCCGCCCCGCGTCGGCGCGCCCACGTTCGAGTGAGGTTGTCCGAACCGTCCCGCGCCACGGTGGTAGGCATACGCATCACTTGCCGGTTCCACGGAGGACCCACATGGCCGCCACCCACTGGACAGCCGACCTGCTCGACCGGATGCGCCACGCCGGAGACCCGCTCGGGGACGCCGCCATCGCGGAGACCTACCAGCTCGGGCAGCAGGACCAGGTGCGGCAGACGCTGCTCGGCTTCGGCCGCAACAGCGAAGCCGTCCCCGCCGGGCTGCCGCCCAAGCTCCAGCAGTACTTCGAGGAGACGGCCGTCCTGTTGCCCTGGGCGGATCGGGCGAAGATGGCTCGCGGCCACCAACTCCTCGGCCGGTAACAGCCGTTGATCGCCTCGATCCTGCTCTGCGGTTCGCTCCCGCTCTGCTGCACCTGCGGCAACGGGGCCGAGGTGCTGGTCCGTTCGCAGCGCCTCACCTCCGGGGTCTACCGGCGCCTGGCGGAGACCTCGCAGTTCGTCGTCGACGTCCTCGACAACGACGACCTGGGGCCGACCGGTCGCGGGCTGCGCTCGGCACAGAAGGTCCGCCTGCTGCACGCCACCATGCGCTACCACGTGTCCCAGCTGGGCGACTGGGACGCGGACACGCTGGGGGTGCCGGTCAACCAGGAGGACCTGGCCGGCACCCTGATGAGCTTCTCGGTGCTGATCCCGCTCGGCCTCGCCTCGCTCGGCGTCGACCTGCTGCCCGAGGACCGCGACGCCTACTTCCACATCTGGCGGGTGGCCGGCCACGTCCTGGGCGTCGACGAGCAACTCAACCCGGCCGAGTTCAAGGACGGTTCCGCCCTGAAGGACGCCATCATCGGTCACCAGCAGCGCCCTTCGGAGGCCGGGCGGGTGCTGACCAAGGGTGTCCTGGACTTCGTCCGCGAGATCCTGCCGGTGCCGCCGGGGGCGGGCCCCACGCTGATCCGGCGCCTGATCGGCGACAAGTCCGCCGACGTCGCGGATGTCCCCCCGGCGGACAGCCTCACCCAACTGGGGCTGTCCGCCGCCACTCTGCCGAGCTTCGGGTACGGGAAGGCCGGCGACACCCTGCCACCGGTTGCCGAACTGGCAAGCCAGCTCGGCCTGTTGATCATCAAGGAGGGCCTGCTGCTCACCAACAAGGGCCGGCGCCGGGAGTGGCAGGTACCCACCGGCCTGACCGACTCGACGCCCTGACGCCTCCTGCGGCGCCCGGCCCGGGCAGGCCGCCGCGCTCCCGCCTCGTCCGGCGCGAAGTGCCCCCGGCCCGTCTCCCCAAACGGGCCCGCGACGAGAACGCATCCGGCAGGATCGAGGGCATGACCGACCCGAACGCCGAGTGGATCACCGTCGCCGCCTACGAGAACCTGCCGGGCTGCCCCAACCCCCTTGCGGCCGTTCGCGCTTGACTGCGCGACCGGGGCATCGACCGGATGCCCTTCGACCCGGCCGAGATCCGCATCGATCTCGCCTGCGGCATCGGCCGCGACGGCCACTGGCACGGCTGGTTCGACGTCCGACTCCCGTCCGACGCGCTGCGCCGTCTCGGCCTGCACCCCGACCAGCCCGTCGCCCGCGTCACCGGGGCGTCGCCGCCCAGGTGGTGGCACGCCGAGGCCGAGCGCCGTGCCCGCCGGTGATCCGTCGGCCGCGCCCCGGGGAGGGTGCGGCCGACGGGCCGGCGTCACGCCACCGGCGCGTACTTGTAGCCGACGCGGCGGACGGTGACGATCGTGTCGCGGTAGGCCGCGCCGAGCTTGCGGCGCAGGCGGGCGACGTGGACGTCGACGGTGCGGCCGTCGCCGACGTGGCCGTAGCCCCAGACGGTGTGGACGAGTTGGTCGCGGGTGTGGACGCGGTGCGGGTGCTCGGTGAGGTGGGCGAGGAGCTCGAACTCGAGGTAGGTGAGGTCGAGCAGGACGCCGTCGACGTACGCGTTGCGGCGGTCGAGGTCGACGGAGATGCCGCTGTCGGCGGGCCGGGTGAACGGCCGGACCGCGGCGACCGGAGCGGGCGCAGGAGCAGGAGCAGGGGCGGCCACCTTCTCGGCCGGCACCAGCACCAGGTAGCCGACCAGCGGGGCGTTCGCGTGCGCCCCGAGCTGCGTCAACAGGCCTTGCGGCAGCACGGATTGGGGCAGCGCGGCGACGACGGCCGCGCCGTCCTGGAGGCCGGCGAGCAGGCTCTCGGGGGCGATGGCGGGCGCGGGCCGGGTGGTCGGGGCGGCGATCCGGCGGTGCTCGGTGTCGAGGGGGTGGTTCGGCAGGGTGCGGACCGCTCGCAGATGCGGGGTCGCGGTGGCGGCATAGGACATTCGAGGGCTCTTTCGCGCGTGACGGTCGGTGGGTGGTCGTCGTCTGCGCTTCCGGCGCGCCGGGCTGACGGGAGGTCAGCGCGGCGGGCGGGAGGCGCGCGGTGCGCGCCGACAGGTCTGGTCGAAGTGGTGGGCCTGACGCGAGGGCCAGAACGGGTCGAGAAGGGTGCGGGGATGCACGGAGGGCTCTCCGAAGCGCGAAGAAGGTCGTTGGGGACGCGGAAACCGCCACCATGCCCGGGAGAAACGGGTGGTGACGGCGCGTCAGCGACAGCAGGCGCTGAAGATCAGCCCGTGGTCGATGTAGCGACGCACGGTCAACAGGGGAAGCGCGGGAAGCACCCGGAGCGCCGACGGGGCGGCGGTGGCGGCAGCACTGCGGACGGCTATGGTCATGGCGGCGCTCCTCCCCCGGTGTGCGTGTGTCTGGTGCCCGCGACGAACGGCAGAACGGCGGGCGCAGTTACGAGACTTCCACGCGAAGTGCCCGGAAGGCAACCCACTGCACCCATCGGCCCGCCCTGCGAGACAAATCCGGCTCACCATCCGGACAGCACCGCCCTGACCTGCACAGACACGGCCCCGAACTACAGTCGGATTCCGACCTGCTCGGCAGCGTGCTCGACCAGCCGGATGAGCAGTTCCTTGCCGTCCTCGCGGCGGCGCGCGTCGCACAGCAGCACCGGCACCGTCGCGGACAGGTCGAGCGCGGCGCGGACGTCCTCGGGCGCGTACACCTCGGTGCCCTCGAAGCAGTTGACGGCGACCACGAACGGGATGCCGCGCTGCTCGAAGTAGTCGACGGAGGGGAAGGAGTCGGCGAGCCGGCGGGTGTCGGCGAGGACGACCGCGCCGAGGGTGCCGCGGGCGAGTTCGTCCCAGACGAACCAGAAGCGGTCCTGGCCGGGCGTGCCGAACAGGTAGAGGGCGAGGCCGGGCTTGAGGTCGATGCGGCCGAAGTCCATCGCGACGGTGGTGGTGCGCTTGGCCTCGACGCCGGCGGTGTCGTCGACGGGGCGGCCGCGTTCGCTGAGCGTCTCCTCGGTGCGCAGCGGCCGGATCTCGCTGACGGCGCCGACCAGAGTGGTCTTGCCCGCGCCGAACCCGCCGGCGACCAGGATCTTGACCGCGTGCGGGCCCCAGGGGGCCTTGCGGGCGACGGGCGTCGACGGGGCGCCGGGGGTGCCGGGGGCGTCAGAGTGCACGGAGGCCATTGATCACGTCTCGCAACAGGCGCTCGTCCGGTTGCCGGGCGAGCTGGAAGGGCCGGGTGACGTCGATCAGTTCGGCGTCGTGGAGGTCGCCGAGGAGTACCCGGACGACGCTGACCGGCAGGTCGGTGTAGGAGCCCAACTCGGCGACGCTGAGGGGTTCTTCGCGGCAGAGCTGGAGGATGTTGTGGTGCTCGGGGCCGAGCGCCAGGTCGGTGGGGACGCCGCCGGGGGCGAGGGCCGGCCCGGCGGCGGTGACGAGCGAGATCAGGTCGAACAGGTCCTCGTCGACCGGCCGGGCCCGTCCTCCGGTCATCGAGAACAGCCGGACCATCGGTCCGGCCTCGTCGTCGAACCAGCGGTCGTCCACCGGCGTGCGGGGCGCGAACAGGTCGACCGACGGTTCGTCGGTCGACGTCTCGTCCGCGCTCTCACCGCTGAGGCCGGCCGGGGCGGTGGCCTCGGTCGGCTCGGTCGGCTCGGGCTCGCTCATAGATCGGTCATCTCCCGGGCGGAGTGGTCTCGGTCCTCGGCTCGGCGGCCAGGTGCTCGCCGACGCGCTTCACCAACAGTGCCATCTCGTAGGCGATTTGGCCTACATCGGATTCGGCGTCGCTGAGTACCGCGAGGCAGCTGCCGTCGCCGGCGGCGGTGATGAACAGGAAGGCCTCGTCCAGTTCGACCATGGTCTGGCGGACGCCGCCGACCTGGAAGTGCCGGCCGGCGCCCTTGGCGAGGCTGTGGAAGCCGGCGGCGACGGCGGCCAGGTGCTCGGCGTCCTCACGGCCGAGGCCGCTGGAGACACCGGTGGCGAGGCCGTCACTGGAGAGGATCACCGCGTGCCGAAGGGTCGCGACGCGGCCGACCAGGTCGTTGAGGAGCCAGTCGAGGCTCCCGGACGGCGGAGTTGCTGCGGTCATGATTCGGTTCCTTCTGCTGGTGCGGGCGGTGCGTCCGGCGGCTGGTGCGCCGGGGGGACGGAGCGGACAGGGGTGGAGCGGACGGGGGCGGCCGGCAGCGCGGGCGGCACCGGCGCGGACGGCAGGGCGATCCGCAGCCGGGGCGGCCGGCCGGGCTGCGGCACGACCGGCGCGGCGGGCGGGCCGGGCACCCGGGAGGGCCTCGCGGGGTCGGGCTCGGAGCGGACGACGGTCAGCGAGGCGGGCTGCAGCCGGTCGCCGCGGCCGCGGGCGAAGCCGCGCTGGAAGGAGGCGAACGCGGAGCGGGCCTCCTCGGGGCTGCGCTCGCGGGCCGGCTCGGGGGCCTCCGGGGCTGCCCCGGCCCGCAGTTGGGGAGCGAGGCTGGCCTGCCGGACCCGGCGCGGCAGCAGGCCCCCGGCCACCGGGGACGGCCCGGCGACGGGCGCGGCGGGCAACGCGGGCACCTCGACGGCGGGTCCGACAACACCGGTTCCGACAGCGGCAGGTCCGACGGCAGCGGGTCCGACAGCGGCAGGACCGACCGCAGCAGCGGCACTCTCCGTACGCCGGTGCCGCCCCTTCCCCTCCGCGCCCTCAACGGCGTCCCCCTGCGCGGAAGTTCGCCGCCGCGGCAGCCCGCCGGGCTTCGCGGACGGGTCTGCGGTGGACGGCCGCGGTCCGCCGAGCGTCTTGCCGGGCGCGGCGTGCGCACGCCCGGTGGCGGCGTGCGCCCGGCCGGGTTCGGCGGTGCCGGGGGCGCGGCGGTGGGCGGGGTCCTCGGCGGTGGGGCGGGCGGCGTCGGGGGCCATCTCGGCGGCGTCGGCGAGCAGTTCGCGCGGGATCAGCACCACGGCGGAGGTTCCGCCGTACGGCGAGGGCCGGAGGTGGACCCGGATGCCGTGCCGGCGGGCGAGCCGGGAGACCACGAACAGGCCCAGCCGGTCGGTGTCGGCGAGGTCGAACTCCTGCTCCACGGCGAGGCGTTGGTTGACCTCGCCGAGGTGCTGCTCGTTCAGGCCGAGGCCGCGGTCGTCGATCTCCAGGCAGAAGCCGTGCGCGACGACCTCGCCCTGGACGGTGACCTGGGTCTGCGGCGGGGAGAACACCGTGGCGTTCTCGACGAGTTCGGCGATCAGGTGGGTGACGTCGGCGACCGCGGAGCCGAGCAGTCCGGTGCCGGGGAAGGGCCGGACGATGACCCGGGCGTAGTCCTCGACCTCGCCGACGGCGGCGCGCACCACGTCGACCATCCGGACCGGCTTGCGCCAGGCGCGGCCGGGCGAGCCGCCGGAGAGGATGATCAGGCCTTCGGCGTGGCGGCGCATGCGGGTGGTGAGGTGGTCGAGCCGGAACAGGTCTTCCAGTTCGCGCGGGTTCTCGGTGCGGCGTTCCATGGTGTCGAGCAGGGTGAGCTGGCGGTGCAGCAGCACCTGGGAGCGGCGAGCCAGGTTGACGAAGACGGCGGAGACGCCGCGGCGCAGTTCGGCCTGTTCGACGGCGGCTTCGACGGCGACCCGCTGCACCTCGTTGAAGGCCCGGCCGACCTGGCCGATCTCGCCCGCGCCGAACTCCAGTTGGGGGACTTCGGCGACCACGTCGACGGCTTCGCCGTGGCGCAGTCGGAGCATCACGGAGGGCAGTCGGGTGGCGGACAGGTCGGCGGCGGCGTTGCGCAGGCCGACGAGTTCGCGGACCAGGCGGCGGCCGATCCGGTAGGAGACGACGATGGACAGCACCACGGCGAGCAGGCCGATGAGGCCGGCGACGGCGCCGCGCAGCAGCGCGTTGACGGCGTAGGCGTGGGCCTGTTCGCCGATCTTGTCGACCAGGTGGCTGTTGATGACGCCGATGTCGGCGATCACCCGGTCGGAGTTCTCGCCCCAGGAGTCGGTCTGCCCGGAGCGGACGTAGACGGCCCGGTCGGAGGCGTCGTCGAAGCCCTTCTCGGCGTTGGTGAGGGCGTTCCAGGCGGGGGTGCTGCGGACTTCGGTGTAGTCGTTGCGGTCCTGCGGGTCGAGTTCGGCGACGTAGACCCGGAACAGGGTCTGTTGGGCGTGCATGGCGTCCAGCGCGATCTGCTGCTTGCGGGCGTCGGCGGCGACGTTGGAGTTGCCGACGCGCAGGGCGCGCATCGCGGCGGTCTCCTGGGCCAGGTAGTCGGCGGCGCGGGTGAGTTCGACCAGGATGGTGCCCTGGCGGGGCAGCGTGCCGCTCTCCTTGGCGACGAAGGAGGACCGGAAGGCGAAGACCGGGCTGATCAGGGCGCTGTAGTCGTCGAGGGCGCTCTCCCAGGCCGTCCGGTGCTGGCCGATCTGGCTGCGGATGGCGGCGAGTTGGTCGGCGGCGGAGAGGATGTCCTGGACGCGGGCGCGCTGGTCGCCGTTGAGCTTTCCGGCGTCGCGGCTGGTGCTCTGGTAGCGCAGCAGTTGCAGGTCGCGGTCGGTGACGGTCTGGGACTTCAGGTAGGCGTCGGCGAAGTCCCTGTTGCCGGGGTCGGCGAGGCGCAGCACGGCGGCGCCGCGTTCGATGCGCAGGTCGTCGGCGTACTGGTCGGCGGGGCCGCCGAAGGCCTTGTAGGTGGCGCTGATGTCGAGCTGGCTCCACACGTCGCCGGTGGTGATCAGGGTGGAGTAGCCCCACAGGCCGCTGAGCGCCGCGATGGGCACCAGGAGCAGCGCGATGATCCTCGCGCGGATCGAGCTGCGGCGCAGGCGCATGTGGGTCCTCTGGTGGTCCTCGGTCGGTGTGGTCGCCGGGCACGAGCGGCCGGGGGCAGGGCTGGGTACGACGGGGTACGGAGGGGCAGGACGGGGTACGAGAGCCGCGAGCCTACTACCTCCTGACCATCCGTTCGTAGGGTGAATTTGCATTGTGATCGTGTGTTGTCCGGATCGTCCTTTAATTTTCGAGCCGGGGGCCTCCAGGGCCCCGACCTGCGGCACTGTGCCCGGTGCGGGGTGTCGCCGGACGGTGACTCTGGGCAGCACCGCCCCGATCGGGTAGCTTCGCCGGTGCCGCCCTGCGCCTGTGCGAACCGGGGCGGGATCGGCGGAACGGGGGTACCGTGCGAGAGATCAGCAGCCCCGCGCTCGACGGCTCGGCGGTGACCGGCGGGCTGGCCGACTCGGTGTTCGACCGGGCCGAGCGCGAACCACGGCTGGTGCAGTTGTCCCGCTGGGCGGACGGCGCCTGGCAGCCGGTGACGGCCGCTCACTTCCGCGACGAAGTGCTGGCGCTGGCCCGGGGCCTGCTCACCCGCGGGGTGCGCTACGGCGACCGCGTCGCGGTGATGTCCAACACCCGTTACGAGTGGACGCTGTTCGACTACGCGCTCTGGTCGATCGGGGCGATCCCGGTGCCGGTCTACCCGACGGCGGCGGCCGAGCAGGTGCGTTGGATCCTCGCCGAGACCGCGTCGGTGGCCTGCGTGGTCGAGGACGAGGACCAGGCGATGACGGTCGGCGCGGTCTGCGACGCGCTGCCCGCGCTGAGCGGCATCTGGCAGCTGGACCGGGGCTGCGTGGAGCAGCTGATGGCGGACGGCCAGGGCGTGCCGAACGCCCTGGTGCACCGTCAACGCCTCGGCGTCACGCCCGATTCACTGGCCAGCGTCATCTACACCTCCGGCACCACCGGCCGCCCGAAGGGCTGTCTGCTGACCCACGGCAACTTCGCGGCGGTGGCGGACGCGGTGCTCAGCGGCTGGTCGGAGGTGTTCGCCGACACCCGGGGCGACCAGCCCGCCACCCTGCTGTTCCTGCCGCTGGCGCACGTCTACGGGCGGCTCACCCAGGTCGCGGCGGTGCGCGGCGGCATCCGCATCGGCCACCACTCCGTGCTGGCCGCGGACAGCCTGCTGCCCGCCCTGGCCTCGTTCCGGCCGACCTTCCTGCACGCGGTGCCGTACATCTTCGAGAAGATCCACCGCCGGGCCCGGGAGGCCGCCGAGGCCGCGGGCCGGTTGGAGACCTTCGTCCAGGCCGAGCAGGTCGCGATCGAGTGGGCGACCGCCTGGGAACGCCGCGCGCACCGCCGGGGCCCCGGCCCGTCGCCCGCGCTGCGGCTGCGGCACGCCGCGTACGAGCGCCTGGTCTACCAGCGGGTGCGGGCCGTGCTCGGCGGCCGGGTGCGGGCGGTGATGTCCGGCGGGTCCATGCTGGGGCGGGAGTTGGGGCTGTTCTTCGCCGGCGCGGGCATGACGGTGTACGAGGGCTACGGCCTGACCGAGACGTCCGCGGCGATCACCGCCAATCCCCCGGACCGGCCCAAGTTCGGCACGGTGGGCCGCCCGGTGCCGGGCGCGTCGGTGGCGATCGCCGAGGACGGCGAGGTGTGGGTGCGCGGCGCCGGCGTGTTCTCCGGCTACCTGAACCATCCGCGCTGCTCCGAAGAGGCCCTGTACCGGGGCTGGTTGGCCACCGGCGACCTCGGATCGCTGGACGAGGACGGCTACTTGACGCTGACCGGCCGCAAGAAGGAGGTGATCGTCACCTCCAGCGGAAAGAACCTCGCGCCCGCGGTCCTGGAGGAGCGCGTCCGGTCCCATCCGCTGATCGCCCAGTGCCTGGTGGTGGGCGACAATCGGCCGTACCTGGCCGCGTTGATCACCCTCGACCCGCCGGCCCTCGCGCACTGGCTCAGGGCCCGCGGCCGCCCGCAGGCGGACGTCCTACTGGCCCTGACCGACCACGAGTTGCACCAGGAGGTGCAGCGGGCCGTGGCAGCCGCCAACACCAGCGTCTCGCGCGCCGAGTCGATCCGGGCGTTCCGGCTGCTGCCACGTGAATTCACGCTGGACGACGGCCTGTTGACGCCCTCGCTGAAGATCAGGCGGGCGGCGGTGGCGGAGCGCTACGCACGGGACATCGACGAGCTGTACGCCGGTTGACCGATCTCCGCCCCTTCCCCTTGACCATCGGGATTGGTCCAGTCCATTGTGTGCCACCGGCCCGGTGCGGTGAGGCCGAAAACCGACCCCCGCCCCTCCGGGAGTCACGTCTTCTCTCCTTCCCCACAATGGAGTTGATCCGTGCTCAGTTCCGCACGCCGCCGTCTCGCGGCCGTCGCCGCCGCCACCGTGCTGGCCGCCCTCGGCACCGTCCCGGCCGCCCACGCCGACGCCCCGGCGGCGACCGGCGCCCCGGCGGTCAACCTGGCCACCAACCCCGGGTTCGAGATCCCCACCCTGCCGCTGGCCGACTGGGGTTCGATCCCCGGCTGGCACTGCGCCGCGGGCGAGGGCGCCGTGACCACCGCGGCCCGCACCGGCGGCTCCGCGCTGGCCGTCACCCCGGCCTCCGCCGACTCCACCGGCCAGTGCACGCAGACCCTCGCGGTGCGCCCCGGCACCACGTACACGTACCGGGCCTGGGTGCACGGCAGTTACGCGTTCGTCGGCGCGACCGGCACCGGCCACGACGTCCCGCCGGCCTGGACGGCGTCCACCGGCGGCGGCTGGCAGCAGCTGTCCACCACCTTCACCACCGGCGCGAACACCACCTCCGTCCAGCTGTACGTGCACGGCTGGTACGGCCAGGGCCCGATCACCGTGGACGACGTCGACGTCACCGGCGACACCCCCGCCCCCGCGTACGCCACCTGGAACGCGCCGACCTCCGACAAGGTGGTCTTCCTGACCGTCGACGACGGCTGGTTCCGCACCCCGGAGGCCGCGCAGCTGATCGCCGACCGCAAGCTGCCGATCACGGCGTTCCCGCTGCCCATGCCGGAGGGCTTCGAGCCGGACTACTTCAGCCGGATCACCGCGGCGCCCGGGTCCTCGATCCAGGACCACACCGTCTCGCACCGCGACCTGACGACCCTCTCGCCGGCCGAGCAGCAGGCCGAGATCTGCGACGCCCGGGACGCGGTCGCCGCGCGCTACGGCACCACGCCGACGATCCTGCGGCCGCCGTACTTCACCTTCGACGCGACCACCCAGCAGGCCGCCGCCAACTGCGGCATCAGGTACCTGCTGACCGCGACCGCCGACTTCACCTCCGGCGCCGCGAACGTCTACCACGGCGGCCCGCTCCAGCCGGGCGACGTGATCATCATGCACTTCACCGACACCCTGGCGAGCGACCTCCAACGCGCGCTGGACGCGGCCCGCGAGGCCGGCCTGACGCCGGCGGCGCTCGGCGACTACCTGCACTGAGCGCCGCCGCCGGAATAAGCTGACCCGATGTCGGTCCGTACCGGGCTGACGAACACCGGTGTCCGGGCCCCTCCCATGGGCCCGGACACCGGCTCATTCGCCCTTCACGGACGTCTCGGCTCCCGGGATCACACGCCTGCGGAGAACTGCGGCAGGTAGCCGTTCGCCTGGCCGGTGGAGTTCGGGTGGTAGCTGTCGCTGATCGGCAGCGTGGTGCTGTTCAGCCACTGGGTCGAGGAACCGCAGATCTCGTGGGTGGAGAAGGCCGAGCGGACGTCCTTGAAGGTGAAGCCGGCCGCCGAGACCTGCTTGGAGATCACCGAGTCCAGGGTGTCCGCGGCGCTGTTGATCGCGGTCCGCTTGGTGTCCGAGATGCCGACCAGGCAGTTGCCCGGCACCTGGTACAGGTGCGGGTAACCCAGCACCACCACGTGGGCGTTGGGGGCCTTGGCCTTGATCTGCGCGTACAGGTTGGAGAGCTTGCCCGGCAGCGTGTTGGTGGCGTAGCTCTTCGCCGTGTTCACGGCGCTCAGGCAGGAGCTCTCGCTGTTCAGCACACAGGTCTGCATGGTCGAGGCGAAGCCGGCGTCGTTGCCGCCGATGGTGATCGAGACCAGGGTGGTCGTGGAGCTCAGCGACGAGATCTGGTTGGCGAGCACGTCGTTGGTGGTGGCGCCCGAGCAGGCGACGAACTTGAACGATGTCGGCGCGTGGGCGTTCTTCCACAGGTACGGGTAGGCGTTGGTGCTGCGGCTGCAGCTGCCGCTCTCGCTGGTGTAGCTGCCCGAGCCGACGCCGGCCGAGTACGAGTCGCCGAGCGCGACGTAGTTGACGCCGGCCGCGCTCGCCTGGGTGGCGGCGGCGAGGGTGGTGATGGACAGGGCCGCCGCGGTGAGAGCGACGGAAATGGCACGGACGCGAGTCATCTTTCCTCCATTGGGTGACGCAGGCCACACAGAGATACCAGCCAGTAGCCTCCGGGGGAAGCGGTCATGCCAAAGAATTTGACGAACTCTCATCCAACGGACATCCAGGTTTCGCTACGCGCGAAGACCCACTCCTGACCTGGGCTGCGAAGATCCCGCCAATCACCGCCCGAACGTCCGATCGCCCGATTTTTCACCTGACACTCCGTCAACTCTCGCCCCGTTTCCGAGCGCGACGAGGGCGTGACGCCCTGTGCACACGCCTCACTCCCGTCACACCCGCCCCATGGCGGCACTCGGAACGCCCGAACGGCGCGAAGCAGACGAAACGCCCCCGCGAGGGGCGCTGTGCGCGCCCGCCACGAGGGCGTCAAGCACCGGAATCCGAACGGCTCGTACCGCCGAGCGACCGCCGAGGGGTCAGTCCGCCGTCCAGTGCGGGTCACGGCCGAGCACCCGCAGGATCCGGTCGAGCACCTCCGACCCGGCCGGCACCTCCAGCGCGGGCGCGAACGCGGAGCCCTCGCGCTCGCGGACGGCACCCGTCGGCACCTGCTCGGCGACCACCAGCGCGGCCGCCAGCAGCTCCTCGTCGAACGTGATCCCGACGCCGAGCGAGGCCGCCACGTCCCAGCCGTGCACCACGTAGTCCACCAGGTGGAACCCGACCGCGACGACCCCCGGGAACCACTTCCCGCCGCGCACCTCCGGCAGCCAGAACTCCCGCTCCAGCGCGCCCTCCTGGGCGAATGCGGCGGTCACCTCCGCGGCCGACGCGGCGAACGCCCCGGCCGGGTCGTCGCCGACCGGGCGGTCCCGCCATTCCTCGCGTCCGTGCAGCTCGCCGCCGGCCGCGGTGGCGAAGCCGTGGTTCTGTCCCGTCATGTGGGCGAGCAGCTCGCCGAGTGTCCACGTCCCGCAGGGCGTCGGGAGGTCGAGTCGGCCGGGGTCGACCCGGCCGACCACGGCCTCGGTGATCCGCAGTGCGCGTGCGTCGGGTTCCTGAATGTTCGTCATATCGCGGATGGTATCTACCAATTCACCAACTCGATCAGCGCAAAAAGCAGTTGACTTATAACGCCCACCAAGCACCCCCCGCACCGGATCCGCTCCCCTCGAAAGTCGGCCCCCCGCCGACGAGTTGATCCCTCCTCACCGCGTCTCTCGTCACAGCCCCCCCGGGAGGCCCGACGCCCGACCGCCCGTAGGCTCAGCGCAGCCGGCAGCCGGCCGGCGGGAGTTCCTCGATCGTCTCGTTGGCGGCCGCCGGCACGCCCAGCCGCGTCACCGCCGCCGCCACCGCCGCACGGGCCTGCTGAAGGCCGGGCACGCCCCAGCCGAGGAGTTCGACGGCCAGCCCGGGGGCGACCAGCAGCCGTCGGTAGTGGCGGCCGGAGGCCGGGTCGGGCGCGGACGGGCCGACCCCGTGCAGCGCGGCGGCCATCCGGACCCGGGCGCACTCGTGGCCGTTGTTCGCCGAGCCGACCCGGTCGTACAGGTAGCCGAGGTAGACCGGCGGGCCGATCATCGCCTGTGCCTCCTCGCCGGCCTCCCGGGCCAGCGCGGCGCCCGGGTCGCCCGCGTCCTCCGCCTCCAGCGAGCCGCCGGGCAGGCCGACCACGCCGTCGCGCGGGTTGATGAGCGTGAGCACCCGGCCGTCGGGGGCGAACAGCCAGCCCCAGGACTGCTTCACCGGCAGCCCCTCCGGCACCGGGACCCCCGGGTGCCACGGCCAGCCGGCGTTCGGCCGGCGTCGGACCCGCCCGAGCAGTTCGGAGATCTCCGGGCTGTATTCGATGCCCATGCCACTCCCTCCGCACTCCGGGCGGCCGCCCACGCCACCTGATGATCTTCCCCGAACACCCGACCGATGAACAGCCCCGACCGCCACCCGGGTCACCGTCCCACCTGTCCCGACGTCCTCCGCGGCCTCTCCGGCCCCGGCCTGTCACCCGTACCTGTGATACTCGGTACCGGCCGGACCACCATGAAAGCGACGGGGAGTGACAGACATGCTGCGGGGAGCTTCGGCGTGAGGCTGCTGCACACCTCGGACTGGCACCTGGGCCGCTCCTTCCACCGGGAGAACCTGCACGGGGCGCAGCGCGCGTTCCTCGACCACCTGGTGGCGACGGCCGTCGCCGAGCGGGTGGACGCCGTGCTGGTCGCGGGCGACGTGTACGACCGCGCGCTGCCCGGGCTGGAGGCCGTCGCGCTCTTCGACGACGTGCTGTGGCGGCTGGCCGAGCGGAGCATTCCGACGATCTTCATCAGCGGCAACCACGACTCGGCGCGCCGCCTCGGAGTCGGCTCCCGCCTGATCGAGCGGGCCGGCATCCACCTGCGCACCGATCCTGGCGCGCTCGCCGAGCCGGTGCTGCTGGCGGACGCGCACGGCCCGGTCGCGGTGTACGGGCTGCCGTACCTGGAGCCGGCGCTGGTGCGGGAGCGGCTGGGCCTGGCCAAGGGCGGGCACGAGCAGGTGCTGGCGGCGGCGATGGACGCCGTCCGGGCGGACCTCGCGGCCCGCCCGGCGGGCACCCGGGCCGTGGTACTGGCGCACGCCTTCGTGACGGGCGGCGCGCCGAGCGACAGCGAGCGGGACATCGCGGTGGGCGGCGTGCAGTCGGTGCCGGCCGGGGTGTTCGACGGGGTGCACTACGTGGCCCTCGGCCACCTGCACGGCTGCCAGACCCTCGCCCCGCACCTGCGCTACTCGGGCTCCCCGCTGGCGTACTCGTTCTCCGAGACCGACCACCGCAAGTCGATGTGGCTGGTCGACCTGGACGCCGAGGGCGCCGTCGAGGCCACCCGCGTCCCCTGCCCGCAACCGCGGGCGCTGGCCCGGCTGCGCGGCCGGCTGGAGGAGCTGCTCACCGCCGACGGCCACGCGTGGGCCGAGGACGCCTGGGTGCAGGCCACCCTCACCGACCCGGTCCGGCCGACCGATCCGATGGAGCGGCTGCGGGCCCGCTTCCCGCACACCCTGCAACTGCTGTTCGAACCGGAGGGCGGCGAGCAGGCCGCCGCGCGGTCGTACGCGGAGCGGGTCAGCGGGCGCAGCGACCAGGAGGTCGTGGAGGGCTTCGTCACGCACGTCCGCCCGGGGCGGGAGTTGGACGGCACCGAGCGGTCCTGGCTGCTGGAGGGCCTGGAGTCGGTGCGCCGGACGGCCGCCGACCGGGCCGAGGAGAACGGCCGATGAACGTTGTGAAGGGGACTGCTCGATGAGGCTGCACCAGCTCACCGTGACCGCGTTCGGCCCGTTCGCCTCGACGGAGCGCGTCGACTTCGACCGGCTCACCGCGTCCGGTCTGTTCCTGCTGCGCGGCGCGACCGGCGCCGGCAAGAGCAGCGTGCTGGACGCGGTCTGCTACGCGCTGTACGGCGAACTGCCGGGCTCGCGCAAGAGCAACGGCGTGCGCAGCGACCACGCCGACCAGGGGCGGCGCACCGAGGTGGTGCTGGAGGCGACGCTCGGCGGGCGGCGGCTGGAGATCACCCGCAGCCCGGAGCAGTCCCGGCCGAAGAAGCGCGGCTCGGGTTTCACCCTCGACAAGGCGCAGACGCTGCTGCGCGAGTGGGTCGCCGACGCGGGCGAGGGCGTGCCGGGCTGGGTCGCGGTGAGCCGCTCGCACCAGGAGGCCGGCGAGGAGCTGACCAGGCTGCTCGGCATGAGCCGGGACCAGTTCTGCCAGGTGGTGCTGCTGCCGCAGGGCGACTTCGCGCGGTTCCTGCGCGCGGACTCCAGGCAGCGCGCCGACCTGCTGGGCAAGCTGTTCGACACCGGCCGCTTCGAGCAGTTGGAGCGGTGGACGGCCGACCGGCGGCTGCGCCAGGAGCACGAGGTGCAGGCCGGCCGGCAGAAGCTGCGCGACCTGGCGGCCCGCGCCGAGGAGGCGGCCGGCCCGCTCGCCGAGGACGCCGCCGCGCACCGGCCCGGCGAGGACGCCTCCGCGTCGGACGTGCTGGCCTGGGCGGCGATGCTGCGCGGCACGGCCGCCGAACGCGTCACCGCGACGGCGCTCGCGCTGGAGGTCGCCGAGTCCGCCCGCACCCGGGCCCGGGCGCGCCTGGACGCGCAGCGCGCCCTGGCCGACCGCCAGCAACGTCACCGCTCCGCCTCCCGCGACCACGCCGAACTCACCGCCGCCGACGGGGAGTCGGCCGCCGACCGGGCCCGCCTGCGGCTGGCGCTGGCCGCCGAGGCGCTGGCCCCGCTGCGCTCCCTGCACCGGGGTGCGCTGGCCGCGCACGCCGCAGCGGGCTCCGCCGAGTCCGCGCACCGCGCCGCGCTCGCCGCCCGGTCGGCCGCGCCGTGGGCCGCCGAGCTGCTCGGCGACCTCCGCTCCCCCGCCGAACTCGCCGTGGCCGAGCGCGCGTTGCACACCGAGGCGGCCCGCCTCGCGGAGGCCCGCGCCGACGAGGAGCGGCACGCCCGGCTGCGCGCCGAACGCGCCGAGCTGGCCGCCGAGCAGAAGCGCGCGGACGACCTCGCCGAGGATTCGCAGGACTGGCTGGCCGGCTACGACGACCAGCTGAAGCAGCTGCACGCCGACCTCGACGAGGCCCGTGACGCGCATGCCCTGCTGGCCCGACTCGACGTCCAGCACGCCGAGTTGACGGCCCGTCAGGACGCGGCGGGCCGCCACCGCCGGCTGCTTGCCGCGCGCTCGGCCGCCGAGGCGGAGGTCCGTACCCTCACCGACGCCGCGCTGGTCGCCCGGTCCCGCACCCTCGACCTCCAGGAGCGCCGACTCGCGGGCATGGCCGCCGAGTTGGCGGCCCAGCTGGCCGCCGGCGAGCCCTGCCGGGTGTGCGGCTCGCCCGAGCATCCGGACCCGGCCCGCCCGTCCGCCGGCCAGGTCACGGCCGCCGACGAGCAGCGCGCCCGCGCCGCCCAGCACACCGCCGAGGGCGAACTCGACGCCGCCAAGCACCGGTTGGGCGTCCTCCAGGTGGACGCGGCGGCCGCCGAGACCGCCGCCGCGGGCCGCTCGGTCGCCGAACTCAAGGCGCTGCTGGACGAGTTGACGGCCGAGCGGCGCGTCGCGCTGCACACCGCGGACCGGCTGGCGCCGCTGGGCCAGCAGGTGGAGCGGCTGGAGCAGGAACGCCGGGCCCGCGGCGAGCGGCTGCGACAGGCCGGCGAGCGCGGCGCCGTCCTCGCCGACCGGCTGGGCGCCGTCGCCGCCGAACTCGACGCGCTGGCCGGGAAGATCGCCGCCGCCCGGGGCGACGCGCCGTCGGTCGCGGCCCGCGCCGCCGCGGTGGACGCCCTCGCCGCCGCCGTCACGACCGTCCTCGACTCGGCCCGCACCACCGCCGAGACCACCGCCCGGCTCGACGACGCCACCGACGCCCTGGCGAAGGCCGCCGCCGACGCGGGCTTCGCCGGCCTGCCGGAACTCGCCGACGCCGAACTCCCCGCCCAGCGACGCGTCTCGCTCCAGCGGCACTTCGAGCAGCTGGACGCCGCGCTGGAGCAGGCCGCGGCCCGCCTCGCCGACCCGGACCTGCGGGCGGCGGCCGAACTCCCGCCCGCGGACGCCGAGTCGGCGCACGCCGCCGAGGAGCACGCCACCGCCGTCCTGCGCGCCGCCGACACCGCGCACCGCACCGCCGCCGACCAGGTCGCGGCGCTGGCCCGGATCGCCGACGCGCTGACCGTCCTCGCCGACGCCTTCGCGCCCGTCCTCGACGCGTACGCCCGGATCAGCCGCCTCGCCGCGCTGCTCGCGGGCGCGCCCGCCGAGAACGCCCTGCGGATGCGCCTGGAGTCCTACGTGCTGGCCGCCCGCCTGGAGCAGGTCGCGGCGGCGGCCAGTCAGCGCCTGCTGAAGATGTCCGGCGGCCGCTACACCCTGGTCCACAGCGACGGCCTGGTCTCCGGCACCAAGCGCTCCGGCCTCTCCCTGCACGTCGTCGACGCCTGGACCGGCCGCGAACGCGACACCGGCACCCTCTCCGGCGGCGAGTCCTTCTTCGCCTCGCTGGCCCTCGCCCTCGGCCTCGCCGACGTCGTCACCGACGAGGCCGGCGGCATGCCCCTGGACACCCTCTTCATCGACGAGGGCTTCGGCACCCTCGACGAGAACACCCTCGAAGAGGTCATGGACGTCCTCGACTCCCTGCGCGAACGCGACCGCGCCGTCGGCATCGTCAGCCACGTCGCCGATCTCCGCACCCGTATCCCCGCCCAACTCCTCATCCGCAAGCACCGCCACGGCTCCACCGCGCACCACACCACCAACGCCGACACCTGATCTCCCCCGCCGCTGCCACCGGGCAGCCGATATAACTTGCGGCACATATAACTCGAAGCGCATAATCCATCTGCGACATGGGAAGTCTCACTGCATGAAGCGGTCGACACCTGGTTCGTCAGGTTGAGCGAGAACGAACCCGGGGTGGCCGATCAGGTCGCCGCAGCCATCGACAAGCTGGCGGAAGAAGGGCCGACGCTCGGCCGGCCGCTCGTCGACCGGATCAAACAGTCGAGACATCACCACATGAAGGAACTCCGCCCACGGACCGACGGGGAGAGCGAGATCCGCATCCTGTTCGCGTTCGATCCCGAGCGGGAGGCCATCCTCCTCGTCGCCGGCGACAAGTCCGGGCAGTGGAACCTGTGGTACGACAAGAACATCCCCATCGCGGATGCCCGATTCGACCGACATCTCGACACACTCAAGGAGGGCGAGTAGCAATGGCCAGATCCTGGAAGGAAGTCCGGGCCCAGGTCGTCACCGACGAGGATCGAGTGGCGGCGCATCGCGCCAAGCTCGATGCCGAGGTCCGCGCCTATCGCCTCGCGGAGATCCGCCGGGAGCAGGACCTAACCCAGACCGAGGTCGCGGAACTGATCGGCGTCACCCAGCCGAACGTCTCCCGCCTGGAACGCGGCGACCTCGAAGGCGCCTCTCTCGGCACGCTCCGCGAGTACATCGAGGCGCTCGGCGGGCAGCTTCGCCTGGTGGCCGACTTCGGCGATCGCCAGCTCCGCATCCAGTAGTACCACTATGCCTGCGGCGCGGCCACGAACTCCGCCGCCGTCCGACCCCAACTCCTGATGGCTGCAAGGGTGGTGGCGGTGCGCAGCGTGGCGTTCGGGAGGTGGGCGGCGAGGGTGCGGGCGGTGGCCGGCGGGTGGACGGGGTCGGTGGGCCAGCTGAGGACCAGGGTGGGGTGGGGCAGCTCGCGGAGCCGGTCGGGGGTGGGGAGGTCGGCTTCGGCGGCGGCCCGCAGGACGGCCGGGACGAGGTGTTCGGCGGCGTCGAACTCGGTGGCGTACTGGGGGACTTCGGCGAGGACGGCGGGCGGCCCGGAAACTTTCGCGGCCACCCCGAGGGTGCCCGTCCCGCGCCGTTCCACCAGCGTCGCGGCGGCCCGCAGCCCGGCCCGTCGCGGCTCGCGGGCCCCCCAGGCCACGGCGGGGATCGCCAGCACCAGCCGGTCGAACCGCTCGGGCCGGGCGAGCGCCGCCCACAGGACGGTGGCGGCGCCCATGGACGCGCCGATCCCGGTCACGGGGGCGTCCGGCGAGAGGTGGTCGCACAGCGCGAGCAGGTCGGCGGCGAGCGCGGGGTAGCTGTAGTCCGCGGCGACGGCCCGGCCCGTGGAGCGGCCGTGGCCGCGCGCGTCGTAGCGGGCCAGGCGGTGGGTCGCGGTGAGCGGCGTCCAGTCGAACAGTCCGGCCCGGTCCTCGTGCGCCCGGCTGGACAGCGAGCCGTGCGCGTGAACGGCCAGCGGCCCGCCCGCGACGCCCGCGACGTCGAACGCGAGCGTGGCACGGGGGCGTTGCAGCAGGCCGACCTCGGGCCCGGCGCTCGGCACAGAAACGATCATGGCCCGATTATCTGATGGTTCATCAGCCGGAGCACGCGGCACGCTGCGCCTGCTGCCAGCTGCAGACCGGGCACAGCGTGGCACCGGGCGTCTCGGCCGGGTACTCGGTCTCGCTCCCGCACAGCACGCACGCGGCGCGCTCCCCCGGCCCGCCGGGCAACAGCCCGCGACGGGCCTGCTCGGGATCGGCCGACGCCTCACAGATCTGCTCCTCCATACCTCCAGGGTACGGCCCCGCCACCCGGGCCCCGCCCCGTCGCACACCCGGCACGGACGTGCCGCGTCCGTGGGATTTGCGCAAGTCGGGGCGCGGATCGACGCTGGAGACCGGCCGTACACAACCCGTCACGATCGCCTCCGGGGCCGAGACGGACGCCCCCCGCCACCACCCCGCCACCACCCCGCCACCGCCCCGGGCAGCGACTCGAACCGGAGGAGGCAGCGCACGATGACGCAGACACCGACCGCCGACGACCCGACCGTCGCCATCGACCCGATGCGCACCGGCTGGAGTGCGAACCAGCCGCGGCTGGCACCCGCGCAGGTGAGTTCCGCCGACTTCGGCCAGTTGTTCTCGACGGCGGTGGACGGGCAGGTCTACGCCCAGCCGCTGGTCATCGGTTCGACCGTGCTGGTCGCGACCGAGAACAACCACGTCTACGGCATCCACGCCGTCACCGGCGCCATCCTGTGGTCCACGTCGCTCGGCCCCGCCTGGCCGGCCTCCGCGATCGGCTGCGGCGACCTGGTCCCCAACCTCGGCGTGAGCGCCACCCCGGTGTACGACCCCTCCTCGGGGCGGGCCTACCTCACCGCCAAGGTCGACGACGGCCCGGACGCCAACCACCCGCACTGGTACCTGCACAGCCTGGACGTGGCGACCGGCGACGAGACCCCGGGCTGGCCGGTGACGATCCAGGGCTCCCCGGCGAACAACCCGGGCAACACGTTCAACCCGTTCACCGCGATGCAGCGGCCCGGCCTGCTGCTGCTCGACGACGAGGTGTTCGCCGGGTTCGGCTCGCACTGCGACAAGGGGCCCTACGTCGGCTACGTGGTCGGGGTGAAGACCGCCACCGGGGCGCTGCGCATGTGGGCCACGCAGAACGCGTCCAGCAACGAGATGACCGGGATCTGGATGGGCGGCGGCGGCCTGGTCTCGGACGGCCCGGGCCGCATCCACCTCGCCACCGGCAACGGCGTCTCGCCCGCACCCGGCCCGGGCAGCCGGCCGCCCGGCCACCTCGCCGAGTCGGTCGTCCGCCTGTCCAGCGCGGGGCAGCTCGCGGCGGTGGACTTCTTCAGCCCCAGCAACGCCGATCAACTCGACCAGAACGACCAGGACTTGGGGTCCGGCGGCCCGGTGGCCCTGCCCTCGCCGCCGTTCGGCACCGCCGCCCACCCGAAGGTGCTGGTGCAGATCGGCAAGGACGGCCGGGTCTTCCTCCTCGACCGGGACGACCTGGGCGGTCGCGGCCAGGGGCCCGGCGGCTCGGACCAGGCGCTGTCCGTCGCCGGGCCGTTCCGCGGCATCTGGGGCCACCCGGCGGTCTGGGGCGGCGACGGCGGCTTCCTGTACGTGCCGGAGAACGACGGCCATCTGCGCGCGCTCAAGTTCGGCCTGGACGGCGCGGGCGCGCCCGTGCTGGTCGACGCGGGTTCCAGCGGCGCCGGGATCGGCCACTACCCGGGCTCGCCGCTCGTGACGTCCGACGGCACGACCTCCGGCTCGGCGCTGGTCTGGGTGGTCTGCCCCGGCGGCGCCGACGGTGTCGACGCGCAGCTGCGCGCATACGACGCGGTGCCGGCCGGCGGCGTCCTGACGTTGCGCTGGTCGGCGCCGATCGGGACAGCCGTGAAGTTCTCCAAGGTCGCCGTCGGCGCGGGCCGGGTCTACGTCGGCACCCGCGACGGCCACCTGCTCGCCTTCGGCAGCCCGTCGCAGGCCGCGCTGACGGGCACTCCGGTCGACTTCGGTCAGGTCGCGGTGGGCGCCACCGGCAGTGCCACGGCGACGGTCACCGCGACGCGCGCCGTCACCGTCACGGCGATCACCACCACCGCGCCGTTCAGCGCCACGCCCCCCGCCCTCCCGGCCGCCCTGAACACCGCGGACACCCTGGCCGTCCCCGTGGGCTTCGCGCCGACCGGGCCCGGCGGGGCGACGGCGACGCTCACCTTCGCCGTGACGACGAACGGCATCGCCGGCACCGTCGGCCTCGACCTGCACGGCACCGGCACCCAGCCCGGTTTCGCCGCGTCGCCGCCGTCGCTGGACTTCGGCGAGCTGCCCACCCGGTCCGCGATGACGACCGGCGTGACCATCACCAACACCGGCACCGGGACCGAGACGATCGCCGGCACCACACCGCCGTCTCCCCCGTTCACGGCCGTCGGCCTGCCCGCGGACGGCTCCACGCTCGCCCCGGGCGCCTCGCTCGCGGTGTCCGCCACCTACGCGCCGACCGTCCCCAGCCCGGCGGGCGGCGACAGCTCGCAGTTCGTCGTCACCGGCGCGGACGGCCACTCGGTCACCGTGCCGCTCACCGGGACCGCCGTCGTCGGCGCCCCGCACCTGACGATCAGTCCGACCACGCTCGACTTCGGCGAGGTCCCGGTCGGCGGTTCGCTCGGCGAGACCTTCGACATCGGCAACACCGGCAACGTGGTGCTGACCATCACCAAGGCCGCGCCGCCCACCGCGCCGTTCACCGCCCCCGCCCCGATCGCCGAGGGGCAGCAGCTCGGCGCCGGGCAGGTGATCCACCAGGCGGTGGTCTTCGCCCCCACCGCCACCGGCCCGGCCTCCGGCCACTTCCTGCTCACCGGCAACGACGGCCAGGGCATGCAGACCGTCTCCTTCACCGGCGCCGGCGTCACCAGCGGCAGCGTCCCCGTGCCGAGCACCGACGGCTGGACGTTCAACGGCACGGCCACGCTCGCCGGCGGCGACATCGTGCTCACCGAGGCCATCAACGGCCAGACCGCCTCCGCGCTGTGCGACCTGGCCGTGCCCTCGGCGAACCTGCACGCCCGGTTCACCGCCGTGATCGGCGGCGGCTCGGGGGCGGACGGCCTGGCCTTCGTGCTGCTCGACGCGGCCCAGGAGACACCGCATTCGCTCGGCTTCGGCGGCGGCGGGCTCGGCTACTCCGGCCTGCGCGGCCTCGCCGTCACCCTGGACACGTCCAGGAACGCCAACGACCCCTCGGCCAACTTCGTCGGCCTGGCCACCGGCGGCCAGGGCGATGCGCTCGGCTACGCCGCCACCGCGACCGATGTGGCCGATCTGCGCACCGGCACCCACGCCGTGGACGTGCGGGTCACCGGCGGTCGCGTCCAGGTCACCGTGGACGGCCGGCCGGCGATCGACGCCACCGTGACCGTTCCGGCCGCCGTCCTGGTCGGCTTCACGGGCGCCACCGGCGGGCTCGACGACAACCACCGCGTCCAGGCGGTGTCGATCGACTTCTGACCGCCGGACGACTCGTGCCGGGCCGGACGGTCAGCCGAGGAAGGACAGCCGCAGGGTGCGTCCGGGGTTGTCGCCGTTGGTGTCGACCAGCACCACGGACTGCCAGACGCCGAGCGCGAGTCGGCCGCCCACCACCGGCAGGGTGGCGTGCGGGGCGACCAGCCCGGGCAGCACGTGGTCGCGGCCGTGGCCGGGGCTTCCGTGGCGGTGGCGCCAGCGGTCGTCGGCGGGCAGCAGTGCGCGCAGGGTGGTGAGCAGGTCGTCGTCGCTGCCGGAGCCGGTCTCGATGACGGCGATGCCGGCGGTGGCGTGTGGGACGAAGACGTTCAGCAGGCCGTCGCGCCCGCCGGCGACGTCCCGGAGGAAGTCGTGGCAGCGGTCGGTGATGTCGAGGGCGACTTCCCTGCGGCCGGTGGTGATGTCGAGTGTGGTGGTGTGGAAGGTGTCGAACATGGGGCCATCCTGGCCGATCTTGCGGCCCGTCCCGAAGGGGTGTTCGCCGAACGCCACCCGACCGCCAGGCCGCCCGCCAGGGCGCGCCAGCACATCGCAACCCCGCGCCACGGCCGGGACGTCGGCCCCCGGACACGCCGAAGGCCCGACGGACCCACGGTCCGTCGGGTTCGTGCCGACGAGCGGAGGTCCGCCCGTCCTCACGTCGGTGCGCTCAGCCGCGGCTGCCGAACATGCTCCGCTTGAGCCGACGCAGCGGGGCCATCAGCGACACCCGCACGGAGCGCCGGGGCACCGCGACGGGGACGCTGGGTCCACGCGGCGTCAGTTCCCTTATCAGGCCGAGCGCTTCCGCCGTGTCCACCGTCGAGAGCGCGGGGGCGCCGAGCACCGCGAGGTGCCGGTCGATCCGGCGGCCGGTCGCGCCGACACCGCACTGGATCGCGGGCACCCGGGGCCGCGTCCGCACTTGAATCTGTTCCATCTGTTTCCCACCCCTACGAGGCGCCAGGGCCGTGAGGCGAAGACTATCCGGCTATGACGGCCTTCACACAACCGTCCTGGTGTTCTGCCACCGTATCGTGCGAACGGAACTGACGCTCCACCCGAGTACGGTGCTCCCGGTCACGACTGCGCATCGGTTGATGGTGCACCATCCAAGCATGACCGGGCGTCAGACGCCGCAGCGGCCTGGGGCGTTCGCAGGCGCACCGCGGCCTCCCGGTGCGCCCGGCGCACGAACGTCCGTCGCCCTGACGCCGGTTCGACCCCCGCCGACCCCCGGGCCGGCGGTCCTCACAGGTGCCGCGCCCCGGCACCAAGAGTTCAGAAATTGAACACATACGAGGGATTGACGCCGCGAGAACCTCCAAGCAATATTTCCATGGGCAAGGGATCACGGGTCATACTCGCCTTCACCCGGCCGGATGAGTTCGAGTATGAACGAATCACCTGGTCATCACCTGACAGGCTTCCGGCACCACAGCGAGTCTCTTCCGGCCGTCTCGACGCTGCGGCGGCCCGACTCCGACGTGGTGCACGGACCGGCGGTCGACCGTTGAGGGTCGGTCGGATCGCCAACCGGACTGCCGGTGCCGCCGCTGACACGGCGCGGCACCGGCGGTCGCGTTTCCTGCCGGTGAGCGCTGTGCACCGTCCGCGGCACCCCGGACACCCCGACCACCTGCGCCCGGGGTGCCGCGGCTCCGGGCCGCGCCCGAGGCCTGCCCGTAGGCGCTCGGTAGAGTGGGCGGGGACCGGGCGGATCCGCCGCAGCCACCCCATCCCCTCGCGGAGTGAACGCACGTGCCACCCCTGCTCAGCATCGTCCTGCCCGTCCACGGCGTGGAACGCTTCCTGCCGCAGTGCCTGGAGTCGCTCCGGGCCGACGGCGCCGCCCCCGGCGAGGTCGAGCTGATCGCGGTGGACGACCGCTCCCCCGACCGCAGCGGCGCCCTGCTGGACGCGCACGCCGCCACCGACCCCCGGATGCGGGTCCTGCACCTCGCCGAGAACCAGGGCCTGGGCGGCGCCCGCACCGCCGGCCTGGCCGAGGCCACCGGCACCTACGTCTGGTTCGTCGACAGCGACGACTGGCTGCCCGAGGGCACCATCGACGCGGTCCTCGCCGAGCTGCGCGCCGAGACCACCCGCGACCTGCCCGCCGACGTGCTGCTCACCGACTTCACGCACGTCTACCACGACGGCGGCGAGGAGCCGAACCCCTGGCGGCACGTGCTGGCGGGCTCCCCGCTGGTCTCCGGCTGCACCGCCGCCGAGCACCCGGCGCTGTTCAACTCGGTGCTCGCGGTGTGGAACAAGGTGATGCGCCGGCAGTACCTGCTCGACCTCGACGTGCACTTCGGCCGCGGCTACTACGAGGACATCTCCGTCACCTATCCGCTGCTGCTGGCCGCCGACCGGCTGGTCTACCTCGACCGGCCCTGCTACCGCTACCGGCGCGGCCGCCCCGGCGCGATCACCGCCACCTCCTCCCCCAAGCACGCCGACGCCTTCGCCCAGTACGACGCGATCTTCGCCTTCCTGGACCGGAACGAGCGGGCGAACCGGCTGCGCACCCTGGTCTTCGACCGCACCGTCAAGCAGGCCCTCACCATCTACGACACCCCGGGGCTCGTCCCGGTCGAGCTGCGCGCCGAGTTCTTCGCCCGGATCACCGGGCACTTCGCGAAGCACCGCCCGGACGGCTACCGCTTCCCGTCCGGCGTGCGCGGCATCCAGTACCGGCTGGCCGCCCGCGGCTCCCGCCGCGCCTACGCCGAGCTGCGCCGCGGCGGCAAGCTGCCGAGCGCCGTCAAGCGCGGCACCAGGGCGGTCGCGCCCGGGGTGAAGAAGGCCGTGCGCAGCGGCGCCCGCTTCACCGCGTACAACGCGTTCCGGCGGCTGCCGATAGACGAGCACCTGGCGGTGTACGCCGCGTACTGGCACCGCGGGTACGCCTGCAACCCGGCGGCGATCTACGAGAAGGCCCGGGAGCTGGCCCCGCAGGTGCGCGGCGTGTGGGTGGTGGAGAACGCGGCGCGGGCCGCGACGCTGCCCGAGGGGGTGCCGTACGTGATCGTCAACACCCCGGCGTACCTGAAGGCGATGGGCACCGCCAAGTACTTCGTCAACAACGTCAACTTCCCGCACACGATGGCGAAGCGGACCGGCACGGTGCACGTGCAGACCCAGCACGGCACGCCGCTGAAGGCGATGGGGATGGACCTGCAGGACCACCCGGTCGCGGCGGACGGGATGGACTTCGAGCGGCTGAAGGAGGCGGTGGCGCGCTGGGACTACCTGGTGTCGCCGAACCCGCACACCAGCGAGCACTTCGCCCGCGCCTTCCCCGGCACCTACCAGATCCTGGACACCGGCTACCCCCGCAACGACCGCCTGGTGCACGCCACCACGGACGAGTGCGCGCGGGTCCGCCGCGACCTGGGCATCGCCCCGGGGCAGCGCACCGCGCTGTACGCGCCGACCCACCGCGAGGCCCGGGGCGGCTACCTGCCGCTGCTGGACCTGCCGGCGCTGGCCGAGCGGCTGGGCACCGGCTGGACGGTGATGGTGCGCACCCACTACTTCCACGACGGCGGCGCGGGCGACCTGACGGCCCGTACCGGCTCGGCCCGGCTGCTGGACGTCTCCGACCACCCGTCGGTGGAGGACCTGTACCTGGCGGCGGACACCCTGGTCACCGACTACTCGTCGATGATGTTCGACTACGCGGTGCTGGACCGGCCGATCGCCGTGTACGCCCCCGACTGGGAGGAGTACCAGCAGGTCCGGGGCGTCTACTTCGACCTGATGAAGGAGCCGCCGGGCGCGGTCGCCACCGAGCAGGACGCGCTGACCGAGGCGCTGCTCGCGGGCGACCCGGAGCCGGCCGCCCGGCAGCGCTTCCGGGAGCGGTTCTGCCCGTGGGACGACGGCCGGGCCGCCGAGCGGGTGGTCAGCCGGATCTTCCCGGTCCGCAAGTAGACCCGGCGGCCACCGCCCGTCTCACCTGGTGAGAGAGCGCTTTCCCACCAGGTGGGCGTGACGAGGATCGCAGTGGCGTGATGGCGACGGGAGGTGGACGGGCGGCAGGGGCGATGTCGTAGTCTGCCGTTCGAACCCAGTGGTCCGACCTCCGTCCGAGCCGCGCGCCTCGCCCCTCGGCGGGCTGCGCCCTTGGGCCTCGGGCGGTCCGAACTCGCGGCCAGGGAGGGCCAGTTGATCGACCTCGTCACCAAGCTCGTGCTCAAGCCGCTCGCGCGGGCGGTCTACCGGCCGACCATCGAGGGCCTGGAGAACGTGCCGCGCAAGGGCGGGGTGATCCTGGCGAGCAATCACCTGTCGTTCGTGGACAGCGTGGTGATCCCGCTGGCCGCGCCGCGTCAGGTGTTCTTCCTGGCGAAGGCCGAGTACTTCACCGGCACGGGCCTCAAGGGCGCGATGTCCCGGTACTTCTTCACCCATGTGATCAACGCCGTCCCGGTGGAGCGCGGCAGCGTCCGGGCGGCCACCGCGTCGCTGGAGGAGGGGCTGAAGATCCTCGACTCCGGCCGGGCGTTCGGCATCTACCCGGAGGGCACCCGTTCGCTGGACGGCCGCCTGTACCGCGGCAAGACCGGCGTCGCCTGGCTGGCGCTGACCGCCGGCGTCCCGGTCATTCCGGTCGCGCTGGAGGGCCCGCAGCACATCCTCCCGGTCGGAAAGCGCATTCCGCGCCTGCGGAGGATCACCGTCCGGTTCGGCGAACCGCTGCACTTCGACGCCCTGCACGGCCAGGCCCGCTCCGCGAAGGCCCGCCGCCAGGTCACCGACGAGGTGATGGCCGCCATCCAGGCCCTGTCCGGGCAGGAACTCGCCGACCAGTACAACGAGTCCCCGAAGGCGGCCTGACCGCCCTCAGGCCGCCGCCGGCTGCAACGCCTCCCGGTCGAGCAGCGCCGCGTAGCGGCCGCCGCGGGCCAGCAGCTGGTCGTGGGCGCCGAGTTCGGCGATCGTGCCGCGGTCCAGGACGGCGATCTGGTCGGCGTCCCGGACGGTGGAGAGCCGGTGCGCGATGGTGATCGTGGTGCGGCCCTCGGCGAGCGCGTCCAGCGCCTGCTGCACCGCGAGCTCGGTCTGGTTGTCCAGCGCGCTGGTGGCCTCGTCCAGGATCAGCACCGGCGGGTTGCGCAGCACCGTCCGGGCGATCGCCAGGCGCTGCTTCTCGCCGCCGGAGAAGCGGTAGCCGCGCTCGCCGACCACGGTGTCGTAGCCGTCCGGCAGTTCGGCGATCATGTCGTGGATCTGGGCGGCCTTCGCGGCCGCTGTCAGCTCCTCGTCGGTGGCCTCGGGCTTGGCGAAGCGCAGGTTCTCGGCGACCGACGCGTGGAACAGGTAGGTCTCCTGCGAGACCACCCCGACCGCCCGGGCCAGCGTCTCGAACGACAGCTCCCGCACGTCCACCCCGTCGATCAGCACCCGCCCGCCGGTGACGTCGTACAGCCGCGGCACCAGGTACGACAGCGTCGACTTCCCCGACCCCGTCTCGCCCACCACCGCGAGCGAGCCGCCGGCCGGCACGGTCAGGTCGATCGCGGCCAGCGTGGGGCGGTCCTGGTCGGCCCGGTAGTGGAACTCGACGTCCTCGAAGCGCACGTCGCCCCGGATCCGCTCCAGGTGGACCGGCCGCTCGGGCTCGTCGATCTCCACCGGCAGGTCCAGGTACTCGAAGATCCGCTGGAACAGCGCCAGCGAGGTCTGCACGTCCACACCCGTGGACAGCAGGCTCACGGTGGGCCGGAACAGCCCCTGCTGAAGCGACACGAACGCGACCAGGGTGCCCAGCGAGACGATCGGCGCCCCCGCCGAGGTGGCCAGGCCGGCCGCCCAGTAGATCAGCGCGGGCATCGCGGCCATCACGATCCCGATGGTCGACATCCGCCACCGGCCCGCCATGCTGGAGCGCACCTCCAGGGCCGCCAGCTCGTCCGACTGATCCGCGAACTCCTTGGTCAGCGAGGCGGAACGCCCCATCGTGCGACCGAGCAGGATGCCGCTGACGGACAGCGACTCCTGCACCGCGGACGACAGCTTGGCGAGCTGCCGCTGCCGCTCCCCGGTGATCTTCTTCCGCTCCCGGCCGACCCGGCGGCTGATCCACACGAACACCGGGAGCAGCAGCAGCGAGACGATCGTCAGCCGCCAGTCCAGGGCGACCATGGCGACCACGCTGGCGATCACCGCCGTCAGGTTCGACACCAGCGACGTGGCGGTGCCGGTCACGGTGGCCTGCATCCCGCCGATGTCGTTGGCGATCCGCGACTGCACCTCGCCGGTGCGGGTCCGGGTGAAGAACGCCAGCGACATCCGCTGCAGGTGCCGGTAGACGGACGTCCGCAGGTCGTGCATGACGCGCTGGCCCACGGTGGTGGAGATCAGCGTCTGCAGGACGTTGAGGACGCTGGTGACGACGGCCGCCGCGATCATCCCGAGGGCGAGCAGCGTCAGCAGCCCCGTCCGCCGCTCGGGAATCGCGACGTCCAGCACCGCCCGCAAGAGGAACGGCGTCGCCACCGACACCACGGCCGACGCCGCCACCAACAGCCCCACCACGGCCAGCCGCCCGGCGTACGGCCTGAACAGCCCCACGATCCGCCGCACCTGCGCCGGCTGCTTCTCCGCCCCCTCGGGGGGCTCCCAGTCGATCCGGTTCAATCGCACGGAGACCTCCAGACGGTCGGCGAACAGGGCATGGCGAGCTTAACGAG
This sequence comes from Kitasatospora sp. NPDC059795, assembly GCF_042732175.1. Taxonomy (NCBI): domain Bacteria; kingdom Bacillati; phylum Actinomycetota; class Actinomycetes; order Kitasatosporales; family Streptomycetaceae; genus Kitasatospora; species Kitasatospora sp. NPDC059795. Next base: position 250,224 of record NZ_JBHWID010000003.1, read on the forward strand.
CTTCACTCACCATTAGCAAACCTAACCTTTTCGCCGGACGCGATATTTCCGCAAGCGGAAGCGCACAACCAAGGAGAGCACCGACAGGGGCGCGGGGAACTGCGCGAAGCGGAAGGCGCCACGTCCGCAAGATCGCGACGCAGGACAATGACCTGCACGTGAGCGCGACCCCCCTCGCTACCGCTTGCGGTAGTCGCGCCCCGCCGTGGTCGAGAGCTTCCCCAGTCCGCCCACCGGCAGCAGGCGGGCCGCCGTCACGGCGGCCTTGTAGCGCTTGCCGGGGACGCACAGCGGCCGGTTGCGGGCGAGGTCGCGGAGGGAGTCGTCGACGACCCGCTCCGCGGTGAGCCAGCCCCAGGCGGGAATGGAGGAGGTGCCCATGCCGGCCCGCTCGTGGAATTCGGTGCGGGTGAAGCCGGGGCAGAGCGCCTGGAGGCGCACTCCGCTGCCGGCCAGGTCGCGGGCGATGCCGAGGGTGAAGTTGACCACCCACGCCTTCGTCGCGCCGTAGGTGCCCCGCGGGACGAACGCCGCGACCGAGGCGACGTTGACGATCCCGCCGAAGCCGCGTGCGCGCATGCCGGGGACGGCGGCCGTGGTGGTGCGCAGGACGGCCTCGATGTGGACCTTGAGCATGTTGAGCTCGTCCTGGACGGGCACGTCCAGGTACGCGCCGCGGTTGCCGAAGCCGGCGTTGTTGATCAGCAGGTCGACGGGTCGGGCGTCGTCGCGCAGGCGGTCCTCGACGGCGCCGATGCCGGTGTCGGTGGCGAGGTCGGCGGCGAGGGTCTCGACCTGGACGCCGTAGCGGGCGGTGAGTTCGGCGGCGGACTTCCGCAGGCGCTCGGTGTCCCTGGCGACCAGCACCAGGTCGCGGCCGTCGCGGGCGAGGCGGTCGGCGAAGGCGGCACCGATGCCGGCGGTCGCGCCGGTGATGAGGGCTGTGGTCATGGACCAGACCGTACCGGCCGGTAGTCGAATCCGGTGCGAATCAGCCCTCCGGAACGCCCGTCGGCCCTTCGGGCGACGCGCCCCGGGTCGGCGGCGCGCCCCGTCGTGGCACCGGTCCGATCACCCTACGGTTTCGGGCATCGCCGCCGTCCCACGCGGCGTCCGCCTCGCTCGGGAGAGAAACCGATGCTTGTTCAGCTCCACCCCTTCTGGATAGAAGTCGCGCGTCCGGCCCGTCCCCGACCCTCGCGGTCCTGACGGCCGGACCCGCCTTCCGCCCGCTCGGGCCCGGCCCCCTCCCCACGGGGCCGGGCCCGCGCGCATGCCAAGAAAGAGCAATACATCGACAAATCGGCCCCCTCCCACCCCCTCCCCCCACCACGTACTGACCGGTAAGTAATCCGGTCGAATCTATTGACGGAGCGTCAACAGATCGGGATTCTCGGGAAAACCGCCGCCTCCCCGACCCGAGAGGTGACCATGATCGGGCACCATCGCGCCAGGAACGTCCTCCTCCGTCTGCTGCCGCTGCTCCTGCTCGCGGCCGCCCTCGTCACCGGCACCGTGCCGGGCCCGAATGCCCGTGCCGCGGACGGGTGGTGGAATCCCACCGCCCGTCCGGCGCCGGACTCGCAGATCAATGTCACGGGCGAGCCGTTCCGTGGCGCCGCCGCCGACGGCAGCGTCCGCGGCTTCGTCGACGCGCACAACCACCTGATGTCCGCCGAGGGGTTCGGCGGCCGGGTGATCTGCGGGGCCGCGTTCTCCCCGCAGGGCGCCGCGGACGCGCTGAAGGACTGTCCGGAGCACTACCCGGACGGTTCGCTCGCGCTGTTCGAGAACGTCACCGGCGGCGCGAACGGCCACCACGACCCGGTCGGCTGGCCGACCTTCGCCGACTGGCCCGCGCACGACTCGCTCAGCCACCAGCAGGACTACTACGCCTGGGTGGAACGGGCCTGGCGCGGCGGCGAACGGGTGCTGGTCAACGACCTGGTGACCAACGGGCTGCTGTGCTCGATCTACCCGTACAAGGACCGCGGCTGCGACGAGATGGACGCCATCCGCACCGAGGCGCGTAAGTCGTACGAGCTCCAGGCGTACATCGACGCCATGTACGGCGGGCCCGGCAAGGGCTGGTTCCGCATCGTCACCGACTCCGACCAGGCCCGTTCGGTGATCGAGCAGGGCAAGTTGGCGGTGGTGCTCGGGGTGGAGACCTCCGAGCCGTTCGGCTGCAAGCAGATCCTGGACGCCCCGCAGTGCGACCGGGCCGCGATCGACCGCGGGCTGGACGAGTTGTACGCGCTCGGGGTGCGCAGCATGTTCCTGTGCCACAAGTTCGACAACGCGCTGTGCGGCGTGCGGTTCGACGAGGGCACCACCGGGGTGGCGGTGAACGCCGGGCAGTTCCTGTCCACCGGCACGTTCTGGACCACCGAGCAGTGCACCGGCCCGCAGCACGACAATCCGATCGGGCTGCCGACCGCGCAGGCGCAGGGGATGCTGCCGGCCGGGGTGAACCTGCCGACGTACTCGGCGTCCGCGCAGTGCAACACCCGCGGGCTGACCGAGCTGGGCGACTACGCGATTCGCGGCATGATGAAGCGCCACATGATGCTGGAAGTCGACCACATGAGCGTCAAGGCGGCGAAGAGCGCGTTCGAGCTCCTGGAGTCGCAGTCGTACCCGGGGGTGATCTCCAGCCACAGCTGGATGGACCTCAACTGGACCGAACGCCTGTACAAGCTGGGCGGGTTCGCCGCGCAGTACCCGCACGACGCGAACGGGTTCGTGGCGGAGGCGAACCGCACCAAGGCGCTGCGCGACACCTACCGGGTCGGCTACGGCTACGGCAGCGACCTGAACGGCGTGGGCGGCTGGCCGGGGCCGGTCGGGGCGGGCGCGCCGAACGCGGTGACGTACCCGTTCCGCAGCGCGGACGGCGGTTCGGTGCTGGACCGGCAGGTGACGGGCTCCCGCACCTGGGACGTCAACACCGACGGCGTGGCGCACGCCGGGCTGCTGCCGGACTGGATCGAACAGATCCGGCTCAGCGGCGGGCAGGGCGTGGTGGACGACCTGATGAAGGGCTCGCAGTCCTACCTGACCACCTGGCGCGCCACCGAACAGCACTCCCCCGGGCGGGAGTTGGCGACCCGAACGGCGAGCGCCACGGCGAGCTCCGCGGAGTGGAACCCGTTCACCTCCTACCAGCCGGGCCGGGCGCTGGACGGCGACCGCTCCACCCGGTGGGCCAGTGACTGGAGCGACGACCAGTGGCTGCGGGTCGACCTCGGCGCGGTGCGCACCGTGGACCGGGTGACGCTGGACTGGGAGCGTGCCTTCGCCACCGGCTACCGGATCGAGGTGTCCACGGACGGCAGCACCTGGCGCACCGTCTGGTCCACCACGGCCGGCGACGGCGGGCTGGACACCGCCGCGTTCGCGCCGACCCCGGCCCGGTACGTGCGCTTCCACGGCACGGCGCGGGCCACCCAGTACGGGTACTCGCTGTACGAGCTGTCGGTGCACGGCAGCTGACCCGGCGCCGCCCGGCGGCCACGGATACGACGAGCGGACAATCGGTCTCTCTCCGAACCGATTGTCCGCTCGTCATTCTGTGATGGTCCGACTGTTGATGGTCCGACTGTCACTCCGCCTTGGCGGCCTGGGCGTTCCGGTCGGCGTCCCCGCCCGCGCCCACCGGACGCAGCCGGGTGTCGGCGGTGGCCTTCAGCTCGGGCGCCAGCTTGGCGACGTCGCGGGAGCCGACGGCGGCGATCAGGCCGGGGAGCATCCAGCGGACGGGCTGCATGCCGCGCAGCCAGGCCTGCGCGTAGACGTGCGGGGAGCGGCGGCCGATGCCGGCCACCAGGCGGTCCACGGCCGGGCCGATCGGGTAGGTCTTGTTGGCGGGCCAGGGCAGCTTGGCGCGCATCTGCCGCAGCACGGTGTCCTGGTCGGCGCCGCGCACCATGTCGGTGTCGGTCCAACTCAGGTAGCCGACGCCGACCTTGACGCCCTGGTGGGCGACCTCGGCGCGCAGCGCGTGGGCGAAGGACTCGACGCCGGCCTTGGAGGCGCAGTAGGCGGTCATCAGCGGGGCGGGGGTGAGCGCGGCCAGCGAGGCGATCTGCAGCAGGTAGCCGCGGCTCTCCACCAGCGCGGGCAGGAAGGCTCGGGCGGTGGCGACGGAGCCGAGCAGGTTGACCTCGACGACGCGGCTCCAGGCCCGGAAGTCGCTGTCCTGCATCGGCCCGCCGAGGGCGATGCCGGCGTTGGCGACGACGGTGTCGATCCGCCCGTAGCGGTCCTTGATCCGGTTGGCGGCCTCGGTGAGCGCGTCCAGGTCGGTGACGTCGGCCTCCCAGGCGGAGGCGTGCTCGCCGCACTGGTCGGCGACGGCCTTGAGCTCGGCGGGTTCCAGGCCGACCAGCGCGACCTTGGCCCCCCGGTCGGCGAGCTTGCGGGCCATCAGCGCGCCGAGGCCGCGGGCGGCTCCGGTGATGACGACGACCTGCGAGGACAGCGGCGGGGTCATGCGGTCTCCTCCACGGCGGCGGACTGGGACGGGATGTCGAAGGCGGCGGCGCTCTCGACGGCACTGCTTTCGGCATCGCTCAACGCAACGCTCGCCGAGACTCCCGCCGAGACGCCTGCTGCAACGCCCACCGGGACGTCCGCCGCAGCGCCCGCCGCGAGTTCGTCGGCGACCAGCGCGGCGACCCGGCGGATCTCGTCGGCGACCTCGGCGGGCCGCTCCAGCGGGCTCATGTGGCCCGCGCCGTCCAGTTCCAGCAGGCCGCGCGGGTCGGCCAGGGCGGCGGCGATCCGGCGCGAGTGCACCGGCGGGGTCAGCTTGTCGTTGCTGCTGGTGACGACGGCGGTGGGCGCGGTGATCCGGGCCAGTTCGGCGTGCACGTCCAGCACGTCCAGCACGATCGACCAGCGGTGGCGCACCTTGGGCGGGCAGGCGTGCACCACCTGCGCGCAGGCCTCGACCCGGTCGGGGGGCGTGGCGGGGCCCATGGTGGCGTACTTGAGGACGGCCCGGCTGATGCCGTTGATCGGCCCGAGCGACAGCCGGGACTGCAGCACCGGCCGGCTCAGCAGGCGCCGCAGCGCCCGTCCGCGCACGAAGGGCGGCAGCACCGTCTGCTCGTCGACGAGTTCGCCGGCGCCGGTGTTGAGCAGCACGTTGGCGGCGGTGCGGGCGGCCACCTCGGGGCGGCCACCGGCCGCCATGATGGTCATACCGCCCATGCTGTGTCCGGCGACCACGGCGCGGCGTCCGGCGGGGACGGTCGCGGTCAGCACCGCTTCGAGGTCCTCGGCGAGCTTGCCGGCGCCGTACCCGGCGGCGTCGGCCGGCGCGGGGCTGCGGCCGTGGCCGCGCTGGTCGTAGGCGACCACCCGGAAGTCGCCGGCGAGGCGGTTGATCACGGGCGCCCAGAACGTGGTGGCGCAGGTCCAGCCGTGGGCGAGCACGATCAGCGGCGCGCCCTCCGGCCCGTACTCCTCGACGTTGAGTTCGGCGCCGTCGGCGGAGCGGACGGTGTGGACGGCCGCAGGGTCCGGCAGGACGCAGTCGGCGGGGATACGGGGGCTCATACGGGCACCACCTCGGTGTCGCGCGCGTCGCCCAACGGGGCGGTGCGCTTGAGGAGTTCGTACTCGGCGAGGTCGACGTGCCGGGTGGCACGGCGGAAGGCACTGGTGGAGGCCGGCCACAGCACGGTGTTCTTTCCGTCCTCGTCGAGGTACCAGCTGCGGCATCCGCCGGTGGTCCACACGGTGCGGCTCATCCGGTGCTGGAGTTCCAGGTTCCACTGCCGCTGGGCCCGTTCGGTGGGCTGCATGGCGGTGGCGCCGATGGAATCCAGCGTGGTCAGCGCGTCGATCAGGTAGTTGAGTTGGGACTCGATCATCAGGATCATCGAGTTGTTGCCGAGCCCGGTGTTCGGGCCGATCACGAAGAACAGGTTGGGGAATCCCCGGACGGTGGAGCCGCGCAGCGCTTCCATACCGTCCTTCCACGCTTCGGCCAGCGCCATGCCTCCGACGCCGTACACCCGCTCGGCGATCGGCAGGTCGGTGGTGTGGAACCCGGTGCCGAACACCACGGCGTCCACCTCGTGTTCGCTGCCGTCGGCGGCGACCAGGGTGCTGCCGCGCAACTCCCGCAGACCGGCCGCGACCACCTCGGTGTTGGGGGCGGCGAGGGCCGGATAGTAGGTGTTGCTGAGCAGGATCCGCTTGCAGCCGATGCGGTAGTCCGGGGTGAGCTTGGCACGCAGCGCCGGGTCGGCGACCGCCCGGTGCATGTGACGGAGTGCCACCTGTTGAACCAGCGCGAGGAGTTGCGGACGGCGCACGAAGGCGTCCACCTGGAGCTCGCGGATCGCGAACAGTCCGGCGCGCCTCAGCAGGCCGGTCGGCGGGAGTTTGCCGTGCAGCCACTTCTCGACGCCGGTGACCTCGCGGTCGGCGCGCGGCAGAACCCAGGCCGGGGTGCGCTGGAAGACCGTCAGGCTGCGGACGGTGGGCTGGACGGCGGGGATGATCTGGATCGCGGACGCGCCGGTGCCGACCACGGCGACGCGCTTGCCGGCCAGGTCGTAGTCGTGGTCCCAGCGGGAGGAGTGGAAGACCTTGCCGGGGAAGGCATCCAGGCCCGGCAGGTCCGGGATCTGCGGCTCGGCGAGCGGGCCGGCGGCGGAGACCACGGCGTCGGCGGTCCAGTTGCCCGCCGAGGTGGTGACGCGCCATCGGGTGCGTTCCTCGTCCCAGCGCAGCTCGCGGACCTCGGTGCCGAACCGCAGGTGCGGGCGGAGTCCGAAGGTGTCGGCGATCCGCTCCAGGTAGGCGCGTATGTCGGGCTGTCCGGAGAACACCCGCGGCCACTCGGGGTTCGGCGCGAACGAGAACGAGTACAGGTGGGAGGGCACGTCGCAGGCGCAGCCGGGGTAGGAGTTGTCGCGCCAGGTGCCGCCGACCGAGTCCGCGCGTTCCAGGATCACGAAGTCGGTGATCCCGGCGCGGCGCAGCCGGACGCCGGCGCCGAGGCCGCCGAAGCCGGAGCCGATGACGGCGACCCGCACGTGCGGCACGGGCTGCTGCGGTTCGGCGGGTGCGGTCTCGACGGATGCGGTCTCGGCGTGGGCGGTCTCGGCAGGGGCGGGCGACTTCTTGGTGCGGGGTGCCATGGGCGGGTCCTCCTGGCGAGGGTGGGGCGGCACGGGCCGGTGCGGCGCTGCGCTGCGCGGTGCGCAGGGGCGCGCGGAAGTGCGGGGGCGGGGGTGCGGGTGGAGCCCTGGAAGCTGCCAGTAGTCACTGGCGCGTTCGGCAGAGTAGCCCTTATTGACACCGAGTGGAATAGCGCGGACGGCGCGGATTGCACGTGTGTTCGACCCGTCCGGACGGGCCCTATGCTGACCGGCGTGGCCGAGACCGAGAAGGACCGCGAGCCCCCGCGCGAGTACCGCATCGCCGAACTCGCCGAGGCGGCCGGCCTCAGCGTGCGCACCGTCCGCTTCTACCGCGAACGCCGGCTGCTCCCCCCGCCCCGCAAGGCCGGCCGGATCGCCTGGTACGGCCCCGAACACCTGGCCCGGCTGCGCCTGATCGCCGAACTGCTGGAACGCGGCCATGCGCTCGGCGGCATCGCCGAACTGATCGGCGCCGGCGAGGACGGCCGCGACGTCGCCGAACTGATCGGTCTTCAGGCCGCGTTGGTCGCCCCCTGGTCCGACGAGGCGCCCGTCCACCTGACCTGGGACGAGCTGTACGCCGCGTTCGGCGACGAGCTGACCGAGGCCAACACCGCCGAGTCCCTCGCCCAGGGCTTCATCACCGTCGACTCCGAGGGCATCACCCACATCAGCCGCCGCCTGATGGACGCCTCCGTCGCACTGGTCGACGAGGGCGTGCCGCTCGCCGCCGTGCTGGAGGTCAGCCGGCGCGCCAGCGAGTACGCCGACGCGATGGCCGACACCTTCGTCGCCCTGATCCGCGACCGCCTGCTCGGCGCGCTCACCCACGTCCAGGACCTCACCCCCGCCGAGGCCGCCCGCCTCACCGAACGCATCCACCGCATCCGCCCCCTCGCCCGCACCGTCAACGACGCCCAGTTCGCCCTGGCCATGGACCGCCGCGTCCGCGCCGAGTACGACCGCCTCGACGGCCGGTGACCCCTCCCCCGCCCGCGCCACCAACCGCCCCGCCCCGGCACCCGATACCCCTCCCCACCGCTGGTTCTCCGGCACTCCCCGCACCTCTCCCACCACATCTCCTCTCCCACCGGCCACCTGCGCACCACCCGTCCCACCCCGGCATGGGAGAGTGGGGGGCGGTGAAGGGAGCCCGGGCGTGTTGATGGAGAAGGTCACCGAGATCCTCGTGGAGGCGGCGGCGGAGGCGGTCGAGCCGCGGTTCCGTGCGTTGGCCGAGGGCGAGGTGATGGAGAAGGCGCCCGGCGACGTCGTCACCGTCGCGGACCGGGACGCCGAGCGGATCATCACCCGCCGCCTGCGCGAACTGCTCCCCGTCCCCGTGGTGGGCGAGGAGGCCGTGGCCTCCGACCCGGCGCTCGCCCGGGCGTTGCTGGAGGAGCCCGCCGCCTGGCTGGTGGACCCGGTGGACGGCACCAAGAACTTCGTCGCCGGCGACCCCTCGTACGCGGTGATGGCCTCGCTGGTGCGCAGCGGCCGCACGGTCGCCGCCTGGATCTGGCAGCCGTGCTCCGGCACCGCGTACACCGCCGAACTCGGCGCCGGGGCCTGGCAGAACGGGAGCCGCCTGGTCCGGGGGCCGATCACGACCGGCCCGGAGTCGTGGACCGGCATCCTGAAGACCCGCTACTTCGCTCCGCCGACCAGCCACCGCCTCCTCGACAACGCCCGTGCGCTGGGCCCGCTCGATCCCGGCCGCCGCGCCGCCGGGATCGAGTACCCGTTGGTGGCCACCGGTGAGCGCGATTTCATCCTGTACTGGCGCACCCTCCCCTGGGACCACGCCCCCGGCTCCCTCCTGATCACCGAGGCCGGCGGCCGTTCCGCCCGCTTCGACGGCTCCCCCTACCTGCCCGAGCCTCCCGGCGGCACCGACGGCCTGCTGGTCGCGGCGGACCCGGACCAGTGGGAGACGCTCCGGGAGATCCTGCTCAGGGGTTTCTGACCGCGCGCCCGCTCGCCACCACGGCCGACAGCAGCGCCGCGACCTCCCGTTCGGTGGTGTGCGGGTTGAGCAGCGTCAGCTTCAGCCGCACCCGACCGGGGCCGGTGCCCGGGAGTTCGGTGCGGCCGACGACGGCCCGGCCGGTGCGCAGCAGGCGGCGGCGGAGTTCCGCGTTGACGTGGTCGCTGTCCTCGGCCGTGGCCCCGGCCGAAGCCGCGGCGTACCGGAACACCACGGTGGTCAGGATCGGGTCGCAGTGCAGCTCCAACTCGGGTTCGACGCGCACGAGTTCGGCGGCCTTCCGGGCCAGGTCGTGGCAGCGGTCGACCAGTTCGCCGAGTCCTTCCCGGCCCAACGCCCGTAGCGTGACGGCGAGTTTGAAGGCGTCGGGCCGGCGGGTGGTGCGCAGCGACTGGCCGAGCAGACTGGGGTAGCCGGCGTCCTCGTCGTCGGCGGGGTTGAGGTAGACGGCGCGGCGGGCGAGCGAGGCGTAGGTGCGGGCGTCGCGGACCAGGAAGACGCCTGCGGCGGCGGGCTGCCAGCCGAGTTTGTGCCAGTCGAGGGAGATCGAGTCGGCCCGGTCGAGGCCGTCGAGCAGTGGGGCGAGGCGGTCGGAGAAGAGTGCGCCGCCGCCGTACGCGGCGTCGACGTGCAGCCAGGTGCCGTGTCGGGCGGCGAGGTCGGCGACGGCGTGCAGGGGGTCGATGGCGCCGGTGTCGGTGGTGCCGGCGGTGGCGACCACCGCGACGGGGGTGGCGCCCTCCCAGCCGATCTCGGCGAACGCGTCGGCCAACGCGGCCGGGTCCATGCGGAGTTGGCGGTCCACGGGGACGACGCGGACGGCCCGTTCGCCGAGGCCGAGCAGGGCGGCGGCGCGCTGGACGGAGAAGTGGGCGGCCTCGGAGGCCAGGATCCGGGGTCGGCCGGTGCGCGGGAGGCCGTTCAACTCGACGTCGGGGCCGAGGCGTTGGTCGCGGGCCAGCATCAACCCCATCAGGTTGGACTCGGTGCCGCCGGTGGTCAGCACGCCGGCCGCGCGGTCCGGCCGGAAGCCGACCAACTGGGCCATTTCGGCGAGGAGTTCGGCCTCCAGGGCGGTGGCTGCGGGGGCCTGGTCCCAGGAGTCCTGGGAGGGGTTGAGGGCGCTCACGGCGAGGTCGGCGGCGACTGCGAGGGCCAGCGGCGGGCAGTGCAGATGCGCGGCGCATGCCGGGTCGGCCGGATCGGCCGCGCCGTGCGCCAGCAGTTCCACCAACTGGCCGAGTGCGCCCGGTCCTTGGGCTCTGGCCAGGGCCTCCCGCACCACCTCGCCGATCACCACCGGCTCCCCCGCCGGCACCGGCCCGCCCCGCCGCACCGCGCCGGCGGTCAGCGCCGCCAGCACCTGCGCGAGCAGCGGCCGCAACGCCTCGGGCCCGCCCACGCCACCGGAGAGTTCGGTCAACCCCACCATGTCCGTTCACTTCCAACTGTTCGATCAGCACGCGACTTCGACGCCTGTCCGGAGCAGCCTTCCCGCCCCGGCCCGCCCTTCCCCTTCTCCCCCGCCCTCCCCCGTCAGCCCGCCCGGTTCGCCGCCGTAGGCTCCCGCATCGCGAACTCGATGGCGTCGCAGAGCCGTTCGAGGACGGCGTCGGCCTGCTCGTCGGTGATGGTGAGCGGCGGGAGCAGCCGCAGGACGGCGTCGTGGCGGCCGCCGAGTTCGACGATCAGGCCGCGGGCGAGGCAGGCTTCGCGCACCCGGACGGCGAGCGCCGGGTTCGCGGGGCGTGCGCCGCAGCTGTCGAACTCGCCTGCCGGGTCGACGAGTTCGACGCCGAGCATCAGGCCCCGGCCGCGGACGTCGCCGATCACGGGGAGGCGGTCGCGGGCGCCGTCGAGGCGGGCGGCGATCCGGGCGCCGACGGTCTCGGCGCGGGCGACCAGCCCGTTGGCGGCGATGTGCCGGAGCGTGGCCGCGCCGGCCGCCATCGCGAGGGTGTTGCCGCGGAAGGTGCCGGTGTGCGCGCCGGGCCGCCACCCGTCGTACTCCTCGCGGTAGACGACGACCGCGAGCGGGAGGCTGCCGCCGATGGCCTTGGAGAGCACCATCGCGTCCGGCTCGATGCCGCTGTGCTCGACGGCCCACATCCGGCCGGTGCGGCCGACGCCGGTCTGCACCTCGTCGACGATCAGCGGGATGCCGCGTTCGGCGGTGATCCGGCGCATCTCGCGCAGCCATTCGTCGGGGGCGGGGACGACGCCGCCTTCGCCCTGGACGGGTTCGAGGATCATCGCGGCCGCCGGGAGGACGCCGCCCGACGGGTCGTCGAGCAGCCGCTCGGTGTAGGCCGAGGCGAGCTGCGCGCCGCGCTCGCCGCCGACGCCGAACGGGCAGCGGTAGGCGTAGGGGTAGGGCAGCCGGGTGACGTCGCCGCCGCTGGGCAGGGGGGCCTTGACGGCGGTGTTGCCGGTGACGGCGAGGGCGCCGGCGGTCATGCCGTGGTAGGCGCCGGTGAAGGCGAGTGCGCCGCGGCGGCCGGTGGCGGTCTGCATGAGCTTGAGGGCGGCTTCGACGGCGTCGGTGCCGGCGGGGCCGCAGAAGTGGATCCGGGCCTTGGCGGCGAACTTCTCGGGGAGGCTCTCGAACAGCGCGGTGGTGAAGTCGTCCTTCTCGGCGGTGGCGAGGTCGAGCAGGTGGAGCGGGGCGCCGCTGTCCAGGGTGCGGCGGATCGCGTCGAGCACCACGGGGTGGTTGTGGCCGAGGGCGAGGGTGCCGGCACCGGAGAGGCAGTCGAGGTAGCGGCGGCCGTCGGCGCCCTCCACGGTCATGCCGTTCGCGCGCACCGGGACGATCGGGAAGGACCGGGCGTAGGTGCGGGCGGCCGACTCGCGGATGCGCTGGCGGCGCAGGATCGCGTCGGCGGCGGGCGCGGCGGAGGTGCCGACGGTGAGGGTCACAGCGGAGCTCCCTTGTGGAAGTTAGGTAAGCCTCACCTTACTATCGCGGCCCTCGCGCACCGTCCCCACCCGACCTGGATCACTCGTCCGAGTGAGTACGCACCACTTCCGGCACCACCCCGGCACCACCCCGTCAACGAGCGCGGCCACGTCAAGTCACGGCCACCGCCCAAGTACCCTGCCGCCATGGACGATCCGACCCCCGAAGCCGACACGCGCACCCACGCCGACACCCGCGCCCGCACCGCCGCCCACGCCCACGCCCACGCCCACGCCCGCGAACTCGCCGAGACCCGCGCGTTCTTCGCCGAGCGCGCCGCGGGCTGGGACGCGAAGTTCCCGGACGACGGCCCGCGCTACGCCGCCGCGATCGCCGAAACCGGCCTGGCCGCAGGGCAGTTCGCCATCGACGCGGGCTGCGGCACCGGCCGGGCGCTGCCGCTGCTGCGGGCCGCCGTCGGGCCGTCGGGCACCGTCCTGGGCGTGGATCTGACGCCGGAGATGCTGGCGCAGGCCGCCGCCCACCGCGCCGACGCCGCCCTGGTCCGGGCCGACTGCACCCGGCTTCCGCTCCCGGACGCGGCGGCCGACCTGGTCTTCGGGGCGGGCCTGATCTCCCATCTCCCGGGCCCGGAGGCCGGCCTGCGCGAACTCGCCCGCGTCACCCGCCCGGGCGGCCGGCTCGCCCTCTACCACCCGGTGGGCCGCGCCGCCCTCGCCGCCCGCCACGGCCGTCCGATCACCCCGGACGACCTGCGGGCCCGCGACAATCTCTTCCCCCGGTTGACGGCCGCCGGTTGGAAACCGCTTTCCTACACCGACGAGCCGGAGCGTTTCCTGGTCCTCGCCCAACGCGCCTGACGACGCCTCAGTCGCGCTTCCACCGGTAGCCGAGTTCGGGGCGGCCGACCTGGCCGTAGCGGGGTTCGCGGGTGGCGTGGCCGGTGGTGACGAGGTGTTCGAGGTAGCGGCGGGCGGTGATCCGGGAGACGCCGGTGGCCTCGGCGGCGGCCCCGGCGGACAGGCCGTCGGGGGCGGTGCGCAAAGCAGTGGCGAGGGTGTCCAGGGTGGCGGCGGTCAGGCCCTTGGGGAGGCTGGTGCGGTCGGTGCCGCGCAGCAGCGCGAGGGCCCGGTCGACCTCGTCCTGCCCGAGGGCCTCGCCGTCGCGGCCGAGGCTGGCCCGGTAGCGGGCGTACTGCCCGAGGCGGTCGCCGAGGGCGGCGGCGCCGAACGGCTTCAGCAGGTACTGGACGACGCCGGCGGTGACGGCCTGCCGGACGGTGGCGAGGTCGCGGGCGGAGGTGACGGCGATGATGTCGGCGCTGTGCCCGGCGGCGCGCAGCGCGGCGCACAGGTGCAGGCCGTGGCCGTCGGGCAGGTAGAGGTCGAGCAGGATCAGCTCGACGGGGGCGTCGGCTTCCCGGGCGCGGTCGAGGGCGCGGGCGGCTTCGACGCGGGAGTGTGCGACGGCGGCGACGGCGAAGCCGGGGGTGGCGGCGACGTAGCGGGCGTGGGCGTCGGCGGCGACCGGGTCGTCCTCGACCACCAGGACCCGGATCGGCCGCTGTTCGGGTCGGTCGGTCATGCGTCCACCGCCGGGCGCTGGAGCGGGAGTCGGACGGTGAGCACCGCGCCGCCGTCGTGGCGGCCGGGCTCGCCGAGGCGGACGTCGCCGCCGTTGCGGCGGGCGGTCTGGGCGACCAGCGCGAGGCCGAGGCCGCGGCCGTGCTGCTTGGTGGTCCAGCCGCGGCGGAAGACCTCATCGGCGGCGGCGGGGTCGACGCCGGCGCCGGTGTCGGCGACCCGGAGCAGCAGGTGGCCGTCGTCGGTGCGGGCGGTGACGCGGACTTCGGGGGCGGCGTGGGCGGCGTTCTCGATGGCGGCGTCGACGGCGTTGTCGATCAGGTTGCCGAGCAGGGTGACCAGGTCGCGCGGGGTGAGCCGGTCGGGCAGGACGCCGTCGTCGATCCGGCTGTCCTCGGTGAGGTGGAGTTCGACGCCGCGTTCGGCGGCCTGGGCGGCCTTGCCGAGCAGCAGGGCGGCGAGCACGGGTTCGCCGACGGCGCCGACCACCTGGTCGGTGAGCCGTTGGGCGAGGGCGAGTTCGGCGGTGGCGAACTCCACGGCCTCGCGGTGGCGGCCGAGTTCGATCAGCGAGACCACGGCGTGCAGCCGGTTGGCGGCTTCGTGGGCCTGCGCGTCAAGGGCCGCGGCGATGCCCTTGACGGTGTCCAACTCGCCGGTGAGGCCCTGGAGTTCGGTGTGGTCGCGGAGGGTGACCACACTGCCGAGGCCGGGTCCGACGGACGAGGTGTTGACCAGCAGGACGCGTTCGGCGGTCAGGTGCACTTCGTCGCGGACCGGTTCGGCGGACTCCAGCGCCCGGCTCAGCGAGCTCGGCAGCCCGAGCTGACGCACCGTCAACTCGGCTGTGCTGTCGTCGAGTCGGAGGAGTTCGCGGGCGGCGTCGTTGCACAGCAGCACGCGCTGGTCGCGGTCGAGCAGCACCAGTCCTTCGCGCACCGAGTGCAGCGTCGCCTGGTGGTAGTCGTACAGGTGGGCGAGTTCCACGGCGTCCATGCCGTGGGTGTGGCGGCGCAGCCGGGTGGCGACCAGGTAGCTCGCGGTGGCGCCGAGGGCGAGGGCGCCGCCGGCGATGCCCGCGAGGGCGAGCAGGGGGGTGCGCAGCCGGGCGGAGATGTTGTCGACGGTGATGCCGGCGCTGACCAGGGCGACCACGTGGTGTCCGTCGTCGTAGACGGGGGCGACGACGCGGACGGACGGGCCGAGGGTGCCGGTGTAGGTCTCCTGCTGGAGGCGGCCGAGCCGGGCCTGGTCGATGTGGCCGAGGAAGGGCCGGCCGATCTGCGCGGGGTCGGGGTGGGTCCAGCGGATTCCGTCGGTGTCCATGACGGTGACGAAGTCGACGCTGGTGTCGGAGCGGACCTGCTGGGCGTACGGCTGGAGGACGGCGCTGGGGTCGGGTCCGGTGACGGCGGTGCGGACGGTCGGGGAGTCGGCGACGGACAGCGCGACGGCGGTGGCCTCGTGGCGGGCGGTGTCCTCGGCGCGGCCGGCGGTGAACAGGTAGGCGAGGACGGCGCCGCCGGCGACCACGGCCCCGACGATGACCACCTGGACGGCGAACAGCCGTCCGGCCAGGCTGCGGCGCCTGCGTGGGCGGGCGGCAGCGGGGGTCGGGCCGGTCGGGTGCATGACGACAAGTGTGCCCGGTCACGGGCCTGTCACGACGTCCGCGGTACCCGTGAACACTATGAACGTAACCGTGACGTCCCTCACGGCGGGGCGAATAGTCATGCGCGGCCCGCCACCCACGGGCCGGTCGCGTCCACCCCCCTCAAGGACGCGGTGCGAGCCTAGCGGCGAAGGAGCCGAGCGGATGACCGCCACCCCCACCACGAACGGGAAGCCGAAGAATAGATCGGACCGGACCCACTATCTGTACCTGGCGGTGATCGCCGCAGTGATCGCGGCGATCGTGGTGGGTCTGGCCGCGCCGAAGTTCGCGGTGGAGCTGAAGCCGGTCGGCACCGGCTTCGTCAACCTGATCAAGATGATGATCTCCCCGGTGATCTTCTGCACCATCGTGCTGGGTGTGGGTTCGGTCTCCAAGGCGGCGAAGGTCGGCCGGGTCGGCGGCCTGGCGCTCGGCTACTTCCTGCTGACCTCGACGGTGGCGCTCGGCATCGGCCTGCTGGTGGGCAACCTGCTGGAGCCGGGCAGCGGGCTGCACCTGACGGCGGCGCTGGCGAAGTCCGGGCACGCGCAGGCGGTGGCGGGCGCGTCGTCCACCACCGACTTCCTGCTCGGGATCATCCCGCACACCCTGGTGTCGGCGCTGACCGAGGGCCAGGTGCTGCAGACGCTGCTGGTGGCGCTGCTGGTCGGTTTCGCGCTGCAGGGCATGGGCAAGGCCGGCGCGCCGATCCTGCGCGGCGTGGAGCACCTGCAGAAGCTGGTGTTCCGGGTGATGTCGATGATCATGTGGGTGGCCCCGATCGGCGCGTTCGGCGCGATGGCGGCGGTGGTCGGCGCCACCGGCACGGCCGCGCTGAAGAGCCTCGCCGTGATCATGATCGGCTTCTACGTGACCTGCGTGCTGTTCGTGGTCGTGGTGCTCGGCCTGCTGCTCCGGCTGGCCGCCGGGGTGAACGTCTTCTCGCTGCTGCGCTACCTGGGCCGCGAGTTCCTGCTGATCCTGTCCACCTCGTCCTCCGAGAGCGCGCTGCCCCGGCTGATCTCCAAGATGGAGCACCTCGGGGTGAGCCGTCCGGTCGTCGGCATCACCGTGCCGACCGGCTACAGCTTCAACCTGGACGGCACCGCGATCTACCTGACCATGGCGTCGATCTTCATCTCCGAGGCGATGGACAAGCCGATGTCGATCGGCGAGCAGCTGTCCCTGCTGCTGTTCATGGTGATCGCCTCCAAGGGCGCGGCGGGCGTCACCGGCGCGGGCCTGGCCACGCTGGCCGGCGGCCTGCAGTCGCACAAGCCCGCGCTGGTCGACGGCGTCGGCCTGATCGTCGGCATCGACCGCTTCATGTCGGAGGCCCGCGCGATGACCAACTTCGCGGGCAACGCAGCGGCCACCGTGCTGATCGGCCACTGGACGGGCGAGCTCGACCGTGAGCGGATGAACGCCGTGCTGTCCGGCGCGCTGCCGTACGACGAGGGCGCGGCTGCGGCCGCGGACGCCGCGGACGCCGCGGTGCCCGCCCAGGCGCAGGCCCCGGCGGTGGAGCCGGCCGCCTGACGGCCTCGTCCGAGACGGGTCGACGCCCCCGTCGGCGCTCCGGGTTCGCCCCGGACGCCGGCGGGGGCGTCGCCGTTCTCCGCGCGAATGCCGGGCCGACTCAAGGGTGTCGGGCCGGCTCATGGGTGCCGGGCCGGCTATGGGTGCCGGGCCGGCTCGGGGCGTCAGGCCGGCTCGGAGGTGGTGCCGGACAGCGCCCAGGCGAGGCCGGTGGCGGGGTCCTCCAGGGCGAGGTGCAGGTGGCGCAGCTCGTCGCCGGGCTCGGTCCAGGCCAGGCAGTGCAGGCGGCCGACCAGGGCGTCGACGGCGGTCGCGCCCGGGGTGGCGGTGCAGTCCATCGCGGTGAGCAACTGCCGTACGGCGAGCCGCCCTTGGGCCGCGCCGCGGTCACGGCGGGCGGAGGCGAGGTGGACCAGGGCCGGGTACAGCGCGGCGAACGGCAGCTGCCCGCCGGTGACGTCCGGCCCGGCGGCGAGCTGCGCGGCGGCGTCGGTGGCGCGACCGCGTACGCACACGGCGGTGGTCCACTCGGCCAGCGCGGCGAGCAGCGCGGTCGCCGGAAGGCCGGTCAACCGGGCGCCGGGGGACGGCAGTTCGATGACGCCGAGGCCTTCGCGGGTGGGCGGTGCCAGGTGCAGGGCGCGCCGCGCGCCGCCGCCGGGCAGGTACTCGCGGACCCGGGTGTCGCGTTCCCACCCGACGTCCTCCCAGGGGCGCAGCCGGAACTCGGTGCCGTCCCCGTCCCCGTCCTCGCCGAGCAGGGCGCGGGTGTGCGCGGCCAGGCGGCGGATCTCGGGCGGCAGCGGCAGTGCGGCCAGCACCGGCCAGGGGTGGCGGGTGGCGAGCACCTCCCACAGCGGACCGGCGTCGTGGTCGCCCGCCGTCGCCGCCGTGCCGGGCCCGGCGGCGGGGTCGAACAGGCGGGCCGCGATCTCGGCGGGCGCGCCGTACGCCACCAGGTGCCCGAGCGGCGCCGCGAGCGCGTCGCCGAGTGCCCTGGCCAGGCGGAACCGTTCCACCAGCTCCTCCCACCGCCCCCGCGCGGCGAGCCACTGCCCGGACGGCCCCCACCCGTACCGCCCCGGCCCCGTCCTGCTGTCGACGATCATCCGCTCAATGTACGGCCGCACCGCGGGCGCGGCCCGGCGACGCGACGGTGACGGTCCGTCACGGGATCTCCTGCCTCGGCGTGCCCGCAGCCGGTACGTACCGACCTCGTGACCCCGGGCGCCGGAGAGCTGCTGGACGAGTCGCAGGCCGGTGACCGCAACGGGTGGCCGGACCGGGGAAGTGGTCCGGCCACCCGTCAACCAGGTGCGATCCGCGCCGTGCGAGGCCGAATCGGCCCGGCGGTTCCCGGCGGTTCCAGGAGGGGCCTCAGGCGGCCGACGGCGTCACTGGGTGCGGTAGGCGTCGGTGATGGTCTGGTCGAGGGTGTTGCCGTCGGCGTCGGTCAGCTCGGCGCGCAGGGAGACACCGGTGCCGGCCGACGGGTTCTGGACCGTCACCGCGCCCGCTTCGAGCGGGAGGCGGGTCCACGAGGCGCCGCCGTCGGTGGAGGCCGAGACGGCCAGCGAGCGGGTGCGTCCGTCCGCGGCGGCTCCCTGCACGGTGACCGGAATCCGGAGCGCACTGCCGCCCGCCGCGGTGCCGGCCGGGCTGAGCTCGGGAGAGAACCGCACGACGCTCACCGGGAGCGCGGTCGGCCCGGTCGTGGTGGCCGAGGCGAAGGTCCAGAGCGCGTTCACGCGGGTGGTCGCGCCGGCCGCGGCCTTGCGGGTCACCGTGGTGGCCAGGCGGTACGAGGCCTTGCCCGAGGGCACGGTGAACTCGCCGCGTCCGGGTGCGTCGGACGCGGCGCCGACCAGCACACCGTCGCGGTACAGCGACGTGTACGCGGTGTCGAACGACGGGCTCCACGGCGCGTGGCCGTCGCCGTCGGCGAGCAGCGGGACGTTCGCGGTGATTCGGTCGCCGTCGCGTGAGACGGCGGGACGGTCGGTGAGCGCGGGGCCGAAGACCGGGCCGTCGAAGGTCTGGGTGATCGTGGCCCCGGCCCGTACGGCGATGCGGTCGGCGGTGTAGTAGTTCGGCGCGGTGCCGTCGGCGCGGGGGACGGTGAAGCCGATGTCCCAGGTGCCGCGCTCGGGTGCGACGAGGAAGGTGGCGGTGCCGGGTGTCGGCATGGACTGGGAGACGCCGAGGGCCGTTCCGTCGGTCGGCAGGAGGCTGAAGCGCGTGGTCCCCGTGCTGCCCGGCCCGACGGCGCTACGGATGTTCAGGGTGGCCAGCTCCTGGGCGGAGTAGTGCCGGGTGAGCCCGGTCAGCGCACGGGTGCCGGTGAAGGTCCGGCCGAGCGCGTAGTTGACGGTGTCGGTCTTCCAGTTGACGTCGATCCACTGCTTCAGCGCCCCGGCTTCGGTCTCGGGTCCCAGGTGGGCCACGCGCAGGTTCGGCGACCCGTTGAAGACGTTGCCGCTCCTGGTGACACCCTGGTGTGTGACCTCGACGAACGTCGAACCGTACACGAAGCTCGCGGAGCCGTCCGGGGGGCGGACGTCGACGGGGACGGTGGTCCGCGCGTCGACGGTGACGGTGGTGTCCCGGTCGAGGTCGAGGCGCGGTTGGACGATCCAGTCCGTCCCGATCGTGCCGTTCGCCCCCTGGGTCGAGCTCAGGGTGCTGTCCAGCAGGTACCGGCCCTTGGGCAGCCGCACGGTGGTGACGCCGGAGGCGTCCTGCTGCTCGAGGAACTCCTCGCCGCCGTCCTTGAAGACCCCGGCGACATGGGTGCGGTACTTCGCGGCCGGTTGGCCGGCGCGGTCCACGTGTTTGATGGTGAGGGTGTACGTCTGCGGCTCCGCGGCGAAGGCCGCGCTGCCGAAGGCGGGAGTCGAGGCGCCGACCAGGGCGACGGCGACGGCCAGGGCCCGGAGGGCGCTGCGGCGGGGAACGGAACGAGGGACGGAGCGGGGGACGGAAGTAGTGGTCATGCTCTGTACTGCTCGGACCGGCTCCGGAGTTCCTGTGAGCCGGACCACATCCGGAGCGGGGCGGCCCCCCGGGGGGCGCGGCCGGCGCCTGTGACACAGGTCACCGGAACCGGGGCGGCGGATCGGGCAGGGCAGAGTGTGGAAGCACTCATGAGAACGCGTCTCCGCCGCGGCGACCCCGACGTCCTGGGCGAGCTGTACGACGAGCACGCCCAGGTGTTGTACCGCTACGCCCTCCGCGTGACGGGCGACTGGGCGGAGGCCGAGGACGTCGTCTCGACGACCTTCCTGGAGGCGTGGCGGGGCCGGGAGAGACTGCACCCCGACGGTGACGGGCTGCGCCCGTGGCTGCTGGGGATCGCGACCAACATCATGCGCCGCACCGCCCGGGCCCGCCGGCGCCGTGACATCGCGCTCGCCCGGCTCCCGGAACGCGGCTTGGTCCCGGACTTCGCCGACGACCTGGTCGCGCACCTCGCGGACGTCGAGCACCTGCGTGCCGCGCACCGCGCGCTCGCCCGGCTCCGGCGCCGCGACCGGGAGGTCTTCACCCTCGTGGTGTGGGCCGGGCTGGACTACGCGAGCGCGGCCGAGGCGCTCGGCACGCCGGTCGGCACCGTCCGCTCGCGGCTCTCCCGGGCCCGGGCCCGACTGCGTGAACTCACCGAGGCGGAAGCCAGGGCCCAGGCCAAGGTCGAAGCCAGGGCCAGGGCCGAGGCCCGCGTCCCGTCGGCGCGGCACCGGTACCGGCACCGGCACCGGCACACCGGAACCGGAAAGCCCCCTGCGGCGGAGGGGCGGACCCCTTCCGCCGTCACCGCCCTGCCCGTACCGGGCCGCATCCCCGCGCTCCGGCCGTCGATCCACTCGATCCAGGAGAGCCACGGATGAACGCGACCCCACGGCGCGATACGCAGTGTCCGTCCTCCGCGCAGGACGAGCGCCGCGAACTCGCCGAGCTGCTGCCCCCGCCGACGGTGCCCGGCCTGGACGCGGATCGTCAACTGCTGCTGAGACGGGAGGTGTTGCGCAGGGCCGCCGCGTCCGCCGAACCGCGGGGCGGCGCCACCCGGCGTCCGGTCCGGATCGCGGTGCCGGCGCTCGCCTGCGCCCTCGCGGTCGTCGGCGTCGCGACGGTGGACCTTGGGGGTTCGGCCGGGCACGACCGCGTGGCGGTGACCGGGGGTGGCGCCGCCGGCACCTCCCACGCGGTACGGCTGCTCGACCACATCGCGCTCGCCGCCGCCGGAGCAGAGCAGTCGACGGTCCGCGCCGACCAGTTCGTCTACGTCGAGAGCAGGGTCGCCTACGCGGCCCAGAGCACGGCAGGCGGTCCCGTGACCATCGCCCCCGTACACACCCGGCAGGTCTGGCTGTCCGCCGACGGCAGCCGCCCCGGTCTGCTGCGCGAGGAGGGCGGGCCCGACACCCGGCTCGGCGAGAACGGACCGGTCCTCCACCTCGACCGGCCGGGAGGGACCGCCGGGCCCGACACCCCGCGCGGGAGCGGTCCGTCGATCGGTGAACCGACCAACGCGTACGTCGCCTCGCTGCCCACCGACCCGGACGCCCTGCTGAAGCTGATCAGGGAACAGACCCGCGGCGAGGGCCAGGACCCGGACCAGCGGGCGTTCACGGCGATCGGCGACCTGCTGGCCGAGACCTGGGCGCCGCCGCAGGTCAGCGCCGCGCTCTACCGGGCCGCCGGGCGGATTCCGGGGGTCACGGAGGTTGCTTCGGCCGTCGACGCCGCCGGACGCGAAGGCGTCGCCGTGGCGCGTACGGCGCACGGGCAGCAGACTCAGTGGGTCTTCGACCGGACCACGTACGCGTTCCTCGGCGAGCGCACGGTCCTCGCCGAGGCCGGCGAGGCAGGGCCGGCCGGGACGGTGGTCGGCGCCTCGGCGGTCCTCGCGAAGGCCGCCGTCGACCGCGTCGGCCAACTCCCCTCAACGGGCCGGTGATGCGGGCGGCAGTCGACCGACCGGCTCCGCGCCGTCCTCGACCCACCCGACTCCCGGGCCGGCGGATGGGCCGGCGGATGGGCCGGCGGACGGGCCGAACGACCGGATCGGCGGACGGTGACCTGGACGCGGTGGCGTTCCAGGCCTCGCTGTCGGTGGGGAGCGCGATCTCCAGCTTCGGTCGGCCGGTGGATGGTCCGGCCACCGGCCCCGAGGCGGAAGGCCCCCGGAGGCGGCCGGCTCCCCGGAGGCGCAGGCGGTCGGCAGCGGCAGGCCGATGACCAGCGCCGACGGGGCGGCGACAGTACGGCGCATCAGTTCCCGGCCACCACCGCAGCGTATGCGGAGAACGCATGAAAGGTGCCGACTCTGTCTTTGTGCGAATGGGTCGGGCGGCGGCAGGCTGTCGGCCATGCTCTTCACGAAGCCCCGCACCGCGCAGCGCCGCACCGCGCAGCGCCGCACCGCGCTGCTCGCAGCCCCGCTCCTCGCGGTCGGCCTGCTGGCCGGCTGCGCACAGCCGGCGCCCACGACCGCGCCCACGACCGCGCCCGCCACCGCCGCGCCCACCGCCTCGGTCGCGCCGACGGCCGAGTCCTTCCGCCGGCTGGAGCAGCACTTCGGCGCCCGCCTCGGCGTGTACCTGCTGGACACCGGCAGCGGGCGGGAGGTCGCCTACCGGGCGGACGAGCGGTTCGCGTTCGCCTCCACCTACAAGGCGCTGGCCGCGGGCGCGCTGCTGCGCCGCGCGTCCGACGCGGACCTCGACAAGGTGGTGACGTACCGCCAGGAGGACGTGCTGACGTGGGCGCCGGTCACCTCGGAACACGTGGCGACCGGCATGACCGTGCGCGACCTGCTGGCCGCGTCCCTCGATCGCAGCGACAACACCGCCGCCAACCTCGTCACGGACCAACTCGGCGGCCCCGCCGCGCTCCAGCAGGCCCTGCGCGAACTCGGCGACACGACCACCGAGGTCAGCCGCACCGAGCCGGGCCTCAACTCGGCCACCCCGGGCGACACCCGGGACACCAGCACGCCCCGCGTCCTCGCCGCCGACCTGCGCCGGTACGTCCTCGACGACGTCCTTCCCGCCGCCCGGCGGCAGTTGCTCGCCGAGCTGATGGTCGCCAACACCACCGGCGGCCCGTACATCCGCGCCGGCGTCCCCGCCGGGTGGAAGGTCGGCGACCGGACCGGCAACGCCGCCTACGGCACCCGCAACGACATCGCCGTCCTCTGGCCGGACGGCGGCCGCGCGCCCGTGGTCGTCGCCGTGCTGTCCGACCGACCCCGGCAGGACGCCGCCTCGGACGACGACCTGATCGCCCAGGCCACCAGGGCCGCCCTCGACTCCCTCGCCTGACACCGCGACCCGCGACCCGCGACCCGCGATCCGCGAGGAGAACCACCCCCGCCCCCGCTCTCGAACCACCGTGACACGCAGCACAGTTGAGACCGCGCGGCCCCGGACGAGCGGCAGCCCTCGTCCGGGACCCGGCCTGGCGTCAGCCCTTCGCCGGGACCGTGCGGTCGTGGGCGGGGCGCGGGCGCCAGGTGGGGGCGGCGGCGAGCGCGGCGAGGACGGGGGCGGCGGCGAGGAGGAGGCAGACGGAGAGGGGAACGTGTTCGGTGAGCAGGCCGACCAGCGCCGTGGAGGCCGAACCGCCCGCGTTGAAGGCCGTGTTGACCCAGGCTCCGGCCCGGGTGCGCTGCTCGGGCAGAGCGATCTCGTCGGTGAGCAGGTAGGCGGTGGTCAGCGTCGGGGCGACGGCCAGGCCGGCGACTGCGGCGACGACGGCCAGGACGGGGAGGTTCGGGGCGAGCGCCGCGAGGGCGAGTGCGGCGCCGAGCACGGCGGTCAGCACGGCGAGCCGATTCCCGGCCGCCGCACGCCAGTTGACGGCGCCGAGGGCGAGGCCGCCGATCGCGCTGCCCGCGGCGAGCGCGGCCTCCACCCAGGCGACGTCGGCGTCCCGCCCGTGCCGGCCCGCGAACACCACGGCCAGCAGGGCGAAAGCGCCGAGACCCGCGCCGACGCCGGCGGCTGCCGCCAGCGGCTGCCGGGCCCGGACCAGCAGCCCCCGCGTGCTCGAACTGCCGCCCTGCTCCGCGGTGTCGGCCCGATCGACCGCCGCTTCCCGCGGCACCGTGACCGCCAGCGCGATCGTCCCGCCGAGGACGAGCACCGCGCTGAGCAGCACGCCGGCCGCCGGACGGGCCGCCGCCGCGA
Organism: Kitasatospora sp. NPDC059795; assembly: GCF_042732175.1. NCBI lineage: Bacteria > Bacillati > Actinomycetota > Actinomycetes > Kitasatosporales > Streptomycetaceae > Kitasatospora > Kitasatospora sp. NPDC059795. The sequence continues at coordinate 274,260 of NZ_JBHWID010000003.1, forward strand.
GCACGCCCGCCAGCAACGGGCCGGTGACGTACAGGAGTTCCTCGGCGACGGTGTCGAGACTGTAGGCCCGGCGGCGCAGTTCGGGGTCCGTCACCAGCCGGCTCCACTGCGCGCGGGTGACCGGCCCGAGCGGCGGCGCGCACCCGCCCGCCGCCGCGGCCAGCACCAGCAGGACGGGGTACGGGGTGCCCGAGCTCCAGGTGGCGGCGGCCAGCCCGACCAGGGTGAGCGCGTACCCGGCGGCCATCGGCGGCAGGGCGCGTCGCGGCCCGTACCGGTCGACCAGCCCCGCCCGGGCCGGGGACAGCAGAACGCTGACGGTGGAGAACACCGCCATCACCCAGCCGGCCCGCGCGTACGAGCCGGTGGTGCCGGCGACGGCGAGCAGCAGCGACAGCGAGACGGTGCCGTAGGAGAGGCGGCCGATCAGGGCCGCACCGAACAGCCGGGCGGCACCAGGGGTGCGCAGAACAGCCCAATAGGACGAAGACATCGAAGAGTTCCTCGAAGAGAACGGCGCAGCGCGCGCCGGTGAACAGGGACGCCGAAGGCACCGCGCCACCGGTCCTGGTGGGCGGTCGCCGTGCGGGGTCCTAGTCACGGAGGAGGAACATGCCGGGAATGCTAGCCGACGGGGCCCGAACGCCGTCCACCGAATATGCCCGTCACGCCGGCGTGTAGCCGCGGGCCCGCACCAGGTCCTGTACGAGGCGGGTGAACGCCCGGCTTGCCGCGCTGCGGTAGGCGCCCTCGCGGTGCAGCAGGGTGACGGTGCGGGTCGGCAGGGGCGGGTCGAGCGGGACGGGGGCGAGGTGCGGGTGGTCGTCGGTGATGGCGTCGGGCAGGACGGTGGCCAGGTCGGTGCGGCGGACGATCTCGGTGAGGGCCTGGATGGAGTTGGCCTCGACCGTGATGCGCGGGGTGCTGCGGTGCCGCGCGAAGTACTCGTCGATGTGGCCGCGGGTGGCGAAGTCGCCTGTCAGTAGCGCGAGTTGTTCGTCGCGGAGGGCGCTCACCGGCAGTGGGTCGGGCAGTGTGCGGGCGCGTGCGGCGGAGGCGACCAGGCCGAGTGTCTCGGTGAACAGCGCGGTGCCCGCCACGCCGGGCAGGTGGGCGCCGACGAAGGCGATGCCGAGGTCGAGTTCGTCGGCGAGGAGGGCGGCTTCGACGCGGTCCTGGGTGGTCTCGGTGAGCGTGAGGCCGACGCCGGGGTGCCGGGTGTGCAGCGCGGCGGTGAGCGGGCCGACCAGGTAGGCGGTGAACGTGGGGGTGACGCCGAGGCGCAGGTGGCCGCGGCTCAGGTCCTGGACGTCGTGGACGGCGCGTTCGGCGGCGGCGAGGTCGCGCAGCGCGCGGCGGGCGTGGTCGGTGTAGACCGCGCCGGCGTCGGTGAGTCGCACGGTGCGGCCGGTGCGGTCCAGCAGTTGGACGCCGAGGGTCTTCTCCAGCTGCTTGATCTGCTGGGACAGCGTGGGCTGCGAGATGTGCAGCTCCTCGGCGGCGCGGGTGAAGTTGCCCTGCTCGGCCACGGCGAGCAGGTAGCGCAGGTGACGCAGTTCGACGGAGACCGGGGAAGCCAGGGAAGCCATGCCCACCACTATAGATACGACCAATAACAACCATGGCTTACAGCTCTTGGACGCTATGGGTGCAGGTCATGCATGGTGGATCTCACCAGCCCACCGAGGCCGGTACTCGCTCTCGAAGGGAGTGACCACCACCATGCAGGACATCACCGACGGCGTCGCCCGTTTCCAACGCGACGTCTTCCCGGCCAAGCGGGACCTCTTCGCCCGTCTGGCCACCCACCACACCCCGGGCACGCTGTTCATCGGCTGCTCGGACGCCCGGGTCGTCCCGGAGCTGATCACCGGCGCCGAACCCGGCGAGCTGTTCGTCGTCCGCACCGCCGGCAACCTGGTGCCCGCCTACACGCCCGGGGCCGACGGGATCTCCGCCAGCATCGAGTACGCCGTCGCGGTCCTGGGGGTGCGGGACGTCATCGTCTGCGGCCACTCCGCGTGCGGCGCGATGACCGCCCTCGCCGAGGGCCGGGACCTCGCCGCGGCGCCGGCCGTCGCGTCCTGGCTGCGCCACGCGGACGCCTCCGTGGCGCGCACGGCCGCCGACGGCGGCGTCCCGGCCCTGGTCCGCGCGAACGTCCTCGCCCAGCTGGCCAATCTCGCCACCCACCCGTCCGTGGCCCGCGCCCTGGCGGCGCACCGGGTCGCGCTGCACGGCTGGGTCTACGACATCCCCACCGGTCGCATCGACGACCTCACCCCCGCCGCCGTCGCGGCCTGATCCCCGAAGGAATCCGCCATGCCCCACGCCCAGTTCTCCCCGACCGCCCGCGAGGCCCTGGCCGCCAAGGCCGTCGACGCCAAGACCCGCAAGGACCTCGCCTGGCAGCAGATCGCCGACGCGTCCGGCCTGTCCGTCGCCTTCACCACCGCCGCCGTGCTCGGCCAGCACCCCCTGCCGAAGGAGTCCGCCGAGGCCGTCGCCGCGCTCCTCGGCCTGGACGACGACGACGCGATGCTGCTGCAGACCATCCCGCTGCGCGGCTCGATGCCCGACCGCATCCCGACCGACCCGACGATGTACCGCTTCTACGAGATGCTCCAGGTCTACGGCACCACGCTGAAGGCCCTGGTCCACGAGCAGTTCGGCGACGGCATCATCTCCGCCATCAACTTCCGGCTGGACGTGAAGAAGGTCGCCGACCCGGACGGCGGCGAGCGCGCCGTCATCACCCTGGACGGCAAGTACCTCCCCACCAAGCCGTTCTGACACCACCGAGCCGTTCCGACGCCACCGGACCGTTCCGACGTTCCGACACCCCGCTCACGCCGAGGGGCGGGCCGGCCGGCCCGCCCCTCCCGACTCCGAGGAGCCACCGTGGACTTCGCCCGCCGCACCATCGACCTCGCCCGCCGGAACGTCCTCGACGGCGGCCGCCCCTTCGCGACCGTCATCGTCAAGGACGGCGAGATCCTCGCCGAGAGCCCCAACCTGGTCGCCCAGACCGGCGATCCGACGGCGCACGCCGAGATCCTCGCCATCCGCGAGGCCTGCACCCGGCTCGGCACCGAGCACCTGACCGGGACCACCATCTACGTGCTGGCCCACCCGTGCCCGATGTGCCTGGGCTCGCTCTACTACTGCTCGCCGGACGAGGTGGTCTTCCTCACCACCCGCGACGCGTACCGGCCGCACTACGTCGACGACCGGAAGTACTTCGAACTCGACTCGTTCTACGGGGAGTTCGCCAAGCCGTGGCAGGAGCGCCGGCTGCCGATGCGGCACGACGACCGGGTGGACGCCGTCGACGTCTACCGCCTGTGGCAGCAGCGCAACGGCGGCGAGCGCCGCGTCGCGGGTGCGCCGACCGCCGAGTGACCCCGAGCGGCCTACACCGGGCTGGCCGCGTAGACGTGCTCGGCGAACTCGGCGAACTGCTCGTCCGGGAGGTGCCTGGCCAGGTCCGCTTCGCTGATCATGCCGACCATCCGCTTGTTCTCGATCACGGGGAGTCGGCGGATGCGGTGGCTCTCCATCTCGCGGAGCACGTCGTCGAGGCCCGCGTCCGCGTCGATCCAGCGCGGCATGCCCTCGATGATGTCGGCCGCCGTGCACTCGGCCGGGTTCTGGCCGCGCGCGACGCACTTCACGACGATGTCGCGGTCGGTGATGATGCCGCAGAGCCGTTCGTCGTGGGTCTCGTCGCCGACCGGCAGCGCGCCCACGTTCAGCGTGTTCATCAGCTGGGCGGCGCGCTGCAGCGTCTCGTTCCTGGTGATCCAGTGGGCACCGGGGTGCATGATGTCCTTGGCCGTGGTCATGCCGTCCTCCTGCGGTACGAGAGTGTGGCCCCTCGTCCAGGTTCCCCCTGCGGTCCGGTCCCCGCGAACCGGATCGTCCCGGGGGCGTCGGCGGGTTCAGGCGGCGGTTTCAGGCGGCGGTTTCAGGCACCGGTCTCCGCCAGCACTCTGGCCGCGTGCACCTTCCCGGCGTGCTCGACGAGCGTGATCAGCACGGTCTTTCCCGAGCCCCGCTCCCGCGCGTCGCACAGCACCACGGGGGTGTCCCCGTCGAGGTCGAGCGCCCGGGAGACCTCGTCGGGGTGGAAGGTCCGGGTGCCGTCGAAGTGGTTGACGGCGACCACGAATGGGATGCCGCGGTGCTCGAAGAAGTCGACGGCGGGGAAGCAGTCGGTGAGGCGGCGGGTGTCGGCGAGCACGACGGCGCCGAGCGCGCCCTGCGCGAGTTCGTCCCAGAGGAACCAGAAGCGGTCCTGGCCGGGGGTGCCGAACAGGTAGACGGACAGGCCCTCGCGGATGGTGATCCGGCCGAAGTCCATGGCGACGGTGGTGGTGGTCTTGCGTTCGACCCCGCCGAGGTCGTCGACGTGGGCGCCGGCGGTGGTCAACTGCTCCTCGGTGCGCAGCGGTCTGATCTCGCTGACGGCCCCGACCAGGGTGGTCTTGCCGACGCCGAAGCCGCCCGCCACCAGGATCTTCAGGGCGAGGTCGGTGCTGTCAGAGCGCGCGAAGTCCATGGACGACCTCCTGGAGGATGTGTTCGTGCGGGAGCAGGGCCGGTGGGACGGGGCGGCTGACCCGGACGAGTTCGGCGTCGAGGAGGTCGCCGAGCAGGACCCGGACCACGCCGAGCGGCAGGTCGAGGTCGGCGGCGATCTCGGCGACGGACAGGGCGTTGCCGCGGCACAGGTGCAGGATGGCGGCCGGTTCGGGGCCGATCGGCAGGACGGCCGGGTCGGGGACGTCGGTGACGACCAGGGCGATCAGGTCGAAGGGCTGTCCGGGGCGGGTGCGGCCCTTGGTGAGCGCGTAGGGACGGACCATCGGGCCGGCGGCCTCGTCGTACCACTGGACGGGGAGGTCGGGCGGCGGCGGGTAGCCGGACGCGGAGCCGGGCAGGTAATGGCGCGGCGGGTAGGCCAACGGGCTCACCCTTCCCGGGGGTCGCGCGGGGCGGCGTGCAGGTGTTCGCCGACGCGGCGCACCAGGCGGGCCATCTCGTAGGCGACCAGGCCGAGATCGGCGTCGGGTCCGGCGAAGACGGCCAGGCAGGAGGCCTGCCCGGCGGCCGCGACGAGCAGGTAGCCGCGGTCCAGCTCGACCATGGTCTGGCGGACCCGGCCGGCGTCGAAGTGCCGGCCCGCGCCCTTGGCGAGGCTGTGGAAGCCGGAGGCGACGGCGGCCAGGTGTTCGGTGTCCTCGCGGGCCAGGCCGGCCGAGTTGCCCATCGACAGTCCGTCGGCGGAGAGCATCACGGCGCACCTGACCTGGGCGGTGCGGGTGACCAACTCGTCGAGCAGCCAGTTGAGTTCGCCGCTGTGGTAGGTGGTGCCGATCATCGGTGGCGGTCTCCTGCGTCGGAAGGGGCGGGGGCGCTGCCGCGGGCCCAGCCGCGCTGGAATGCGGCCATGGCGGTGCGGGCCTGTTCGGGGTCGCGCTCGGCCGGCGCGGCGGACCGCAGCCCGGGCCGGGGGTCCGGTGCGGGGGCTTCGCGCAGTTGCGGCGCGAGGCTGGCCTGCCGGACCCGGCGCGGGAGTCGGTCCTCCCCGTCGGCGGCCGGCGGGAGCGCGGCGGGCGCCAGCGCGAGGGCGAGCGGCAGCACGGGCGCGGGCGGCAGGACCAGTGCGGGCGGCAGGACCGGTGCGGGCGGTTCGGCGAGCGCGGTGGCGGACCGCCGCGTTTCGGGCGCCGTCGGCGTCAACGGCCGTGCGGGGCGGGCGGGTTCGGCATCCGCGACGGGCTCGGCGGGCGCGCCGTCGTCCGCGCCGCGCGGGTCGAGCAGGTCGGTGGGGAGCAGCACGACGGCGGTGGTGCCGCCGTAGGGGGACGGCCGCAGGGCGACCTTGACGCCGTGCCGTTGGGCGAGGCGGCTGACCACGAACAGGCCGAGCCGGTCGCTGTCGAACAGGTCGATCCGGTCGCCGACGGCGATCCGCCGGTTGGCGTCGGCGAGGGCTTCGGGGCCCATGCCGAGGCCGCGGTCCTCGATCTCGACGGCGTAGCCGGTGCCGACCTGTTCGCCGCGGATGTGCACCTTGGTGTGCGGGGGCGAGAACCCGGTGGCGTTCTCGACGAGTTCGGCGAGCAGGTGGGTGAGGTCGGCGACGGCGGGGCCGGTGACGGCGGCGTGCGGGAGGCGGTGGACGTCGATCCGGGCGTACTCCTCGACCTCGGCGACGGCGGCGCGGACCACGTCGGTGAGCGGGACGGGTTTGCGCCAGGCGCGGCCGGGGGCGGCGCCGGAGAGGATGATCAGGCCTTCGGCGTGCCGGCGCATCCGGGTGGTGAGGTGGTCGAGCCGGAACAGGTCGTCGAGTTCGGCGGGGTCCTCGGTGCGGCGTTCCATGGCGTCGAGCAGGGTGAGCTGGCGGTGCACCAGGACCTGGCTGCGGCGGGCGAGGTTGACGAAGACGCCGGAGACGCCGGAGAGCACTTCGGCGCGTTCGACGGCGGCGGTGACGGCGGCCCGCTGCACGGTGTCGAGGGCCTGGTGGACCTGGCCGATCTCGTCGCCGCCGTGGTCGCGCAGCGGCGCCTCGGCGTCCACGTCGACCTCTTGGCCGGACCTCAGCCTGCGCATGGTGGCGGGGAGTCGGCGTCCGGCGAGTTCGAGGGCGGAGTTGCGCAGGGCGTGCAGTTCGGCGACCAGTCCGCGGCCGATCCGGACGGAGATCAGCAGGGCGGCGAGGACGGCGAGCAGGCCGAGCAGCACGGTGGCGCCGGAGGTGGTGAACAGGCCGAGGGCGTAGGGGTCGGCGCGTTCGGCGGCGGCCTGGCCGGCCTGCTGTTCGACGGCGGCGAGGTCGTGGGCGGTGGTGGCGGCGACGGTGTTCCAGCGGTCGGCGGGGACGGCGGCGAGCGCGGCGCGCGGGTCGGCGGCGGCGGTGAGGGCGTCCTCGTAGCGGCGCAGTTCCCGGTAGTCGCTCCCGTCGGTGACGGCGGCCAGCGCGGTGCGGTCGGCGGGGCGCAGGTCGGGGGCGGCGGCCTGTTCGAACTGGGTGCGGGCCGAGGCGGCCTGTTGGACGGCGCGGAACTGGGGGTCGTCGAGTCGTCCGGCCCGGGCGGCGGCGCGTAACAGGGCGTCCTCGCGGGCGAGTTGTTCGCGGGAGCGGGCGAATTCGAGCAGCACGCGGGCGTCGGCGGCGACCCGGTGGTCCTGAAGGGCGGTGAGCGAGCCGGCCACGGCGAGGGCGTGGTCGACGGCGGTGGTGTAGGCGGTGCAGGCGTCGTCCCAGCGGACGCCGTGGCCGAGGATCTGGCGGCGCAGCGCGGGGAGGGCGGCGAGGGAGCGGGTCAGGGTGTCGAGGCGGTCGGCGGGTTCGGCGCCGAGCCCTTCGGCGTCGGCGAGGTTGTAGCCGGGGGCGAGGGCGAGCGGGGCGGCGGCCCGGTCGGTGTTCTGGGCGGCGGTGCGGAGTTCGGCGTCGCGGGCGGGGTCGGGGCCGGTGGTGGCGAGGAGTTGTCCGGCGGCGGTGCGTTCGGCCTGTAAGGCGGTGACGGTGCGGTCGAGGGGGCCGCGGAGGGTGGTGTCGACGTCCTTGATCCGCAGCAGGTTCCAGACGTCGCTCGCGGTGCTGACGGTGGCGAACGACCAGAGGGCCATCAGGGCGACGACGGGGAGGATCAGGACGGCGACGATCCGGGCGCGGACGGTGCGCGGGCGCAGGCTCGGCCGGGTCGGCGGGGCGGCGGGGGGCGGGGTCTCGTCGGCGGGCGGTCCGGCGTGGGCGCCGCGGCGGGGGGCGCCGGGCCTGCCGCGGGCGGGTCCGCGGGGGGTGCTGGGGGCGGGTGGGCCGTTGCGGGCGGTGCCGCGGGGCGGGCGCATGGGCGGGAGGGCCTTTCGGGGGGACGGGCGGTCAGGCGGCGCGGCCGAGTTCTTCGACGGCGATTTCGCCGGCTTCGCGGTAGGCGGCGTTCTCCTGGGCGGTCGGGGAGAGCGAGACGAACGCGGCGGTGAGGAAGAGGAAGGAGCCGAGTCCGACGGCCAGCGGGAAGACGAACTGCATGGGGGTGGCGCCGCCGAGTCCGCTGCGGGCGGGTTCCATGTGGACGTGGACGGCGGCCATGCCGGTGTAGTGCATGCAGCTGACGGCGATGCCCATGACGAGCGAGGCGGCCGCGGCGGCGTACACGTTGCGGATGGTGACGGCGGCCCAGAGGGCGGCGGTGGCGGCGCCGACGGCGATCAGCACGGACAGTGCGACGGTGCCGAACCGGTAGTGGAGTTCGCCGTGGATGCGGACGGCGGCCATGCCGATGTAGTGCATCGCGGCGACGCCGAGGCCGGTGGTGAGACCGCCGAGCAGCAGGCTGCGGCCGCGGTGCCGGCCGTGGCCGACGACGAACACGCCGAGGCCGACGACGGCGACGGCGACCAGCAGGCTGAGCACCGTCAGCGGTATGTCGTAGCGGAGTTCGGTGCCGCCGACGGTGAAGCCGAACATGGCGACGAAGTGCATGGTCCAGATGCCGGAGCCGATCGCGGCGGCGGCGGTGAGCAGCCAGTTGCGGCGGGAGGCGCCGGTGGCGGAGAGCGCGCGCAGGGTGCACCGGAGGCCGAGGGCCGCGCCCACGCAGGCCATCGCGTAGGAGAGGACTGGGGTGAGCCAGCCGAAACTGAAGTGGTCCATCGATCCCATGGGTGCCTCCCGCGAGTGCCCGGCGGCGCTCGCCCACTCTGGTGTTGTGCAGGGCTCCTGGGTGCCAGGGCTCCTGTGGTCCGGGGACGCTGGACGCTACCCAGAGTTGAGAGATGGTCACCAGAAGATCTGAAAAACACCACGCGTCGTAGGCGCGGTGTGCTCGAATGGGCCTGCGGCCTATGCCCGTTGCATGCTCCGCCGGCCCCCACCGCGCGCTCCGCGTACCGCCGGCGGATATCCCGGGTGCGAACTGTCGGCCGGAGCCGATACCCTCCGCGTGCTTCCCTGTTGGAACATCAATTCGAGGGTGTCCGTTGTCCTATCCTGTCCCGCCCCCGCCGACCGGTACGTTCGGCGCCCCCATGGACGCCTTTCCGGGCGCGGAGGGCGCAGTCGGCCCGCAGGGGCCGTTCGCCGGGCCGTTCTGCCGCTTCTGCGGTTCGGTCCCCGCCGTGGAGGCCACCGTCCGCGGTCACCAGGGCATCGTGGTGATCATGCGCTTCCTCAAGCTGGGGGGACCGTTCTGCCGCGACTGCGGCCTGGCGACGGTGCGCCGGATGACCGCGCGCAGCATGTGGCAGGGCTGGTGGGGCTTCGCCTCGATGGTGATCAACCCGATCACCATGCTGTACAACCTGGCGGCCTGGTCGAAGATCCGCCGCCTGCCCGCGCCGCTGCCGGGCGCGCCGGGCACCCCGGCCGCGCCGGGCCGTCCGCTGTGGCAGCGGGCGGAGGTCCTCGGCCTGCTGCTGCCGGTACTGCTGGTCTCCGCGCTGGTGTGGAACGGCGGCCACTCCTGGCGCGACACGGGCAGCGGCCCCGCCCCGACCCGGATCGACGTCAGCCCGTACCCGACCCCGACAAGCTCCGTCGCCGACCCGGCCACCATCAAGGCCGGCGACTGCGTGCGCCAGACCGGCAGTTCCTCCCGCACCTTCCTGGTCGTGGTCGACTGCGCCGCCCCGAACGCCGACGCCAAGGTGGTCGGCCGCTCCTCCTCGACCGCCGACGACGCCTGCGACGCCTTCCCCGAGAGCGACAGCGCTCTCGTCCGCAAGGACGGCCCCAACCCCGTCACGCTCTGCCTGGTGAAGGTCACCCACCCCACCGCCTGAGCCACCCGCACCGCCCGCTCCCCCGTCTGCACTCCGGGAGCGGGCGGTGCGCGCTGTCTACCGGCGGGTCAGGCGGACCCGGACCGGGCCGCGGACCTCCAGGGTGATGCCGGTGCCCAGCGGGACGTCGGTGTCGACGGCGCTCACCTCGAACTCCCGCAGCAGCATGGCCAGCGCGAGCACCGACTCCATCATCGAGAAGTGCTGGCCGATGCAGGCGCGCGGGCCGCCGCCGAACGGGAACCAGGCGTAGCGGTGCCGGGCGGCCTCGCGCTCGGGGGTGAACCGCTCGGGGTCGAAGCGCTCGGGGTCCTCCCAGTGGTCGGGGTGGCGGTGCGTCACGTACGGGGCGACCAGTACGTCCGCGCCGGCCGGGATCTCGACGCCGCCGACCACGGTGGACTTCACGGCCCGCCGGCCGACCGAGTAGGCGGCCGGGAAGAGCCGCATCGTCTCCTTCAACACCTTGGTCAGGTACGGGAGTTCGGCGTAGTCGGCGGCGGTGGGGCGACGGCCGTCGGCGAGCAGGTCGACGGCCTCCCGGTACGCCAGGCGCTGTTCCTCGGGGTGCTTGCCGAGCAGGTGCAGGGCGAAGGCCATCGAGGTGGCGGTGGTCTCGTGGCCGGCCAGCAGGAAGATCAGCACCTGTTCGCGCAGTTCGGTGGCGTCGAGCTGGTTGCCGTCCTCGTCGCGGGCCTTGGCGAGCAGGCCGAGCAGGTCCTCGCCGTCCCGGTCGTCCGTGACGCCCTCGGCGGCGCGCCGGGCGATGATCCCGTCGCACACCGCGTACAGGGTGCGTTCGGCCTCCAGCGCCTTGCGGTGGCCGGGCAGCGGCCATTCGCGCGGCAGGCGGACGGGGGACATGCCGCGGCTGCGGACGAACGCGGCGAGGGTCGGGAAGGCGTCGTGGACGGTCTCCACGGCCTGCTCGACGTCCTGCCCGAACAGGATGCGGGCGACGGTGCGCAGCGCGAAGCCGGACATCTCCTCGGCCAGCTCGACCGTGGCGTCGGGCCGGGCGGCCCAGCGCCCGATCAGCGATTCGGTCTCGACGGCGATGGCGTCGGCGTACTGGTCGACCCGGCGGCGGGTGAACAGCGGCTGGACCAGGCGGCGTTGGCGCAGGTAGTCCTCGTCCTGGGAGGTCAGCAGGCCGTTGCCGAAGCTGGCCCGGATCTCGCCGTAGAAGACGTTGTCCTTGCGGAAGTTGGCCGATTCGGTGGCCAGCACCTGCTGGGCGCCCTCGGGCGAGGCGACCAGGTAGATCTGGGCGCGCAGCCCGGGCGGGCCGGCCTGGATGCGCAGCACGTCTCCGTGTTCGCGGCGGGCGGCGAGGTAGGTGGCGAGCGCGTCGCGCTTGAGGTCGAGCAGCGAGCCGATCAACGGCAGTCCGGCCGGGCCGGGCACGCGGGTGGTCGCGGTCATGGAATTCCCCCTCTGTCGGCGGGCGAACCCCCGACTGGCAGGGGCACGCTGACTGTGCGTCAGTATTCCCTGGTGGGACGCGGTTTGGCGAGGAATGTGCGCGGTGGCCGGATCCGGCGCTTGAGGGCGGCACATGCGGCCCTTAAGTTGGCCTTAAGGTCGCTGGTGCGAGGGGAAGGGGCTGTCGATCCCCGCAGCTGCGGCACTATGCTGCGGCACTATGATCTGCTGATCGGCCCCCGACCACCGCCGTGTCCGCCCACCACGACCAGGGGAACCCCTCCATGCGCAGCGCCAGAAGCCTCCTCGCCGCCACCGCCGTGCTCGCCCTCGCGGTGGGCCTGACCGCGTGCACCGCCAACAACTCCCCGTCGAACAACTCGGCGCAGAACGCGCCCAAGGTCGAGGGCACGGTGACGGTGTTCGCGGCGGCCTCCCTCAAGGAGTCCTTCACCGAGCTCGGCAAGCGCTTCGAGACCGCCTACCCGGGCGCCAAGGTGACCTTCAACTTCGGCGGCTCCTCCGCACTCGCCCAGAGCATCGTCTCCGGCGCGCCCGTGGACGTGTTCGCGGCGGCCAGCCCGGCCACCATGAAGACCGTCACGGACGCCAAGCTGACCGGCCAGGACCCGCGGGTGTTCGTCCGCAACACGCTGGAGATCGCCGTCGCCAAGGGCAACCCGAAGCACATCGCCGGCCTGAAGGACCTCGGCGGCGCGAAGACCGCGCTGTGCGCCAAGGAGGTGCCGTGCGGCGCGGCCGCCGTCACCGCGCTGAAGGCCGCCGGCGTCGAGCTCACCCCCGCCACCTACGAGCAGGACGTCAAGGGCGCGCTCACCAAGGTCGAGCTCGGCGAGGTGGACGCCTCGCTCGTGTACCGCACCGACGTGAAGGCGGACGCGGCGAAGATCGACGGCGTGGAGTTCCCCGAGGCCGCGCAGGCCGTCAACGACTACCCGGTCGTCGCCCTCGGCAAGGCGCCCAACGCCAACGGCGCCGCCGCGTTCCTCGGCTACCTGAACTCCATGGACGCCCGCCGGGTGCTCACGGACGCCGGCTTCCAGGTGCCGTGAGCACTCCCCGAACCACCACCGCACCACACCCCCGGGGCCGGCGGCGGCCCCGGGGGACCCCCCGCGTCCCGGCAGCGCTGCTGCTGCCCGCCCTGCTCGGCCTCGCCTTCCTGGTGCTGCCGCTGCTCGGCCTGCTGATCCGCGCGCCGTGGAGCGCGCTGCCCGAGCTGCTCACCGGCCCCGAGGTGTGGCAGGCGCTGCGACTGTCGCTGATCTCCGCGACCGCCGCCACCGGCGTCTCGCTGCTGCTCGGCGTCCCACTGGCCTGGCTGCTGGCCCGCACCGAGTTCCCCGGCCGCCGCCTGCTGCGCGCCCTGGTCACCCTGCCTCTGGTGCTGCCGCCGGTGGTCGGCGGCGTCGCTCTGCTGCTGGTGCTCGGCCGCAACGGCATCGTCGGCCGCTGGCTGGACTCCGCGACCGGCATCACCCTCCCGTTCACCACCGCCGGCGTGGTCGTCGCCGAGGCGTTCGTCGCCATGCCGTTCCTGGTGATCAGCGTGGAGGGCGCGCTGCGCGCCGCCGACCCGCGCTACGAGGAGGCCGCCGCGACCCTCGGCGCGTCCCGGCTGACCGCGTTCCGCCGGGTCACCCTGCCGCTGGTCGCCCCCGGCATCGGCGCGGGCGCGGTGCTCGCCTGGGCGCGCGCGCTCGGCGAGTTCGGCGCGACCATCACCTTCGCCGGGAACTTCCCCGGCCGCACCCAGACCATGCCGCTCGCCGTGTACCTCGCCATGGAGTCCGACCCCGAGGCGGCCATCGCGCTCAGCCTGATCCTGCTCACCGTCTCCGTCGCGGTCCTCGCCGGACTGCGCGACCGCTGGATGTCCACGCCGTGACCGCCGCCCTCGACGCCCGCCTGTGCGTCGCCCGTGACACCTTCACCCTCGACGTCGCGTTCTCCGCGCAGCCCGGCGAAGTCCTCGCCCTGCTCGGGCCCAACGGCGCCGGCAAGTCCACCGCGCTGCGCGCCCTCGCCGGGCTGCTCCCGCTCACCTCCGGCCGACTCGCCCTCGACGGCTCGGAGTGGGACTCCCCCTCCGCGGGCGTCTTCGTTCCCGCCGAGCAGCGCCCGATCGGCGTGGTCTTCCAGGACTACCTGCTCTTCCCGCACCTGTCCGCGCTCGACAACGTCGCCTTCGGCCTGCGCTGCAAGGGACGTCGGCGCGCCGCCGCCCGCGCCGAGGCACTGCCCTGGCTCGACCGCATGGGCCTCGCCGAGCACGCCGGGCAGCGCCCCGCGAAGCTCTCCGGCGGCCAGGCCCAGCGCGTCGCCCTCGCCCGCGCCCTCGCCGTCCGCCCCCGCCTGCTGCTCCTCGACGAACCGCTGGCCGCGCTCGACGCCCGCACCCGGCTCGACGTCCGCGCCGAACTCCGCCGCCACCTCGCCGAGTTCGAGGCCGTCGCGGTGCTCGTCACGCACGACCCGCTGGACGCGATGGTGCTCGCCGACCGCCTCGTCGTCATCGAGGCCGGCCAGGTCGTCCAGACCGGCCGCCCCGCCGAGGTGGCCCGCCGGCCGCGCACCGACTACATCGCCCGCCTGGTCGGACTCAACCTGTACCAGGGCACCGCCGACGGCCGCCGCGTCACCCTCCCCGAAGGCCAGGTCCTCACCACCGACGAGGAGTTGACCGGCCCCGCGTTCGTCGCCTTCCCGCCCGACGCGGTCACCCTGCACCGCCACCGCCCCGAGACCAGCGCCCGCAACCTCTTCCCCTGCACCGTCGCCGGCCTCGACCTCCACGGCGACCGCTTCCGCGTCGACCTCACCGGCCCCCTCCCCCTCGCCGCCGACCTCACCCCCACCGCCGCCACCGCCCTCGACCTCACCCCCGGCACCCCCGTCTGGGCCGCCGTCAAGGCCACCCAGACCCACGCCTACCCGGCCTGACGGGCGGGCGGCCGCGCCCGCCGTTTCGCGTTCAGGCCTGGACGGGCTCCGCCGCGCAGCGTCGGGAACGGGGCGTCCGTTCGTCGCGGGTGGTCGCCGCGGCCACCGCGCACGCCGCCAGCGCGAGTGCCGCCGCCGCGAGCGGGAACCAGCGCCCGCCCAGCAGCCCGATCGCCGCCGACCCGGCCACACCGCCGGCCGCCGTGCCCAGGTACAGCGCGCTGCTGTTCAGCGAGATCAGCAGCGGCGCGCTGTCCGGATCGATCGACGCCAGGCGGTGCGGCAGCGCCACCGACACCGCCCACCCGGCCAGCGGCACCACCAGGGCGTACCCGAGCGCCCCCGGCATGGAACGCCCCAGCCAGGGCAGCGCGGCGAACGCGCCCGCCGCTGCCGCCGAGCCGACCAGCAGCACCCGGCGCACCCCGAGGCGGTCCACCAGGCGTCCGCCCAGCCAACTGCCGGCCACCGACATCACGCCGACGGTCAGCAGGATCACGCTCAGCCGACCCCCGTCGCCGCCGGTGGCGCCCGAGACGGCGGTGGCCAGGTAGATGTAGACGCTCTGGAAGGCGAGGAAGAACACCAGCGTGGTGGCCGCCGCGCCGAGCACCCGGGGCCGGGCCAGCGGCGCGAGGCGCGACCGGAGGGTGGGGGCGGCGACGGGGGTGGGCAGGCCGCGCAGCAGCAGGGCCAGGCCCGCGAGCGCGGCCAGTCCCAGCGCGGTGACCAGCCACATCGTCAGCCGCCAGTCGGCGCGCCCGACCCAGGTGCCCACCGGCACGCCCAGCGCGGTGGCGACCGTCATCCCGCCGAGCACGGTGGCCAGCGCCCGTCCGCGCCGCTCGGGGGCGACCAGGGTGGTGGCCACCGCGTTGGCGGTCGGCGTGTAGAGGGCGGCACCGGCCGCCGCCAGCACCCGGGTGGCCAGCAGCAGCCCGTAGCTGGGAGCGACCGCGCTGAGCGCGTTGGCCGCGCTGAACACCGCGAGCGCGGTCAGCAGCAGGCGCCGGCGCGGCCAGCGGGCGGTGAGCGTGGCCAGCACCGGGGCGAGCAGCGCGTAGCCGAGCGCGAAGACGGTGACCAGTTGGCCGGCGGCCGGCACCGACACCCCCAGGTCGGCGGAGACGGGACCGAGGATGCCGGCCACCACCATCGAGTCGGTGCCCACGGCGAAGGTGCCGAGGGCGAGCAGGAGCAGACGTACGGGCACAGGAAGCCCCCCGGGGCGCAGGAACGGGTTCGGCGAATGGCAGGACTGCGCCACGGACTGTTGGACGAGCATGCAACAGTTGGACGCTCGTCAAACATTCGGGGATGGGTGGATGATTGTCAAACAATCACTGCCCCGACCCCAGCCCCGGCCCCGGCCCCGAGGAGCACGCGCCACCGTGACCGACACCGACCGGCTTCCCCAGCCCGCCACCGCCGACATCGACCTCGTCACCGTCCTGCACGCCCTCGGCGACCCCGTGCGCATGACGCTGCTGCTCAGCTACGCCGACGGCGCCGAGCACTCCTGCGACCCGGGGGGCCTCGGCCTGGAGCACCTCCACAAGTCGACCGTCTCCCACCACATGCGCGTCCTGCGCGAGGCCGGCGTCACCACCACCCGCGTCGCCGGCCGCAACCGCCTCGTCAGCCTGCGCCGCACCGACCTCGACACCCGCTACCCCGGCCTGCTCGACGCCCTCCTCGCAGCCGCGTCCTCCTGACCGACCGACACCGACTGCTGTGCGCACGGGGCAGGCGACGACGCCGCCGTCGGACCCGTCCGCCCACCGAAGCAGCGGCACCCGCGGCCGGCCCCACCGCAGCAATTCGGCACCCGTCCCCACGCCGGCCCGCCGGGACGCGAGGTCCGAATGCCGCCAGCACCCGGCCCCCGGTCGGACGAGGATCGAAACCCTCCGGTACTGCGCCGCCCCGCCCCCGCAGGGCCCGTGGACGCCGCCGTCGCCGACGGGCCGTTGCCGTCCCGCTCGCCGACGGGACGGCCCCGGTCTCCGTACCGCCGCCCGACCCGCACCCGAGGACATCCCGTGCACACCGCCACCGCCCCGACCGCCGCCGAACGCGCCCTCGGCACCGCCGACTGGTCCGCGCTGACCGCCGAACTCGACTCCCACGGCTGCGCGTTGACGCCCCGCCTGCTCGACCCCGCCCAGTGCCGGCAACTCGCCGCGCTCTACGACCGGCCCGAACTGTTCCGCAGCACGGTCGACATGGCCCGCCATCGCTTCGGCTCCGGCCAGTACCGCTACTTCACCCACGACCTGCCCGAGCCGGTCGCCGCCCTGCGCGAGGCCCTCTACCCCCGCCTGCTGACCGTCGCCCGCGCCTGGGCCGACCGGCTCGGCCGCCCCGCGCCCTGGCCCGACACCCTGGCCGAGTGGACCGCCAGGTGCCGCGCGGCCGGCCAGGACAAGAGCTCCCAGATCCTGCTGAGCTACGGCCCCGGCGACTGGAACGCCCTGCACCGCGACGTCTTCGGCGACCTCGTCTTCCCGCTCCAGGTCGTCGTCGGCCTCGACGTTCACGGCACCGACTACACGGGCGGCGAATTCCTCCTCGTCGAACAGCGGCCCCGCACCCAGTCCCGCGGCACCGCCACCGTCCTGCCGCAGGGCCACGGCCTGGTCTTCACCACCCGCGACCGCCCCGTCCCCTCCGCCCGCGGCCACTACGCCGCGCCCGTCCGGCACGGTGTCAGCACCGTCCGCAGCGGCCGCCGTCACACCCTCGGCCTGGTCTTCCACGACGCCTGACACACTGCTCACCATGATCAACGACGGCATACCCGCCACCGCCCAGACACCGGCCCCGGCCCCGGCACGCACCTACACCCTCATCGGCCCCGACGGCCGCCCGTACACCAGTACCACCCCCGGCACTCTCGGCGGCTACCGCCGCGATCGCCTCTACGGCCGCCTCGACTGCCCCTCCGCCCTGCGGTTCATCGCCGCCGGCGGCTACGTCAGCCACCGCGTCTTCTTCCCCGACGAGGCCACCGCGATCGCCGCCGGCTACCGGCCCTGCGCCAAGTGCCTGCCCGAGAAGTACCGGCAGTGGAAGACCCGAAGGACCCCCGAATCGTGAACGCCCGTTCCCCCTTGATCCCCACCCCCGAGGCCGCCGCCTACGGGCCGTTGCCCGCGCCCGCCGCGCACACCGCCGCCGAACTCGCCGCCCTGCTGCGCCTGCTCGCCGAGCACCGCCGCCCGCCCCTGCACAGCGTCACGATCGGCCACAGCCGCGACGACGCCTCCCGCGCCGCCGCCACCGCGTTCGCCGACGCCTGGCGCGCCGCCGGCCGCACCGTCCTCGCCGTCGTCGACTGGCCCGAACAGGCCGCCTCCTGGCTGCGGCCCGCCCACCGCCTCACCGACCCCGGACCCGACGCCCTCGTCATCGCCGCCGCCCCGCTCGGCTGGGCCCAACTCGCCCGCCGCCTCGCCCGCAGCACCCCCTGGCGCCCGGAGCGCACCTTCGGCTTCGCCTCCCTCGCCGAACCGGCCGCCACCGCACTGGCCGGACCGGGCGTCCTGGACGGCGTGCGCGGCGCGGGCCCGGACGGCGACACCTGGCGGATCGGTCCGTTTTCGGTCAGATGCGAGTCGACACGCATGACACGTTCAGTCGCCGGATACACACTCTCAGGCACCTGAGCGTCTTCCGGGCTACATGTGAATGAACACAAGGATGTGTCAACGCATGGTGAATGTCGCAACAGTCGATTCGCAGTTACGGGGCTTTCGCGAGCGGGGCTACCTGGTCCTGCCGGGCTGGCTCCCGGACGACTTCGTCCAACGTCTCGCGCAGGAGGTGGACTTCTGGGTGGACACGGGCTGGCGGCAGCGATCGATCGATGCCTGTGGGCGTCCCGCCGACGGCGAGGGGCCCGAGGTCGTGGAGCTCGATCTGGCGGCACACGGCGAACTGGCCGTGCATCCACCGCTGTTGGAGCTGATCTCCCGCAACGAACTGCTCGGCCGCTCCTTCGTCTTCCACCATCTGCACAGCGACCGCCGCCCGTGCGCCGGTGGCGGCAAGAGCTGGCACCACGACTACGAGCAGCCGGCCGGCGGCGGACGCCGGCACCCGATGGTCCACGCCCTGCACTACATCCGCGGGTTGCGTCCGGGAATGGGCGGGCTGGCGGTGCTGCCCGGTTCCCACCGGGAGCCTCTCGGCAAGGACGCGCGCGGCCACCTGGGCACCGACGCGCTCCCGGGCGAGGTGCTGATCGACGACCTGCCGCCGGGATCGACCGTGATCCTGCACTCCGCCCTCTTCCACACCCGTCGGGCTCCTGTCGCGCCGGAGACCGGGGTGCGGTACATGATCGACGCCTCCTACTGCCGCACCGGCGTACAGTGGCCGCCGGTCAAGCCGTACTGGCGGCAGATCCTGAACGCCGCGAACCGCCGCGGTCTGGCCCGCGACCGCTGGCCGGAGCTGTTCGCCGCACGGCACTTCACGGAGTACGTCCGCCCGGCGGAAGGGGCAAGGGCATGAGGGTCCTGGAGGCCGTGCCGTTCGAGGCGGTGATGGAACACTTCTCGCGGCAGCACCCGCACGACCCGTCGGACGCGGCCAACTCCAATGACGAGGCCCTGCGCCACGTCACCAATGCGCAGCGCATCCTGCGGGGCCGCTGGCACAAGGTGCTCCTGGACGGGCCGGAGGTCCTGCGGGTGGTGCTCCCCTGGCACCTGGGCGAGGCCGGCGAGGTCGAGCTGGTCCCTCGCACGGGCCTCACGGTGACCGATGCCGCCCGTCGGCTGAGCCGTCTGCACGCCACCTACGCCACCACCAATCCGCTGTGCGCGGCCAAGCTCG
Source organism: Kitasatospora sp. NPDC059795 (assembly GCF_042732175.1). NCBI lineage: Bacteria > Bacillati > Actinomycetota > Actinomycetes > Kitasatosporales > Streptomycetaceae > Kitasatospora > Kitasatospora sp. NPDC059795. The sequence continues at coordinate 293,289 of NZ_JBHWID010000003.1, forward strand.
CCCGGCAGACCGGCGCCCCGCCGCTGCCGCTCTTCCTGAGCACCGTGCCGATGCCCGGCCCCGACTACGAACTCCTGTCGGTGCGCCACGGCTTGATCCATCTGGACGGTCTGCACCGGATGCTCGCCTGGGCCACGGCCGGGCGCCTGACTCCGGGCCGCTGGACGCCGGCGTACGTCGCGGGGCTATCCCCGTCCGACGTAGGGCATGGCGCTGGGCATGACCAGGACCGACTGGATGTTCACGCCGAGCGGCAGGGCGGCCATCGCCCGGACCATGTCCACGACGTGGCGCACGTCCATCGTGGGCTCGACCCGCAGTGACCCGTCCGCCTGCCGCACGGCGGGCTGGGGCCGGTCCTCGGGGGTCACGTTGCCGATGTCGATCTGGCCGCAGGAGATGTCGAAGCGGCGGCCGTCGAGGGACAGCGATCGGGTCAGGCCGGCCACGGCGTGCTTGGCCGCGGTGAACGCGATCGAGTCCGGCCGCGGTACCTGGGAGGAGGGCGCGCCGTTGTTGATGATCCGTCCGCCGCAAGGGTCCTGGTGCTTCATCAACCGGAACGCGGCCTGCGAACAGAGGAAGGTGCCGGTGGCGATGGATCCCATGACCCGGTTCCAGTCCGCCGCGCTCACCTCCTCGACCGGGACGTACGGCATGGTGTCGGCGGCGTTGTTGAAGAGCAGGTCGAGCCGCCCGAACCGGTCCGCCACCGCGTCGAAGAGGGCTGCCACGGCGTCGGGGTCGGTGATGTCGGCCGCCATGGGGACGGCACGGTCACGCCGGTCGACCGGGGCGAGGGCGGCGGTCTTTTCAAGCCGTTCGACGCGACGCCCGACGAGCACCACCGTCCAGCCGTCGGCCAACAGGCCCAGCGCGCAGGCCCGCCCGATGCCGGTCCCCGCTCCCGTCACGATCGCGGTCTTCCTGACCATCCGTCATCTCCCTCTCCACAAAGCCCACTTGGGCGCGCCACCCGAGCGTGCCCACCGGCCCCACCCTCGAACCGGGAGCGACACATGATTGGCGACATCCAGGCACTGGGCGGCACCGAAGGCAGCCGCGCCTGGTACGAACGGGCACAGGCGTCCCTCGCCGGCGGCATCAGCTCCTCCGCCCGGCTGACCTCCACCGGTCCGCACCCGTACCCCCTGTACATGGCCGGCGGACGCGGCGCGCGGATCCGCGACGTCGACGGCAACGAGTACATCGACTACCTGGCCGCCTACGGCAGCGCCGTCCTCGGGCACGCTCCCTCGGTCCTCACCGATGCCCTGGAACCGGTGCTGCACGGCGGCACGATGTTCGGCACCTGCAACACCGCGGAGGTCGAACTCGCCGAACTCATACAGGAGATGGTTCCCTGCGCGGACCTGGTGCGGTTCGCCAACTCCGGCAGCGAGGCGGTCCAGGGGGCGGTCCGCGCCGCCCGCGGCCACACCGGGCGGACGAAGATCCTCAAGTTCGAGGGCCACTACCACGGCTGGACCGACGTGCTGGCCGTCTCCAACCGGCCCGGCGCCGACGAGGCCGGCCCCTACGACCACCCCCACCCCGTGCCGCACTCGCCGGGCATCCCGGCCGGAGTCGTGGACGACGTGGTGGTCTGCCCGTGGAACGACCCCGACGCCCTGCGCGCCGTGCTCGACGCCCACCGGGGCGAACTGGCCGCCGTCATCTGCGAGCCGATCGTCGCCAACAACGCCTGCACGATGCCCGCGCCCGGCTTCCTGGAACTGCTGCGCGAGGAGTGCACGCGGCGCGGCATCGTGCTGATCTTCGACGAGATCTGCACCGGCTTCCGGACCGCACCGGGCGGCGCGCAGACCCTGTTCGGCGTGGTTCCCGACCTCGCGACCTACTCCAAGGCCCTGGGCGGCGGTCTCCCCATCGCCGCCTTCGCCGGCCGGCGCGAGCTGATGGAACCGCTCGCCACCGGTCGTCTCAAGCACGGCGGGACCTACAACTCCTCCCCCCTGTGCGCCACCGCGGGCCTGGCCACCCTGCGGGAGTTGAACCGCCCCGAGGTCGTCGAGCACATCGACGCCACCGGCCGCCACATCATGGAGACCATCCGGCGGGCCGCCCACGACCGACGCGTGCCCTGCGCCGTCCAGGGCGTCGGCGCGCTCTTCCAGGTGGTGTTCACTCCCGGCGGTACCCCCACGACGCAGTACCGGGACCTCTTCGACGCCGACACCGCCCGCTACGCAGCCTTCCGCCACGAACTGCTCAAGCACGGCGTGCACACCAACGCCTACGGCCTGGCCTGCTGGTTCGTCTCCGCCGCCGTCACCGCCGACGACCTGGCGGCCACCTGCAAGGCCATCGAGCGGTCCTTCGACGCGCTGTCCGCCAAGTGACCTCCGATCACCGGACGTTCGGCCCCGCCCGGCCGCCGCCGCCGCGGCCGCATCGCGGAGGATGGTGCCCATGCGCGCACTCTTCGACCGCTCCGAGCCCCGTCGCGTCCTGCCGGGCGAGCACCCCGCGTGGGACCGGGCCCTCGCCCTCCTCGATCGCGACCTGACGGCGACCCTTCCCGAGCAGGGCCCCCTGCAACTGCTGGCCCTTCCGCCCCACGACGAGGACGGGCCGGAGAACGTCCACGTCGCCCCCACCGGAAGGGGCGACGGACGAGGTGAGGTCCACCACCTGACGCCGAGTCCCGCACCCGAACCGGCACCGAGAACGAGGCATGACTCCTGGCCCGCTCGCGGACGCGGTCGTGGACGGTCGAAGGACGCGTCAGCTGCCCCGAAGACCCACCGCCAGGGTCAGTTCGAGGACCCGGTGCGGCGAGGCGAGATCCGGGAACAGCTCCCGCAGCTGCGACATCCGGTACCGGACTGTCTGCGGATGGACGAACAACGCCGCCGCCACCTCGTCGCGCCTGCCCTGGTGCAGCAGCCACGCCCGCAACGTCTCCTCCAGCCGCCCTGCGGTCGCGGCAGGCAAGGCCCGCAGCGGCGCGAGGGCTCGGGCACGCAGGTCTGCGAACGCATCCACGTCCGCGCTCAGCACCAGCTCGGGCAGGTGGTCCTCGGTGTCGCGAATCTCGGCGGAGAGGGAGCGCGCGCGGACGGCCCGGGCGTACGACGCGGACGCACGAGTCCACGGCCGGGCCGGGCCGACCACGGCGGTGCGGTCGGTCAGCTGCCGCAAGAGGTGTGATCGGTCGGCGTCGGGGACGAGCAGCACACCGGTGGCGTCCGGCAGATCGTCGAGGACGAGAGTGCTCGGGTCGAGCCCGCGGTAGGCGGGCCGGGCCTGGGCGGCGGGCAGCAGGACCGCGGTCAGCGAAACCGGAGGCTGCCACCCGGCCCGTTGAACGGAGGCCAGCAGCACGTCCGGGCTCGCGCCGGCGAGGAGGTCGCGGGCCAGGTGTTCCAGGTGGCGCTCCTGGGCCCTGCCCCGGGCGGCCAGTTCGTCGGCATGGCCCGCGGCGCTCGCGGCGGAGAGCTCGTCGATGTAGGCGAAGGTCAGCTCGGCGAACTTGGCGACCCCGGCGGCGGGCAGACCTGCGGGCACGGCACCCGCTGCCAGGCATCGCCAGGCCACGCGGGCGCCGACGCGGTAGGCGCTGAGCAGAGCGTCCATCGAACGGCCGTCGCGCACCTCGCCGCGGCCCAGCTCGTAGGCTGCGTCACCGGCGTCGCCACCCGTGGCGTTCCCGCTCGCGAGGTCCAGGTAGTGCCCCAGGGCGGTGCGGACGGCTCGGCGGATGGTGCCGCCCATCCGGCCCGACAGGGCGTTGGCGTAGGGAGGGACCTCGTCGATGATCGCCTCGACGACCTCGTCGGCGGTGGCCGCCAGCGCGGCCCGCAGCGCGGTGACCGTCGTCTCGTCCAGGACCAGCTCACTGGCCCTCCGAATTGCATGGCTCACGTTTTTGTTCCCTGCGAACAATTCATCCGACCAGATTCACGTCCTACGGTCAGGACTTTACGCCCAGAGGCGCAGCAAGCTGGAGTCATGACGAGTGCAACCCTCCGCAGCAGAACGTGGCAACTGCTGGAGATGGTCACCACACCGCTGCTGCCGTCGGACTACCTCGACCTGGTCAGCCCGCTGCGTGCGGGCGCCGACCTGCGTGGGCGCATCGAGGCCGTGCAGCCCGAGACGGCTGACGCGGCGACCCTCGTGATCAGGCCGGGACGGGGCTGGCGCGGCCACACGGCCGGCCAGTACGTGCGGATCGGGGTCGACGTCGACGGGAGGCGCCTGTGGCGTGCCTACTCCATCACCTCGCCGACAGACCGTCAGGACGGCCGCATCACGATCACCGTGAAGGCGATCCCGGACGGCAAGGTCAGCAACCACCTCGTCCACAGGGCGCGACCGGGCACGCTGATCCGGCTCGACCAGCCGACCGGTGACTTCGTGCTGCCGCAGGCCAAGCCCGCCAAGGTGCTCCACCTGACGGCCGGCAGCGGCATCACGCCCGTGATGGGCATGCTGCGCGACACCGAGCTCGACGACGTCGTCCTGGTCCACTGCGCGCCGCAGCCGCAGGACGTGCTCTTCCGCAACGAACTGCACGGCCTGGTCGCGGGCAGGAAGCTGCGCCTCACCGAGGTGCACACCGCCACGGACGGCAGGCTCGACATCGCCCGTCTCGACGAACTCGTGCCCGACTGGGCCGAGCGCGAGACCTGGGCCTGCGGGCCCGAGGGCCTGCTCGACGCCGCAGAGGAGCACTGGACCGAGAACGGCGTCCGGGAGCGCCTGCGCACCGAACGCTTCCGCCCCCGCATCGTCGTCGCCGGCGACGGCGGCGAGGTCACGTTCAGCGCCACCGGCAGGACCGTCGACGCGGACGGCGCCACGCCGTTGCTGGACATCGGCGAGGAGGCCGGCGTGCTCATGCCCTCCGGGTGCCGCATGGGCATCTGCTTCGGCTGCGTCACGCCGCTCAAGGCGGGCGCCGTCCGCGACCTGCGCACCGGCGAGATCACCGAGGCCGAGCCGGGCGTCCTCATCCAGACCTGCGTGTCCGCCGCGGCGGGCCCCTGCGACATCGAACGGTAGAAGCGCCTTGACCGCCATCGACCCCACCGCCCACCTGACCGCGGAGCAGATCGAGGAGCTCGGCCGCGAGCTGGACGCGATCCGCGACGAGGTGCTCGCCGACCGCGGCGAGCAGGACGCCGCCTACATCCGCAAGGTCATCTCGGCGCAGCGCAAGCTCGAACTGGCCAGCAGGGGCGTGCTGCTGTTCTCGATCTTCCCGCCCGCGTGGCTGCTCGGCACCGCCGGCCTCTCCGTGGCGAAGATCATGGAGAACATGGAGATCGGCCACAACGTCCTGCACGGCCAGTGGGACTGGATGCGGGACCCGAAGATCCACTCCACCACCTGGGAGTGGGACCACGTCTCGCCGTCCGAGCAGTGGAAGCACTCGCACAACGAGCTGCACCACACGTACACCAACGTGATCGGCAAGGACAACGACCTCGGCTACGGCATCATGCGCGTCGACGAGGACCAGAAGTGGCACCCGCTCCACCTCGGCCAGCCGCTGTGGAACCTCGTCAACGCCTGCTTCTTCGAGTACGGCATCGCGGCGTACGACCTCGAACTCGGCAAGAACCTGCGCAAGCACCGCCGCAGGAACCCGGAGTTCCGCGCGCGGGCCAGGGCCGTGGGCCGCAAGATCCGCAAGCAGGTGCTCAAGGACTACGTGATCCACCCGCTGCTGTCGGGCCCGTCGTTCCTCACCACGCTCGCCGCCACGTTCACCGCGAACCTGGTCCGCAACATCTGGTCCCACTCGGTGATCATGTGCGGGCACTTCCCCGAGGGCGTACAGGTCTTCGAGCGCCGGTCGGTCGAGGGCGAGACGCGCGGCCAGTGGTACCTGCGCCAGATGATGGGCTCGGCGAACATCAGCGGCAGCAGGGCCATGCACTTCATGACGGGCAACCTGTCCCACCAGATCGAGCACCACCTGTTCCCGGACCTGCCGAGCAACCGGTACGCCGACGTCGCGGTGAAGGTGCGCGCGCTGTTCGAGAAGTACGAGCTGGAGTACGTCACCGGGCCGCTGCCCAAGCAGGTGTTCTCCGCGTGGCACAAGGTCTTCCGGCTCTCGCTGCCGAACAAGAAGCCCAAGGTCAGGACACCGGCCCGCGAGAAGGAGCTCGTCGCGTCCTGATCCCCGGTCCTGGTTCCCCGGGCAACGACAGCCGCACGGGAGCCCTCGCCGCGCTCGCCGGCCCGCCTCGTCAGCGGGCGCGGAGGGCCGGGTGGTCGGCGACGACGGTGCAGCTGCCGGGGGCGATCTCGGTGAAGCCGGCGTCGCGGACCACCGGGAGGCGGCCGTCGGTGAGGGTGGGCCAGTCGGCGGCGGAGGCCTTCCTGACGGCCAGTGGGAAACCGCTTTCCGCCCACTCCTTGCGCTGCGCGTCGTCCAGTTGCCACCAGGCGAGCTGCGCGGCGTGGCCGGTCTGCGCCATGGTCTTGCCGGCGCTCATCTCCAGCTCCGGGTTGAGCCACAGCACGGGGACGCCGTCGGGTGCGGGGCCGGGCGGGTCGGTGTCGTCGAGTTCGGTGCCCGAGACCTGCAGCTTGGCGAGTTCCTTGGGCCAGCCGTCCAGCGGGATCGGCGGGAAGACCCGCACCTCGGCGCTCTCGCCGGTGACGGTGATGCCGGGCAGTTCGCCGGCCTTGCGCCACTCGCCGCCGCGGGCCCGCCGCACGACCTTGCGGATCCGGGCGTCCTCCCAGGCCCGGACGCGTTCCGCCCACTCGCCGTCGTCGGCCGTGACCCGCAGGTCGGACAGCAGGGTGAGCACGGCGCGCGCGGAGGTCTCCAGGGCGTCGGTCCGGCCGGGCGGGGTGGCCCGCTCCAGGCGCACCACCAGCGGCAGCACGTACTGGTCGTGGGAGTCCCGGTCCTCGGCACCGCCGCCGACCGCGGGAGCCGCGGCGGGAACAGCGGCCGGAGCTGCGGCCGAAGCTGCGGCAGGAGTGGCGGCGTCGGGGGCCTCGGCAGTCGGTTCGTTCGGTGAGCTCACTCGTCCAGCATGCCAGTTCAGCGCCGGTAGCCCCGCCCGGGGTCACGCTCCTCGGCGTCCTGGTAACCGAGGAACCAGCCCTCGGGGTGGGTGGCGGCGAGGAGTTGGTCGATCCGCTCCCCGGTGTCCAGGCCGTCGTCCTCGTCCTCCTCGGGGCCGTAGACGCCGAAGAGTTCGTCGCCGCAGCCGTCCCAGTCGTAGTCGTACAGGTCGGCGGGCAGGTCGCCCATCATGTCGGCCACGGACTCGGGTTGGGAGCCGAGCAGCAAGCGGGCGTCGGCGAGCGCGAGGCGCAGCGCGACGTCCTCGGCGAGGCTGCGGGGCAGTGGCCACTCGCCGAGGGCGAGGTCGTCGGCGAGGTCGTCGAAGGCGCGGGCGAAGGCGCGTCGCCAGCCGCGGTGCAGGTTCCAGGTGCGTTGCTGGAGGCGGCCGAAGACGGTCCAGTCTCCGTCGTCGACGACGGTGACGGGGTCGTCGCCGTGTTCGTCGAGGTCTTCGTAGGCGGCGTCGGAGAGGCTGATCAGCTGGGTGTGCAGCAGGCACGCGGTGCGCGGGGTGAGGGTCCAGTCACCGGTGTCGCTGTCGTCGTCGAGCGGGAAGAGTTCGGCGAAGTCGGGGGCGAAGTCGTCGGTGACGCTGATCTCCAGGGTGCCGCCGAGGGCTTCGATGCCGGGGATGGCGGCGACCAGCCGGTCGGGGTGGAGCAGTGCGCCGAGGGCCGCGTTGGGGTCCTCGGAGACTTCCCGCAGCAGTTGGCGGCGCTGCCCGTCGGGGTCGATCCCGGCGAAGTCGAGGTCTTCGACGGCCGCTTGCGCGGCGGCCCGCAGCGCCGGCCAGTCGGTGATCCGGATGCCCAGCACCACGGTGGCCTCGATCTCCTGCGCGCCGGAGTCCTCTGCCGCGCCCGGCCCTTGTGGATGATCGCTTCGCTCGCCCATGCCTCAAGGTTGACAAACCCGGGGGTCCGGTGTCCATCTGCTCTCCGGATCCGGTGCCGAAGGGACTTGCCCGAACCGTGCGGAATACGCTTTCCCGGCGTGCCGGACCGGAGTGCGGACCGGGCGTTGACGGAAGGTGGAGCACATGAGTGAACTGAACGATTTCGGCGGCGGCCAGGACCCGTCCGGCGGCGTGCTGGTGGTCACCACCAACGATGTGCCGGGCTACAAGGTGGATCGGGTGATCGGTGAGGTGTTCGGGCTGACGGTCCGTTCGCGGCACATCGGCTCGCAGATCGGCGCGGGCCTGAAGTCGCTGATGGGCGGCGAGTTGAAGGGTCTCACCAAGACGCTGGTGGAGACCCGGAACCAGGCGATGGACCGGCTGGTCGAGCAGACCCGGGCGCGCGGCGGCAACGCCGTGCTGATGATGCGCTTCGACGTGACGGAGGCCGCGGACGTCGGCACGGAGGTGTGCGCGTACGGCACCGCGGCGATCATCTCCCCGATCGGCTGACCTGATCAACTGACCTCGGACAACGGTCGCAGACGACCACAGGCCGGTCGTCTCGTCCGACAGTCGGCCGATCCGACAGTCGGTAAAGCGGTTGACACTGCTCACGGGTGCATTGGAGCCTCGCTGCCGGACCTTCCCGCGCACCGCCAGGAGCACCCGTGAGCACTCCGTTGAACCCCGTCACCCCGCCGCCCGGCCCGAGGGTCGCGTACGCCACCTGCCGGGGCATCGAGGACGTCGAGCTGCTCCCCGTGCTGGCCGCGTTCGCCCGGGCCGGGGTGGCCGCGGAGGCCGTGTTCTGGGACGACCCGGAGGTTGACTGGGGCGGCTACCAGCTGGTGCTGATCCGCAGCGTCTGGGACTACATCCTGTACCGGGACGCGTTCCTGGCCTGGTCCCGCCGGACGGCCGCGCTGACCCGGGTGGCCAACCCGGTGTCGGTGCTGGAGCGCAACACCGACAAGACCTACCTGCGCGACCTGGCCGGGGCCGGGGTGCCGATCGTCCCCACCGTCTGGGTCGCCCCGGGCGAGGAACTCACCGGCGCCGACTGGCCGGAGCTGGTGGTGAAGCCGACGGTCTCCTCCGGCGCCCGCGACACCGTGCGCACCGCCGACCGCGCCGAGGCCGTCGCGCACGTCGCCGCCCTCACCGCCGCCGGCCGCACCGCGATGGTGCAGCCGTACCTGCCGATGGTCGAGGTCGAGGGCGAGACCTCCCTGCTGTTCCTGGGCGGTGAGTTCAGCCACGCGGTGCGCCGCGGCCCGATGCTCGGCGGCGGCTTCGAGGACGCCGCCCGCGAGCCCGACGCCGACCAACTCGCCCTCGCCGAACGGGTTCTGGCGGCCGTCCCGGAGCGCGACGAGCTGCTGTACGCCCGGGTCGACCTGGTGCGGCTGCCGGACGGGCGGCCGGTGCTGATCGAGCTCGAACTCACCGAGCCCCGGCTGTTCCTGGACCTGCGCCCGGACGGCCCGGAGGCGCTGGCCGCCGCCGCGCTGCGCCTGCTGCCGGGCGGCGGGAACACCCGTCCGCGGGGCGTTGTTCCACGGCCGTGACCATTGACCGCGCAACGATCGCTCCCGAAGGGCCGACCCGCGAGGATCCGACCCCCGAGGATCCGACCCCCGAGGGGCCTGCCCGCGAGGTGGACGCGCTGGTGATCGGCGCGGGCCAGGCGGGCCTGTCCGCCGCCTACCACCTGCGCCGCCGCGGCTTCGCCCCGTACACCGGCTTCGTGGTGCTGGACGCGGACGACGCCCCCGGCGGCGCCTGGGCGCACCGTTCCCCGTCGTTGACGATGGCCACCGTGCACGGCTTCCACGACCTGCCCGACTTCGACCTGCCCGCCACCGACCCGGCCACCGAGGCCCGGGTCGCCGTGCCGGGCTACTTCGCCGCGTACGAGGCCCGGCACGCCCTGCCGGTGGTGCGGCCGGTGAAGGTCCTCGCGGTGCGCGACCGGCCGGACGGGCGGCTGCTGGTCGAGACCGATTCCGGCAGCTGGATCACCCGGGCGCTGCTGAACGCCACCGGCACCTGGACGCGGCCGTTCCTGCCGCGCTACCCGGGCCGCTTCGCGGGCCGCCAGCTGCACTACGCGGACTACCGGGGCCCGGCGGAGTTCGCGGGCCTGCGCGTGCTGGTGGTCGGCGGCGGCGCGTCGGCGATCCAGGTGCTGTCGGAGGTGGGTGCGGTCGCCGGGACGGTGTGGGTGACGCGGACCGAGCCGGTGGTCCACCGGGGGCCGTTCACCCCGGAGTACGGCCGCGAGGTGGTGGCCAGGGTGGCGGAGCGGGTCGAGGCGGGCCTGCCGGTGCGCAGCGTGGTCTCGGTGACGGGCCTGGGCCCGAGCGTCGCCTACCGCCGGGCCGAGGAGCTCGGCGTGCTGAACCGCCGGCCGATGTTCGACCGCCTCACCGAACACGGGGTCGCCTGGGGCGACCGGGAGTTGCCGGTGGACGCGATCATCTGGGCGACGGGTTTCCGCGCCGAGCTCACCCACCTCGCGCCGCTGGCGCTGCGCGGCCCGGGCGGCGGCATCCGGATGTCGGGCACGCACGTCGCCGACGACCCGCGCGTCCACCTGCTGGGCTACGGTCCGTCGGCGTCCACGGTGGGCGCCAACCGGGCCGGTCGCGCAGCGGTCAACGAGATCGTCCACCTGCTGCGCGACAGCGAGCCCGCACCGGCCCTCGGGTAGGGCCTGTCCGGCCGACCTTGCCGCACCGGCCCTGGTGTAGCGCGGGTCAGCGGTCGTAGTCCACGGTGACCTGGTCGGAGACCGGCCGGGCCTGGCAGGTCAGCACGTAGCCGGCGGCGAGTTCGGACTCCTCCAGCGCGAAGTTGCGGCGCATCTCGACCTTGCCCTCGCACAGCAGCGCCCGGCAGGTGCCGCAGACGCCGCCCTTGCACGCGAACGGCAGGTCGGGGCGGGCGCGTTGGGCGCCGTCCAGGATGGAACGGTCGCGCGGCAGGGCGAGCGTGCTGGAGCGCCCGTCGAGCACCAGCGTGACCTCGCTGGCCGCGGCGTCGGGGACGGGTTCCAGGTGCCGTTCCTCGGCCTGTTCGTCCTCGGCGTGGAACAGCTCCTGGTGCACCCGCCCGGCGGGGACGCCGAGTTCGGCGAGCAGGTCCTTCGTGCCGGCCACCATGCCCAGCGGCCCGCACAGCCACCAGTGGTCGACCGCGGGGACGTCCACCAGGGCCTCCAGCAGCGCCTTGACCCGGTCGGGGTCGAGGCGGCCGCTGAGCAGTTCGGCGTCCCGGCTCTCCCGGGACAGCACGTGGACCAGTTGGAAGCGGCCCAGGTGGACGTCCTTCAGGTCGGCCAGCTCGTCGGCGAACATCACGGTGTCGCTGCGCCGGTTGCCGTACAGCAGGGTGACCCGCGCGTCGGGGTGGCCGGCCAGCACGGAGGCGGCGATGGACAGCATCGGGGTGATCCCGGAGCCCGCCGCGATCAGCACGTGCTCGCCGGGCTCGGCCGGGTCGGCGGTGAACATCCCGCTGGGGGGCAGGACTTCGACCGTCTCGCCGACCGCGGCCTGGTCGACCAGCCAGTGCGAGAACAGCCCGCCGGGCACCTCGCGGACGGCGATCCGCAGCGGCCCGCCGACCGGCGAGCACAGCGAGTACGAGCGGCGCTCGTCCACCCCGTCGACGATCCGGCGCAGCGTCAGCGTCTGCCCGGGCTTGAACGTGAACTCCTCGGCCAGCGCGGGCGGGACCTCGAAGGTCACCGCGACGGCGTCCTCGCAGAGCCGTTCCAGGTTGCCGATCGGCAGCGGGTGGAACTGCGGGCGGCGGGCGGCCATCAGATCTCCTTGATCCGGTCGAAGGGTTCGCGGCAACTGCGGCACCGCCACAGCGACTTGCAGGCGGTGGAGCCGAACCGGGACAGCTCCTCGGTGTCGCTGGATCCGCACTGCGGGCAGTGCACGGCCAGCCGGGTCGGGCCGAGTGTCAACAGCCCGCCGGGAACCGGCGGGGCGATGCCGGACTCGGCGAGCTTGCGGCGGCCCTCGGCGCTGATCCGGTCGCTCGACCACGGCGGGTCGATCCGCAGCCGCACCTCGACGTGCTCGAATCCGGCCGCGCGCAGCCGCCGGGCGACGTCGCCGGCCATCTCGGCGACCGCCGGGCAGCCGGAGTAGGTGGGGGTGATCCAGGCGGTGACCGTCCCGTCGTGCTCCTCGACGTCGGCGAGGATGCCCAGGTCGGCCAGGGTGAGCATGGGCAGTTCGGGGTCGGGCACGGCGGCGGCGACCTCCCTGGCCCGTTCGACGGTGGTCACCATGTCGCCCCCGGGTGCGCCCTGGCGACCACCTGGAGCTCCGCCAGCAGCGGGCCGAGCTCCTCGGTGTGCACGCCGTGCCGCCCGGCCCGCCCGTTCACGTACGCCCGCGGCGCGGCCTCGGGCACGCTCAGCGTGGCCTCGCCCAACACCCCTGCGAGACGGTCCAGTACGGGTTCGCGCAGCTGCAACGGGTCGACGCCGAGCCGCAGTTCGACCTCGTGCGGGGTGAACAGCTCGTCCAGCCACGGCCACAGCGCGTCCAGCGCGTCCTGCATCCGCTGCCGCGAGAGCTCCGTGCCGTCGCCGAGCCGCAGCACCCAGGACTGCGCGTACTCCCGGTGGTACGCCAACTCCTTGACGCCGAGCGCCGCGACGGCGGCCAGCACCGGGTCGGCGTGGTCGGCGAGCCGGCGGTACAGCTCCTCGCGGGCGGTGGCGAACATCAGCAGGCGGGCCACGCACTGGGCGAAGTCGCCGTTCTCCAGCTCCACCAGCCGCACGTTGCGGTAGTCGAACTCGTCGCGCCAGTAGGCGAGTTCGTCCTCGTTGCGACCGGTGCCGTCGAGCTGACCGGCCCGGGTGAGCAGTCGGCGGGCCTGCCCGAGCAGGTCGAGGCCGAGGTTGGCGAGCGCGACCTCCTCCTCCAACTCCGGTGCGCGGGTGACCCATTGGATCAGCCGCTGGGACAGCACCAGTGCGTCGTCGCCCAGCATCAGGCAGTACGCCGCGAGGTCCGCCGGGTCGATGCCCGGCGGCGGCGCGGCGTCCACGCCCAGCAGCGGATCGGCGAACCCCGTGCCGTAGGCCCAGCGGGCCTCGCCGTCCGGCTCACCCGCGGCGTCGGACAGTGAGAGGTACACGTGGTCGTCGGTCATGTCGCCTTCCCTGCTTGATCACTGACGGTGCGTCAGATGTGCGGAACGCCCTCGGGGATCGGGTAGAACGTGGGGTGCCGGTACACCTTGTCGCCGCTCGGCGCGAAGAACGGGTCCTGCTCGTCCGGGCTGGACGCGGTGATCGCGTCCGAGCGGACCACCCACAGGCTCACCCCCTCGTTGCGCCGGGTGTACAGGTCCCGTGCCGCCAGCAGCGCCATCCGGTCGTCCGCCGCGTGCAGCGATCCCACGTGCACGTGGTTCAGACCCCGTCGCGGCCGCACGAACACCTCGTACAGCGGCCAGGACGCCCGTTCCCCGCTCATTCCGCACTCCCCTTCCGCGCCGCGTGCTTGGCCGCGTACGCCGACGCCGCCTCGCGCACCCAGGCGCCGTCCTCGTGGGCGGCGCGCCGCCGGTCGATCCGCTGCGCGTTGCACGGCCCCTGGCCCTTGATCACCTGCATCAGCTCCGACCAGTCCGGCTCGCCGAAGTCCCAGCTGCCGCGTTCCTCGTTCCAGGCGAGCGCCGGGTCGGGCAGTGTCACCCCGAGGTGCTCGGCCTGCGGAACGGTCATGTCGACGAAGCGCTGCCGCAGGTCGTCGTTGCTGTGCCGCTTGATCCGCCACGCCATCGACCGCTCGCTGTTCGGCGACGCCCCGTCCGGAGGGCCGAACATCATCAGCGACGGCCACCACCAGCGGTCCACCGCGTCCTGCACCATCCGGCGCTGCGCCTCGGTGCCGGCCATCATCGTCATCAGCAGCTCGTAGCCCTGCCGCTGGTGGAAGGACTCCTCCTTGCAGATCCGCACCATCGCCCGCGCGTACGGCCCGTAGCTGCACCGGCAGAGCGGCACCTGGTTGCAGATCGCCGCGCCGTCCACCAGCCAGCCGATCACGCCGACGTCGGCGAACGTCAGCGTCGGGTAGTTGAAGATCGACGAGTACTTCTGCCGCCCGTCGATCAGCTTCTCGGTCAGCTCGGCCCGGTCCACGCCGAGCGTCTCCGCCGCCGCGTACAGGTACAGCCCGTGCCCGGCCTCGTCCTGCGCCTTCGCCAGCAGGATCGCCTTGCGCCGCAGCGACGGCGCCCGGGTCAGCCAGTTGCCCTCCGGCTGCATCCCGATGATCTCCGAGTGGGCATGCTGCGCGATCTGCCGCACCAGCGTCGCCCGGTACGCCTCCGGCATCCAGTCCCGGGGCTCCACCCGCTGTTCGTTGGCGATCACCGCCTCGAACCGCGACTGTGCTTCCGCGGTTGCCTCCACCACCCACCTCCCGACTGACCGTTCGGTCGGTTCCATTCTGTACACAGGGCGCACCCCGTGACAAGCACGGTCACGAAACCGGCGGCGCGGGCAGCCGCACGGTGAACACCGATCCCTCCCCCACCGTGCTGGCCACCCGGACCTCGCCCCCGTGCAGCTCCACGATCTTGCGCACGATCGCGAGCCCGAGCCCGCTCCCCCCGCTGCGCCGACTGCGCGACCTCTCCGCCCGCCAGAACCGCTCGAACACCAGCGGCAGGTCCTCCGCCGCGATCCCGCTGCCCGTGTCCGCGACCTCGATCAGCACCGCGTCCGTCCCGCGCCGCGCCCGCAGCGCCACGCTGCCGCCCGCCGGCGTGTACCGGACGGCGTTGGACACCAGGTTCCCCAGCGCCTGCCGCAGCCGCACCGGATCCGCGAACACCTCCGGCGCCTCCGCCTCGACGGTCAGCGCCACCTCGCCCGCCCGGGCCCCGTGCGCGCTCGCGACCTGCCCCAACATCTCTTCCACGTCCACGAGTTCGCGGTACAGCACGAGCTCCCCCGCGTCGGCCGCCGCCAGGTCCCGCAGGTCGTCGATCAGGTGCTGCAGCAGCATCGCCTCCTCCAGCAGCGAACCCGTCAACGCCCGGTCGGCGGTCGCCACCCCGTCCTCCACGGCCTCCAGCCACCCGCGGATGTTGCTGAGCGGCGTGCGCAGCTCGTGCGCGATGTCGCCGACCATCGCCTTGCGCAGCTCCTCCAGCTGCCCCCGCCGCTCCGCCATCGCGTTGAACGCGGCCGCGAGCCCGGAGATCTCGTTCCGCCCGGTCACCCGCACCCGCGCCGTGAGGTCCCCGTCGGCCATCCGCCGGGCCGCGTGGGTGAGCGCGTGCAGCGGCTTGGACAGCCGGAGCCCGACCGCCACGGTGACCGCCACCGTCACCGCCAGCACCAGCGCCGACACCTCGGTGACCCGCCCGGGGTGGGCGGCGGTCAGCACGGGCGGCCCACCGGAGGAGGCGGCGGCCGGCGTGCCGACGAACAGCAGCACGGGCGGCGCCACGTACTGGACGAGCTGCTGCCGCCGGGCGTTGGTGACGCACGCGGACGTCGCCCGGTCCTGCCCGGAGTCGTCGGGCGCCCCGTCCGGCCCGAGCGACAGCGTGACGGGCCGGAGCTGCCGGCGCGCCAGGCAGGCGTTGGCGAGGTCGGTGAGGTCGGCCAGGGCGGCGGCCTCGGTGCGGGTGGGGGCGCTCACCACCAGGGGGGTCGTGCAGCGCCTGCCGAGGGTCCGGCCGTCGGCGGTGCGCAGCTGCGGCCGCCCGGCGAGGTCGTCCACGACGGTCGCCTCGACGCCGAGCAGCGAGCGCACGCAGCCGGCCTGCTGCTCCAGCTCGTTCCGCAGCGCCTCGTGCTCCTCCGCCGTCAGCCGGAACGGCCCCACCGCCCGGGCGTCGATCCGGTCGGCGGGCGCGTCGGGCAGCATCGCGAGGTCGACGGAGAGCGGGTCGACGATGGCCGTCGGCGTCCGGTCCGCCGCGAGGCCCTGGGCGGGCGGCCCGCCGGCCGCCGAGTCGACGACCTGCTCGAAGCGCGGCGTGGCGAGGACGATGCGCTGCCCGGTGGCGGCCGCGAGCTGCCGCACGGTGTCCTGCGCGCCGCTCCAGTCGGGGTGGGTGGCGGCGTAGCCGAGCAGCTGCCGGTAGATCCGGGTGTGGTCCGCGACGGCCTGGGTCTGTTCCTGCTGGATCGCGCCGGTGGTGGTGCGGGCGGCCAGCCAGGCCGTCGCGGCGATGGAACAGAGCGACACCAGCGCGGAGAGGGCGAGCAGCCGGGCGGTCAGGCTGCGGCGCAGCGGGGTTTCACGGCGCAAGGCGCGGCACCTCGGCGATCTTGTAGCCGATGCCGTAGACGGTCAGCAGGGTGGTGGGGCGGCGTGGCTGCGGCTCGATCTTGCGGCGCAGGTTCATCACGTGGGTGTCGACGGTGCGGGCGGTGGTGTACCGGTCGATGCCGTTCAGGTGTTCCAGCAGTTGGGCCCGGGTGAAGACCCGGCCGGGCCGGCCGGCCAGCACCTCCAGCAGCCGGAACTCGGCGGGCGTGCAGTCGACGGGCCGTCCGTGCGCGGTGATTTCGTGGCGCAGCGGGTCGACGGTCAGCGGCCCGACGCTCAGTACCCCCGTCGCCGGGCCCTCGCGGATCGCGGCGGCGGAGCCGCGGCGCAGCAGCGCGCGGACCCGGGCGACGAGTTCGCGGGGGCTGTAGGGCTTGGTGAGGTAGTCGTCGGCGCCGAGGTCGAGGCCGAGCAGCAGGTCGTCCTCGGCGGTGCGGGCGGTCAGCATCAGGACCGGCAGGGCGGACTCGGCGCGCAGGGCCCGGCAGACGTCGAGGCCGTCGAGCTCGGGCATCATCACGTCCAGGACCAGGAGTTGGGCCGTTCCGAGGCGGGCCTCGCGGAGCGCGGCGCGGCCGTCGTGGACGACGACGACCTGGTGTCCTTCGCGTTCCAGGTACCGGCGGACGAGGTCGGCCTGCTTGGGGTCGTCCTCGGCGACGACGACATGTGCACACATGCCGATGATCGTAGAACGGCCTGCACTTGACGGTCCGTCGGTCGCGGTCCTGGCCACGGGCACCGCTTCCGGACCGGTTCCTGACAACTTCCTGACACCGACCGGCCAGTGTGGCGGAGTCCGCCGGGACGATCCCCGGTTCCGCTCCGAAAGGCCTCCGTGTGAAGTCCTCGCTCCGCCTGCTGCCCCTCGGGGCGGCCCTGGCCCTGTCCCTCCTCCCCGTCCCCGCCATGGCCGCACCCGCCATGGCCGCACCTGCCGGCCACGCGGCCCCGAGCGTCGCGGAGCAGGACGTGATGCCGCACCTGCGCGCCCTGCAGCAGATCGCCGACCGCAACGGCGGCAACCGCGCGCACGGCACCCGGGGGTACACGGAGTCGGTGGCGTACGTCCGGCACGCGCTGGACCGGGCCGGGTTCCGCACCGAGCTCCGCCGCTTCGAGGCCGACGGCCGGGCGGGCTACAACCTGATCGCCGACTGGCCGGGCGGCGACCCGCGCCACGTGCTGCTCACCGGCGCCCACCTGGACAGCGTCGAGCAGGGCCCGGGCATCAACGACAACGGCTCCGGCTCGGCCTCGGTGCTGGCCGCCGCCCTCAAGGTCGCCGAGGCCCGGCTGAAGCCCGCCCGGCACCTGCGGTTCGCCTGGTGGGGAGCGGAGGAGGGCGGGCTGTTCGGCTCCGCGAACTACGTCGACGGCCTGTCCGCCGCCGACCGCAGCGCGATCGACCTCTACCTCAACTTCGACCAGACCGGCAGCCGGAACACCCGGCAGTGGCTCGTGGTGCAGGACGGGCCGGGGGCCGACGAAGCGGCCGGGCGGGCCTTCGCCTCCTGGTTCGCGGCCCGCGGGCTCGCCACCTTCGACATCGGCGTCGGCGGCTCCGACAACGAGTCGTTCGGCAAGGCGGGCATCCCGTCCTCCGGCTTCAGCACCGGCATTTCGGACTGCATCCACGAGGCCTGCGACAACCTCGCCAACGTCGACCCGGCCACCGAGACCACCAGCACCAACGCCCTGATCGACGTGGTGTGGCAACTCGCCGCCACCACCCGCCCCTGACCGCCTCACACCCCGGGACACCCTGATGCGCACACGACGCACCGCCACTGCCCTCGCGATCGCGACCGCCCTCGGCGTCGCCCTGACCGCCCTGCCCGCGTCGGCGGCCACCGGCCTCGGCGACCCGTACTTCCCCGACGACGGCAACTCCGGCTACGACGTGGGACATTACGACGTCCGGATCGCCTACGACCCGGCCCGCACCGACCACCTCGACGGCGACACCACCGTCACCGCCCGCGCCACCCGGGCCCTCGACCGCCTCAGCCTGGACCTGAAGGGCTTCACGGTCGCCTCGGTCACCGTCAACGGCACGCCGGCCCGCTCGTTCTCCCGTTCCGGCGCGCACAAGCTGAACGTCGTCCCGGCGCAACGAGTCGCCAGGGGCGCCGAGTTCACCGTCCGCGTCAGGTACGCGGGGAGGCCCGACGCCGAGGGCTGGCACACCCTGGCCGACGGCGGCGCGAACGTGGCGGGCGAACCGCACTCCGCGACCTCCTGGTACCCGTCCAACGACCACCCGTCGGACAAGGCCACCTTCTCCCTCACCGCGACCGTCCCGAACGGCTGGACCGCCATCGGCAACGGCCTGCCCGGCCCGACCACCACCGGCAACGGCACCACCACCTTCCGCTGGAACGAGGACCGCCCGCTGGCGACCTACCTCAGCACCGTCGCCATCGACCGCTTCACCGTCCACCGCGCCCAACTCCCCGACGGCACACCGGTCATCACGGCCTACAGCCCGGACGCCACCGTCGACCCGGCGGCGGAGGCCGAGCAGCAGGAGATCCTGACCTTCCTGGCCTCGAAGTTCGGCCCCTATCCGTTCTCCTCGGCCGGCGCGATCATCGTGGGCGCCCACCGGGACCAGGGACCCGGCCCGGTCGACCTGGAGACCCAGAGCCGGCCCACCTACAGCGGTGCCTTCTTCGACGCGGCGGTCGTCCACGAGAACGCCCACCAGTGGTTCGGCGACAGCGTCTCCTTCACCGACTGGCGCGACGGCTGCCTCGCCGAGTGCTTCGCCCAGTACGCCAACCAGCTGTGGGAGGAGCACAAGGGCGCCGACCTCGACACCGGCTTCTACGCCTCCGAGATCGCCGCCAACCGGGACAACCCCGACTACTGGTCCACCAAGCTCTACGACCCCGGCGCGGGCAAGGAACTCGCCCCCGCCCTGTACTTCAAGGGCGCCCTGATGCTCCACGCCCTCCGCCGCACCGTCGGCGACGACGCCTTCTTCACCACCCTCCGCCGCTGGACCGCCGAACACGCCTACGGCAACGCGTCGTTCCCCCAGTTCGAGGCCCTGGCCGCGAAGGTCTCCGGCCAGGACCTCACCCCCTTCTTCACCGCCTGGGCCCACAGCACGACCCGCCCCGCGGACCAGTACCTGTTCCCCAGCCGGTAGAGCAACCAGGGGCGCGTGGGGGTACCTCCCGGCCCGCTAGGGCTGGGGGAGAACTGCGCGAGGCGGGAGGCGCCCGTCGGCCGGATCGCGACGCAGGACGTGCCGTGCACGTGGTCGCGACCCAGCAGACGGTCACTCATTCAGCGAAGCCGCGGCAACGGCACCGCAAGCAGCGCCGCCAGCAAGGCAATTCGCGGTCCCAGCTGATCGATCCGCACATGCTCCTGCCGCGCGTGCGGCCCCGCCCCCACCGCGCCCAGCCCGTCCAGCGTCGGCACTCCTCGCGCCCCGGCAAGGTTGGTGTCGCCCGCCCCGCCCGCCGGCGCCCCGTCGAGGTGCTGGCCGAGCGCCGCCGCGAGCGAGCGGACGTGCCGCAGCAGCGGATTCGCGGGCCGTTCGGGCCATGCGGGCCGCGAGGACAGCACCTCGGTGCGGACGTTCGCGCCGGGCCGGTTCGCGGTCAGGTGGGCGAGCGTGTCGAGGGTGCGCAGCTGGGCTTCGGTGGTGGCGAAGCGCAGCCCGATCTCGGCCTGGGCGCGGCCGGCGACGACGTTGGCGCGGGTGCCGCCGTCGATGCGTCCGGTGTTGAGTTCGGTGCCGGGCTGCCGGGTGAGGCCGCGGACGGCGATGAGTTGGTCGACGAGTTCGTCGATCGCGGAGATGCCGTCGGCGGCGTCGTTGCCGGCGTGCGCCTCGCGTCCGGTGACGCTGAGGCGGACTCGGGCGGTGCCTCGGCGGGCGGTCTTGAGGCGGCCGTCGGGGTGGGCGGGTTCGAGCCCGAGGACGGCGGCCGCGCCGCGCAGGTGTTGTTCGAACAGGCGGCGGCCGTCGGGGCTGCCGATCTCCTCGTCGGAGACCACGATCATCCGCACGGGTCGGTGCGGGCGTTGGCCGAGGTCGGCGAGGAGGGCGAACGCGCCTTCCAGCAGGGCGAGTCCGCCCTTCATGTCGAGGACGCCGGGGCCGGTGAGGCGTCCGTCCTGTTCCTCGACGGGCCAGTCGGCGAGGGTGCCGGCGGGCCAGACGGTGTCGTGGTGGCCGACGACCAGCAGGTGCGGGAGGTCTTCGTGCCGGCCGGGCCAGTCGAGGACGAGGTGGTCGCCGTGGTCGCAGGCCTCGCGGGCGGCGGTGGCGCCGGTGGCGGTGTAGCCGGCGGCGAGTTCTTCGGCGAGGGTGTTCAGCCGGGGCGCGTCGCCGGACGGGGTTTCGATCCTGGCGAGGTCTTCGCAGCGTCTGCGGACGGCGGCGGCGAGGGTGCGGGCCCTGCTGGTCAGGGTGCGGGGCAGGCCCGGTAGTGCGGCGGTGGCCAACGCCGGTGCAGCGGTGGGCGGTTCGCCGTCGGTCTGGGGTGTGGCGCGGTGTGGCTCGGGGGCCACGGTATGGGCGCTCATCGTTCACCCCCGGTGGGGCGCGAGGCACTGGGAGGTATGGCGGGAACGGGCGTGGCGGGGATCTGTTGCGGTTCGGGGCTCGGTTGTGGTGTCCGGTGCGATGTGGGGCTGGGCAGCACTGCGTCCTCCTCGCTTCGGTCCGCGGACCCCGGCTCGACCCGGGGTTCGCGGGGACGGTCGGTCTCCTCCTCGGTGCAAACGGGCGACCGTGGCAGGGACCGGGAAGCGAGCCTAGAAGATTCGTTCAGCTCCCTGCGAGGTGGCCTCCGCATGCGAACTCGCCGCCCTACCCGTCCTGATCGGCCCGGACGGGGGCCGCGGCCCGGGGTCCGGTGCGGCGAGCGGGACGCGGACTGCGCGCACGTCCCGCTCTCACCTTGAACCCGCGAGGGCGAATCGGCAGCACGAATCGCCCACGATCGAGCGAACCCCGCCCGATGGGTGACACCCGTAATCGGTTCGACGGGCGCCCTCGCGGCTGGCCAGAATCGGCGACGTCCGTCCGTTCGCCGGGGAGTCGCCGAGGAGTCGCCATGTCCCGCACCGTCCCGCCGCCCGTCCTCGACAGCCTGCGCGGGCTGGCCCTGGGTGATGCCTTCGGCGACCGCTGGTTCCACCCGCCGGTGGACGAGGCGTCGGCGGAGGTCGCGTCCCGGCTGGTGCGCCCGGGGCCGTGGCACTGGACGGACGACACCGCGATGGCGCTCGTCCTGGTGCGCCACCTGCGCGCGCACGGCGAGGTCCGATCGGCGGCGCTGGCACGGGAGTTCGCGGCGGAGTACACGGCGGTGCCGCACCGCAAGTACGGGCCGTCGATGCATCAGGTGCTGCGCGCGGTGCACGCGGGCGAGGACCATGTCGCCGTCACGGGTGCGCTGTTCGGCGGTCAGGGCTCGCACGGCAACGGCGCGGCGATGCGGGTCGCGCCCCTCGGCGCGTGGTTCGCGGACGATCTCGCGGTCGTCGCCGAGCAGGCCGAGCGTTCCGCCCGGGCCACCCACGCGCACCCGGAGGCCGTGGCGGGGGCGCAGGCGGTCGCGTTGGCGGCGGCGCCGGCCGTCCGCTCGCGCGGCGAACGGGCCCTCCCCCGGCCGGAGTTCCTGCACGAGGTGGCGTCGCTGCTGCCGGCCACGGACGTGCGGTCGGGTCTGCGGATCGCCGCGCGTCTGCCGGCGGGAACCAGCGTCCGGCACGCGGCGGTGGTGCTCGGCTCGGGCCACCTGGTCTCGGCGCAGGACACCGTCCCGTTCGCGCTGTGGTCCGCCGCCGGGCACCTCGACGACCTGGTCGAGGCGCTCTGGGGGACGGTCGCCGGCTGGGGCGACATGGACACCACCTGCGCGATCGCCGCCGGCGTGGTCGCCGCCCGCTCCGGCACGGACGCCGTCCCGCCCGCCTGGTCCGCCGCACAGGAGCCGCTGCCGGACCTCTGACCCGCCGATCCGCACAGGACTCCGCAACAGACCTCCGCAACAGACCTCCGCAAAAGACCGAGCCCCGGCCGAACTCCTCGGCCGGGGCTCCCTGTTGGCGGTGTGCGTCAGTCGCGGGACTTGCCGAACAGCAGCCGGTAGACGATGAGCAGGACCAGGGCTCCGGCGATCGCGGAGATCCATGTCGGCAGGTCGAAGAAGTGCACGTTCACCGACTTGTGCAGGATCTTCGAGGACAGCCAGCCGCCGATGAAGGAGCCGGCGATGCCGATCAGGGTGGTGATGACGATGCCGCCCGGGTCCTTGCCGGGAAGCAGCAGCTTGGCGACGGCTCCGGCGAGGAGCCCGAGGATGATCCAACTGATGATGCCCATGTCGTTCTCCTGCCCTGCGCCACGAGGGCCAATCCCGTCGTGCTTCTCGCCGACAAGGACGAATGGCTCAGCCGTTCGGTTCCGGCCGGGTCGGTGCGCCTGCTGCGGTACCGTCCCTGGGACGAGAGGGGTGGCACGGTGCGGTGGAAGGTGTACGGGGAGCGCCCGGTGTACCAGGACCCGTGGCTGAACGTGTGGGTCGCGGACGTCGAACTCCCGGACGGGAAGCGCTTCGACCACCATCTGGTGAAGCTGCGCGACCTCGCGGTGGCGGCGGTGGTGAACGACCGCAGCGAGGTGCTGATGCTGTGGCGGCACCGCTTCATCACCGACACCTGGGCGTGGGAGCTGCCGATGGGACTGGTCGAGGCCGGTGAGGACCCGGCGGCGGCCGCGGCCCGGGAGGCGCTGGAGGAGACCGGCTGGCGGGTGTCTGGCGTCCGCCCGCTGATCTACGCGCAGCCGGCGGCGGGCATCACCGACTCCGAGCACTTCGTGTTCCGCGCCGACCCGGTGGAGCTCACCGGCCCGCCGACCGAGCAGAACGAGTCCGACCGGATCGCGTGGGTGCCGCTCGCCGACCTGCGCGGGATGATCGCCCGCCGCGAGATCGTCAGCAGCGCCACCCTGGTCGGCGTCCTCGCCCTGCTGCTCGACGCAACTCCCTGACCACCGAGGTCACTTCGGCCTCGGCGCGCCGATCGTCGCGACCGGCGCCGGACGGTGGCCGGCCGCGCCCGCCGTCCAGTGGATCAGCGCATGCACGTAGCGCACCAACGACTCGGCGTGGCGGCGCACTTGGGTGGGCCAGTGGGAGCCGCGGGCGATGCCGTCGGCGAGGAATTCGAGGGTGGTGAGCTCGGCGGCGCACAGGGCGGCGACCGTGGCGGCGGCGACGTGGGGCGGGAGGCCGCGGTGGACTTCCAGGGCGCGCAGCAGGTGTCGGCCGGAGCCGAGGTCGTCGATCCAGCGCACGAGGTGCTGGAAGCGGGTCCGCAGGTCGGTGAGCTGGGGGTGGCGGTGCAGGTGGTCGGGCAGGTCGAGGCCGTGGGCGAGTTCCACCCACCCGGCCGCCCCGGTGCGGCCGCCGTGCGTCAGGTACTGCGGGACGGTCAACGTCACGCCGGATTCCCGGCGGGCCAGTGAACTCTCCAGGTGGGAACGGAAGTCCGCGGCGCAGCGGGCCTGCCAGTCCGGCCCGGCCAGCGTCGTGCTCTCCCGCCACAGCCACTCGAACGCCCGCACCAGCCCCGCGGCCGCGCCGTCCGTGCCCGTGTCCGCGTCCGCGCAGGTCCGCGTCCCCGACGCCTGGCCGCCGCCCAGCAGGGCCTGGAGCGCGCCGACCGTCCGCCGTGCGACGCCGCTCTGCTCGCCGGCCCATCCGTCGGCGAGGTGCGCGTCGAGAATCCGGGTCAGCACCAGCCACTTGGTGGCGGCCCGCAGCCCGGGCCCGGCCGGGACGTCGCCCCAGCAGCGCGCGGCGAGGTCCAGGCTGCCGTCGGCGGGGGTGGCGAGACCGGTGCCGGCGAGCCAGTGCGTGATCTCGGAGCGCAGCGCCTCGCCGTGCGGGTGCGGCGCCAACGCGGGCGTCCGGGCGAGCAGTTCGGCGAGCGGCCCGGTCGTGGTGGCTGGACTCGTCATGGGCTGGCTCCTCCGCCGTTCGGGGGCGATCGACGTGACGAAGTCTGGTCGACCGCCCCCGGCCGACGGCGCAGAACCGGCGGCCGTTCCCCCGCCCGGCCGATCCGCCCCGATCGTCCGATCATGGGCCCGATCGTCCGTTCATGGGCCCGGTCGTGCCCGCCCGAGGGTGCACTGCCCGTCGTGGCACTCGCGTCGCAGCTTCCCCCGGGAGAGCGTCTGCGCCAGCCCGATCGCCCAGCACATCGGGCAGCCGCGCAGCACGACCAGGCCGAGCGGCGCCAGCAGCAGCGAGAGCGGCCCGGTCAGCGGCATCAGCGCGAACGCGGCGGCGATCCCCCCGAAGCCGATCCCGCCGCGCACCAGATGCCGCGTCAGCGAGGAACTGGCGAAGTCGTTCCGCCCGCTCATCGGGGACCCGACCGGACAGGCCCGAGTTCGGCCCGGACGGAGGCTCGGACGGCGGCCCGGGCGCGGTGCAGCCGGGACTTCATCGCGGCGGTGCTCAGCCCGAGCGCCTCCGCGACCGCCGGCCCGCTCCAACCCTGGAGGTCACGCATGATCAGCACCCGCCGCTGGTCGTCGGGCAGTGCGGCGATCGCCGCGCCGACCCGCGCGGTGTCCAGCCGCCGCAGCGCCTCCTGCTCGGCGGAGTCCACCGGCCCGGCCGGCAGCTCGGCCGCGGCGGGCAGCACGCGGATCCGCCGCAGGCACTCGTGGCGGACGATCCGGAACAGCCAGGACGCGAGCGCCCCGGTGGCCCGCAGCATGCCGATCCGCCGGTAGAGGATGATCAGCGCCTCCTGCGCGGCGTCCTCCGCATCCTCGGGGCTGGCGCACAGCGAATGGGCGAACCGGCGCACCCGCGGGTGGGCGCCCGCCACCAGCGCGTCCAGCGAGTCGGGGTCGCCGCACCGCGCGGCGTCGATGACCGCCGCGCTGGGCCAGTCCGTCTCAACCACGCCTGCCCCGCTTCGACTTGAGCACGAGCACGCAGGTGCAGATCAGCACTGCGCCGGCCCCGACGGCGATGGCCACCACCATGGGATTTCCTCCGAGCTGTCGCGTCCGGCGGCGGTCCGCCGGTCCATGTGCTCGTAAGAGAGGAGAACCCCCGAAAAGGATTCGGCCCGGGCCGGAGCAATGTTCCGGCCGATGTCCCGATCAATGCGCCGGTCAACGTCCCGGTCATTGTTCCGGTCCGGGCCGGCCGGGTCTCAGGCCGCGCGCTCGGCCTTGCTGCGCTCCACGCAGAACTCGTTGCCCTCCAGGTCGGCCAGCACGGCCCAGCCGGTGCCGTCCTCGTTCCGCCGGTCGTCGACCAGGACGGCGCCGAGGCCGAGCAGCCGGGCGACCTCCTCGTCCCGGGTGCGGTCCTGCGGCTGGAGGTCGAAGTGCAGGCGGTTCTTGCCCGCCTTGGGCTCGGGGACGGTCACGAACAGCAGTCCGGCGCCCTCGATCAGAGCCTCCGGGTCTCCGGGGAAGTCGTCGGGGTGCAGGGGCTGGCCCAGCGCCTGCGCCCAGAACGATCCGAGGGTGTAGGCGTCGAGACAGTCGATGGTCACGTGGCGAATCACAGAGCTCATGGCGCGGATTGTCGCCCGCACCCGTTCGGCCCCGCAATGAGATTTCACACTTCCGCCACGCCCCCGTTCGGCCCGCTTTGGCCTCCAGCATGGAGGGCGGCCACGATGGCGCGTCGATGGTGGGTCGGACTGATCGTCGCGGACGGGCCCGTCACTTCTGGCGGGCCCGTCCGTATTTCTCTGCCCACCGACCGTCCGTGGGCGGTACTGTTCCGATCATGTCGCTTCCGCTCCCGCTTCCCGAGGTCAAGGCCGAACTCGACCGCCTCACCGCCGAGTTCTTCGACGCCTTCGACAACCGCGACGGCCGCAAGGCCGATGTCGCCCGGCTGCGCCGCCTGATGCTCCCCGAGGCGATCATCGTGGTCACCACGCCCAACTACGTCACCTACACCGTCGAGGAGTTCATCGCCCCGCGCGAACTCCTGCTCTCCGACGGCCGGTTGACCGACTTCTACGAGTGGGAGATCAGCGAGCACACCGACGTCATGGACACCGTCGCCTGCCGCATCGGCCGCTTCGGCAAGGCCGGCGTTCTCAACGGCGAACCCTACGAGGGCGTCGGCACCAAGACCTTCCAGTTCGCCCGGACCCCCGACGGCTGGCGGATAGCCGCCTTCTCCTGGCACGACCAGCCCTGACCCCTCGCCCCCACCGACCCACCCACCCTCGCAAGCCCGTCCACCGCCCTTCCCGTCTCCCCCTCATCCCGCTGTGCGAAAGTCGGTGCCCTTGCAGGGTGCGGGCGGACCGGAGGTGGGCGGGTGGTGGGTCGGGTGTTGGTGGTGGACGACGATGCGGCGATCCGGCGGAGTCTGGAGCGGGGGCTGCGGCTGAGCGGGTTCGCCGTGGTACTGGCGGCGGACGGGCCCGGTGCGCTCGCGCGACTCGCGGAGGCGGCGCCGGATGTCGTCGTCCTCGACGTCGGGCTGCCGGGTCTCGCGGGGACGGAAGTCTGTCGGACGCTGCGGGCGCAGGGCGACGAGACGCCGGTCCTGATGCTGTCCGCGCTGGACGAACTCGCCGACCGGGTCGCCGGGTTGCAGGCCGGAGCGGACGACTACCTGGTGAAGCCGTTCGCCCTGGAGGAACTGGTCCTCCGCCTGCACGCCCTGCTGCGCCGCCGCCCGCCCGCGCTCTCCGACCGGCTCCGGGTGGGCCCGCTGCGGATCGACCAGGACACCCACCAGGCGTTCTGGGCGGACGAGGAACTCCGGCTCACCCGCCGCGAGTTCGAGCTGCTCACCCAGTTCGCCCGCAACCCGGGCATCGTCCTCTCCCGCGAACTGCTGCTGGACCGGGTCTGGGGCTACGACTTCGACGTCCGCAGCGACGCCGTCGACACCTTCGTCTCCTACCTGCGCCGCAAACTGGAGGCGTCCGGACAGCGCCCCCGCCTCATCCACACCGTCCGCGGCGTGGGCTTCGTCCTGCGCGTCCCCGACTCCCCCGGGGGCGAGGGCCGGTGAAGCTCTCCACCCGGATCGCCGTCGGCGCCGCCCTGCTGGTCCCGCTGCTGGTCGCCGCCGCCGCCGCGCTCCTCCTGCCGCTGGTCGACGCCGACCTGCACCGCCGCCAGGACAGTCGGCTCAACGACCGCGCCGCCGCGCTGCTCCCGAGCGCCCGCGCCCTGCTGACGGCCGACACGAAGGGTCGCCCGAAGGCCGAGCAGAACCAGCAGCGCAAGGTCCTCGACGCCGCACTCGACGCGGGCGTCCGCGTCACGTCCGCCGACGGCACCCTCCTGCTCGCCGCCGGTTCGCAGCCCGACGACCCCCAACTCCTGCCCGGCACCGGCACGATGACGATCCGGCAGCACGGGCAGTCCTGGCGCGTCCTGGCCGTGAAGCTGAACAGCGGCGCCACCACCGGCACGCTCTGGGTGCTCTCCCCCGCCGGGGAGCCGGCGGCCGAGCTGCGGGCGGTGCGGCGGCGGGTGCTGCTGGTGGCACTGTTGGCCGCGCCCCTCTCGGGGCTGATCGCCTTCGCCCTGGCCGAGCGCGCCACCCTGCCGCTGCGCCGCCTGGGCCGCCGGGCGGCCGCGCTGGATCCGCGGACGGGTCACGCGGTGTTCGCGCACACCCGGACGGGCACCGCCGAGGTGGACGAACTGTCCGGCGCGATCGCGCTGTTGCTGTCCCGGTACGACGAGCAGGCGGCCCGCACCGAGCAGGCCCTGGACACGGCGCGCTCGTTCTCCTCGGCGGCCTCGCACGAGCTGCGCACCCCGCTGATGAGCCTGCGCACCAACCTGGACGTGCTGTCCGCGCACCCCGACCTGCCGGCGGCCGACCGCGCCGAGATCCTGGCCGAGTTGCAGCAGGACCACGCCCGCACGGCGGACCTGTTGGGCGCGCTGTCGATGCTGGCCCGGGGCGATCTGGTGGAGGTGTCGGCGTTCGGCCCGGTGGACTTCGCGGAGTTGGTCGACGCCGCCGTCGCGGAGGCCGCCCGCCGCCACCCGCAGGCCGTCTTCCGCACCGAACTCCCGCCCGAGGCGCGGGTGTTCGGCTGGGATGCGGGCCTGCGCATCCTGCTCGACAACCTGCTGGGCAACGCGGCCGTGCACGGCGGCGGCGCCGGCCGTCCCGCCGAGGTGGACGTCCGGCTGCGGGTCGACGGCGGCACCGCGCACCTCACCGTCGACGACCGCGGCCCGGGCATCCCGCCCGCCGAGCGCGCCGCCGTCTTCCACCGCTTCCACCGCCGCCCGGACAGCCCGGGCTCCGGCCTCGGCCTCACCCTGGTCGCCCAACAGACCGCCCTCCACCGGGGTTTCGTCACCGCCACCACCCGCCCGGGCGCCCCGGGCTGCCGCCTGGACGTCCGCCTCCCGTTGCTGGGCGTCCACGCCCCGCCCCCTCGACTCCCGTCGCCCACCGCCTGGTTGATGCCGAAGGAGCACTGAGCCCGTCCCACAGGGTTTCCACAAGAAGCCTCCGTACGGTCCCGTTCACGGCCGGGCGCTCCGGTCGTGCGCAACGGAGTGGGAAGGGGAATGCCATGCGGATCAACCGGACGGTCGCCGCGGCCGGGGTGCTCGCGCTGGCGGGTGCGGTGCTGGCCGCGGGGCCCGCGCAGGCGGCGGGCGGGGCGCCGAAGGGCGACGGGGCGAAGGCGATCTGCAAGCGGCTGCCGAAGACCGAGGAGCGGGTCGACAAGGCGCTCGCCCGGCTGCACGGGGACGCCTCCGTGAACGGGTCGATCGCCCGGCTGGAGCAGCGGGTGGACAGCGCGCACAAGGCGGGTCACAGCGAGATCGAGAAGTACCTGAACGACCGGCTGACGGTCCGCCGCTCCCTGGTGTCGACGCTGGACACCCGCAAGGCGGACCTGAAGTCGGTGGCGGACTGGTGCGCGAAGAACGCCCCGGCGGCCGGCAAGTGACCCGCCGGGCGGCGGCGGCGTTCGTCGCGCTGTCCGCCCTCGCGCTGGCCTCCTCGGCCCTGCTGACGGCCTGCGGCCCGGACGCCCCGCCCGCGAGCGGCCCGGACACCGGGCAGGTCCAGCAGATGCAGCAGATGCAGCAGATGCAGCAGAAGGTGGACGCGGCGGAGAGCGCCGCCGCCCAGGCCGACGACAACGCCGGCCAGGACAACTGAGCACCGGGAACCGACGACGGCCCGCGCCCTCCCCCCAGGAGCGCGGGCCGTCGCCGTTCCCGCCATCCGAGACGGAATCGTCCACCGTTCGACCACCTGCGTGACGGAACTTGACGCGCCGCCACCGCGTCGTGAAGCATCGGCGGCATGAATCCCGGCACCTTCCTGGTCTGCCGCCTGCACGTCGATCTGCGACGCCAGGCGAGCGACATGTGTGCCTGTTGACCTTCCCCGCACGATCCCCGCACGCGTCCCTGTGAGTTGAGCCAGGGCCCGGTCGCGGCCTCGCGCAGCACCCCGCATCCGCCCGTTCGGCGGTGCGCCCCTCGCCGTCCCGTTCCCGCCGCCCGCCGTCCGCCGTCCCCCGGCGCCGGCCGTCGCGGCATCCCCGGAGGAGACCCATGCTCACCGTCCCGGCCGCCCCCGTCCTCGACGCCCCACCCCGCCCACCGCTGTCGCCGAACGCGCTGCGCCGGATCGTCCGCGACCTGGCCGAGCGGCCGGAGCGCTGGCTGCACCGGGTCCGGCTGTCCGCCGAGGAGCGCTGGTACGAGCGCCTGGAGCTGGCGCAGGACTACGAGGTGTGGCTGATCAGTTGGCTGCCGGGGCAGTCGACGGGGTTCCACGACCACGGCGGCTCGCGCGGGGCGTTCACGGTGGCGCTGGGCGAGCTGGAGGAGCTGGCGCTGGCCGGCCCGGAGCACGGGCTGTCGGTGCGCCGGCTGGCGGCGGGCGCCGAGCGGGCGTTCGGGCCGCAGTACCTGCACGATGTGCGCAACACCTCTCCGGGCCCCGCGGTGACGCTGCACGCGTACTCGCCGCCGCTGGCCGAGATGTCCCGGTACGAGCTGCGGGCGGGCGGCCTGGTGCGGACGGCGACGGAAGGACCGGAGCAGTGGTGACCACGGTGGACGAGCTGGTGGCGCGGGCCCGGGCGGGGCTGGAACGGCCGGGGCCCGAGGAGGCCTGGGCGGCGGTGACGGCCGGCGCCCGGCTGGTGGACATCCGTCCGGCGGCGCAGCGCGCCCGGGAGGGTGAGATTCCGGGGGCGCTGATCATCGAACGCAATGTGCTGGAGTGGCGGCTCGATCCGACGGGCAGTCACCGGATTCCCGAGGCGACCGGACATGACGTGCCGTGGATTGTAGTCTGCTCGGAGGGCTACGCCTCGTCTCTCGCGGCCGCTTCGTTGCGGGAGTTGGGGCTGTTCCGGGCGACCGACCTGGCCGGCGGCTTCGTCGCCTGGGCGGCGGCCGGTCTGCCCACCCGTTCGGTGGATCAGGGTTTGCGGTGACGGCGGCCCGGGAAGCCGGACAGACATATTCCGATCAGTGTTCGATAATCCGCTCGGCCATCGCTAGGACCCTTCCGTGATCAGATTCGAGGGCGCCGCCAAGCGCCACCCCGACGGCACGGTTGCCGTCCGAGGCCTGGACCTGGAGGTCCCGGCGGGCCGCACCACGGTCCTGGTCGGCCCGTCCGGCTGCGGCAAGACCACCATCCTGCGGATGGTCAACCGGATGGTGGTGCCGACCGGCGGCCGGGTCCTGCTGGACGGGACGGACGTCGCCACCCTCCCGGCGGCGCAGTTGCGGCGCGGCATCGGGTACGTCATCCAGCAGGCGGGGCTGTTCCCGCACCGTCGGGTGATCGACAACGTGGCGACGGTGCCCCGGCTGCTCGGCTGGGACCGCAAGCGGGCCCGGGCGCGGGCGGCGGAGCTGCTGGAGCTGGTCGGTCTGCCGCCGGAGACGGCGCGCCGCTATCCGGCGCAGCTGTCCGGCGGTCAGCAGCAACGGGTGGGCGTGGCGCGGGCGTTGGCGGCGGATCCGCCGGTGCTGCTGATGGACGAGCCGTTCAGTGCGGTCGATCCGCTGGTGCGCGCCGGTTTGCAGGAGGAACTGCTGCGCCTGCAGGCCGAGTTGGGCAAGACGGTGCTGTTCGTGACGCACGACATCGAGGAGGCGGTGCGCCTCGGTGACCGGGTGGTGGTGCTGCGTGAGCACGGCGAGATCGCCCAACTCGCCGATCCGCACACCCTGTTGACCGCTCCGGCGGATGCCGGGGTTGCCGCCTTCCTGGGCCGCGACCGGGGCCTGCGCGGCCTGGGTCTGCGCCCGGCCGCCGAGGTTCCGCTCGCCAAGCTGGAACCGGCTTACGACGGCTGGCAGTTGACGCTGGACCCGGAGGGCCGCCCGGTGCACTGGGTGCGCGAGGGCCGCTCCCACCCGGTGCCGGTGTTCGACCCGGCGCGGGACACCCTGCGGTCGGCGTTGGACGCGGCGGTGCTGGCCCCGTCCGGGCACGCCGTGGCGGTGGACGCCGACGGCCGGGCGGTCGGGGCCGCGAGCCGGGCCGCCGTGGTGGCCGCGCTGGCCGAGTCCGCCGCGCCGTCGCCCCAGGCAGGGGCGCAGGTGAACCATGCTTGACGGCGAGCCGCTGGTCCGCTGGCGCTGGCTCGGCGACCACCTCGGCTATCTGGCCGGCCTGACCGGCGACCACGCGGTGATCGCGCTGGTCCCGGTGCTGATCGGCCTGCTGCTGGCGCTGCCGCTGGGTCTGGCCTGCACCCGCTGGCCGCGGCTGTACCAGCCGCTGGCGGCGGTGTTCAACGTGGTGTACGCGCTGCCGTCGCTGGCGGTGTTCGTGGTGCTGATCCCGTACACCGGCCTGGCCACCCGGGAGACCGTGATGGTGCCGCTGACGTTCTACGCGCTGGCGGTGCTGCTGCCGACCACGGTGGACGGGCTGCGGGCGGTGCCCGATCCGGTGCGGCAGGCCGCGACGGCGATGGGCTACGGTCCGTGGCACCGGCTGGCGGCGGTCGAACTCCCGGCCGCCGTGCCGTACTTGATAGCGGGCCTGCGGGTCGCCGCGGTGTCCTCGATCTCGCTGGCGGCGATCGGCGCGCTGATCGGCCGGGGCGGTCTCGGCTACCTGTTCGTGGACGGCTTCCAGCGGACGTTCCCGACGCCGATCCTGGCCGGGATCGTGCTGGTGGCGCTGCTGGCGCTGGTCTGCGACCTGGTGCTGGTCGCGGCCCGCCGGCTGCTCGCGCCGTGGGCGACGGGGGTGGCGCGGTGAACTGGCTGACCTGGCTGAACGACTTCTTCGTCGCCCCGGCGCACCGCTCCGGGCCGGACTCGGTCCTCCACCGGGTCCTGGAGCACCTGGTGTTCTCCGCCGAGGCGCTGGCCCTGGCGACGCTGCTGGCGGTGCCGCTGGGCCTGCTGATCGGCTACACCGGGCGCGGCCTGTTCCTGGTGACGGCGCTGACCGGCATCGCCCGGGCGCTGCCAACGCTGGGCCTGGTCACGCTGGCGGTGCTGCTCGCGGGCGTCGGCGACACCGCGGTGCTGCTGCCGCTGACGGCGCTCGCCGCGCCGCCGCTGCTGGTGGCGACCGCCGAGGGCATCCGCGGCACCGATCCGGACGTCCGGGACGCGGCCCGCGGCATCGGCCTGACGCATCCGCAGACGCTGTTCCAGGTCTGCCTGCCCGCCGCGCTGCCGACGCTGCTCGCGGGGGCCCGCACCGCCGCCGTCCAGGTGATCGCCACCGCCACCGTCGCCGCCTACGTCGGCCTCGGCGGGCTCGGCCGCTACGTGATCGACGGCCTCGCCACCCGCGACTTCCCGACCACCGTCGGCGGGGCGCTGCTGGTGGTGCTGCTGGCCGTCGCCGTCCAACTGCTGTTCGCCCTGCTCATCCGGTACGCGACCCCACGCGGCGCGCGCACCGTCCGTGTTGATGAACCAGCGGGCTCTTCGCCCGCGCTGTCGAAGGAATCGATATGACGACCCGTCCGGTCCGAACCGCCGTCGCCGCCGCCGTGCTGATGCTCGGCGCGGCGGCCTGCTCCTCCTCCGGCGGAGGCGACCCACTGGCCGCGAAGTCCCCCGCCGCGCAAGGGGGTTCGGGGAAGACCGTGGTGGTCGGCTCGGCGAACTTCCCGGAGAACGTGCTGCTGGCGTCGATCTACTCGCAGGCGTTGCAGGCCAAGGGCGTGAAGGTGGAGGAGAAGTTCAACATCGGCAGCCGGGAGGTGCTGTACGGGCAGCTGCAGTCCGGCGCGCTGACGGTTCTGCCGGAGTACAACGGCGCGCTGCTGGGCTACCTGGACGCCAAGTCGACGGCCACCGGCAAGGACGCGGTGAACACCGAGCTGGCCGCGAAGCTGCCCGCCGCGCTGGGGATCCTCGACTCCGCGCCGGCCGAGGACAAGGACTCGCTGACGGTCACCCAGGACACGGCCGACCGGCTGGGCCTGAAGTCGATCGGCGACCTCGCGGACAAGGCGCAGGACCTGGTGATCGGCGGCCCGCCGGAGTTCAAGTCGCGGCGCGAGCAGCAGTTCAAGGACGTGTACGGCCTCACCTTCAAGGAGTGGAAGCCGACCGCCGACACCACCGCCAACGCCCTCAAGGACGGCACCGTCCAGATCGGCAACGTGTTCACCACCGACCCGAAGATCGTCCAGCTGAAGCTGGTGTCGCTGAGCGACCCGAAGAACCTGTTCAGCTCGCAGAACGTCACCCCGCTGGTCAACAGGGCGGGCCTGGACGCCACCGGGACGGCCGCGCTGAACGCGGTCTCGGCGAAGCTGGACACCGCCGGGCTGACGGCGCTGATGAAGCGCGTCGCGGTGGACAAGGAGGACCCGTCGGCGGTCGCCAAGGACTGGCTGAAGAGCAACGGCCTGAACTGACCCGCACCGCCCGTCGGCCCCGCACCCCTCGACACCGGGTGCGGGGCCGACGGCATGTCAGGACACCTGGTGGGACGGACAGTTAGGAGTCTTGACAGATGAGTGGTCCAGACCAACCATGGGAGCGTTGTTCTTCCCGACCGGAAAGCATCGTGGGGGTGTGACCACCGGCCGGGGCTTCGTACGCCCCGCACCACCCCGGCACTCCCTGAACCAGGCCGACCCTTGCCCCGTGCCCGAACTGCGGCACGAGGCCATCCTCCCATGCCTGATGGAGCCTCGATGCGCCTTCACCGACCACTCCGAGCGCTGCTCGCCACGGGCGCGATGGCGGCCGCCTCGCTGGGGCTGATCTCCGCCCCCGCG
The DNA here is from genome assembly GCF_042732175.1 of Kitasatospora sp. NPDC059795. Classification (NCBI taxonomy): domain Bacteria; kingdom Bacillati; phylum Actinomycetota; class Actinomycetes; order Kitasatosporales; family Streptomycetaceae; genus Kitasatospora; species Kitasatospora sp. NPDC059795. The sequence continues at coordinate 327,841 of NZ_JBHWID010000003.1, forward strand.
CAGGCCGCCACCCCGCTGCCGCAGCACGTCTTCGCCCCGTACTTCGAGTCCTGGACGGGCGAGAGCCCGGCCGCGCTGGCCGCCCAGTCCGGCGTCAAGCACCTCACCATGGCGTTCCTGCAGGCCGCCACCAAGGGCTCCTGCACCGCGCTGTGGAACGGCGACACCTCGATGCCGGTGTCCAACTCGGTCTTCGGCGCCGACATCGCGACCATCCGCGCCAACGGCGGCGACGTGATCCCGTCCTTCGGCGGCTACACCGCCGACAACACGGGCACCGAGATCGCCGACTCCTGCACGGACGTCAACCAGATCGCCGCCCAGTTCGAGAACGTCATCACCACCTACGACGTCTCCCGGATCGACCTGGACATCGAGGACAACTCGCTGACCAACACCGCGGGCATCGACCGCCGCAACAAGGCGATCAAGATCGTCGAGGACTGGGCGGCCGCCAACGGCCGGAACATCCAGTTCAGTTACACCCTGCCGACCACCACCACCGGCCTGGCCTCCAGCGGCCTCGCGGTGCTGAAGAACGCGGTCACCAACAACGCGCGCATCGACGTCGTCAACATGATGACGTTCGACTACTACGACAACCAGTCGCACGACATGGCCGCGGACACCCAGACCTCCGCGCAGGGCCTGTACAACCAGCTGGCGAAGCTGTACCCGACGAAGACCGCCGCCCAGCTCTGGGGCATGATCGGCATCATCGAGATGCCCGGCATCGACGACTTCGGCGCCGCCGAGACCTTCACCGTCGCCAACGCCACCACGGTCTACAACTGGGCCGTCGCCAAGGGCATCAACACGCTGTCCTTCTGGGCGCTGCAGCGTGACAACGGCGGCTGCGCCGGCACCGGCGGCCGCGACGACTGCTCGGGCATCGCGCAGAACAAGTGGGACTTCAGCCACATCTTCTCGCAGTTCACCAGCGGCTCCACCACCCCGGCGAACGACTTCTCGGTGGCGCTGAACCCGGCCTCCGGCTCGGTCGCGGCGGGCTCCGCCGCGTCGACGACCGTCAACACGGCCGTCACCTCCGGCTCCGCGCAGAGCGTCAACCTGTCGGTGTCCACCGTGCCGGTGGCCGGCATCACCGCCTCGCTGAGCGCCTCCACCGTCACCGCGGGCGGCTCCGCCACGCTGAACGTCACCACCACCGCGGCCGTGCCGAACGGCAGCTACCCGCTGACCGTGACCGGCACCGGCGCGAGCGGCACCCACTCGGCGACGTACACCCTGACCGTCACCGGCGGCACCACCGCCTCCGACTTCTCGGTCTCGCTGTCCCCCGCCGCGGGCACCGTGCAGGCCGGCTCCTCCGCCACCGGCACGATCAACACGGCCGTCACCTCCGGCGCCGCCGCGACCGTCGGCCTGTCGGTCTCCGGCGCCCCGGCCGGCGTCACCGCCACCGTCAACCCGGCGAGCGTCACCGCGGGCGGCTCCGCCACGCTGAACGTCTCCACCACCGCCGCGGCCGCCCCCGGCACCTACAACCTGACCGTCACCGGCACCGGCGCGGGCAAGACCCACACCGCGACGTACGCGCTGACCGTCACCGGCACCACCCCGACCGGCGGCCTGGTCAACGGCGACTTCGAGACCGGCTCGCTCGCCCCGTGGACCTGCCAGAGCGGCGCGGCCGTCGTCGGCAGCCCCGTCCACGGCGGCTCCAAGGCGCTCCAGGTCACCCCGACCGCCGGCGCCACCGGCGAGTGCGACCAGACCGTCACCCTCGCCCCGAACCACGCGTACACCCTGACCGCCTGGGTCCAGGGCCCGTACTCGTACGTCGGCGTCAGCGGCGGCGCGACCGCCTCCACCTGGGCCAACGGCACCTCGTGGACCAAGGTGAGCGTCCCGTTCACCACCGGCGCCAGCGGCACCGTCACGGTCTACCTGCACGGCTGGTACGGCCAGGGCGCGGTCTACGGCGACGACTTCTCCATCGCCTGACGATCCGAGCAATGAGCCGCGCCCGGTCGGCGGGACTCCCCACCGGCCGGGCGCGGTCGTTCCTCCGGCGGGTCCGTCAGCCGCGCCGGTACAGCGGCAGGACGGTCAGCAGCGCCAGCAGCGAGCAGCCCAGCACCACCGCGCCGAGCGCGGTCGCGGACGGGTGCCCGCCGAGGCTGCTCAGCGGCGCGACCAGCGAGCCGCACAGGAACGTGCCGGCGCCGAGCAGCGCGGACGCCGAACCGGCGGCGTGCGGGGCCATGGTGAGGGCCTGCCCGTTGGCGTTCGGCAGGATCACGCCCATCGTGCCCATCAGCACGGCGAGCGCGGGCCACACCCCGGCCAGGCCGGTGTCCCACACGGTCGTGCACAGCACCACCGCCGCCCCGGCCGCCACCGCCACCGCCAGCGCGGCGACCAGCAGCACCGGCCCGCGGAAGCGCTGCACCAGCACCCGCCCGTTCAGCTGGGTGACGACCAGCAGCACGATCGAGTTGACGGCGAACACCAGGCTGTAGGTCTGCGGGGAGATCCGGTACACGTCCTGCAGCACCACCGAGGAGCCGGCGATGTACGCGAACAGCGCGCCGAACGCGAAGGTGCTGGTCAGCAGGTAGCCGCGGAACGGCCGGTCGGCCAGCAGCCCGCCGATGGCGCGGACGGTGCTGCCGAGGCCGTCGCCGTGGCGGCGTTCGGGCGGCAGGGTCTCGCGGATGCCGAGCGCGGAGCCGACGGTGAGCAGCGCGCCGAGCACCGCCAGGGTGACGAAGGTGCCGCGCCAGTCGGTGACCCGGAGCAGCTGGGCGCCGGCGACGGGGGCCAGGATCGGGGCGAGGCCGGATATCAGGCCCATGGTGGCGAGGAAACGTATCATCGGGACGCCTTCGAGGCGGTCGCGGACGATCGCCCGGCCGATCACCAGCCCCGCGGAGCCCGCCGCGCCCTGCAGCGCGCGGCCCGTCACCAGCATCGGCATCGAGGTGGCGAGGGCGCACATCACGCTCGCCGCGGTGTAGAGGGCGAGCCCGGCCAGCAGCGGGCGGCGCCGGCCGGTCCGGTCGCTGAGCGGGCCGAACAGCAGCTGGCCGAAGGCCATGCCGAGCAGCGAGCCGGTCAGCGTCAACTGGGCGGCGGGCGCGGTCGAGCGCAGGTCGGCGGTCAGCGCGGGCAGGGCGGGCAGGTACAGGTCGGTGGTGAGCGGCCCGAGCGCGGCGAGGCTGCCCAGGACGGCGACGGTGGCCGCCGCGAACGGCGCCGTGCTGTTCGCGGTGTCGGACCGGTCGGGGGCGGTGGGGACGTTCTGGTCGCCGTCGACGTCGACGGTCGGGCCTGGCATGGTGCTCCTCGGGGTGGCGGGTATGCGCACCGTCCTATCGCATCCGCCCGGCCGCCCGACAGACCGGGGTTCAGTGCAGCGGCATCCCGCCGGGCCGGGCGCCGGCCACCACCGCCGCGTCCTGCCACCCGTACAGCTGGTCGCCGATCAGCACGACGTCGTACAGCCCGCAGTGCGCGCCGGCCTTCTTCGGCACGTCCGTCGGGAACCAGTGCGCCCGCAGGTGCACCGCCCCGACCGGCCCGCCCGCGGTGCAGCCGGCCGGCAGCGAACGGTCCGGCAGCGTCGCCCGGATCAGCCGGTCGCCCTTCTCGCCGCCCGTCAGGAACGCGACCCGCACCGCCGTGTCGGGCAGCCAGTTCGGCACCTCGGCCCCGCCCGCCTTGGCCGCCGCCCCCGTCGGGTACCGCAGCGTCTGGTCCATCCGGTCCTGCGCGTCCTGGATCGCGGCGGGCGCGACCATCACCAGCAACGCCGCCACCGCCGCCCCGCCGGCCACCACCGCCGTCGCCTGCCGCGCACTCATCTCCGCCCGCCCCTCCCGCCGCTCACCGTCCACTCCATGGTGGCCCCGCCACCACGCCCCGGACATGCGCACCAGGTACCGACCGGAGTCGTCCCCCAGGCGGACCCCCCGCCCCCCACCCCCGACTTCCGGCGGACCCCACCCCACCCGCAAGGGGGATCAGCGGAACTCGTGCACCACCTGGATCCCGCCGACGATGTGCTGGTTGAACTCGGTCAGTTCCTCGGCGGGGACCCAGAGTTCGAGGATGGTGCGGCCGCCGGCCTGCTGGACGGGGTAGCGCTTCAGGAACTCGGTGTCGACCTCGAAGCGGGTGACGTAGCCGGCACCGGAGGCGGGGACGTTCCAGTCGCGGGCGATCCGGATCGCGTAGTCCTCGTTCAGGACGGGGTAGAAGATCGGCTGCTCGGGCAGCCGCGGGGGCCAGGCGCGCCGGCCGGAGGCCGCGACCAGGGCCAGCTCCTCGGGGCCGGTGGGGCGCCAGAGGGTGGTCGTGGTCGGGGGCTGTCGCGTCGTCATGGGGACGAGGGTAGAGCGGCGGCGGGCGGCCCGGCCAGCGGTTTTACGGTCAGCGGTAGGCGGATTCGCCGGTGATGGCCTCGCCCAGGACCAGGGTGTGGATCTCGGAGGTGCCCTCGTAGGTGAGGACGGATTCGAGGTTGTTGGCGTGCCGCAGGACGGGGTAGGCGGTGGTGATGCCGTTGGCGCCGAGGATGGTGCGGGCGGTGCGGGCGATCTCCAGCGCGGTGCGGACGTTGTTGAGCTTGCCGAAGGAGATGTGCGCGGGCTGGGCGCGGCCCTCGTCCTTGAGGCGGCCGATCCGGACGGCGACCAGGTAGGCCTTCTCCAGTTCGAGGGCCATGTCGACGAGCTTCTGCTGGGTGAGCTGGAAGCCGCCGATGGGCCGGCCGAACTGTTCGCGGTCGCGGGCGTACTCGACGGCGGCCCGGTAGCAGTCGCGGGCGGCGCCGACGGTGCCCCACAGGATGCCGTAGCGGGCCTCGCCGAGCGAGGACAGCGGGGCGCGCAGACCGCGGGCCGCGGGCAGCATCGCCTCGGCGGGCAGCCGGACGCCGTCGAAGGCGAGTTCGCTGGTGACGGAGGCGCGCAGGGAGAGCTTGCCGGGGATGTCGCGTGCGGTGAACCCGGGGGCGCCGCGCGGGACGAGGAAGCCGCGCACGCCGTCCTCGGTGGCGGCCCACACCACGGCGACGTCCGAGACCGAGCCGTTGGTGATCCACATCTTGGCGCCGTCGAGGATCCAGTCGCCGCCGTCGCGCCGGGCCCGGGTGCGCATCGCGGCCGGGTCGGAGCCGACCTCGGGTTCGGTCAGGCCGAAGCAGCCGACGGCCCGTCCGGCGGCCAGTTCGGGCAGCCAGCGCTGCTTCTGCTCCTCGGAGCCGAAGGCGTGGATGGAGCGCATGGCGAGCGAGCCCTGCACCGAGACGAAGCTGCGCAGCCCGGAGTCGGCGGCCTCCAGCTCCATGCAGGCGACGCCGTACTCGGTGGCGGTGGAGCCGGTGCAGCCGTAGCCGTCCAGGTGCATGCCGAGGACGCCGAGCTTTCCGAGTTCGGGGGCGATCTCGCGGACCGGGAAGGTGCCGGCCTCGAACCAGTCGGCGAGGTGCGGCCGGATGTGCCGTTCGGTGAAGGCGCGGACCGTGTCGCGGATCAACCGCTCGTCCTCGGTGAGCAGTTCGTCGACGCCGAGCAGGTCGAGCGGGTCGGGTCGGCCGGCGGAGGCGGAGGCGGAGGCTGCGGAGGCGGCGGAGGCGGCAGGGGCGGTGGCCATCGGGCGGGCTCCTCGGAGGGTTGCGGGGAACGGGGCTACCGAGGAGTATGCCGCCCGCCCGGCCGGGAGTCTTGACGCGCCAGGAGCGAGCTGATTCCCTTTCAAGTCAGGAAACTTTCCTAACAGTTGAGCGGTCGGGCCCCCGCGCGGCCGCGTCCACGACTCCCGGAACGGTGACCCATGGCCAAGCGCTCCCCCGCCCGTCCGCTGCTCGCCCTCGCCGCCACCGCCGCCCTGACCGCCGGCGCGCTCGCCCTGGCCCCCGCCGGGCAGGCCGCCTCGCCGGACCCGGTCGGCCTCAACGCCCCCTACGAGTACCTGGGTTGGGGCAGCCCGCAGAACCCGGTGCAGGTGATGCAGGCCACCGGCGCCACCCAGTTCACGCTGGCGTTCATGCTCTCCGACGGCGGCTGCAACCCGAAGTGGGACGGCTCCCGGGCGCTCACCGGCGGCAGCGACCAGAGCACCGTCAACGCGATCCGGAACGCCGGCGGCGACGTGCTGGTTTCCTTCGGCGGCTGGAGCGGCAACAAGCTCGGTGAGAAGTGCAGTTCGGCCTCCGCGCTGGCCGGCGCGTATCAAAAGGTCATCGACGCCTACAAGTTGAAGGCGATCGACATCGACATCGAGAACACCGAGGCCGCCGACGCGACGGTCCGCCAGCGGGTGATCGGCGCGCTGAAGACCGTCAAGGCCAACAACCCGGCGCTGAAGGTGTACGTCACCTTCGGCACCACCCCCACCGGCCCGGACTCCGACGGCACCGACCTGATCAGGAAGGGCGCGGCGGCGGGCCTCGCGGTGGACGGCTGGACGATCATGCCGTTCGACTTCGGCGGCCACAGCGGCGCGATGGGCGCCGTCTCCACCCGGGCCGCCGACGGCCTGAAGAACGCGGTGGCGAGCGCCTACGGCTACGACTCGGCGACGGCCTACCGGCACATCGGGATCTCCTCGATGAACGGGAAGACCGACGAGTCCGACGAGACGGTCTCCACCGCCGACTTCACCACGATCCTGAACTACGCCAAGGCCCACCACCTGGCCCGGTTCACCTTCTGGGCGGTCAACCGCGACCGCCCGTGCCCGTCCGGCACCTCGGCGGGCGACACCTGCAGCGGGATCGGCCAGTCCGCGTACGCCTTCACGAAGCTCGTCGCCTCGTACCACGGCTGACCATCCACCGGAGCAGCACCGGCCCGCCCAGCCCCGCCCGCATCACCGGCCCGTGCCTCCGCGAGGAACGGCGCGGGCCGACACGCGCCCGGGGCGCGGCGGGAATGCCCGGCGGCCGTGGAAGGCTGACGGGTCCAGGAGGTGTCCCACCATGGCGGACAGCAGGAACGAGCAGGGCCGGCGGACCGAGCACGACTCGATGGGCGAGGTGCGGGTGCCGGCCGCGGCCAAGTGGCAGGCGCAGACGCAGCGCGCGGTCGAGAACTTCCCGGTGTCGGGGCAGCGCCTGGAGCGCGCCCACATCGCGGCGCTGGCCCGGATCAAGGCGGCGGCGGCCACGGTGAACGCGCGCCTGGGCGTGCTGGAGGAGCCGGTCGCGGCGGCGATCCGCTCGGCGGCGGAGGAGGTCGCCGAGGGCCGCTGGGACGACGAGTTCCCGGTGGACGTGTTCCAGACCGGCTCCGGCACCTCGTCGAACATGAACGCCAACGAGGTGATCGCCACCCTGGCGAGCGAGCGCCTGGGCCGCCCGGTGCACCCGAACGACCAGGTCAACGCCTCACAGTCGTCGAACGACGTGTTCCCGTCCTCGATCCACATCGCGGCCGCCGGCGCGGTGACGCACGAGCTGATCCCGGCGCTGGAGCACCTGGCGGGGGCGCTGGGGGCGAAGGCCGTGGAGTTCGCCGAGGTGGTGAAGTCCGGCCGCACGCACCTGATGGACGCCACGCCCGTCACCCTCGGCCAGGAGTTCGGCGGGTACGCGGCGCAGGTCCGCCACGGGGTGGAGCGGCTGACGTCCGCGCTGCCGCGGGTGGCCGAACTGCCGCTCGGCGGAACGGCGGTGGGCACCGGCATCAACACCCCGCCCGGGTTCTCCGCCGCGGTGATCGCCGAGGTAGCCCGGGCGACCGGCCTGCCGCTGACGGAGGCCCGCGACCACTTCGAGGCGCAGGGCGCGCGCGACGGCCTGGTCGAACTGAGCGGCCAGCTGCGCACGGTGGCCGTCGGCTTCACCAAGATCGCCAACGATCTGCGCTGGATGGGCTCGGGCCCGCGCACCGGCCTGGGCGAGATCAACCTGCCGGATCTGCAACCGGGTTCCTCGATCATGCCCGGCAAGGTCAACCCGGTGCTGCCCGAGGTGGTGCTGATGGTCGCCGCGCAGGTGATCGGCAACGACGCCACCGTCACGGTGGCCGGCGCGAGCGGCAACTTCGAGCTGAACGTGATGCTCCCGGTGATCGCCCGCAACGTGCTGGAGTCGGTCCGGCTGCTCGCGAACGCGGCCCGGCTGCTGGCCGACCGCACCGTCGACGGCATCACCGCGAACGCGGAGCGCACCCGCGAGTACGCCGAGTCCTCCCCGTCCGTGGTGACGCCGCTCAACCGGTACATCGGCTACGAGGAGGCGGCGAAGGTCGCCAAGCAGTCGCTGGCCGAGCGCAAGACCGTCCGCCAGGTCGTGGTCGAACGCGGCTACCTGGACCGCGGCCTGCTCACCGAGGCGCAGCTCGACGAGGCCCTCGACGTGCTGCGGATGACCCGCCCGGCCGACCGGCCCTGACCGACCGGCCCCGGCCGACCCCGGCCCACCGGCCCCGGCGGGCACGGCACTCCGCCCCGGCCGAGGGCCGGGGCGGAGTGGGGTTGCGTCTCGCGCGACGTGGTCAGTGGCGTCGTCGCGAGGCCGCGCCGGATGCTCCGGCGAACACCATGCCGACCGCGGCCAGCGCCAGCAGCGTCATGACGCCGCCGGTGATCGTGTTGGTCAGGATGGTCCGGCGGATGTGCGCTCCGCCGTTGACGGCCCAGGGCGCGATGATCGTCCACGCGCCGATGGCCGCGCAGGCCCAGGCGCGGGCGTGCGTGCGACCCCACGCGGGGCCGTAGCCCGCCATCAGGACGGCGTAGGCGATACCGAGCACCAGGTTGCTGATGGCCAGGCCAGTGAAGCCGCTGAAGCCGACCACCCACGGCGAGATGGCGAGGAACAGGCCGGCGCAGATCGCCAGTGCTTCCGTTCCCTGCCCCGCGGTCGTGGACGTCGCCCGTTCGGCGTGTTCACGCATCTCCAGGATGTCCGGGTGATGCTCCATGCCCGACGGCAGCTGAGTGGACACCTGGATCACCTCCTCGTAGTAGGGCCAATGCGAAACCACTTGGTCGCTACCCGGTCCGAGGTGAAAATAACGCTACCTACCGGTTTGTTCTTATTTTTTACTTATCACCCGTTCTGTCCCGTCATGCCCGACCTCTCCGCCCCCTCCCGCCGCGCGTACGGTGGAGAACGGAGAGGGGGTCCCACCCATGGACTTCACCGACCGGACCGAGGCGGGACGCCGACTCGCCGCCGCCCTCACCGGGGCCGGAACCCTCGCGCAGGACGCCGTCGTGGTGGCCCTGCCCCGGGGCGGGGTGCCGGTGGCCGTGGAGGTGGCGGCCGCGCTGGGCGCGCCGCTGGACGTGTGCGTGATCCGCAAGGTGGGGGTGCCGGGCCAGCCGGAGGTCGCGATGGGCGCGGTCGGCGAGGACGGCACCCGGGTGGTGAACCAGACGGTGGTGGACGCGGCGGGCGTCACCCCCGAGCAGTTCGCGGCGGTGGAGGCCCACGAGCGCGCCGAGTTGGCCCGCCGCGCGGCCGCCTACCGCGAGGGCCGGGAGCCGGTGCCGCTCGCGGGGCGCACCGTGGTGGTGGTGGACGACGGGGTGGCGACGGGTTCGACGGCGCTGGCGGCGTGCCGGCTGGTGCGGGCGCGCGGCGCGGCCCGGGTGGTGCTGGCGGTGCCGGTCGCCCCGGACGACTGGACGTCCCGGCTGGCCGGCGCGGCGGACGCGTTCGTCGCGGTGCACACCCCGTCCCGGTTCCTGGCCGTCGGCGAGTTCTACCGGGACTTCCGGCAGGTCGAGGACGCCGAGGTGCTGACGGCGTTGGAGCGGGCCGGCCGGTCGCGTCCGGTCGTGGTCGGCGAGCACGAGTTGGCGTTCCCGACCGGCCCGGCGGCCATCGCGGTGCCCGAACACCCGGTCGGCGTCGTGCTGTTCGCGCACGGCAGCGGCTCCGGGCGGGGCAGCCCGCGCAACCGGCGGGTCGCCGCCCGGCTGCACCGGGAGGGCCTGGCCACCGTGCTGTTCGACCTGTTGACGCCGCACGAGGCGGAGGACCGCCGGAAGGTGTTCGACCCGGGTCTGCTGGGCGGGCGCCTCTCGGAGGCGACCCGCACGGTGCGCCGCCATCCGCCGCTGACGGGCCTGCCGTTCGGCTACTTCGGGGCGAGCACCGGCGCGGCCGCGGCGCTGTGGGCGGCGGCCGAGCGGGACGCCGAGCCGGACGCGATCGTCTCCCGGGGCGGGCGTCCGGACCTGGCGCGGGCCCGGCTGCCGCTGGTGACCGCGCCGACGCTGCTGATCGTGGGCGGCGCGGACGAGGAGGTGGTGGAGCTGAACCGGCAGGCCCGTTCCGAACTGCGCTGCGAGAGCGCCCTCCAGATCGTCCCCGGCGCGGGCCACCTGTTCGAGGAACCCGGGGCGTTGGAGGCGGTCGCCGACCTGGCCGCGCAGTGGTTCGCCCGGCACCTGGCGGCGGGCCGACGGGGAGGCGATCGGACGCGCCACTGAGCAATCCGCCCAGTCCGTCCGGCCCCCGGATGCTCATCTTGTACACATTGAGCAGCAGGAATCGGACCTGTTGCCCACCCCATCGAGCAGGAGGAAGCTCCTCGCAACCGACTCGACGTGGAGGAATGCACCGATGACCGCCGACGCCGCTGTTGAACTGACGCCCGAGGAGCTGGAGGCCGGACTGACGGCCGAGCAGCTGCGCACTCTGGTGGGCCTGGTCGAGTACGACGCCTCGACCGACCCGTTCCCGGTGACCGCCCAGGACGCGGTCGTCTTCGTGGTCGGCAACGCGACCCAGACGGCCCAGTTCTACCAGTCCGTGTTCGGCATGGAACTGGTCGCCTACTCGGGCCCGGAGACCGGCCGCCGCGACCGCAAGGCCTTCGTGCTGCGCTCCGGTTCCTGCCGCTTCGTGATCAAGGGCGGTGTGCTGCCGGACAGCCCGCTGCTGGACCACCACCGCCGTCACGGCGACGGCGTCGTCGACCTGGCGATGGAGGTCCCGGACGTGGACAAGTGCATCGAGCACGCCCGTGCCCAGGGCGCCACCGTCCTGGAGGAGCCGAACGACGTCTCCGACGAGCACGGCACCGTCCGCCGCGCCGCGATCGCCGCGTACGGCGAGACCCGCCACACCCTGGTCGACCGCTCCCGTTACACCGGCCCGTACCTGCCGGGCTACATCGTCAAGGAGTCCACGGTGGTCCGCCCCAAGGGCGCGCCGAAGCGGCTGTTCCAGGCGCTGGACCACGCGGTGGGCAACGTCGAGCTCGGCAAGATGGACGAGTGGGTGTCGTTCTACAACCGGGTCATGGGCTTCGTGAACATGGCGGAGTTCGTCGGCGACGACATCGCCACCGACTACTCGGCGCTGATGTCGAAGGTCGTCGCCAGCGGCAACCACCGGGTGAAGTTCCCGCTGAACGAGCCGGCGATCGCCAAGAAGAAGTCGCAGATCGACGAGTACCTGGAGTTCTACACCGGCCCGGGCTGCCAGCACATGGCGCTGGCCACCAACGACATCCTCACCACCGTCGACGTGCTGCGTTCGCGCGGCGTCGAGTTCCTCAACACCCCGGACTCGTACTACGACGACCCGGAGCTGCGCGAGCGCATCGGCAAGGTCCGGGTCCCGATCGAGGAGCTGAAGTCCCGCGGCATCCTGGTCGACCGCGACGAGGACGGCTACCTGCTGCAGATCTTCACCAAGCCGATCGGCGACCGGCCGACCGTGTTCTACGAGTTCATCGAGCGGCATGGTTCGCTGGGCTTTGGCAAGGGCAACTTCAAGGCGCTCTTCGAGGCGATCGAGCGCGAGCAGGACCGGCGCGGCAACCTCTGACGGGCAGTCGGCAACCACGGCGACGAGGGAGAAGCGGGACGATGGCGTACTACCGGCAGCTGGGCTCGGTGCCGCCCAAGCGGCACACCCAGCACCGCACCCCCGAAGGGGGCCTCTACTACGAGGAGTTGATGGGCGAGGAGGGGTTCTTCTCGGACTCCTCGCTGCTGTACCACCGGCACATCCCGTCGGCGGTCACGGCCGCCTCGGTGTGGGAGCTGCCGGACCAGTCCACCACCGCGAACCTCCCGCTGCTCCCTCGTCACCTGAAGCTCCACGAGCTGTTCCCCGGCCAGGAGTGGAAGTCCGTCGACGCGGTCACCGGGCGCCGGCTGGTGCTCGGCAACGCGGACGTGCGGATCTCCTACGTCGCGGCCGGTGCGCCCAGCGAGCTGTACCGCAACGGGCTGGGCGACGAGTGCGTGTACGTGGAGTCGGGAACCGCCGTGCTGGAGACGGTGTTCGGCGCCCTGACGGTCGGCCCGGGCGACTACGTGATCATCCCCCGGGCGACCACGCACCGCTGGGCCCCGACCGGGGACGAGCCGCTGCGCGCCTACTGCATCGAGGCGAACAGCCACATCACCCCGGCCCGCCGCTACCTCTCCAAGTACGGCCAGCTGCTGGAGCACGCCCCGTACTGCGAGCGCGACCTGCGCGGCCCCGAGGGCCCGCTGCTGGTCGAGGGCGGCGCGGTGGACGTGCTGGTCAAGCACCGCGGCCCGGCCGGCGTCGTCGGCACCCGCTACACCGTGCCGAACCACCCGTTCGACGTGGTGGGCTGGGACGGCTGCCTGTACCCGTACGCGTTCAACATCGCGGACTTCGAACCGATCACCGGCCGGGTGCACCAGCCGCCGCCGGTGCACCAGGTGTTCGAGGGCAACAACTTCGTGATCTGCAACTTCGTGCCGCGCAAGGTGGACTACCATCCGCTGTCGATCCCCGTTCCGTACTACCACGCGAACGTGGACAGCGACGAGGTGATGTTCTACTGCGGCGGCAACTACGAGGCCCGCAAGGGCTCCGGCATCGGACAGGGGTCGATCTCGCTGCACCCCGGCGGCCACACCCACGGCCCGCAGCCGGGCGCGTACGAGCGCTCGATCGGCGTGGAGTTCTTCGACGAGCTGGCGGTGATGGTGGACACCTTCCGCCCGCTGGAGCTCGGCGAGGCCGCCACCGCCAGCGAGGACCCGAACTACGCGTGGACCTGGGCGAAGTGATGAACGTACCCGAGCTGTACCGGGGGTTGTTCGACGACGCGGCGGTCTTCCCGCCCGGCGACCTGCCGCTGGCCGAGGCCGTCCCCGCGCACGCGGCGCACCGCGCCGCCGCGTACGCCGCGGCGGTCGGCCCACTGCTCGCGCCGATCGACAAGCTGGACGAACTGGCCGCCGCCGCACCGGAGTTCCCGGTCGTGGTGACGGTGCCGGCCGGTCGGCTGGCGGAGGCCCTGAAGGCCGCGTCCGGCCTGCCGCTGGCGGGCGTCGAGTACGTGGCGGGCGAGGACGTGCGGGCGACGGTCGCGGAGCTGGACGCGCTGCTGCCGGACGGCGTCACCGCGGCCGTCGAGGTGCCGCGCTCGTATCCGCCGGACGCGCTGGACGCGCTGGCCGGCACCCGCTACCGCGCCAAGTACCGTACCGGCGGCCTGAGTTTCGCGGCGTTCCCGAGCGTCGCCGAGCTCGCCGCGTTCCAAGTGGCCTGCGCCGAGCGGGAGTTGCCGTACAAGTGCACGGCCGGCCTGCACCACGCCGTCCGGCACACCGACCTGGGCACCGGCTACGAGCACCACGGCTTCCTGAACGTGCTGCTGGCGGCGGGGAGTTCGGACCGCGCGGAGGCCACCGAGCTGCTCGCCGAGCGCGACGGGGCCCGCCTTGCGACCGCCGTGCAGTCGCTGACGGAGCACCAGAGGGCCCGGATCCGTTCCGCGTTCACCGCTTTCGGCACCTGTAGCATCGCCGAGCCGTTGGAAGACCTCGCCCGACTCGGCCTCCTGGAGAACTCGTGACCACCACCACCTGGCTCGATCTGCCCGCGGACTCGCCGTTCGGCGTGCACAACCTGCCCTACGGCGTGTTCACCGCCCCCGACTGGCCCGGCCGGCGGATCGGCGTCCGGATCGGCGAGCAGGTCCTGGACGCCGGCGCGGCCGCCCGCGCGGCCGGCGCCCCGTCCGAGCTGCTCGACCTGCTCGCGGCCGAGACGCTCAACCCGCTGATGGCGGCGGGCCGTCCGACCTGGCAGGCGGTGCGCGGCGCGCTCACCGAGTGGCTCACCGACGCCGCCCACCGGGCGGCCGTCGAGCCCTGCCTGCTCGACCTGGCGGACGTCGAGCTGCACCTGCCGTTCGAGGTCGCCGACTACGTCGACTTCTTCGCCTCCGAGCACCACGCCACCAACCTGGGCAAGATCTTCCGCCCGGGTTCGGAGCCGCTCACCCCGAACTGGAAGCACCTGCCGATCGGCTACCACGGCCGCTCCGGCACCATCGTGGTCTCCGGCACCCCGGTGACCCGCCCGCACGGCCAGCGCAAGGCCCCCGCGGACGCGGCACCGACGTTCGGGCCGAGCCGCCGCCTCGACATCGAGGCCGAGGTCGCGTTCGTCGTCGGCACGCCCAGCGCCATGGGCAGTCCGGTGGCGCTCGCCGACTTCGCCGAGCACGTCTTCGGCGTCTGCCTGCTCAACGACTGGTCGGCGCGCGACATCCAGGCCTGGGAGTACGTGCCGCTCGGCCCGTTCCTCGGCAAGTCCTTCGCCACCTCCCTCTCCCCGTGGGTGGTGCCGCTGGACGCCCTCCAGCACGCCCGGGTCGCCCCGCCGACCCGCGACGTGGAGCCGCTGCCGTACCTGGACGACCGGGACGCCGAGCCCTGGGGCCTGGACCTGGCGATCGAGGTCGCGCTGAACGGCCGCACCGTCTCCCGCCCGCCGTTCGCCTCCATGTACTGGACCGCCGCCCAGCAGCTGGCCCATCTCACCGTGAACGGCGCGAGCCTGCGCACCGGCGACGTGTACGCCTCCGGCACGGTCTCCGGCCCCGAGCCGGACACCCGCGGCGCGCTCATCGAACTGACCTGGAACGGCGAGCACCCGCTGAAGTTCCCCGACGGCACCGAGCGCACCTTCCTGGAGGACGGCGACGAGGTGACCATCGGCGCCACCGCCCCCGGCCCGGGGGGGCTGCGGGTCGGCTTCGGCGAGGTCACCGGACGGATCGTCGGCTGACCTGCCTGTTCGTCCCGGCTGCGAGCTGCGGGTGCGCGCGTCAACGGCGCGCCCGCAGCTCGCCGCTGTTCGGGTGAGGTTGCGACGTCTCGAACCCGTCCGGAGCTAGAAGTTGACGCGACATCACGCGGCCCTTCCACCAGGCCGGGCCGCGGCCGTTCGCGGACGACCCGCTGCCCGGAGGACCCGATGATGAAGCTGCGCACCCTGGTCTGCGGAGCCGCGCTGGCCGCCGCCAACCTGCTGATGCCCGTCCCGCAGGCCCAGGGGTTCCCGCTCACCCCGCACCCCGTGAAGCTGTGCGGCTTCGCCTCCCGCCCGGCCGCCCCCACCGGCCCGGTCCTGCTGGCCACCCCGCTGCACCCCTGCTGACCCCGCCCGCCCGACCGTTTGGACGGGCCCGGTACCGTGCACGGGAAGATCGTCGTACTTTCCGGACGGGAGCGGTGACAGGAATGGCGTTGGACACCCCGCAGGACGTGCTGATCGAGCGGATCGGCCGCACCGGCCGGATCACCCTCAACCGCCCGCGCGCCCTCAACTCGCTGACCCTCGGCATGCTGCGGACCGTCCGCGAGGCCCTCGACGCCTGGGCCGAGGACGACCGCGTCACCGCCGTCCTGCTCACCGGCGCCGGCGAGCGCGGCCTGTGCGCCGGCGGCGACATCCGCGCCATACACGACGACGCCAGGCTCGGCGGGGCCGGCGACCGGGCGTTCTTCCGCGTCGAGTACCGCCTCAACGAGCTGATCTCCCGCTACCCCAAGCCGTACGTCGCGGTGATGGACGGCATCACCATGGGCGGCGGCGTCGGCCTGTCCGCTCACGCCGCGATCCGCGTCGTCACCGAACGCTCCGCCGTCGCCATGCCCGAGACCCGCATCGGCCTCGTCCCCGACGTCGGCGGCAGCCGCCTGCTCGCCCTCGCCCCCGGCGAACTCGGCACCCACCTCGCCCTCACCGCCACCGCGATGACCGCCGGCGACGCCCTGTACTGCGGCTTCGCCGACCACTGCCTCCCCGGCTCCGCCCTTCCCGCGCTGCTGGCCTCCGAGGACCCGGTGGCCGCCGTCGCCGCGCTCGCCGAGGCCGCGCCCGCCTCCGGGCTCGCCGCGCAGCGCGAGTGGATCGACCACTGCTACGCCGCCGACACCGTCGAGGAGATCGTCGAGCGCCTGCACGCCGCCGACCTGCCCGAGGCCAAGGAGGCCGCCGAGCAGCTGCTCGCGCACTCCCCCACCATGCTCAAGGTCACCCTCGCCGCGCTGCGCCGGGCCCGCGCCCTGCCCTCGCTCGCCGCCGGCCTCGACCAGGAGTACCGGGTCTCCTGCGCCGCCCTCACCCACCCCGACCTCGTCGAGGGCATCCGCGCGCAGGTCGTCGACAAGGACCGCAACCCGCGCTGGAACCCCGCCACGCTCGCCGAGGTCACCGCCGACGACGTCGCCCGGTTCTTCGCCGTCCCCGCGGACGGCGACCTCGGGCTGGCGGGGTGACCATCGTCTCGCCTGTCGAGACTGGCATCCGGAGCGGCGTTCCGAGATCGTATCCACCGTCAGTGTTCGCCCAGCGTGGAGAGGATAAGCGGCGATGACCGAGTACGAAGCCGAGTACGAGACGATCCTGGTGGACCGCAAGGGCCGGGTCGGCATCATCACCCTCAACCGCCCCAAGGCGCTCAACGCGCTCAACGCGCAGTTGATGACCGAGGTCGTCGCGGCCGCCAAGGCCTTCGACCGCGACCCGGAGATCGCCGCCATGGTGATCACCGGCTCCGAGAAGGCCTTCGCCGCGGGCGCCGACATCAAGGAGATGCAGGACAACCGCTTCCCCGACGTCTACCTCGACGACTGGCTCGGCCCCTGGGACGAACTCGGCCGCCTCCGCAAGCCCGTCGTCGCCGCCGTCGCCGGCTACGCCCTCGGCGGCGGCTGCGAGTTGGCGATGCTCTGCGACATCCTGATCGCCGCCGACACCGCGAAGTTCGGCCAGCCCGAGATCAAGCTCGGCGTCATCCCCGGCATCGGCGGCTCCCAGCGCCTCACCCGCGCCGTCGGCAAGGCCAAGGCCATGGACCTCTGCCTCACCGGCCGCATGATGCCCGCCGAGGAAGCCGAACGCGCCGGCCTGGTCTCCCGCATCGTCCCCGCCGACGACCTCCTCACCGAGGCCCTGGCCGTCGCCGAGACCGTCGCCGCCATGTCCCTCCCCGCCGCCGTCATGATGAAGGAATCCGTCAACCGCGCCTTCGAGACCACCCTCGCCGAGGGCGTCCGCTTCGAACGCCGCCTGTTCCACGCCGCCTTCGCCACCGCCGACCAGAAGGAAGGCATGACCGCCTTCGCCGAGAAGCGCCCGGCCGCCTTCACCAACAAGTAGCCCCGGCACGCCTGTTGAGCATCCCGCCCCCGTGACCGCCCGCGGGGGCGGGGGCGTACGAGGACTCGGACTGCCGAAGCGCGCCGTGCGGCTGGTGGGCGTGGTGCGGGGACGGCGGCGGTCAGTCGCGCCGGAACTCGACCACCCGGTTGTCCCGGTCGACGTCCACGTGGAACCTGCCGGTGTCGTCCTTCCAGGTGAAGCGCCAGGAAGAGCCGTGCGGGGCCGACTGCGGTCGGTCCGAACCGGGGTGGCCCGGGTACCACTGGGCGAGGAAGCGGTCCGCGGCTTCCCGGGCCTGCTGTTCGGTGGCCGGGTCCGGGGCGGGGCCGGGATCGGGGAAGCCCATCACGTCGAGCAGTCGACCGGACGGCCAGTCCAGGGTGAAGGACAGCTTCTCGCCGGTGACGGCCACCCGCTCGATCCCGGGCTCCGAGACCTCCCACTGCACGGCCATCACCCGCGCACCCGGCCCGAAAATCAACTCCTTGTCGCGAAGCGCGAGTTCACGCTGCTGGGCGGTCGCCGGAGAGGCGCCGGTGGCGGGCGTCGGCTCCAGCACCATCGTCTGGACCAGCAGCGCCGGCACCCCGAGCGTCACCGCCATCGCGCCGCCGAACGCCAACTCCCTTCCCCCGGGCCGGATCCGGCGGCGTCGGGCGAGGCGCACCGCGCAGCCCAGCAGCACGCCGGCCAGGCCGCCGATCGCATTGGCGGCCAGGTCGCCGCTGTCGCAGGCGCGGCCGATCCCCGGGAGCAGACCCTGCACGGTCTCGGTGGCGCCGGTCAGGATGAGGACGCCGATCGCGGCCGCCGTGGGGCGGCCGAAGGCGAGGACGGCGAGCAGGCCGATCGGGACGAACATCAGCAGGTTGAGCTGGCCCTGGGTGCCCTGCAGGGTGAAGGCGAGGTCGGCACCCCGGGTGCAGTACGCGTCCCGGGCGCCGGACTGCCCGGTGGGGAACAGGGTGGCGACGAGCTCCCCGGCGAGCGCGGCGCCCAGCAGCACGGTGGACCAGCGCGGCAGTTCGCACCGGGCGGCGAGCCACCACCCGGCGGCGCCGAGCAGCAGGGCCACCACCAGGAAGGCCGGTATCAAGCCGGCATTGTTGTTCAGGATCGCACTGATCATCGACGCCCCGTCAGATCGCTTGCAGAACAGCCGGGTTGGCGGGCCGTCCCGGCTACTGGATGATACGGGCCAGCCCGGCCCTGGTGGCCGCGACGACGATGTGGTCGCCGGGGACGAGGCGGCGGGAGCGGTCGGCGAAGTTCCACTGGTAGGCGTCGGCGCGGCGTTGCAGGCGGACGGCGACGACGCGGACGCCGCCGGCGGCTTCGAGGTCGCCGATGTTCCGGCCGTCGAGGGTGGAGCCGTCCTCGACGGTGAGCTCGGCGACCAGCAGGACGTGCCGGAACACCGAGAGGGTGCCGAGGACTTCGCGGCCCATCAGGGCGGCGGCGAACGCGGGGGCGGCCAGGTAGGAGACCGAGCGGGAGGCGACGTTGCCGAGGGTGGCGTACACGTGGTGGGCGAAGTCGTCGTCGAACAGCCGTACCACGATGCGGACTTCGGGCCGGACCGCGCGGGCTTCGAGGGCCGCTTCGAGGTTGGCGGCGTCGTCGGAGGTGACGGCGGCGACGGCCCGGGCGTGCTTGACCCGGGCCTGCTTGAGCTGGGCCTCCAGCGGGCCGTCGCCGATCAGGACGGGGATGCCGAGGGCGCGGGCGGCGGCGATGCCGCGGGCCTGCGGGTCGCGTTCGAGGCAGACCACGGGCAGGCCGGTGCCGTGGATCAGGGTGGCGACGCGGGTGCCGACGTTGCCGAGGCCGACCACGATGACGTGGTCGCGGGTGCGGGCGCCGGGCGGGCGGGGCAGGCCGCGGCGTCCGCTGGCGAGGGCCTCGACGACGATGGCGGTGGCGAGCGGGACGAAGGTGATGCCGCAGAAGGTGATCAGGACCTGGGCGGCGCGGGCCCACGGGTCGCCGAGGGCCTGGTCGCCGGGCAGGTCGGGCTGGGCGGCGCCGGCGGCGTCGAGCAGCGTGGAGTAGAGCGTCCAGCCGAGGCCGGGCGGGTGCTGGGTGCGGAAGTAGAGCACGACGGCGCCGACCACGATCGCCGCGAAGGCGGTGACCAGGATCATCCGCAGCCGGGTGTTGGTGAAGTACTTGAGGCTGTCGAGCAGCCACCACTTGATCCGCTTGCCGAGCGGCTGGCGCAGCGCC
The DNA here is from genome assembly GCF_042732175.1 of Kitasatospora sp. NPDC059795. Classification (NCBI taxonomy): domain Bacteria; kingdom Bacillati; phylum Actinomycetota; class Actinomycetes; order Kitasatosporales; family Streptomycetaceae; genus Kitasatospora; species Kitasatospora sp. NPDC059795. The sequence continues at coordinate 347,447 of NZ_JBHWID010000003.1, forward strand.
GGTTCGGCGTCGAGGGGTTGCAGGGCGGCGAGGCCGCCGGGTTCGCGGGCGGGGGCGAGGTCGGGGCGGCCGAGTTCGATGGGGCCTTCGCCGCTGCCGAAGCGTTCGGCGATCCGGATGAAGTCGGCGGCCCGGCCGGCGGTGTCGGGCAGCAGGCGCAGCCGGTTGAGGTCCTGGCGGTCGATGCGGTCGGCGACCAGGCAGATCTGGTTGCTGTGGATGTCCTCGTCGTAGGCGACGTAGAGGTGTCGGCCGCCGACCTCGACGGAGTGCGGGCGGCCGAGGGCGCCGTTGGCGAAGGCGGGTGCGGCGGTGGCGGACGCGGACAGTGCGGCGCAGTTGGGGAGGAGTTTCTCCAGGTGTTCGCCGAGCCGCTGGTTGAAGATCCGCAGCACGATGCGGACGCCGTGGTTGCGGTTCTCGGCGGCGAGCGCGGCGTGGATGTTCTCCTGGTCGGTGCCGTCCATCAGTGCGATGCCGCGGGCGCGTTCGACGCCGGCCGCGCCGAGTGCCTCGCCGGTCAGGGTGGAGTACTCGAGGACGGCGGCGACGCCGGGTAACTGGGCTATGGCGGGGCCGTGTTCGCGCGAGCGGTCGGGGACGACGGCGACCACCGGCACTTCGTACTGTTCGGTGAGTTCGAGGATCAGCCGGTGGGCGAGCGAGTTGCCGCCGCAGACGATGTAGTGCCCCTCGATCGTGCTGCCTTCGCCCGGCTCGGCCGGTGGGCTCCCCCGCCCCTGATCCGTCATAGCGTCAGATGGTAGACGGCCCGTCAGGACGTGCGGGTGAACAGCCGGTATCGGATCCGGGTGCGGATGCGGCGGGGAAACTCACCCGTTCGGTGGAATCCGCCGCGCCGGGGGGCGGGGCGGGCGTCGAGGCTGGTGGGTGATCCCTGTTCCGCAGCGGCACCTCGGAGGAGCCATGGCAGACCCCTATCGGACCGACGACCGTCCCGGGCCGGTCGGCCCGTTCCAGCAACTGGCGCGGATGGCTTGGCAGGTGGTGCTGGCGGGCGGTCTGATCTCGTTGGCGCTGGCCGTCGTGATCCTGGTCTGGCCGAAGCAGACGCTGTGGGTGATCGGCGTGCTGTTCGGCGTCTACCTGGTGGTGATCGGCATCGTGCAGCTGGTCTCCGCGTTCGGCACGCACGCCTCGACGGCGCTGCGGGTGCTGGCGTTCGTCAGCGGCGCGATCTGCGTGCTGCTGGGGTTGCTGTGCTTCCGCTCGGCCGCGCAGTCGATCCTGCTGCTGGCGCTGTGGATCGGCATCGGCTGGCTGTTCCGGGGGATCACGCACCTGGCGGCGGTGGCGTCCGACCCGTTGATGCCGGCGCGCGGCTGGCAGGGTTTCATCGGGGCGCTGTACCTGCTGGCGGGCATCCTGCTGATGGTGTTCCCCGCCCACTCGATCACGGCGCTGGCGGTGCTGGGCGCGTGCGCGCTGCTGGTGATCGGCCTGACGGAGATCGTCGCGGCGCTGCAGATCCGGCGCGGCACGAAGCGATATCCGATTGAACTCTGAGGCCCGGTCGGCAGGTCGGGAGGGCCCGCGCCGTTCCGGTGCGGGCCCTCCCGCTGTTCATCGGGGCTGTTCGGGGGTCAGCGGGTTGCCGGGGGCGATGTGGCCGCAGTCGCTGGGCGCGGTCTTCCCGGCGAACCGGTCGTTCAGGTAGCCGACGGCGGTGGGCGCCCACGGGACGGCCGTGCCGAGGTGGCTGAGCAGGTCGTACTGCTGGTGGGCGATCCGGGAGTTGCCGGTGGCGCAGTACTGCCGGGCCAGGGCGCGGACGTCGCCGGCCACCATCACGCCGTCGCCGGTGCCGATGCCCGACACGTTGCTGAAGGTGCCTTCCAGCACGCCGGCGTTGCCCTGCGCGAGGTAGCCGGGGACGGTGGGGGTGGGGGCGGAGCCGAGGTTGACCTTGTTGACGGCGGCCAGGAACGGGGGCACCGAGTTCGGGTCGGCGTACTCCGGCTTGGCGAGCTTCTTCCAGGTCAGGCCGGGGTACTGGCCGAGCGCGTTGACGATCGACGCGTCCTGCATCTTCGTGTACACCTGCTTGCCGTAGTCGCTCAGGTACGGCGTCAGGTCGAGGTCGTAGGCGCGGGCCACGCCGATGACCGCCATCGGGATGACGCCGGCCCAGACCGTGCTGCCGTCCACGTACTTGAGGTTGTGCGCGGGGTCGACCAGCAGGCCGCCCTCGGCGAAGCCGACCAGTCGGCGGTTGACGTCCGGGGCGTAGCCGGGGGCGAGGGCGGCGGCCCAGTTGGTGGCGATCGCGCCGCCGGAGTAGCCGAGCAGGCCGAACCGGGTGTCGGCGTTCATGCCGGTCGCCGCGGAGGCGGAGACCGCGCGGACGGAGTCCAGGGTGGTGGTGCCGTACTCGGGGCCGGCGGCGAAGTCGGCGCGCTGGCCCTCGGTGTCGGGGATCACCACGTCGTAGCCCTGTAGCACGAACGGCACCACGAACAGCGCCTCCGCGTTGGGGATCGCCCCGCCCAGCGTGAGGCCGCCGGCGATCGCCCGGGACGGGGAGTCGGCCGGGTTCAGCGAGTCGTAGAACGACTGGTACGACACCGCCTTCGACCCGTCGCTGCCCAGGCCCCGCACCACGGTGGTCACTCCGGCGGACGGGCGGCCCTGCGCGTCGGTGGTGCGGAACAGCAGCTGCACGGCCTGCACGGGGGTCGGTATGCCGAGCAGGTGGTACGACAGGGTGCGGGTCTTCAGCACCGTGCCGGGGGCGAGCGAGGACAGCGGGGCGCTGCCGTCGTACGTGTAGAACGCGTCGGGTGAAGCGGCGGCGGCGGTGACGGCAGGGGCCGCGGTGGCGAGGGCGGCGGCGGCGAGGGCGGTGGCGATCGTCCGGGCGACGGCTCGGTACATGGCTCTTCCGTTTCTGGCTGGGGGCGGGGGTGCGCGACCTGCTGGGGGAACGTGGGGGATCGCGCGAGTTACCTGCGGGTAGGTAACGTGCCGGGAAACCATCATGGACGCGTCGCCCGCCCACGTCGCCGGGCCGCTGCACAGAGATTCGCGAGGTGGATTGTGACCGCACCCAACGCCGAACTCGCCGCGCCCGAACCGCAGTTCGGTGGCACCCCGGTCCACCTGCGGCTGCTCGCCCTGGCCCCCGCGCTCGCCGCCGAGGTGGCGGCCCGCCTGCTCGACCGCCTCCCGGCCTACCACGCGCTGCCGCCCGAGCAGCTCCGCGGCGAGATCACCCGTCAGGTCGAACGCTGCGTCCGGGCGTTCGTCGACGTCATGCGCACCGGGCGACCGCCCGGCGAGGACGAACTCGCCCGGATCCGCGAGTCGTCCGCGCGGCGGGCGGACGAGGGCGTCCCGCTGGAGTCGGTGGTCGGCGCGTACCACCTCGGCGCGCAGCTGTGCGCCGCCCGACTGCTCACCGAGGCCGCACCCGCCGACCTGCCCGACATCGCCACCGCGCAGGACCGCCTGCTCGGCTATCTGCGGGTCGTCAGCTGCGCCGTCGCCGCCGGCTACGTGCAGGAACGGCAGGCCGCGCTCGGCGACGAACAGGTCGCCCGGCAGGCCCTGCTGTCCCGCCTGCTGGAGGGCGGCGACCCGCGCGCCGCCGCCGACCGGGCCGGCATCCGGCTGCCCGACCGCTACGTCGTCCTCGCGCTGGCCATCGGCCCGCACCCCGACGAGTCCCGCCCGGGCGTCAACCGCTCGGTCGCCGCCCGACGCAAACTCCGCCGCCTGCGCGCCGAGTTGGAGCGCCGCCGGCCGGACGGCGTCCCGCTCGCCGCACTGGCCGCGGACGGCGGGACGGTACTGCTGCCCGCCTCCGGGCCGCTCGACCGGGACACCCTGACGGCACTGGTCGAACGCCTCGGCCGGGCGTGCGGCGCACCGCTGGTCGCCGGCGCGACCTCCGCTCCCCCGTCGGCGGTCGCCGACGCCGCCCGGCTGGCGGCCGAGGTCCGGCAGCTCGCCACCGCGACCGGACGCGGCGGCGGGCTGCACCTGCTCGACGACGTCCTGCTCGCCTACCAGCTCAGCCGACCCGGGCCGGCCCGCGAGGCGCTCGCCGCACTCCTCGCCCCACTCACCGACCGGCCCGAACTCCTCGACACCCTCCGCGCGTTCCTCGCCTGCGGCCTCGACCGCCGCCGCACCGCCGCGCACCTCCTCGTCCACCCCAACACCGTCGACTACCGCCTCCGCCGCACCACCCACCTCACCGGCCTCGACACCGTCCGCGGCCCCGACCTGCTCACCCTCCACGCCGCCCTCACCGCCCTCGACACAACGGGCACCTGACACCACGACAGCGCTGCGCGCGACAGGAGGCGAAGAACACCGACACTGCGCCCGAGCCGGCGCTGCCGCGCGGGCGACACGGCGAAGAACACCGACGCTCCGCGCGGCTCGCGCCAAGGAACAACGCTGCGCACGGCGGGAGACGAGGCCAACGACACTGCGCCCGAGCCGCGAGGACGCGCCGAAGGCAAGCGCCGAAGGCGACAGCGCTGCCGCGCAGGCGACACGGCGGGGAAAACAACGCCGCGCGCAATGCCGAACGGCACCGCACAACGGCGCGCCACGCGGGAAGGGGCGACGCTGCGCGCGAGCAAGGTGGCGAAGAACACCGGCGCCGCGCGCAGCCGGCGGGGAGAGGGCGTCGCTGCGCGCGGCGGAACGGCGAAGACCTTCGGTGCTGCGCGCGAGCGGGCCCCGCAGGCCGGGCCGCGGAGACCAACGGCATCGCCGCTGCGCGCGGGCGGGACCGGCGGAGGACAGCAGCGTGGGTGGGTGGGCGGCCCCCGGCGGGGTCAGGCGGCGGCTGTGACGCCTGCGACGGCGAGGAGGAGGACGGCGGAGACGGCGGAGAGGCGGCGGGCGGCGGTGGGGGTGGTGGTGAGGCGGGTGGCGAGGCGGGCGGTGGTGAGGGCGACGGCGGTGTAGACGGCGGCGCAGCACAGGACGTTGACGGCGCCGAGGGTGGCGACCTGGGCGCCGACGGGGAGGCCGGCGTCGGGGATGACGAACTGCGGGACGAGGGAGAGGTAGAGCAGCAGGCCCTTGGGGTTGAGCAGCGCGGTGAGGAGGGACTGCCGCAGCACGACGCGGGTGGGCTGCGGCCGCGCGGCGGTGAGCGTCTCGTGGCCCTCGCGGCGCAGGGTGAGCAGCATGGTGACGGCGAGGAACGCGAGGTAGCCCGCGCCGACCAGGCGCAGCACGGGCAGCAGTCCGGGCAGCGCCCGGAGCGCGGCGGCGAGGCCGGCCGCGGAGAGCAGGGTGTGCACGCCGTAGCCGGCGCAGACGCCCGCGACGGCGGTGAGGGCGGCGGTGCGGCCCTGGCCGAGGCCGCGGGCGGCGATGTAGAGCCAGTCCGGTCCGGGGGTGCAGACCAGGAGCAGGTCCACTCCGAGGAAGAGCAGCAGGGCGTGCGGGTCCATGGGTGGGCCTTCGGTGAGTCGTCGGAGGGGGTCGTCCTGGACGCTATCCGTCGGGCGTTGGCAGCCGATGTCCCGTTTTCGCTGGTCAGCCCGTCGGTGGGGCAGAATGTTGCGTCATGGACCGCCTCGACCGCAGAATCCTCCACGAGCTCCAGCAGGACGGGCGGCTCACCAACGCCGAGCTCGCCGACCGGGTGGGCCTGACGCCGTCGCCGTGTCTGCGCCGGGTGCGGCAGTTGGAGCGGCAGGGGGTGATCCGCGGTTACCGGGCGCAGTTGGATCCGGTGGCGGTGGGCAGGGGTTTCCAGCCGTTCGTGACGGTGGTGATGCGGCACGAGGACCGGTCCACGGTCGCGGAGTTCGAGCGTCGGGTCGCGGAGCTGCCGGAGGTGGTGGAGGCGCACCGGCTGTTCGGCGACCCGGACTATCTGCTGCGGGTCGCGGTGGCGGACCTGGCCGCGTACGAGCGTTTCGTCACGGACGTGCTGTCGGGCCTGCCGGGCATCGCGCAGGTGCATTCGCACCTGACGATGAAGCAGGTGAAGGCGGACGGCGGCATCCCCGTGCAGCGGGGCTGAGCGGTCAGTCGCCGGGGAGCGTGTCGAGGCGGCGCAGCGACTCGAAGTGGCCGACGGTGGGCGGGTGTTCGAGTTCGTGGAGTTCGCCCTCGGCCCAGACCGGTCGGATCTTCCACATCGGCCCGGCGTAGGCGCGCAGGGCGGCCTCGTCGCGCCAGCGGGTGATCATCTGGACGCGGTGGTCCTCGTCGGACAGGGCGCGCAGCAGTTCTCCGCCGAGGAAGCCGTCCCACTGGTCGAACTCGGGCAGCACGGTGGAGGCGAGTCTGGCGCAGAACTCCTCGACCCGGAGTGGGGAGACCTGTGCCTCCCAGATTCGAATGATCATCTCGGCCTCCTCGGCTGACCCGGGACCCTGCTGACCATTATCGGACTGCTCGGCCGGTGGGAGCCGTTCGGACCGCCGCCGATTGCCGCCGGTGCGGTGCGGGCCAAGACTCGGCGGTGGACCCGTACGGCGAGAGGAGCCCGAGATGGCGGTCTGCGTGGTGTGCCAGAACGACTACTGGCTGTCCTTCGAGATCAAGACGATCACCGGTGACACCTACGTCTTCGACAGTTTCGAGTGCGCGATGGAGAAGCTGGCCCCGCGCTGCGAGCAGTGTTCGGTGCGGATCGTCGGCCACGGCGTCGAGGTCGCGGGCCGGTTCTTCTGCTGCGCCAACTGTGCCCGCGCCAACAGCGTGCTGGGCGCGGAGGTCCGCGACGCCGTGGGCGCCCACCCCGGCTGACCTGCGAGATCTCCTGGAAACGGGCGGTCACCCGGGCCGGGTGGCCGCCCGTTCCGCGTGGTCAGAAGGTGAAGCGCAGGGTGCGGACCCGGTGGTCGAAGGAGGACGGGACGAGTTCCGGCTCGGCGGTGGAGCGGATGCCGGGGAGGCGGGTGAACAGTTCGCGCAGCAGGGTGCGCATCTCCTGGCGGGCGAGGTGGGCGCCCAGGCAGAAGTGCGGGCCGCCGCCTCCGAATCCCAGGTGCGGGTTGGGCGAGCGGGTGATGTCGAAGGCATCGGCCTGCTCGAACACCGCCTCGTCGCGGTTGGCGGAGCCGTAGAACAGCACCACCTTGTCGCCGGCGGCGAGCCGGATGCCGGAGAGCTTGTGGTCGACGGCGACGGTGCGGCGGAACTGCACGATCGGCGTCGAGTGCCGGACGATCTCCTCGACCGCGCCGCCCAGGTGCGCGTCCAGGTCGTCGAGCAGCAGGTCGCGCTGCTCGGGGTGGACGGTCAGCAGGTGCAGGCCGTGGGCGAGCGCGTTGCGGGTGGTCTCGACGCCGGCGACCAGCAGCAGCGAGAAGAACGCGCCGAGTTCGCGGGAGCCGAGGCGGCGGCCGTCCACGTCGGCGGTGACCAGGGCGGAGATCAGGTCGCCGGTGGGACGGCGGCGGCGTTCGCGGCCGAGCGCGGCCACCGTGAGGTGCATCGCGGCCAGCGCGTGCAGCCCCCGGCCGGGGACCCGCAGGCCGCGCCGGGTGACGCCGGCCGAGGCGGAGGCCCGGTTGATCCGGGCCAGGATGTTGCGGCGCTGCTCCTCGGGGATGCCCATCATCGAGCAGATCACCTGGTACGGGAGTTCCCCGGCGACGGCGGCGACGAAGTCGGTGGGGCGTTCGCGTTCCAGCCGGTCGACCAGGCGGGCGGCGGTCCGTGCGATGTCCTGCTCGACCTCGGCGAGCAGGCGCGGGGTGAACGCCCGGCCGACCACCCGCCGCAGGTCGGCGTGGTGCGGGTCGTCGAGGTTGACCATCGAGTCGCCGAAGACCGCCCGCACCCAGCGGGCGGGCTCCGGCGAGGTCACGCCGGGCCCGGAGAGGTACACCTCGGGCGACCGGCTGGCCGTCATCACGTCGGCGTGCCGGACCAGCGCCCAGCAGCGCCGGCCCGTCGCCCGGTCGGTGAACGCCACCGGGCCCGGGCGCTCCCGCAGGCGGGCGAACGCCTCGGCGCGCAACTTCTCGGGGAGCCGCCAGAACGCGGGGTCGCCGAGGTCAATGCCGCGCGGGGCGGCGTCCACGGATACGGGCATGGGGACGTTATCGCGCAGTCGGTGACGCTACGTCAAATCGTCGTGCACGTTCGGTGAGCAGTTCGATCAGCCCTGCCGCGGGTCCGCGGGGTACGGCTGCTGGTACGGGTTCTGCGGCCGGTGGGGCTGCTGCTGGTAGGGGTTCTGCGCCTGGTGGGGCTGCTGGTACGGCTGCTGGTAGGGGTTCTGCGGGTACGGGTGCGCGCCGCCCGGGGCGTCGCCGGGGCCGTCCTGCGGCTCCCCGGAAGGCTCCCCGTCGGGCTCCTCGGCGGGCTCCTCGTGCGGGGCGATCTCGCGGGCCAGCAGCGTCGCGCCGGCCACCGCGCCGGGCATCGCCAGCACGGTCAGCACCGGGATCAGGAACAGCAGCACCAGGCCGGCGCCGAAGCCGACCGCCAGCGACGTCCGGGAGCGCAGCAGGCGCAGCCGCTCCTTCTGCGCCAGGCCGCGCTTCTGCAGGGGCGTGCCGGTCAGTTCGACGGTCAGGAAGAACCCGGAGACGCAGACGCCGATCACCGGCACCACGGTCTGGCCGACCACCGGAATGAACCCGCACAGGAACAGCAGGACGCCGAAGCCGGCGGCGCGCAGCAGCACGGCCAGGCTGTCCTTGAGGCCGGTCCACAGTTCGCGCCAGAGCGGCAGGTCGGGGCCCTGCGGGCCGCCGCCCTCGCTCTCCTCGACCGCCGCGGACAGCGACTCGTAGAACGGCTCGCCGATCAGCAGCGTCACCGCGGTGAAGGTGATCATGGCGAGCAGTCCGCCGATGCCGCCGGCGGCCGCGCCGACCGCCACCCGGACGGCCCCGCGCCACAGGTCGGACCAGTCGTCGGCGAAGGGTGTCGCCCAGGCGGCGAGGTCGCTCGCGTAGACGATCAGCGCGGCCAGTGCCGCCAGGTAGCCGACCAGGGTGATCAGGGCCGGGATCATCCCGAAGCCCCACCAGCGGCCGTGTCGTGCCACCCACCGCTGTCCGTTGAACAGGAATCGCAGTCCCGCCCCGAAATCTCGCATTCCCGCACCTTAAAGGAACCGTCAAATCGCCCGGGCATCCGGTCCGTTCCCGCCCGGCGCCGGTCCGGCCGCGGTGCGTCCGACGGCCGCGGACGCGCCGAGGGTGGCGGCGGCGAGGGTGCCCCACAGGGCGAGCGGGCCGGCGGCGGCGAGGGCGGTGATCGCGGCCGGGGAGAGCGCCAGGCCGAGGCCGGTGGAGAGCTGGAACCGGGCCAGTGCGCGGCCCAGCACCGGCGGCGGGGTCAGCGCGGTGACCAGGGCGGTGGCGCTGCCCGCGTACAGGATCTCGCCGAGCGTGCACGGCACCGCGACCAGGGCCACGGCGAGCGGCCCGAACGGCACGGCCAGCAGGAAGCCGAGGTAGCTGGCGGCCAGCACGACGCCGGACGCGGCCAGCACCGTCCCGCGCGACCAGCGGGCCGCCGCCCAAGTGGTCAGCGGCACCTGGAGGGCCACCACCAGCACCGTGTTGGCCACGAACACGGCCGCCGACCAGGCCGGGGAGGCGTGCAGCACCGTCACCAGGACGAGCGGCAGCGCCACCTCGGGGACGTTCAGGCAGAACACGTACACCACGTTCGCCAGCAGGACGACGCCCAGTCCGGGGCCGGCCGCGTCCGTGCGCCCGGCCGTCCGCGCGGTAGCGGGGGCCGCCGTCACCCGCACCGAGCGGGCCAGCAGGCCGGCGGCCAGGAAGCCGATGCCGGAGACCGCGGCGAGGGCCCGCAGCGCGGGGGCGCCGCCGCCCAGACAGACCGTGGCGAGCAGCGCGCCGACGCCGAGTCCGGCGTTGCGCACGGCCCGGCCGGCGGCGAGTGCCGCGTCCCGCAGCCGGCCCTCGGCGACGGTGGCGATCAGCGCCGCGTGGGCGGCGGGCCAGGCCTGGTTGCCGACGCCGAGGACGAGGGCGGCCAGCGCGAACAGCGCCGCGTTGCCGTGCGGCACGGCCAGCAGCACCGCGACGCCCGCGACCCGCACCAGCATGGACGCCGCGACCGCCGTGCTGCGCGCGCCCCGGTCCAGCCAGCGGCCGAGCGGCGGCATCGCGGCCAGCCCGGCGACGATGCCCAGCGTCATCGCGAGTCCGGTGGCGGCCGCGCCCAGGCCCAGCACCGTGATGCCGTACAGCAGCAGGAACGGCCGCAGCAGTCCGGTGCCGACGGCGTCGACCGCCAGCGCCACCGCGTAGCGGGCCCCGCCGCTCGCCCGGACGAGTTGGCGTGGCGTCGGCCGGGTCGTCGTGATCGTCGTCATGCCGCCCACCGTCGTCCGCCCGGGCGCCGCCGGTCACGCGGGTTGACGGTCCTCGTCAATCCGGGCCGGAATCGGCCGCCCGGCGGGGGCGCGTCGGGGGGCGCGTGGGGCGCGCCGATGCGCACTCGACAGGCCGCGAGCTGCAGGTGATGCTCGATGAGTCCGGTTGTGAACCGGACGTGTCGATCCGTCTCAAGGAGCCCTTGTGGAACGTGAGTTGGAGAACCCGACGACCCCCTCGCTGAACCGTCCGCTGAAGTGCCCCGTCGACCACTCGATGCTGGTCCTGGACCCGACCGGCCGGGCCCGGGAGGCCGAGACCGCCGAGCTGATCGCGCGCGGGCCCGCCTGCCCCGCCGACGTCCTCGGGGTGCAGGTGTGGGCCGTGTCCGACCCCGACGTGCTGGCGGACCTGCTCAAGGACCCGAGAATCGCCAAGGACGGCCTGCAGCACTGGCCGGACTACGAGCCGGTGGCGGCCGGCTGGCCGCTCGCGCTCTGGGTGACGGCCCGCAACATGTCCACCACCGACGTCGATCACCACCGTCGGCTGCGCCGGCTGGTGAGCACCGCGCTCACCCCCCGCCAGATCGCCGCCCTCACCCCGCGCATCGAGGAGATGACGGCCGGGCTGCTCGACGAGATCGCCGCCGCCGGCGCCGACGGCACGCCGGTGGACCTGCGCGGACAGCTCGCCCGGGCGCTGCCGATCCTGGTCATCTCGCACCTGCTCGGCCTGCCCGACGAGCTGCGCGACAGCTTCTGCCGGTACGTCGACGGCGTCTTCGACACCACCCTCACCCCCGAGCAGTCCCAGGCCAACAACGCGGCGCTCTACACGGTGATCTCGGGCCTGGTCGCCGCCAAGCGCGAGCAGCCCGGCGACGACATGACCTCGCTGCTGATCACCGCCCGCGACACCGAAGGCGATGGCAGCGCCCTCACCGAGGCGGAGCTGTTCGACACGCTCATGCTGGTGGTCGCCGCCGGCTACGAGACCACCGTCAACCTGATCGACAACTCGATCGCCCTGTTGCTCACGCATGCTTCTCAACTCGAACTGGTGTGCGAGGGCAAGGCCGGTTGGGACGACGTGGTCGAGGAGTCGCTGCGCCGGGACGCGCCGCTGGCGCACCTGCCGATGCGGTACGCCCTGGAGGACATCGAGCTGCCCGGCGGGGTGACCGTCCACCGCGGCGAGGCGATCATCGCCTCCTACGGCGCCGCCGGCCGCCACCCGTCGCGACACGGCGACAGCGGCGCGGTGTTCGACGTCACCCGGTCGGCCAAGGACCACCTGGCGTTCGGCCACGGCCCGCACTTCTGTCTGGGCGCACCGCTGGCCCGGCTGGAGGCGCGCACGGCGCTGCGCGCCCTGTTCGAACGCTTCCCGCGCCTGGCGCTCGCGCCCGGTGTCGAGCTGGAGCCGGTCGACTCGCTGATCTCCAACGGGCACCGGGTCCTCCCGGTCGTCCTGGAGGGCATCGAGCCGGCGTAGCCACCGCGTCCTCCCACCGACCCCGCCCGGAGTGCGGCCGGGTGGTCGGGGAGGATGGACGCGTGACCCTGCGCATCGACCTGACCGGGACGCCACCCGAGCGGATCCGGTTCGCCGTCTCCCCGCTCGCCGAACTCGCCGCGATGCTGCACGTCCTGGCCGCGCCCGAGCACCACCCGCAGTACGCGGGATGGGCCGCCGGCGTCTGGGCCGGACTGCGGCCCGAACTCGCCGACCGGCTGCACGAGGCCGAATTCCTGTGGCGCTCCTCCCGCGCCGACTTCCTGGTGCCCGCCCGCCCCCGCGCCACCCTCGCCGCCGAACTCGACGAGGTCGACCGGATCGACGACGACCGGTACGCGCTGGCCGCGCTGGTCAGCACCTGCGGCTCCAACCGCCGCACCTTCGCCGGCGGCTCCCCGCTCAACGACCCCGACGCCCGCGCCGACGCCCTCGACCGCGCCCAGGCCCGCGGCCCCCGACAGGAGGCGTTTGCCGCCCGCCTACTGGCCGACCCGCCCGCCGTCCGGGCCCGCGTCCGGGACACCCTGGAGCAGTGCGCGGAGGCCTTCTTCGACGACGAGTGGCCCGCGCTGACCGTCCGGCTCGGCCAGGACGTGCGGCGCAAGGCCGAACTGGTCCGCCGCCAGGGCCTCTCCGCGGCGCTCGCCGAGGTGTCCGCGGCGGTCGCGCTCACCGCCGACGGCGGCTCCCTGGTCCTCGACAAGCTCCAGGACAGCGCGACCGCCGCCGGACCGGCCGGCGTCACCTTCCTGCCCAGCGCCTTCGGCCACCCGCACCTGATCGCCGTGCACGCCCCGGGCTGGCAGCCCGTCGTCCAGTACCCCGCGACCGGCGGCGAACCCGCCGCCGCCGTCCCGCTGGACACCCTGCAACTGCGCCTCGACGCCCTCGCCCACCCCGTCCGGCTGCGGCTGGTGCGCACCCTGGCGCGCGGCCCGCACACCACCGGCGAACTCGCCCACGCCTGGGACCTCACCCCGCCCGAGGTCTCCCGCCACCTCGCCGTGCTGCGCCGCGCCGGGCTGCTCACCGCCCGCCGGCACGGCCGCTACGTGCACCACGCGCTGGACCTGCCGGCCACCACCGAGCTCGGCAGCGACCTGCTCGCCGCGATCCTGCGCTGAGCCGGCTGCGCTGGCGGTGCTGGCGGTGCTTGCGGTGCTTGCCAGGTCGGGCCGCCGGTGAAGCAGGCCTTCGCATCCTTGCACCGGGGCGGCCGTGGGCGGGGCCTCGACCGTGTCGGCGTGGGACCGTTCGTCACCCCTGCTTGATCCGAACACTCGATCGAGCGAAGAAGGCTTGCGGCGCGTTGGGGACGGGCGCGGGCGGGTAGACCGGTCGCGGACGGAAGGAGGTGGCCGGTGGTCGGTCAGGCGGCGGTGTCGGTGGAACAGGCCCGGGAGTGGCTGTCGGTCGCGGTGGCGGAGGCCCGGCTCGGCCTGGCCGAGGGCGGCATCCCGATCGGTGCGGCACTGTTCGGGCTGAACGGCGAGTTGCTCGGGCGCGGGCACAACCGCCGCGTCCAGGACGGCGATCCGTCGATGCACGCGGAGACGGCCGCCTTCCGGGCCGCCGGCCGGCTGCGCGGGTACCGGGACACGGTGATGGTCACCACGCTCTCGCCATGCTGGTACTGCTCCGGCCTGGTACGGCAGTTCGGGATCGGACACGTGGTGATCGGCGAGTCCGCCACGTTCACCGGCGGCCACGACTGGCTGGCCGAGCACGGCACCGGAATCACCCTGCTGGAGGATCCCCAGTGCGTACAGCTGATGACGGATTTCGTCGCGGCCCGGCCCGACCTCTGGCAGGAGGACATCGGCGCATGACCCGTGACGCCCTGGCCGCCGCCGTCCGCACCGCCCTCGAACGGTGCTGCCCCGGCTCGTCCGCCCGGCTGCGGGGTTCCCTGGCCGCCGGCACCGCCGACCGGTTCAGCGACATCGACGTGTGCTGGGTGGTGCCGGACGACGCCTTCCCGGCCTGCCTCACCGCCGGGGCGGCCGCGCTCGCCCGCGTCCGACCCGTCGAACAGGTGCGCTGCGACCCGGACTTCCTGCACTCCGACCGACGCCGCCTGCTCTTCGTCCGTTTCGCCGGCGTCCCGCTGTTCTGGCGGCTGGACTTGGACGTGCGCGCGGCGTCCGTCGCCGACGAGCCCGACTACGACACCGGGAACCCGGCGGCCCGCGCCGACGACAGCGAGTGGTCGCGACCGGCCAGCGCCCTCGCCAACGCCGTCGCGGCCGTCAAGGCCCTGGCCCGCGGCCGCCCCGACACCGCGCACGCCCTGATCGCCCGCGCCTTCACCCGCCTCGGGCTTCCCCACCCCGCCACCGGAGACCCTTACCTGGACATTTACCGCCTGGCCGCCGCCGCGACCCGACAGGACGCGACGCTCGCCCCGCTCGCGGCCCGCGTCACAGCCCTCGCCGACCTCCACAACGGGCCTCAGGACAGGTCGAGTTCACCGACCACCTGATCCCCGCTGGTCTCCCCGGTCGGCCGGAAGCCGAGCCCCAGGTAGAACCGCTCCGGGCCGCCCTCGCCCGGGTGCCAGGTGGTCGTCAGCCGCGTGCCGCCACGCCGCCGGATCTCGGCCGCCACGGCCTCCACCGCGAAGCGGCCGTACCCGCGCCCCTGTTCGCCCGCCGCGATGTTGAGCCGCCACAGCCCGGAGCGGAGGTCGGTGCCCCGGCCGTCGCCGGCGAAGTCGATGTCGAAGAACGCCATGACGAACCCGACGATCCGCTCCCCGTCGACCAACAGCCGGGGCCACGCCGTCCCGGGGTGCACGTACGCCTCCGCCAGCGACTTCACCACCGGCGCCACCAGGTGCTCCTGGTCCGGCCGCACCCTCAGGCCGATCGCGGCATCGATGTTCTCGGGGGTGAGGGTCTCCAGCCGGAGCGTCGTGTTCATGCGCGAACTCTAGGCCAGTTGATCAAGCCTGCTGCCGGACACCGCGGCGGGTCGGCAGCTGCGACAGCCCGGGACTTCCTCTCCCCCGCCCGGCACACCACCGCGCCCGCCGCTGCACGAGATCGCACAACGACGGGCGCGGTGGCATTTCTTGACTCGTTACGTCAGCTCCGCACAGTGGCCACGGCGGCCCCCAGCGCCTCCTTGATACGCGGCCCGAGCCGGGCGAACCCGAGCTCCTTCATCGCCGCCCGCAGCAGCTCGTCGTCCGTACGCGTAGTCCCGTCCGCGTCGAACCACGCCACCAGCGCGACCAGTTCCTCCGCCGAGTACCCAGTAATCGGCTTCCCAGGCGTCAACTCCGGCTTAACCGCCCCCTCCCCGACAGTCGCCTCAGCGACAGGCTCGGCCTCGGCGACCTCGACAACCGGCTCGGCAACGACCTCAGCGACCGGCTCCGCCTCAACCTCGGCGACCGGCTCAACCTCCGCCTCGACAACCTCGGCCACAGGCTCGACCTCGGCGACAGGCTCCACGACGGCTTCGGCGACAGGCTCGACCACGACCTCGGCGGCAGGCTCCGCAACGGTCTCAGCCTCGGCCTCAGCGACCTCGGCGACCAGCTCAACCTCCGCCTCGGCAACGGTCTCCGCAACCAGCTCGGCAAGCTCGACGACCGGCTCGGCCACGACCTCGACCGACTCCTCAGCGACAGACTCCGCCTCAACCTCGGCGACCGCCTCAGCCTCGGACTCGACAGCCTCCGCGACCGGCTCAACCTCCGCCTCGGCAACCGGCTCGGCAAGCTCCACGACCGGCTCGGCCACGACCTCGACCGACTCCTCAGAGACAGACTCCGCCTCAACCTCGGCGACCGCCTCAACCTCGGCGACCGGCTCCACAACGGGCTCAGCCTCGGGCTCGACGACCGGCTCGGCCTCGGCGACCAGCTCAACTTCCGCCTGGGCAACGGGCTCGACAGCAACCTCGGCCACAGACTCGGCCTCAACCTCGGCCACCGGCTCAGCCTCGGACTCGGGTGCCACCTCGACGACCGGCTCAACCTCCGCCTCAGGCTCGGCAACCTCCGCGACCGGTTCGGCCTCAACCTCGGCCGCCGCCTCAACAACCGGCTCAGCCTCGGACTCGACAACCTCGGCCTCGGCGACCGGCTCAACCTCCGGCTCGGCGACGAGCTCAGCCTCAGCCTCAGCGACCGGCTCCGCCGCCGGCCCGGCCTCAACCTCGGCAACCTCGGCAGCGGGCTCAGCCTCAACAACCGGCTCGGCCTCAACCTCCGCCGCAGGCTCCTCCGCCTCGGCCTCGGCCTCAACCTCGGCCGCCGCCTCAACCGCGGCGTCGACGACGGCCTCCGGCTCGATCTCGGCAGCAGCCTCGGTCACCGGCTCCTCGACGACATCCTCAGCCTCGACGACCGGCTCGACCACGATCTCGGCCGCAACCTCAGCCTCAACCTCAGCCGCTGCCTCGACCTCAGCCTCGGCCACCGCAGCAGCCTCGTCCGTCGACTGTCGCGGTCCCGCCGCCAGGGCCGCGCGGGCGGACTGGTGGCGGTCGTAGGCGGCCAGCGCAGCGTCCTTGTCGGCTTGGCGCTCCGTCAGCTCGTCCAGCAGCTCCGTCAGCCCCTGCTCGGCGAGTTCGAGGCGCAGCTGCCGGAGGGCGGACAGGCGGTAGAGGGTGCCTTCGTCGGCGGCCAGGCGGTCGACGAGGTCGGCGAGTTCGCCGAGCGGCAGGGAGTCGAGGGCGCGTTCGGGAAGGAGGCGGGCCAGCGAGCGGACGGCGTCGGCGAGGGACTCGACGACGTTGGCGGTCTCGGTGAGCAGCGCCCCGTCGACGGGCACGGACGGCCGGGAGGCCGCGGTGTCGGCGGCGAGCGCCAGCCAGTCGCGGTGGGCGGCCGCGGCGGCGACCAGCGCGGTGTGGAGGTCGGCGCGGCCGGGTGCGCGGGTGCCGGCGGCGAGGGCGCGGGCCTGACCGCGCAGGACGCGGCGGCGGTTCCAGCCGAGCTTGGCGCCCTTCTCCTTGCGGTAGGTGCCGGTGCCGGTGGCGGCGGCGAGCTCGTGCAGGTCGTGCTGGTAGGCGTCGACGCGCAGCGTCTGCGTGGTGGCGTAGACGCGCTGGAGCAGGTCGAGCAGGGTGGTGAGGCCGCCGAGGGTGTCGGGGATGCGCAGGGCGGCCTTGTCGGCGATGGCGTTGGCGGCCTTGCCGACGGCGCGGGTGTCGCGGCTGCGGAGTTCGGCGAGGACGGTGGACGCGGCGCGGGCGTCCTCGGGGCCGGCGAGGGTCTCGGCGGCCTCCAGCCAGGGGTTGGTCTCGTGGTTGAGCGTGAAGCCGCCCTGGTCGGCGAACCGGCCGAGCTCCTCACGGGTGCTCTGGCGGGTCTCGCCGTCCGTCGCGGACGCGGTCTCGGACGCGGCGTCGTCGGCGTCGTTCAGGGTGCGCACTGTCATGTGAAGTCCGGTTCGTGGGTGCTGTGGCGGGCAGGGGTGCGGGCGGGGTGGTTGCGGCGGCGGTGGCGTCGCGGGAGGCCAGAATACGGGTGCGCGTTCGACGCTTGCACGCACCTGACCCCGTGAATTGCCGGGCCGCGCTGGACCGGTGGCGGCGGGCCTGGGCCCGTTCGCGTGGTCCGTACGGTAGGGAGCGGCACCGACAGTACGCCTTTCCGGGGCGGCGGACGGGAGTTGGGTCGGGTCGGCAACGGTCACCCGGGCGCTTCGGGGAGGAGTCGTCCCAGTTCGGCGAGGCCGACGGGCCGCTGGTAGTCGCGCAGCGGGGTGCGGTGCCACCAGGCGCCGGTGTCGCGCAGTTCGGGTCCGGTGGTGAAGCGGTAGCGGTAGAGCCGGGCCCGGACGAGGACGGGCGGGGTGTCGGGGAACGGGTTGTGCCGCAGCAGCCGCAGCAGGTCGGGGTCGTTGACGAGGAGCCGGGCGAGCAGTGGCAGGAACCAGGAGCGGGCGTAGGAGGGGGAGATCGCGGCGAACCACATCAGCCAGTCGAGGCGCAGGTGGTAGGGCGCGAACTGTCGTGGAAGTCTTCGTACTTCGCCGGGTTTGCCGTGGAATCCGTACTCCCGCCAGCCGTGTG
Source organism: Kitasatospora sp. NPDC059795 (assembly GCF_042732175.1). Taxonomy (NCBI): domain Bacteria; kingdom Bacillati; phylum Actinomycetota; class Actinomycetes; order Kitasatosporales; family Streptomycetaceae; genus Kitasatospora; species Kitasatospora sp. NPDC059795. The sequence goes on from NZ_JBHWID010000003.1 coordinate 365,308, forward strand.
CGCCGTCCGGGTCCGAGGTGCCTTCCAGGACGATCTCGTGGCGTACCCGGTTGACGGAGCCGAACGCGCCGTAGGTGTTGACGAGGTGGAGCGGGTCGTAGGAGCGGTTCATCTGCTGGCGGGGTGAGAGCAGGTTGCGCGCGGGCCCCCAGGAGCGGACCGCCACGAGCAGCGTGTATGCGGCCACCAGGCCCTGGTACCAGGCGGGTTGGGCGGGGTAGTGCGGGTCGGGGGCGATCGGCAGGACGCGGCGCAGGGTGCCGGTGTCGAGGGCGGTGAGGGCGAGGGCGACGGTGAGCCAGTTCAGCCAGGCGAAGTTGCCGGAGGCGATCAGCCAGAGCTGAGTGACGGCCATCAGCAGGGCGGCGTCGGAGGCGATCGGCTGCGGGAGGAACAGGGCGACGGGAACGGCGAGTTGGACGAGGTGGTTGGCGGCGGCCTCGGCCTTGTGCAGCGGCCGGGGCAGGTGGTGGAAGTACCAGCTGAGCGGGCCGGGCATGGGCTGGGTCTCGTGGTGGTGATAGAGGCAGGTGAGTGTGCGCCAGCAGGCGTCGCCGCGCCATTTGATCAGTCCGGCGCCGAATTCGACGCGGAACAGCAGCCAGCGCAGCAGCCACATGACGAGGACGGGCGGGGCGGTGTCGGCGTTGCCGAGGAAGACGGCGAGTGCGCCGGCTTCGAGCAGCAGGGATTCCCACCCGAAGGCGTACCAGGTCTGCCCGACGTTGACGATGGAGAGGTAGAGCGCCCAGGTGAGTGCCCACAGTGCCATCGCGGCGCCGAGCGGCACCAGGTTCGCCGCGCCTCCGAGCAGGGCGGCGGCGAGCAGCGCGCCCGTCCAGGACACGGCGGCGTAGAGGCGGTCGCTGTAGTGCCAGTGGAACAGGCTGGGGGCGTGCCGGGCGGGGACGCGGGCGAGGAAGCGTGGGATCGGGAGCAGGCCGCGGCTGCCGAGCAGGGCGCGGAACTGTCGTCCGGCGGCGAGGAATCCGCACAGGTAGACGAGGGCGAGCAGGCGCAGGAACAGCTCGCGGGCGAGCCGGTACTCGGGGGCGGCGAACCATGCCATGCGGCCGCTCCTCCGGTCGGTCGGCTGCGCTCGGGCCGCCCCCATGCCTACCACCTGCGGCGGATGCGGTGGGGCCGTTGGGGGTGCGGTGGTGCGCCGGTTCATCCGGTCGGCCGCGCCCGGCGTGCGCGGGCCGGGGTTCGCGCGTATCGGCTGCTGAAACTCCCTGCCGGGCGGGGACGGAGTGTGGTGTCATTCCGCCGAGTCCATGTCAGGAGCAAGTGAAGGAGACGCACATGTCCGCGACCTCTCCGCGGTCCGCCGCCGACCCCGACTGTTCACCCGCCGACGGTTCGCCCCTCCCGGGCGACCGCCGGGCCGGGCTGGGCGCGGCGGTGTGGGCGGCGCTCGGCATCGTGTACGTGCTGTGGGGATCGACCTATCTGGCGATCCGGGTGGTGGTGGAGACCATGCCGCCGCTGCTGTCGGGCTCGCTGCGGTTCGCCGCGGCGGGTGTGCTGCTGGCGGTGGGTCTGGCGGCCCGCCGGGGGCCGCGGGTGCTGCGGGTGACGTGGCGTCAGTTCGCCTCGGCCGCACTGGTGGGCGTGCTGCTGCTGGTCGGCGGCAACGGCATGGTGTCGCTGGCGGAGCGCACCGTCCCGTCGGGGCTGGCGGCGCTGCTGGTGGCGAGTGTGCCGCTGTGGGTGGTGGTGCTGCGCCGGGCGTTCGGGACGAGGACCGGCCCGGCCACCGTGGCGGGCGTGCTGGTCGGCCTGGTGGGCCTGGTGGTGCTGAGCGCGCCGGGCCTGACCGGCCAGGTGGGGCTGACGGGGCTGCTGATGGTGATGGCCGCCGCGGTGGTGTGGGCGCTGGGCTCGGTGCTGGCGGCCCGGCTGCCGATGCCGGCGGATCCGTTCGTGGCGAGCGTGTACGAGATGCTCGCGGGCGCGGTGGGCGCGTTCGCGCTGTCGTTCCTGCGGGGCGAGCCGGGCCGGTTCGATCCGGCGGCGGTGTCCACGGCGTCCTGGGTGGGGCTGGGGTACCTGGTGCTGTTCGGCTCCATCGTCGCGTTCACGTCTTATGCGTGGCTGTTGCAGCGCGCGCCGCTGCCGCTGGTCGCCACCTACGCGTACGTCAACCCGGTGGTGGCGGTCTTCCTCGGGTGGCTGTTCGCCTCCGAGGCCCTGACCTGGCCGATCCTTCTGGGCGGCGCGATAGTCGTCGCCGGGGTGTTCCTGGTGGCCCGCAACGAACGCTGAACGCCGGGCGGGCCCGCCGCCCGCCCAGTCTTCAAGAAGGTAACGACTTGCCTCCACCACCCCGACCAATGATTTACTTCTTGACGGCACATGACGGGTGGGCTTGACTCCCCTTCACCTCGCCGCAGGGACGCGGCGCCGTCAGGGAGGCACCACCCACCATGAACTCGATGTCGCGTCGACTCGTCATCGGCGCCGCCGCCGTGTCGATGACGCTGTCACTGGCCGCCTGCGGGGGCGGCCACAGCTCCTCGTCGGGCAACCAGGCGATCGGCCTGCTGCTGCCCGAACGCGCCTCCTCCACCCGGTACGAAGCATTCGACAAGCCGCTGATCGAGACGGCCGTCAGCGGCCTGTGCACCAAGTGCACCATCGACTACGCCAACGCGGACGGCGACGAGCAGGCCCAGAAGAAGCAGTTCGACGCGCTGCTGGCCCGCAACGTCAAGGTCATCCTGCTCGACCCGGTGAACGCCGCGGCCACCGCGCCGTGGATCGACGAGGCCGCCAAGAAGGGCACCAAGGTCATCGCGTACGACCGGCTGGCCGCCGGCAAGGTCTCCGCGTACATCTCGTTCGACAACCAGCGCACCGGCGAACTCCAGGGCCGCGCCCTGCTGGACGCGCTCGGCAGCAAGGCGTCCGGCGCCGAGATCGTGATGATCAACGGCGCGGAGACCGACCCGAACGCGGGCGACTTCAAGGCCGGCGCGCACCACGCGCTGGACGGCAAGGTCAAGCGAATAGCCTACGAGCAGTCCGGCGAGTGGAAGCCCGAGGTGGCCGCCGCCAGGATGAACGAGGCGATGAACAAGCTCGGCAAGAACGGCTTCCAGGCCGTCTACTCCGCCAACGACGGCATGGCCGGCGCGATCATCGACGAGCTGCACAAGGCCGGACGCACCGACGTCCCGGTCGGCGGGCAGGACGCCTCGCTGGACGCCGTCCGCCGGATCCTCACCGGCGAGCAGGCCTACACCATCTACAAGCCGTACCAGCCGGAGGCCGAGGCCGCCGCCGACATGGCGGTCTACCTGGTCAAGGGCATCGACCTCACCTCGGTGGCCTCCGCGACCACCGAGTCGAACGGCCTGCAGATCCCGTCCATGCTGCTCAGCCCGGTGGTCGTCACCAAGGCCAAGGTCGCCGAGACCATCGTCGCGGGCGGCCTGTACAAGGCCGAGGAGATCTGCACCCCGCAGTACGCGCAGGCCTGCCGCGCCGCGAACATCCCCGGCGCCTACTGACCGGGACGGGCCGCCTGACCGGGACGGGCCGCGCGACTCCCGTGTGCGGGGGCGTCGCGCGGCCCGCGCCCCCAGGCACGTTGCCGGAAAGCGCCTTCCACGTGACCGGTAGATCACAGGACGGCGGCGAACCGGCGGCCCGGTACCCAAGCGTCCGCCTGCCGTGGTCCACTGGGCACCTTGCCGAGCGAGGGGAGCGTGCGACATGATCCTGGACCTTGACCTGCAGACCGACTACTTCCGGGCCGCCGACGAGACGGCGGTGCGGACGGTGCTGGCCGACAAGGAGGGGAAGCCCGCCGAGGCGTTCGAATCCGTGCGGGCCAGGCGGATCGACCCGACCACCGTGCTGCGCCGCCTGGTCGCGGCCGTGGAGATCAAGGAGTTCGAGGCCGGCGGGACGCCCGACCGCTCGGTGTGGCCGACCGGGCCGCAGCCCTGGGTGACGGAGGACGAGCCCACCGAGGTCGACCGGGAGAACCCGTGGATGACCGGGCCCTGGGTGGTGGAACTCTCCGACGAGACCCGCGACGTCCTCGCCACCATCGAACGCAAGCGGCTGCCCGAACTCGCCGCCCGCTGGGCCCGCGCCGAGGAGCTCCGCCCGCTGGCGACCGCCGAACTCGTCCAGCTGATCCACCGCCTGGGCGTCCTGGCCCGCCGCGCCCAGAAGGCCGAGCAGCACCTGTACTGCTGCCTCTCCGGCTGACCTTGAACGACCGCATCGAGCTCTTCCGCGCCCCGGATGCCGCCGCCGTCCTCACCACCCTCGGCGGCGGCTCCGCGCTGTCCGCGCTGCGCCCCTACGACCCGGACGTGCCCGCCATCGAACCCTAACTCCTGGGCGCCCTGGCCGAGTTGGCCGGCCGGGCGACGACCGCCGGCCAGTCGCTGTACTACCGGCCGACCGGCTGAGCCGCCGCCGGATCAGCTCCGACGCCCCGGTCCGGCGTCCGCCGTGCGCTGGGTGACGGCGATGCAGGCGACCACGGCGAGGGCGGTCGGGACGGCCGTGCCGGGGAGCGGTTCGGCGAGCAGGAGGACAGCCCAGCAGAGGGTCAACAGAGGCTGGGCGAGCTGGAGTTGGCTGGCCCGGGGGATGCCGATGGCGGCCATGCCGCGGTACCAGACCACGAAGCCGAGGAACTGGGAGACCACGCCCAGCCAGGCGAGGCCGCCGACGGCGGGCCAGGTCCAGCGGAGCGGTTCGGCGGCCAGGCCGAGGGCGGTGGTGGCGACGGTGGCGGGGAGGGCCGCGACCAGGCTCCAGGCGATCACCTGCCACCCGGGCATGCTGCGGGCCAGCCGGCCGCCCTCCGCGTAGCCGACGGCGCAGATCAGCAGTCCGGCGAAGAGCAGCAGGTCGGCGGTGGTCAGGACGGCGCCGTGGCTCTGCTGGACGGTGAAGGCCAGCACCGCGCCCGCCCCGGCCAGGGCGGCGAGCCAGAACGGGCGCGGCGGGCGGGAGCCGGAGCGCAGGGCGGCGACGGCGGCGGTGCCCAGCGGCAGCAGGCCGATCACCACGGCCGAGTGGGCGGTGGAGGAAGCCCGGAGCGCGAGCGTCGACAGGACCGGGAAGCCGATCACGCAGCCCACCGCGACGGCGGCCAGGCCCGGCCAGGCGGAACGCGGCGGCACCCGCGCGCCGGTCGCGAGCAGGCAGGCGCCGGCCAGCAGCGCGGCCACCACGCCGCGCAGGCCGGTGAGCGTCCACGGGCCGAAGCCGTCCAGGGCCCAGCGGGTGGCGGGGAAGGTGAAGGAGAAGGCGAGCGACCCCAGGGCGGCCTGAACCGTTCCGGTGACCGCTACTGGAAGCGGGGCGATAGCGCTATTCTGTGCTGACATACAGGACGGTAGCAGTCGGCCCGAGCTGATCGGAAGGCCCGTCAATGACCGTGCAGGAGCTGACGGATGCGCTGCGCAGCACCGTGTTGCGCTACTCGCCTGGCGAGCGGATTCCCAGTAGCAGGGAGCTGGTGGAGCGCTACCGGGTGAGTCCGGTGTCGGTGTCCCGGGCGATCCGCGAGCTGGTCGCGGAGGGCGTGGTGGTGTCGCGTCCGGGCGCGGGGGTGTTCCGGGCCGAGCCGCGCCCGGCGGCCGTCCCGCAGGGCGACTTCTCGTGGCAGGAGGTGGCGCTGAGCGCGGAGGCGGGTGCGCCGCCGGCCCGGGTGGTGGACGCCGCCGGGGTGCTGTCGGCGCTCGCCCCGGCCCCGCCGGAGGTGATCGACCTGAACAGCGGCTACCCGCATCCCTCGCTGCTGCCGGAGCGGGCGCTGGCCGGTGCGCTGTCGCGGGCGGGCCGCCGTCCGGGCGCGTGGGGGCGGCCGCCGGTGGAGGGACTGCCGGAGTTGCGCGGCTGGTTCGCCCGCGAGGTCGGCGGCGGGGTCACGGCGGCGGAGGTGCTGGTGACGGCCGGCGGGCAGAGCGCGTTGACCACGGCGCTGCGGTCGCTGGCCCCGCCGGGAGCGCCGGTGCTGGTCGAGTCCCCGACCTACCCGGGCGTGCTGGCGATCGCCCGGGCGGCGGGGCTGCGTCCGGTGCCGGTTCCGGTGGACGAGGACGGGGTGCGTCCGGAGCGGCTGGCGGAGGCGTTCGCGGTGTCCGGGGCCCGGCTGTTCGTCTGTCAGCCGCTGTTCCACAACCCGACGGGCGCGGTGCTGGGCGCCGGGCGGCGGCGTGCGGTGCTGGACGCCGCGAAGCGCGCCGGGGCGTTCGTGGTGGAGGACGACTTCTCCCGGCTGCTGGCGCACGCCGACGCACCCGAGCTGCCGGCGCCGCTGGCCGCCGACGACCCGGACGGCACCGTGGTGCACGTGCGTTCGCTGACCAAGGCGGCCTCCCCGAGCCTGCGGGTGGGGGCGCTGGTGGCGCGCGGACCGGCGCTGGCCCGGTTGCGGGCCGTCCAGACGGTCGACTCGTTCTTCGTCCCGCGCCCGCTCCAGGAGGCCGCGCTGGAACTCGTCTCCTCCCCCGAGTGGCCCCGTCATCTCCGGCTGCTGGCCCGGGAGTTGGCCGACCGCCGACAGCTGTTCGCGGCCGCGCTGGCCCGCCGCGTCCCCGGCCTGCTGCCGGCCCGGCTCCCTTACGGCGGCTTCCATCTGTGGCTGTCGCTGCCCGCGTCGCTCGACCCGGTCGGGTTCACCGCCGCCGCGCTGCGCCACGGCGTGTCGATCTCCCCGGGCGCGGCCTACTTCACCGCGGAGCCGGCCCCGAGGATCCGGGTGAGCTTCTGCGGCGCCGAGAATCACACTCAACTGACGGACGCGGCAGGCCGGTTGGCCGCCGCGCTGGCCTCCCTGGGCTGACCGCCGCCGACTGCCCCGCCGGGGGCGGCGGGGCCGGGCCGTCAGTGGGCGAACTCCAGCAGGGCGATGCCGGTGAGCACGGTGGCGCTGGCGGCCAGCCGCAGCGGGCCGAGGCGTTCGCGCAGCACGAAAGCGCCGATCAGGGCGGCGATCACGATGGAGGTCTCCCGGAGGGCGGCGACGGTGGGCAGGTCGCCGACGGTCTGCGCCCACACCACCAGGCCGTACGCGGTGAGCGACATCAGGCCGCCGGCCGCCGCGACGGCGCGGCCCTCGCGCAGCGCGGGCCGCAGGGTGCGGCCGCGGACGGCGGCCACGGCGGCGAGCACGCCGAGGCCCTGGAGGAGGAACATCCAGGCGATGTAGCCGCCGGTGGAGGTCGCGACGCGCACCCCGCTCCCGTCCACCACGGTGTAGCCGGCGATCAGCACGCCGGTGCCCAACGCGGCGGCCAGCGCGGGCAGTTGGTCGCGGCGCGGCCACCCTCCAACCAGAGCGAGGCCGGTCAGGCCGAGGGAGATGACGGCGACGGCGGCGACCTGGCCGGCCGGGAGGGGGTGGTGCAGGACGGTCGCGGCGAGCAGCGCGACCACGGCCGGGGAGGTGCCGCGGGCGATCGGGTACATCTGCCCGAAGTCGCCGAGCCGGTAGGCCCGGGCCAGCAGCAGCTGGTAGCCGACCTGGAGGACGGTCGAGGCCAGCAGGTAGGGCACGGCGCGGAGCCCCGGCAGCGGCACGACCAGCGCGAAAGCGGCGCCGAAGGCCACGAAGACCACGTTCATCAGCGCGACCCCGGCCAGCCGGTCGCGCACCCCGTGCACCAGCGCGTTCCACACCGCGTGCAGCAGTGCCGCCGCCAACACCACGACCGGTACGGCTTCCTGGCTCACCGGCGTCTCCCTCCGACAGCTCCCCGACCATCAACTTGTACAGACAACTTAGCGTGCCGTCGCCGCCCGCCCGGCACCGCCCCGGTGGCCCGCCCGGCCGGGGGCGGGCAAGACTGGACGGGTGCCCGAACTCCCCGAGGTGCAGGCGCTCGCCGAGCGGATGGCCACCGCCTGCGCCGGACGCGTCCTGGAGCGCGTGGACGTGCTGTCGATCCCCGCGCTGAAGACCTTCGACCCGCCGGTGCAGGCGCTCACCGGGCGGGCCGTCGACGCGGTGACCCGGCACGGCAAGTTCCTCGACCTGGCCACCGACGGCGGCCCGCACCTGGTGGTGCACCTGGCCCGGGCCGGCTGGGTGCACCCGCGTGCGTCCTTCCCGGCCAAGCCGCCGAGCCGGCGCGGCCCGCTCGCGCTGCGGCTGGTGCTGGACGACGGCAGCGGCTTCGACCTCACCGAACAGGGCACCACCAAGCGGCTGGCCGCGTACGTGGTGACGGATCCCGGGCAGGTCCCGGGCATCGCCCGCCTCGGCGTGGACGCGCTCGCCGCCACGCCCGAGCAGCTGACCGCGCTGGCCGCCGGGGCCCGGCAGCGACTGAAGACCTTCCTCACCGACCAGAGCGTGCTGGCCGGGATCGGCAACGCCTACTCCGACGAGATCCTGCACACCGCCCGGCTCTCCCCGTACGCCCTGGCGGCCTCCCTGGACGCCGGTCGGCTGGCCCGGCTGCACGCCGCGATCGGGCGTGAACTGGGCGGCGCGCTGGAGCAGTTGAGGGCGGTGCCGATCGAAGGGCTGAAGTCGGAGAAGAAGGCCGACCTGGCGGTGCACGGCCGGGCCGGCGAGCCCTGCCCGGTGTGCGGGGACACCGTGCGCTCGGTGAACTTCGCCGACTCCTCGCTCCAGTACTGCCCGACCTGCCAGACCGGCGGACGGGTGCTGGCGGACCGCCGGCTGTCCCGGCTGCTCAAGTGAACAGCCCCACCGTTGAACCACTGTGCTCGAAGCTGCGCGAATCTCGCTATGATCAAGCAGTTTCACACAGTCGAGTCGAGTTCCCTGGGGGCGTCCGTCGTGATCCTCACCGTCACACCCAATCCGGCGCTGGACGTCACCTACACCGTCCCCCACTTCCGCCCGCACACCAGCCACCGGGTCACCGGGATCGCAGCGCAGGCCGGCGGCAAGGGCGTCAACGTGGCCCGGGTGCTCACCGCGCTCGGCCGCCCCGCCCGCTGCGTCCTCCCGCTCGGCGGGCCCACCGGCGAGGCGGTGCGCGCCGAACTCGCCGCCGCCGGGCTCGACCACGCCGCCGTCCCGATCGCGGGCGACACCCGCCGCACCGTCGCCGTGGTCGACACCGCCGACGCCACCATGTTCAACGAGCCCGGCCCGGCGCTCTCGCCCGCCGAGTGGGACGCCCTGCTCGCCGAGACCGGACGCCACCTCCCGCAGGCCTCCGTCCTGGTCCTCTCCGGCAGCCTCCCGCCCGGCGCCCCCGCCGACGGCTACGCCCGACTCGTCACGCTGGGGCGCGAGTTCGGCGTCCCCGTGGTGCTCGACGCGGACGGCCCCGCGCTGCTCGCCGCGCTGCCCGCCCGGCCCACCGCGATCAAGCCGAACGCCGCCGAACTGACCTCCGCCACCGGCCTGCCCGACCCGTACGACGCCGCCCGCACCCTGCTGCGGCGCGGCGCGGAGTCCGTCCTCGCCTCGCTCGGGCCGGACGGGCTGCTCGCCGTCGACGCCCACGGCGCGTGGCGGTGCGCCCCTCCCGCCGCCGTCGCCGGCAACCCCACCGGCGCGGGCGACTCCGCCGTCGCCGCGCTCGCCGCCGGCCTGTCCGGCAACGCCGGCTGGCCCGCGATCCTGCCGGACGCGGTGGCGCTGTCCGCCGCCACCGTCCTGCACCCCCGGGCCGGCCGCTTCGACGACGACGCCTACCGCCGCCTGCGCCACTCCCTGACCGCCGCCCGGCTCGGCGCGACGCCGCCCGCCGACTGGTAACTCCCGCCGCGGCGAAGGAAATCGACTCGAACCGCCCCCGAGCAGGGCCCTACGCTGACCGTCATGGCCCACACCAAGACCTCCTACGTCTGCCTGCCCTGCCGTGCCTCCTACAAGCAGCCGTTCCCGGACGGCCACGAGCGGCGCTGCCCGCGCTGCGCCGCGCCGCTGATCCACACGGGCTCCGCCTTCGCCGCACCCAAGCGGCGCGACACCGCCGGCTGGCGGACGCTGTCGGTCCTGCTGAACGCCGGCATCCGCTTCCACAAGGGCTGCTGCGGCGGCCCCGGCTACCGCCCGCGCACCCTGAGCGAGGTCCGTGAGCGAATGACGCACGCACGCCGAACGGGCGAGCCCTTCGCGACAGCCCTGACGCGCCCCGAACTTCCGTAGTTCCGAAGGGGGTTCGGCCCGGCGGCCGCACTGAAGGTCCCGCCGGGAGCGCTGCCGGCGGCGGCGCCCACGCACATTCGCTCCGACCCGCGTTCACTCTTCCGAGGCATTGGGCCGAATGGTTCGAGCACGTACAGTGAATTCGCCGGGACACTCCCCCGAACGGGTGTATTCGCCGTCCCGGTCCGACCGGACCGACCCACCGACGAATCAGGCGGCCCCGCATTCGGCCGCCGACGAGGACGGCCGCTTCTGCCGCCGGTCCTTTCCGGGGACGGCACGCGCACCGCCCCGACAAAGACGGAAAACAGCCCGCCGCCGCGCGCGGAAACCGACGCACGCCCGCGGCGCGACCATTCTCGGGAGGAACCATGAACGCGGCCGCCAACTGGGACGACATCCTGGTCCGGGACAATTTCCAGGACACCGGGCAGACCCCCACCGCCGACCCGGTGTGGGAATCGCCGGACATCATCCCCTTCGGCAGCGACATCCTCGGCTTCGACCTGCTGGAGTCCAGCTACAACGGCCCGGACCTCGGCGTGAGCCATCCCATCGTGCAGGGCCAGCTCAACCGGATCTACGTCCGGGGGAAGAACCTGCGGACGGGCTGCCCCAGCTCCGGCGACGTCCGGCTGTACTTCGCCCCCGGCGGGCTGCTGCTGGACCCGCGGGCCTGGACCCCGATCCCCGTCGAGGGCGGCGGCACCAGCGTCCCGTTCGTCGTCCGCAGCGGTTCCCGGGAGATCCCGCCCGGACAGATCTGCGTCACCAGGACCGCCTTCCTCTTCCCGAGCCGGACACCGCCGGGCCACTACTGCACGATCACCACCGTGGACTCCCCCGCCCACCCGATGTCGGCGACCCTGCCCACGTTCAACTCGCTCGTCGACTACCTGAACTGGGTCCGGTACAACCCCAACGTCGGCTGGCGCAACATCGACGTGATCCCGTGCCGGCAGACCGAGTACGTCCTCGCCAACCTGGCGATCTGCAACCTGAACAACACCCCGGCGCGGTTCGTCTTCGGGATCTCCGGCACCGACCTGCCGAACGGCACCGCGGTCTTCTCCAACACCGACCAGCGGGCGCCGTTCAGCCTGACCGCGCAGGTCTACGCGCCCGGCAGCGACGAGGGGTACACGCGCTCGATCCTGCTGCCCGCCAACTACTCCGGCACGGTCACGGTCGTGGTCCGGTTCGACCAGCCCCTGCCGTGCGACGCCCGGATCGTGCTGCGGGCGTACAACCCGGTGACCAACAACGCCGGGGCGCTCGAACGCCGGCTCGCCGTCCCGCTCACCGGTGTGCCCGAGCTCGCGGACGCGCTGTTCCTCGAACTCGGCGCGTACACCTTCGTCGCCGCGGAGAGCAGCGTCTGACACCGTCGCTACGCGGCGACGGAGACCAGGGTCAGCAGGCCGCAGACCGTCACGTTGATCCACTTGTAGGCGACCAGCACGGCGACGAACTCGCGGATGGTCGCGCTGGGCCAGAAGTAGGCGGCGGTGGGCGAGCCGGCGACCTGGCCGTTGACGCCCTGCCGGCGGGCGAGGAGGGCGGCGCGGAAGGCGTGGAAGTTGTTGGTGACCACCACGCAGCTGTAGTCGGGGTCGGCGGCGCTCATCAGCTCGCGGGAGAAGCGCAGGTTCTCCTCGGTGGTGCGGGAGCGGTCCTCCAGGACGATCCGGTCGGCGGGGAAGCCCCGCTCGGTGAGGTAGGCGGCCATCGCGTGGGACTCGGGGAGTTGCTCGTCGGGTCCCTGCCCGCCGGAGGCGATCAGCAGCGGCGGGCGGCCGTTCGCGGCCTGCCGCTCGTACAGGGCGCGGCCGCGCTCCAGGCGGCTGGCCAGCAGCGGCGGGACCCGGGTGCCGCCGAGCAGTCCGGAGCCGAGGACGACGACGTAGTCCACGTCCTGACGCGGCATCAGCCGACCGTACAGGTAGGCGTAGCCGATGAAGCAGACGAACAGGAACGACAGGTAGCAGGTCAGCAGGAGGGCGGTGCGGGCGACCGCCGACAGCGCGGGCGAGTCGGCCTGGGGGGCGGCGACCAGCAGCCCGACGACCGCCAGGATGGCGACGCCGCAGAGCAGCGACAGCAGGTTGGCGACCCGCCGGCCCTCCTTGCGGATCATCTTGAAACCGTTGGCGATCAACAGCCCGGCGAGCACCAGGGTGGCGAGCGCCGGGGCGAGGACGACGACGATCAGGACGACCTCGGCAAGGACGGAGTCGACCTTCCCGAGCGTGACGAGCAGGGCGAACGCCAGGAAGGTGAGGGCGAGTCCGAGGTACACGGCGTTGCTGAAGCGACGTCGGTCGCGCAGCACGCCGACGGCGGCGAGCAGGAGGAAGAAGACCGCGGGAGCATACAGAAGCATGCGGTCCAGCCTAGGCACCGACGCAAAGCGCAGTGGTTGACGCCCTGTGAATCCGGGCACTTCCGGCCCGACAATCGGGCGAACCCCTACGTAATATGACGATCCGCCAGGTCAGCGACGGGCGAGCGCGCCGCCCTGCGGGAACCCTTCCGTGAGGTCCTCGGCGATCATGCGCTTGGCGATGGTGTCGGCGGCGGCCCGCAGTTCGGCGCCGCTGGGGTGGCCGAGGTCCTGCTCCAGCCGGTGGCACAGCCACTGGCCCCAGGCGCGGGTGATGGTCGCGGCCTCGCGTTCGCCGGCCTCGGTGTGCGCGTAGAAGTCGCCGTGCGCCTCCAGGAATCCTTCGGCGACCATCCGGTCGTACACCGGCCGGAGGACCTCCGGCGGGACGCGGCGGCGGGCGGCGATCAGGTTGAGGGTGGCGTGGCCGACGGTGCGGGTGAACAGGTCGACCTGCATGACGGCCCAGGCGCCGGCCATGTCGAGCCGGGTGCCGGAGTCGGCGACGATCTGCCGGGCGGTCTCCAGGCCCGCGGTGCCGAGGAGTTTGCCGACGGCGAATTCGAGCAGCCGCGCGGAGTCGCCGGAGGACGGCTGGGCGAAGCCCTCGCCCATGTCGGTGGAGCCGGCCCGGGCGGAGTCGCGCAGCGGCACCTGCTTGAGGAACAGCGCCACCAGGAAGCCCAGCAGCGCGACCGGCACCGTCCACAGGAACACGGTGTGCAGCGAGTCGGCGTACGCCCGGATCACCGGCTCGGCCGCGGCCGGCGGCAGGCCCTGCACGCCGTGCGGGCTCTTCGCGGCGGCCGCGATCTGCTCGGGGCTGCTGCCGGTGGCCCGGGCGGCCGCGGCGACGCCGTCGGCGAGGTTGGTCTTCAGCGTGTTGGTGTAGATGGTGCCGAACACGGCGGTGCCGAACGAGGATCCGAGGGTGCGGAAGAACGTGACGCCGGAGGTGGCGGTGCCGAGGTCGGAGTAGTCGACGGTGTTCTGCACCGCGATGGTGAGCACCTGCATGCACAGGCCGATGCCGACGCCGAGCACGAACATGTACAGGCTGGCCAGCCACGCGCTGGTGCCCGGGTTCAGCCGCGACAGCAGGTACAGCCCGACCGCCATCACCAGCGAGCCGACGATCGGGAAGATCCGGTACGTGCCGGTCTTGGAGACCACGTTGCCGCTGAAGATCGACGCGATCAGCAGGCCGAGCACCATCGGCAGGGTCCGCACGCCCGAGACCGTCGCCGAGTCGCCGTCCACGTACTGCAGGAACGTCGGCAGGAAGGTCATCGCGCCGAGCATCGCGAAGCCGACGATGAAGCTGAGCACCGAGCAGACCGTGAACACCTGGTTGCGGAACAGCCGCATCGGCAGGGTGGGTTCGACGGCGCGGGTCTCCACCCAGCAGAACAGGCCGAGCGCGACCACGCCGCCCGCGAACAGGCCGATGATGACGGGCGAGCCCCAGGCGTACTCGTTGCCGCCCCAACTGGTCGCCAGGATCAGGGCGCTGGCCCCGATCGCGACCAGCACGATGCCCAGGTAGTCGACCACCGGCCGGGACGCGGAGCGGACCACCGGGATGTTCCGGGCCGCCGCGATCACCACCAGGATCGCGATCGGCACGTTGACGTAGAACGCCCAGCGCCAGGACAGGTGATCGGTGAACAGCCCGCCCAGCAGCGGTCCGATCACGGTGGCGACACCGAACACCGCGCCGATCGCGCCCTGGTACTTGCCGCGTTCGCGCAGCGGGATGACGTCCGCGATCAGCGCCATCGAGGTGACCATCAGACCGCCCGCGCCGACGCCCTGCACCGCCCGCCAGGCGATCAGCAGCGTCATGTTGGTGGCCAGGCCGCACAGGAACGAGCCGGTGATGAACACGATCGCGGAGATCTGGAAGACCACCTTGCGGCCGAACAGGTCGCCCATCTTGCCGACCAGCGCCGTGGTGACGGTCTCCGCCAGCAGGTAGGACGTCACCACCCAGGACATGTGCGCGGCGCCGCCGAGGTCCGCGACGATGGTGGGCAGCGCGGTGCCGACGATGGTCTGGTCGAGGGCGGCCAGCAGCATGCCGAGCACGATGGTGCCGAACACGACGTTGCGCTGCCGCCGGTCGAGGACGGGCGGGGCCGCCGGGCTGGTCTCGCTGGTGGTGGTCACCGCGACATCGTCACACTTTGACCCGTTCCGTCCGTTCCGACACCCCGTTCGGCGAAGAATGATCGATCCGCGCCCGGACGGCGGTGCGACAAGAGTGAAGTCCCACCGCGTTAGAGGGACATGGACAGGACGACGACGACCGGGAACCACGCCGAACCCCTCGAATTCCGGGACTTCGCGGCGGCCCGCGGCCGACACCTGGTGCGCACCGCGTACCTGCTGACCGGCGGCGACGCCCACCTCGCCGAGGACCTCGCCCAGGAAGCCCTCGGCAAGCTCTACGGCAGTTGGCGGCGGGTCTCCCGGATGGCGAACCCGGCCGGGTACGCCAGAACCGTCCTGGTCAACACCTTCATCAGCCACCGGCGCCGGCGCAGCAGCGGCGAACACGTCACCGACACCTTCGCCGAGTCCGCCGCGCCCGTCGCCGACCCCGCCCTGCGCCTCACCCTGCTCCACGCGCTCGGCGAACTCCCGCAGCAGGACCGGGCGGTGCTCGTCCTGCGCTACTGGGAGGACCTCGGCGTCGAGGAGACCGCCGCCGTACTGCGGCTCTCCCCGACCGCCGTCCGATCCCGCGCGTCCCGGGCGCTGAGCCGCCTGCGCGACCGCCTCGGCAGCGAGTACGCCGAACTCGCCCGCATCTGACGATCCTTCAGCACTGTTTCCGGAGACCACCGATGACTTCCGAAGAGGACTTCGCCCGCGCGCTGCGGGCCTCCGCCGAACTCGCCCCCGCACCGGCCGGCGATCTGCTCGCCCTGAACGCCGAACTCCGCGGCCGCAATCGGGTACTGCGCCGCCGGGCGGCCGGGGCCTCCGCGGTCGCCCTGGTCGCCGCGGCCGGGTGCGCGCTGGCCCTGCTGCCCTGGGGGACGCCCGCGGGCGTTTCGGCGGCCGGGGACACCCCGTCGGCCGCGGCGCCGACGCCCGTCGACTGGTTCATGCCCCGTACCCTGCGTTCACTGCTGCCCAAGGAGGGCAAGGTCGACGCCCAGAAGATCTCCAGCATCGACCAGTCGATGACTCTGTCGGCCGCCGTGGAGTACGACGACGGCCACGGCCCGGCCCAGGTCGGCGTGACCGCCGAGCGGGTGGTCACGCCGCTCACCGACGCCGACCCCGCGCTGCAGTGCCCGGACACCCTGGACGAGCCGACCACCACCTGCCACGTCACCACCCGGCCGGACGGCTCCCGCCTGGTCACCGCCGCGAAGGCCCCGCGCTGGGACGGCGACACCCGCACCTGGACGGCGACGTTCGCCGCCCCCGACGGCCGGATGATCCGCGCCTTCGAGATCGTCACCGGTTTCGCCGACAATCCGGACCGCGAGCAGCCTCCGCTGCCGATGGACGGCCTGCAGAAGATCGCCACCTCCGACGACTGGAAACCGGTCTTCGAGCTGCTGCCCCCCGGCAAGGTGTTCACCGAGCCCGTCACCGTCGATCACGTGGCCGCCGCCCTGCGCGAGGCCCTGCCCGCCGGGGCCGTGTTCGACCCGGGCAAGGACACCCAGAACATCCCCGGCCGGATCCACGGAACGGTGTCGCTCAACGGGCGCACCAGCAACATGGTCGTCACCGTCGCGCACAACTGGGAGTACGGCTCGCCCGGCGACGAGCGGGTCAGGTTCCAGCAGATGGGCTCGACCGCGAACATCCACAAGACCGTGAACGGCATCGACACCTTCCTCAAGAAGATCCCGCTCGCCGGCCCCGGCCACACGCCCGAGACCCAGGGCACGGACTGGTTCGCCGCCGCACAGTTCCCCGGCCGCACCGTGGTCACCGTCAAGCTGTGGACGCCCGGAACCGGCAACCAGCACGCCACCGGGCCGGGTGCGCTCGACGAGGACCAGGTCGTCGCGCTGGTCTCCGCCGCGAACTGGTCGCACGCCTGACGCCCGCCCGGGCGCGCCGGTGCTCCCACCGGCGCGCCCGGGTCGTGATGATGGGGCGATGGACTGCCTGTTCTGCCGTGTCGTGGCCGGCGAGGTCCCGGTCGAGACCGTCCTCGCCGACGACATCGTCCTCGCCTTCCTCGACCACCGGCCGCTCTTCCCCGGCCACCTGCTGGTGATCCCGCGCCGCCACGTCCCCACCCTGACCGACCTCACCGACGCGGAGACCGGCCCGTACTGGACCCGGGTCCGGCTGCTGACGGCCGCCGTCGAGCGCGGCATGTCCGCGGCGGGCAGCTTCGTCGCGGCCAACAACCGGATCAGCCAGTCTGTCCCCCACCTGCACACGCACATCGTGCCCCGCAACCCCAAGGACGGCCTCCGCGGCTTCTTCTGGCCCCGCACCCGCTACCGCGACGCCGCCCACGCGGCCTCCACAGCAGCCTCGATCCGCGCCGCCCTCTGACCCCACCCACCCGAGCACCCGCGTCGGGCACCGAGAGGCCACGTTGCGCGGGCGAGGGCTGCGGGCCGGGGGCGTCGTCCCCGCACCGACCGGGCAGACCCCGTTGCGGGCGCCGCTATGTCTCGTCTGCGGTGCCCCGGACCGCTGTGCGGAAGGCGATGGGGGTGGTGCCGGTGCGTTGGTGGAAGAACTTGGCGAAGTTGGCGGCGTCGGCGAAGCCGAGGTGGTCGGCTATGCGGGCGGCGGGGGTGTCGCTGTGGGCGAGCAGGCGTTTGGCTTCGAGGATGACGCGGCGGTCGACGAATTCCTTGGCGCCGATGCCGGTGGCGGCGAGGGTGGCGCGGGAGAGGGTGCGGGGGGAGTAGCCGAGCGCTTTGGCGTAGTCGTCGACGCGGCGGGTGCGGGTGAAGTGGTGTTCGACGGCGTGGCGGAAGCGGCGGTAGGTCTCGCCGGGTTCGGCGGCGGTGGTGGTGCCGCAGGGGCTCGGGGGGTTGGCGAGCCGGAGGAGGAGCGCGGCGAGGAGGTGGCGGAGCAGGGCGTGGTGGATGTCGGCGGGGAGGTCGGCGCCGGCGGCGAATTCGTGGTGGAGGTGGCGCAGCGCCTGTCGGAGGGCGTCGCGTGCGGGGCCGGTGGTGTGCAGGACGGCCGCGGCGAAGGGGTCGTCGAGGTGGGCGGCGGCGACCGTCGCCGGGTCGGGGAAGCCGGGTTCGAAGAGGACGAGGGTGCCGTCGGCGTCGCCGAGTTCGCCCCACTGCTGGACCTGTCCGGGGCGGACCCAGAGCCAGCTGCCGGGGCGGACGTCGTGTTCGGTGAAGTCGACGGTGTGGCGGAGGGCGCCGCGGTCGAGGGTGAGCAGGTGGTGGAAGGCGGGCCGTTGGGGGCGGTGGAAGGCCCGGTCGGTGGCGGCCGCGCGGCGGGCGCGCAGTTCGGCGAGGGTCATCACTTCGACGCCGACCGGTCCGCCGGGTGGCGCGGCGAACGGGACCTCGGGGATCGTCGTCCCGGACGTCGGGTTGTCACTGCCTCGCATGCTCACCACATCCGCAGCCAGGCTACCTCCGGTGGATCTTCCGCCGGGAGGGCGGCGGTACGGTCGGTGCCACGGCGGGACGGGACGGGACAGGAGGGGAGCGGGATGGAGCGGCGTTCGACCTTGCACGACGTGGCGCGGGAGGCGGGGGTGAGTGCGAAGACGGTGTCGCGGGTGGTGAACGGGGACGGTCCGGTGGCGGCGGCGACCCGGGCGCGGGTGCTGGCGGCGACGGAGCGGCTGGGGTTCCGGCCGAATCTGCTGGCGCGCAGTATCCGCATCGGCGGCCCGGATTCGACGGTGGGCCTGGTGGTGCCGGATCTGGGCAATCCGTTCTTCGGGGCGTTGGCGGGCGGGGTGGAGGAGGCGGCGCGGGCGCGCGGGTTGACGGTGCTGCTGGGGTGTTCGGGCGGTGATCCGGTGCGCGAAGCGGACGTGGTAAGCGCTTTCCTGGCACGTCGGACGGCTGCCCTGCTGGTGGTTCCGGCGACGGACGGGGAGGCGTCCGCGCAGCAGGCCGCAAGCGCCGGGGTGCCGCTGGTGTTCGTGGACCGGCCGGGCCCGGACGCGGACTGCGTGCTGTCCTCGAACCGGGCGGGCGCCCGCGAGGGCGTGGCCCACCTGCTGGCGGCCGGGCACCGCCGGGTGGCGTTCCTGGGCGATCTGCCGCCGGAGCTGTACACCCGCCGGGAGCGGCTGGCGGGGTACGAGGACGCGCTCGCAGGGGCGGGCGTCCCGCGCGACGGCGCGCTGCTCGCGGCGGCCCGGACGGCGGCGGACGCCGAGCTCGCGGTGGAGCGGCTGCTGGCGCTGCCGGATCCGCCGACGGCGCTGTTCGCGTCGCACGTGAACGCGGCGACGGGCGCGGTGCTGGCGCTGGCGCGGGCGGGCCGGCGGGAGGTGGCGTTGCTGGCGTTCGACGATCTGCCGTTGGCGGAGGCGCTGGATCCGCCGCTGTCGGCGGTGGCGCAGGCCCCGGCGGAGCTGGGTGCGGCGGCGCTCCGGCTGGCGCTGGCGCGGCTGGACGGGGACGTCTCGCCGCCGCGGACCGAGACGGTGCCGACCCGCCTGGTGCTGCGCGGCGCCCTCTCGCACGGCGCCCTCTCGCACGGCGCCCCCTCGCACGGCGCCCCTCGGACGGCAGCCCCGTTCGCGGCACTCTCCCGCACGGCATCCCCTTGACCACCCGCCGGTAGCGGATGGAGGGTGGCCGCCACCGGTCGATCACCCATCGAGGAGCGCGGATGGCCCCGCAGTTCGGCGACTACCAGAACGAGATCTACTTCGAGGCGCTGTTCGGCGTCGCCCCCAAGTACCCGATGACGTACGCGGGTTGGGCGGAGCGTGCGCAGGCGGCGCTGCCCCCGGACGTGTGGTCGTACGTGGCGGGCGGCGCGGGCGACGAGCACACCCAGCGGGCGAACGTCGCGGCGTTCGAGGGCTGGGGGCTGGTGCCGCGGATGCTGGTGGGTGCGAAGGAGCGGGATCTGCGCACCGGGCTGTTCGGCTTGGAGTCGCCGTCGCCGCTGTTCCTGGCCCCGGTGGGGGTGCTGGGGCTGTGCGCGCCGGACGGGCACGGGGATCTGGCGGCGGCCCGGGCGGCGGCCCGCACGGGGGTGCCGATGGTGGCGTCGACGCTGTCGGTGGACCCGATGGAGCAGGTGGCGGCGGAGCTGGGCGACACGCCGGGGTTCTTCCAGCTGTACACGCCGACCGACCGGGCGCTCGCGGAGTCGCTGGTGCACCGGGCGGAGGCGGCCGGGTTCAGGGGCATCGTGGTCACGCTCGACACCTGGGTGACCGGCTGGCGTCCGCGCGACCTGGGCAGCGGCAGCTTCCCGCAGCTGCGCGGCCACTGTCTGGCGAACTACACCTCGGACCCGGTGTTCCGGGCCCGGCTGAAGGACCCGGACGGGGATCCGCGCGGCGCGGTGATGGACTGGGTGCAGATCTTCGGCAACCCGCTGACCTGGGACGATCTGCCGTGGCTGCGTTCGCTGACCGACCTGCCGCTGATCCTCAAGGGCCTGTGCCACCCGGAGGACGTGCGCCGCGCGAAGGACGCGGGCCTGGACGGGATCTACTGCTCCAACCACGGCGGCCGGCAGGCCAACGGCGGGCTTCCGGCGCTGGAGTCGCTGGCCGAGGCGGTGGCGGCGGCGGACGGCCTGCCGGTGCTGTTCGACTCGGGGGTGCGCAGCGGTGCGGACGTGGTGAAGGCGCTGGCGCTGGGGGCGACGGCGGTGGGCGTGGGCCGGCCGTACGTGTACGGGCTGGCGCTGGGCGGGGAGGCGGGGGTGGTGCACGTGCTGCAGTCGCTGCTCGCGGAGGCAGATCTGCTGATGGCGGTGGACGGCTATCCGTCGGTGGAGTCGCTGCGGGCGCCGGGGGCGTTGCGGCGTTGCTGAGTCCACGCCCGCCCGCCTTATTGCGACTTACTTGCAATAACTGAGTGCATGCAGCAGAGTGGGGTCGCGGGGTCGTCCTCCGATCGTCTTCCCAACCGGCGTCCGCCGGGACACGGCGCCGGCCCCGCGCCAGCCTCCTCCCGCGCCAGCCCCCTCCCCCCGCCGCAGCGCCCCTGTCACGGCGTCAGCCGAGCGGCAGGCGCACCACCATGGTCTTGCCGCCGCCGTCCGGGTCGGCCAGCGTCGCGGTCCCGCCCCCGGCCAGCAGTGCCGTCTCGTGCACCAGGTTCAGCCCCCAGCCGCCGCTGCCGTCCGGGTACGGCACTTCGCGGCGGCGCGGACAGTGCGGGTGCCGGTCGTGCACCCGGACGGTCAACTCGTCCGGCCCGAAGTCGAGTTGCAGCGTGGTACGGGGCGAGCGCCGGGCGGCGTGGCGGACCGTGTTGGTGACCAGTTCGCTGACCACCAGCAGCACGGCGTCGGTCAGCGGGTGGTCCGCGTCCAGGCCGCGGGCGGCCAGTTCGGCGCGCACGCTGCGACGTGCCTCGGGGACGGACGCGGGTACGGTCGCCAGGCTCAGGCTGTACCGCACGGTCTGGGGTGGGTCCGCGACAGCCATGGTCGGTCCCTTCACGGCGGGGGCGACCGGGGTCGGTGCGGGGTGCGCCGTCGTCCGGCCGCGTGGGGGCTCGGCGGCCCTGCCCCGCCCGAGAAGAACCGGACAGACTACCGATAATCAGTACGGTACGGCCGAACGGGCCCATCTGCGGCGGCGGATGCTGGACAGTGGCCACAACTCGCCACCCGCGCAACGCCGTTCGGCATCACGTGACGGGCTCGGACAACAGGCTCGGACGCCGGCTCGGGCGACCGGCTCAGACGACCGGCTCCGCGCCGGGTATCCGTTCGAAGACCAGGTTGGTGCGGGTCTGCGCCACCGCCGGATGGGTCGTCAGGTGCTCGACCACGAAGCACCGCAGCGCCTCCGGGTCGGCCACCGCCACGTGCAGCAGGTAGTCCTCGCTGCCGGCCATGTGGAACACCGCCAGCACCCCGGGCAGGTGCGGTGCGGCGGCGCGGAAGCTTCCGTTCTGCTCCCGGGTGTGCGCCCGCAGCCGCACCGAGATCATCGCCTGCAGTGTCAGGCCGACGGCCGGCAGGTCCACCTCCGCGTGGTAGCCGCGGATCACTCCGCGCTCGCGCAGCGCCCGCACCCGGGCCAGGCAGGTGGACGCGGCGATCCCGACCAGCTCCGCCAGCGCGTTGTTCGCCATCCGGGCGTTGCCCAGCAGCGCCCGGACGATCGCCAGGTCGGTCTCGTCCAGCGCCGCCCGGGCCCGTGGAATGTTCGGCACGCACCCAGCGTGGCGGCCCGGACCGAACATCCGCAAGACCGCACCCTCTTCTGCCGAATGATCGACTGCCGCTCTGGCCTTCGCCCGTCGGCAAGTTCACCATCAACGCCCATGAGCCGACTCGACACCAGAGCCGTGCACGCCGGCCGCGACGACCTCGCGGCGCTCGGCGCGCACGTCCCCCCGCTCGACCTGTCCACCACCTATCCGGTGCCCGACCTCGCCGCCGGCGGCGACGCCTATCAGGCGCTGGCCACCGGCGGCCGTCCGCCCGCCGACGGCGGGCTGGTCTACCAGCGGCTGTGGAACCCCACCGTCGCCCGCTTCGAGCAGGCGCTGGCCGAACTCGAGGGCTGCGCCCAGGCGGTGGCGTTCTCCTCCGGCATGGCCGCGCTCACCGCCTGCCTGCTGGCCGCCGCCGCCGAGGGCCGTCGGCACGTGGTCGCGGTGCGCCCGCTGTACGGCGGCTCGGACCACCTGCTCGACTCCGGGCTGCTCGGCACCGAGGTCGGCTGGGCGACCCCCGACACCGTCGCCGACGCCGTCCGCCCCGACACCGGGCTCGTGCTGGTCGAGACGCCCGGCAACCCCACCCTCGACCTGGTCGACCTGGCCGCGATCGCCGAGGCCTGCGGCGACGTGCCGCTGCTGGTCGACAACACCTTCGCCACCCCGGTGCTGCAGCGCCCCGCCGAGTTCGGCGCCGCGCTGGTGCTGCACTCCGCCACCAAGTCGATCGGCGGGCACGGCGACGTGCTGGCGGGCGCCGTCGCCTGCACCACCGAGTGGGCGGAGCGGCTGCGCCGGGTCCGCGCCGTCACCGGCGCGATCCTGCACCCGCTGGCCGGCTACCTGCTGCACCGCGGACTGCAGACGCTGCCGCTGCGGGTGCGGGCCGCCTCGGAGAGCGCCGCCCGGCTCGCCGACTGGCTGGCCGAGCAGCCCGAGGTGTCCGCCGTGCACTACCCCGGCCGGTCCGGCTCCCCGCTGCTCGGACGTCAACTCCTGGGCGGTGGAAGCACCTTGGCGTTCGAGGCGGCGGGCGGTTTCGACCACGCCGCGGCGATCGCCGAACGCTGCGAGCTGATCACCCACGCGGTCTCGCTCGGCGGCGTGGACACCCTGATCCAGCACCCCGCCTCGCTCACCCACCGCCCGGTCGCGGACGCCCACAAGCCCGTCCCGGCGCTGCTGCGGCTCTCCGTGGGCCTGGAGGACCCGGCCGACCTGGAGGCCGACCTCGGCAAGGCGCTGATCTGGTAACAGCACTGCTCGGTGCGGGGGAAAACCCCCGCACCGGTCCGGTGGCGCACCCCAGCGCGCCGGAGAGCCCCGTCCGGCCATGCTCGTCACCGGGGCCGCACCGCGCGGCCCGGACAGGGAGACAGCGGTATGACGGCCCACCGGCGACGCCTCACCAGGCGCGGACTGCTCACCGCGGCGGCGGTCGCCGCCGTCCCCGCCCTGCGCCTCCCGGCCGCCGCGGCGGCCGACCGGACCGACCGGCAGGAGCTGCTCGTGGTGAAGCAACTGGAGGCCGCCGCGCACCCGTTGCGCTCCACCGCGCCGGGCGGCCGCAGCACCGACCTGGAGGCGCTCGGCGAGCTGATCGGCGACGCCGAGGTGGTCGGCCTCGGCGAGGCCACCCACGGCTCCCACGAGTTCTTCGCCCTCAAGCACCGGGTGTTCCGGTACCTGGTCGAGGAGCGCGGCTTCACCGCCTTCGCCCTGGAGGCGAGTTGGACGGCCGGCCTGGAGATCGACGAGTTCCTGCTCGGCGGCGAGGGCGACGCCCGCCGGGTCGCCGACCGCACCCTCGCCGGATCGCCGTGGCACCGCGAGGAGTTCGCCGACCTGATCAGCTGGATGCGCGACCACAACCGCCGCACCCCGCGGCGTCCCGTCCGCTTCCTCGGCGCCGACCTCGGGCTGCCCGCCCTCGGCGACCCGGTCTTCCGGCGCGTCCTCGACCAGGTCCGCGCCGCCCGCCCGCAGGACGCGGCCCGGCTCGCCGACCTGTACGCGCCGCTGCGCCCGCTGGACGACGCCGTCGGCTACCTCACCCGGCGCCCGCTCGCCGAACGCCGGGCGAACGCCGAACTCGGCCGCCGCGCCTTCGAGTTGGTCTCCGCCGTGGGCGACGAGCAGACCGTGCAGCACGCCCGGGTGATCGCCGACACCTTCGCGTTCCTCGCCATGGACCCCGCCGACGAGCTGTCGGTCGCCGCCGCCGAGCAGCTCCGCGACCGTGCCATGACGCACAACGTCCTGTGGTGGCAGCGGCGGACCGGCCACCGCATCCTGCTGTCCGCGCACAACGGCCATGCCGGGTACGCGTCCACCCTGCCGGAGCTGTACCCGGTCCCGCAGGGCGCGCAGCTGCGCCAGGCCCTCGGCGACGGGCGCTACCTGGCGATCGGCACCACCTTCGACCGGGGCACGTTCCTCACCACCGCGGACGGCGCGGGCGGCGCGTGGCGGCCCGTCGGCGTTCCGCCGGCCCCGCCCGGCAGCCTGGAACACACCCTCGACCAGGTCCGCCACCGCGACTTCTACCTGCCGCTGCGCCGGCTGCCCGCTCCCGCGAGCAGCTGGCTGGCGACCGCGCACCCCACGTACGACGCCGGGACCACCTACACCCCGACGCCCGTGCCGGTGCTCGCCCCGGCGGCCGCCTACGACGTGCTGGTCCATCTGCACGAGGTGACGGCCGCCAGGGCGCTCTGACTCATCGTCCGGCGAGGGTGCGCAGGTGGTCGAGGACCAGCGGGTCGATGCGGCCCTCGACGAGGCGGCCTTCGAGGTTCTCCACGCCGGCCCAACGGTCGAGCTCGTCGAAGCCGACCTTGGCGAGCAACGCGCGGACCTCGTCGGCGAGTTCGCCCTCCAGCGGGAGCAGCGTGGCCGGGTCCGGGGTGCCGTGCAGGATCTCGTGCAGGCCCAGCAGGCGGCGCAGTTCGCCGACCGGGTCGGCGTTGTCCTCGACCCGCAGGTCGTGCGAGGTGTCGCCCCAGCCGCCGACGCCCTTGCCGGGGTCGACGACGTACAGGGCGGCGCTCTGCCGGCCGCGGGAGTCGCCGCCGGCCGCGTCGCCTGCCGCGAGGGCCGCCAACAGGCGGTCGGCGAGCGGGAGTTCGGCGGAGGCGAGCCAGGCGGCTGCCATGTCGCGGACCACTTCGGGTCCGGTGAGGATGTTGCCCTGGATCGCGTAGTCCGGGCCGGCGACGCCGCCCGCCCAGGGCAGGCACTCCTCGCCGGTCCAGGTGAAGGCGCTGTCGGGGCCGACCACGCCGAGCTGGCGGTGGACCCGCCCGTCGTCGGCGGCTAGCAGCGCGGCGACGGTGTCGGCGGGCGAGGCGCCGCTGCGCAGCATGGCCATGCCCTGCGGGCGGTAGGCGAGGTTGGCCCAGGCCTGGGAGGCGAGGGCGCCGATGCCGGTTTCGGCGGCGGGCACCAGGGCCCCGACCGCGAGGAACTTGCTGGCCACGGCGACGCCGTAGGCGTTGCCGTGCCGAGCGACGATGGAGAAGGTCACGACGGGCGACGATAGCTTGGGCGGAACGTTTCGTCCACGGTCCGTCCTGCCTCGGCACATTCCGTCAAGAAGCGCCCCACCGGCGGACCTTCGGCCGGACCGGCCCCGGCCCCGGCTCCGACCCCGGCCGCGCGGCGGGTGCCGGTCTCGTCCCCGGCGCCCTACGCCCGCCGTCCGCGCAGCGGCTCAGAGGTCGAACTTGGCCCGCTTGTCGGCGGGCACCAGGTCGACGTACTCGGGGTGCTTGGCGATCCAGCCGCGGATGAACGGGCAGTACGGCAGGACGGCCTCGCCGCGTCCGCGGACGGTGTCGAGGGCGGCGCGGGCCAGCTTGCCGCCGAGGCCCTGGCCTTCGAACGCCGGGTCGATGACGGTGTGCACGAAGGCGATCTGCCCGCCGTCGCGGCGCTGGTACTCGGCGAATCCGGCGAGTCCGGCGTCGGTGCGGATCTCGAAGCGGGACTGCTCGGCGTTGTCGCTGACCTGGGGTTCCATCGCGGGTTGCTCCTGGTTCTCGGGGCTGTCGGTCGGACGATAGGGCATCGACGGGCGGTCAGTGTGCCCGTAGCGCAGCGAGTTGCTGCTCGAAGGGCACCACTCGCTGGACCGGGCCCGTCGCGGCGGGTCGCCCGGCGAGCAGGGCGGCGAGTTCGCCGGCGGCCCGGTCGATGCGTCCGGCGAGCGAGCCGTCGGCGCCGTTCGCGCCCCAGTCCTCGGAGGCGGCGAAGACGGCGGTGGGGACGACCACGGCCCGCAGGTGGGCGAAGAGCGGGCGCATGGCGTGTTCGAGGGCGAGGCTGTGCCGGGCGGTGCCGCCGGTGGCGGCGATCAGCACGGGCGTGCCGGTGAGCGCGTCCCGGTCGAGGATGTCGACGAAGGACTTGAACAGGCCGCTGTAGGACGCGGAGAAGATCGGCGTGACGGCGATCAGGCCGTCCGCCTCCTCCACGGCCCGGACGGCGTCGCGCAGCGCGGGCGGCGGGAAGCCGGTGACCAGGTTGTCGGCGATGTCCCGGGCGAGTTCGCGCAGTTCGACCACCCGGACGTCCACCTGCCGTCCGGCGGCGCCCAGTTCGCGGGCGGCGGCGCCGGCCAGGCGGTCGGCGAGCAGCCGCGTGGAGGACGGGACGGACAGCCCTGCCGCCACCACGACCAGTTTCAGCGCGCTCACTTGGCGACCTCCTCCTTCTCGCGGGCCTGCCCGTCGCCCTGCCTGTCAGCCTGCTCGTCGGCCTGGGCGCGGGCCGTGACCAGCGCGGCGTGGGTGGGCCCGTCGGGGACCTCGGCGGGGCGGTTCTTGGCGAACTCCTCGCGCAGCACGGGGACGACCTCCTCACCGAGCAGGTCGAGCTGCTCCAGGACGGTCTTCAGCGGCAGGCCGGCGTGGTCCATCAGGAACAGCTGGCGCTGGTAGTCGCCGAAGGTCTCGCGGAAGGCCAGGGTCTTCTCGATGACTTCCTGCGGGCTGCCGACGGTCAGCGGCGTCTGCTCGGTGAACTCCTCCAGCGACGGGCCGTGGCCGTAGACGGGGGCGTTGTCGAAGTACGGGCGGAACTCCCGTACGGCGTCCTGGGAGTTCTTGCGCATGAACACCTGCCCGCCGAGGCCGACCATCGCCTGCTCGGGGGTGCCGTGGCCGTAGTGGGCGTAGCGCTCGCGGTAGAGCTCGATCAGGCGCTGGAAGTGCTCCTTGGGCCAGAAGATGTTGTTGGCGAAGAAGCCGTCGCCGTAGTAGGCGGCCTGTTCGGCGATCTCGGGGCTGCGGATGGAGCCGTGCCAGACGAACGGCGGGGTGTCGTCGAGCGGGCGCGGGGTGGAGGTGAAGGACTGCAACGGGGTGCGGAAGCGGCCCTGCCAGTCGACGTTCTCCTCGCGCCAGAGCTGGTGCAGCAGCGCGTAGTTCTCGACGGCGAGCGGGATGCCCTGGCGGATGTCCTTCCCGAACCAGGGGTAGACCGGGCCGGTGTTGCCGCGGCCCATCATCACGTCCACCCGGCCGTTCGCGAGGTGCTGGAGCATCGCGAAGTCCTCGGCGATCTTCACCGGGTCGTTGGTGGTGATCAGCGTGGTGGAGGTGGAGAGGATCAGTTTCTCGGTCTTCGCCGCGATGTAGCCGAGCATCGTGGTCGGCGAGGAGGGCACGAACGGCGGGTTGTGGTGCTCGCCGCTGGCGAAGACGTCCAGGCCGACCTCCTCGACCTTGAGCGCGATGGCCACCATGGCCTTGATGCGCTCGTGCTCGCTGGGGGTCTGCCCGGTGGTGGGGTCGGTGGTCACGTCGCCCACGCTGAAGATGCCGAACTGCACCGCTCTCAACTCCTTCTCGGTTGATTCAACATTCAACCACTCGCTGCAACGCGATGCCACTCCGATCTGTTCCCGCCAGGATTCCCGGCCGGTTGACCGAAACGCCGACACTCTCGGCAGTTGATCGGATACGCAGAGTTGACTGATGGTCCGACATTCCGCTTACCTGGGGCACGCTTTCGGGCGCGGACCGTCACCGGCCGCCCGCCCGACACCCTCCCCTGCCGTCCGCCTCCCACCGGAGTGTCCGTGCGCCTGCGCCAGTTCCTCGCCCCGCTCGTCGCCACCGTCGCCCTGTTCGCGACCGCCGTGACCGCCGCGCCCACCGCGGCCGCCGCGACCCCGGCCGAGCTGAGGATCACCGTCACCACCGAGTGCTCCGCCGACTTCCGGCACGGCGACTCCCGCCTCGGCCCCGACCAGCTGCCCAACGCCGGGCCCGTCGGCCGCCAGCTGATCGGCTACTTCCGCACCGGCCTGCTCGGCGAGCAGCAGTTCCTCGCCACCTACTACGACAGCGCGGCCGGCAGCTGGAAGTACCCGCCGTCCGACGGCTACCTGCTGACGCCCGACGGCACCCCGATCGAGTACAACACCACCCTCCGGCCCGGCCAGAACATCGACCGCTACGGCAGCGAGTACGGCTCCTTCCTCGCCCCCGAGGGCCTGCCGTACGCCACCCGCTCGATCCCGCCGTCCAGCCTGGACGGCAACCCGGCCGCGGGCTGCAACTACCACGACTACCGGGTGCTCAAGGCGTTCACCGTGCACTCCGGCCCGATCGCCCCCTGGTTCGGACAGCCCGGCCTCGGCCTCCAGTACCAGCTGGACGCCGCGCTGGTGCCGGGCGCGCCGAACCGGATCAACGTCGGCTGGCTGGTCGACAACGGCTACCTGGCCCGCCTGGTCTGACGCACCCCCGGTTCCGCTCCGGTCGGCTCTGGTCCGGTCCGGCCGGTTCCGCTCCGGTCAGTTCTGCTCCAGCGCCTGGTCCAGCCAGGCCAGCCAGAACGACTCCAGCTGGATGCCCGCCTGCAGCACCATGTGCTGCAGGCGGTTCTCCGTCTCCGCCCTCTCCGGCGGGAAGTCGCGGCGTTCGATCTCCTGGTACTCGGCCAACTGCGCCCGGTGCAGCTCCCGGTGGCGCGCCAGCTCCTCGCCGAGGCCGTCCACGCCGAGCACCGCCGCGGCGCGCAGCCGCAGCAGCAGCGGGTCCCGGATCGGCTTCGGGTCCTGCGCCTGCCCGACCCACTCGCGCAGCCGCTCACGTCCGGCCGGCAGCACCTCGTACTCCTTGCGCTGCCCGCGCCCCGTCCCCGGCCCCGACGCGCGCACCAGCCCCTCGCCCTCCAGCCGCCCCAGCTCGCGGTAGATCTGCTGGTGCGTGGCCGACCAGAAGAACCCGATCGACCGGTCGAACCGCCGAGTCAACTCCAGCCCCGAGGACGGCTTCTCCAGCAGGGCGGTGAGGATCGCGTGCGGCAGTGACATGCGGCGATGGTACGGGGCGGGCGGGCGTCGTCGAGAATCACGGCTTGGTAAAAATTGCCAACCCTTGACCTTCGATTGGCGTGAATTCGGCAGAAATTGACGTGATTTGACCGATTCACGGCTCTCTACGCTTTCTTCACACCGCCACCCGAAGGAGCCCGCAGCCGTGAAGAGGTACCGAACGCCGTCCGCGCCGCTCTGGCTGGTGATGGCCCTCGTCTGCGCGGTCATGGTGATCGACGCCCTGCGGCGCCTCCACACCATGGCGGCCGATCAGTTCGCGGTCGGCCTGACCCTGTCCCTGGCCCTGCTGGCCGTCTCCGTCCGGATGCCCCGCCTGTGCGTCCGGCGCGGCCCGGACGGCATCCTGGTCCGCGGCTTCTGGCGCAGCCACGAGCTGCGCTGGTCGGAGATCGCCGGCTTCCGCCACGAGGGCTGGCTGGTCGTCGAACTGGTGGACGGCCGCAGCATCGCGGCCCTCGGGGTGTGGACGCAGAACTACCCCCGCAGTTACGTCGAGCGCACCGCGACGGAGTTGAACGACTTCCTCAAGTCGGCGCAGCAGAATGGCAGTTGACTCTGCCAACGTGCGGTCGAGGGTCTTGCGCCGGTTCGCCCGGTGCCGAAATACTCCCTACAGCGCTTGTCAGGGGCAGATCAGAACTGGGTCCGGGAATCGGCGGGAGTCGACCGGACCGCGATCGCCGCCTGCCCGCGCCTCACGGCCCGTCGACTGTCCGGGCCTCCCCCACACCCCAGGAGGAGAACTGTGAGGACCATGCGCACCACCCCCACCACCCCGTCCCGCGCCCGCGGACGGGTGCTCGCCGTCGCCGTCGCACTCGCCGCGGCGACCGCCCTCGCGGCGCCCAGTGCGGTGGCCGCCGCCCCGACGGCCGACGCGTTGGCGCAGGTCAGCAGCGCGGTCGAGCAGGCCGGCGTCAACGGCATCGCCTGGCACACCGACCGGGCCACCGGCCAGGTCGTCGTGACGGCCGACAGCAGCGTCACCCCCGCGGCGCTCGCCGAGCTCGGCAAGGCCGCCGGCTCCAAGCACCTCAAGATCGAGCGCACGGCAGGAACGTTCAACCCGCTGCTCTCCGCAGGCGCGGCCATCTACGGCGGCGGCTACCGGTGCTCGCTGGGCTTCAACGTGGTCAAGGGCGGCGTCTACTACTTCCTGACCGCCGGCCACTGCGGCAACATCGCGAGCACCTGGTACAGCAACTCCGGCCAGTCCACGGTGGTCGGCTCCACTGTCAGCTCCAGCTTTCCCGGCACCGACTACGCGTTGGTGAAGTACAGCTCGACCAGCCACCCCGGCGGCTGGTCGGCGGCCGGCGCGTACGTCGGCGAGGCCGTCAAGCGCACCGGCTCCACCACCGGCACCCACGGCGGCACCGTCACCGCTCTGAACGCCACCGTCCGCTACTCCGACGGCAGCACCGTCCGCGGCCTGATCCAGACCAACGTCTGCGCCGAGGGCGGCGACTCCGGCGGCCCCCTCTACGACGGCACCAAGGCCATCGGCCTGACCTCCGGCGGCAGCGGCGACTGCACCAGCGGCGGCACCACGTTCTTCCAGCCCGTCACGGCGGCCCTCTCGGCGTACGGCGTCTCGCTGTACTGATCCCCCGCCCCACGCGGTGGGGCGGCGCCCGACCCGGGCGACGCCCCACCGGCACCACCATGAGAAACACGCACCGAATGAACACCCGGACGTACCGGAACCCCTCGCACCACCTCGTCGGGCCGGGGCCCGCCGCTCCCGGCCCGGTCCTGCCCGCAGCCAGGCCCGACAGCCCGGTCACGCTGAACGCCGAACTCGCCGCAGGCCACGCCGAGTCGACGGCGGACCGCTCGTGAAGTACCGCAACCTGCCGCTGGCCGTGACCAGTTGGGTGCTGATCGGCGCGCAGCCTTTCGTCCTCGTCTTCCAGCTCGTGGACGGCGGCGGGCTCACCCGTCCCTGGGACGCGGTGCTCGTCGCCACCCTGCCGGCCGCCGCGGCCTGGGCGTTCCGCCGCGTCGGCGTCTCGCCCCGGGTGTACACCGAGGGCGACCGCCTCGTCGTGGTGAACCCCTTCGTCACCTACCGCGTCCCCGTGCGCTCGGTCCACCCGGTCGGGCGTTCCAGGGGCAGCGCGATCGCCGTGGACGGGCTGGGCGAGGTCCACCTGTGGGCGATGTCGGCGTCCGTCTTCGACGGCCGACGGGTGCGGGACGCCCGGCGGACCGTGCGCCGCCTCGCCAAGGAGGCCCGGGCGGCGTCACCGGCCATCGAACTCCCCCGCGCCGTCCGGACGTTCCGCGTCGAGTGGGCCGACCTCCTGCTGCTCCCGGCCCTCGCCGTCGCGGTGTGGCTGCCGGCGGGCGCGCGGTGAGGCGGGCCGCGGCGGCGGTCCGGTCAGGCGGAGCGGGCGGGCAGACCCTCGAAGGCGCGCCAGTGGTCGGCGTCGCGAGGGTCGGTCAGCCGTTCCGACAGGTGCCCGGCGCAGGCCGCGAACGCCTGGGGCAGCGAGAGACCGTCCCCGACAGCCAGTTGGAGGACGTCGACGTTGTGGGTGCCGTGGTCGGTCTCGCACCAGCAGCCGACGTTGACCACCGCGGTCACCAGGTGCCGGCCGTCCGCCGTCCAGCCGACGTCGAGCAGGAACTCGAACCAGTCGTATCCCTCCGACTCGTGGACGACGTCGAAGAGGAGGATCACGTGCGTCGCACACTCCGGCCCCGTGAAGACCGAATGCTCCAGGCACCATTCCCACTTCGCGGCGGCGGCCTCGGGGCCGCTCGTGTCGATGGCACCCGCGGCGTGGCGGAGCGCGTCGACGTCGGCGGCCGGCAGCGCAGGGAAGAGCGTGCTCAGGGGAACGTCGTGGAGACCGCCTCGGCTCATCGGCATGGGCCGATCATCCGGCCTCCCCGACCGGACCGCAATGCCCCACAGCAGGGAGATGCCCGATGAACGCGGCCACCGTCGGCCGGCGGTGTCGGCGGGTGCCGCTAGCGTGCGCGCATGGGGATGTATCTGGTGGACGCAGAGGCCGAGGAGTGGCTCGACGGGCCGTGTGCGGCGGCGTTCGACGAGGAGTTGGCGCGCCGGGGGCTGCCGCCGTACGTGCCGGAGCCGGCGGTGCGCGGCTCGGGGGCGGGGTTCGAGGAGAAGCTGGTTCCGCGCATGGACAGCTTCGGCGCGCTGTGCCGTGAGGTGCTCGGGCCCGTGGAGGAGGCGGGTCTGTTCGACTGGACGGAGTTGGTGCCGGTGCCGTTCGACGGGGCGATCGGGCTGCCGTTCGGCTCTGCCTACTCCGACCGGACGGTGATCGTCTCGGCCCACCGGCTGCTGCCCCGCGTGGCGCGGTTGGCGGAGGCCCTGGAGCTGCCCGAGGATCTCCCCGGCGTCGGTCTCCGCACCATGCAACTGACCTGCCGGTTCCTGGACTTCGAGAAGGAGCCGCACGCCCTCGCCGGCCTGACCGGCCGCTGGACGCGGGATCTTCCCGCCGCGCTCTACGTCGCGATGTACCTGCGGGCGGCCCGGCACTGTCTGCGGACGGGCCACCCGCTCACCTACTGCTGACCCTGTGTCAGAGCGTGGCCGCCAGGCGGGTGCCCTGGTCGATGGCGCGCTTGGCGTCGAGTTCGGCGGCGAGGTCGGCGCCGCCGATCAGGTGCGGGGTGATGCCGCGGGCGTGGAGGGCCTCGACGAGGTCGCGGCGGGGTTCCTGGCCGGCGCAGAGGACGACGGTGTCGACGGGGAGGGTCTGTTCGACGCCGTCGACGACGACATGCAGGCCGGCGTCGTCGATGCGGCGGTACTCGACGCCGGGGACCATGACCACGCCGCGGTGGCGCAGTTCGGTGCGGTGGATCCAGCCGGTGGTCTTGCCGAGGCCGGCGCCGACCTTGCCGGTCTTGCGCTGGAGCAGGTGGACGCTGCGCGGGACGGCGGGGCGGGCGGGGGCGGCGAGGCCGCCGGGGGTGGTGTGGTCGGGGTCGACGCCCCAGGTGGCGAGGAAGTCGGAGTCGGCGCCCGGGGCGGTGAGGTATTCGGCGACGTCGAAGCCGATGCCGCCGGCGCCGATCACGGCGACGCGGTCGCCGACCTTCGCGCCGTCGCGCAGCACGTCGAGGTAGCCGAGGACGCTCGGGTGGTCGATGCCGTCGATCTCGGGGACGCGCGGGGTGACGCCGGTGGCGAGCACGACCTCGTCCCAGCCGGTGAGGGCGTCCGCGTCGGCGAGCGTGCCGAGGCGCAACTCGACGCCGGTGCGGGCGAGTTCGTGCCGGTAGTAGCGCAGCGTCTCGTCGAACTCCTGCTTGCCGGGGACCCGGCGGGCGACGTTCAGCTGTCCGCCGATCTCGTCGGCGGCGTCGAACAGGGTGACGTGGTGGCCGCGGTCGGCGGAGGAGACGGCGAAGGCGAGGCCGGCGGGGCCTGCGCCGACCACGGCGATCCGCTTGCGCAGCTGCGTGGGCGAGAGGACGAGTTCGGTCTCGTGGCAGGCGCGCGGGTTGACCAGGCAGGAGGTGATCTTCCCGCTGAAGGTGTGGTCGAGGCAGGCCTGGTTGCAGCCGATGCAGGTGTTGATGGCCTCGGGGGTGCCTGCGGCGGCCTTGTTGACGAAGGCGGCGTCGGCGAGCATCGGGCGGGCCAGCGAGACCAGGTCGGCGTGGCCGGTGGCGAGCAGTTCCTCGGCGATGTCGGGGGTGTTGATGCGGTTGGTGGTGACCAGCGGGATGCCGACCTTCCCCATCAGCTTCTTCGTCACCCAGGCGAACGCGCCGCGCGGCACGGAGGTGGCGATGGTGGGGATGCGGGCCTCGTGCCAGCCGATGCCGGTGTTGATGATGGTGGCGCCGGCCGCCTCGATCTCCTGGGCGAGCCGGATAACCTCGTCGAAGGTGGAGCCGCCGGGCACCAGGTCGAGCATGGACAGCCGGTAGACGACGATGAAGTCCGTACCGACCCGTTCGCGCACCCGGCGGACGATCTCGATCGGGAAGCGCATCCGGTTCTCGTACGAGCCGCCCCAGCCGTCGGTGCGGTGGTTGGCCTGGCGGGCGATGAACTCGTTGATCAGGTAGCCCTCGGAGCCCATGATCTCGACGCCGTCGTACCCGGCGGAGCGGGCGAGTTCGGCGCAGCGGGCGAAGTCCTCGACGGTCTGCTCGATCTCGTCCTCGGTCAGCTCGTGCGGGACGAACGGGCTGATCGGGGCCTGGAGGGCGGACGGGGCTACCAGGTCCTGGTGGTAGGCGTAGCGGCCGAAGTGCAGGATCTGAAGGGCGATCTTGCCGCCCTCGGCGTGCACGGCGTCGGTGATCGCGCGGTGCTCGGCGGCCTCCTGCTCGGTGGTGAGCTTGGCGCCGCCGCCCCACGGCCGGCCGGCCTCGTTGGGGGCGATGCCGCCGGTGACGATCAGGCCGACGCCGCCGCGGGCGCGCTCGGCGTAGAACGCGGCCATCCGCTCGAAGCCGTGCTCGGCCTCCTCCAGGCCGACGTGCATGGAACCCATCACCACCCGGTTCCGCAGGGTGGTGAAGCCCAGGTCGAGCGGGGCCAGCAGGTGGGGGTACGCAGCAGTCATCGACGCCTCCGATCAGGATTTGTTACCCAACGGTAGGGGTCGGCGGACTTTCTCTGCAACTAGTTGCACAAAGCTGGGCGGCGACCGTGCGGCGATAGAGTCGGACCATGAGTACGGACGAGGCGAGCGTGCGGATCGACAGCTGGATCTGGGCGATCCGGCTGATCAAGACCCGCTCGGCGGCGGGCGCGGCCTGCCGGGCCGGGCACGTGAAGGTCAACGGGGCCACCGCCAAGCCCGCGCAGCACGTCAAGGCGGGCGACGACGTGCGGGTGCGGGTCGAGGGCCGGGAGCGGATCGTCCGGGTGGTCCGGCCGATCGCCAAGCGGGTCGGCGCGCCCGTCGCCGAGACCTGCTACGTCGACCACAGCCCGCCCCCTCCCCCGCGTACCGAACGCCCCGCCGAGGTCGGTCTGCGCGACCGCGGCGCCGGACGTCCCACCAAGCGCGACCGCCGCGACCTGGAGAAGCTCCGCGACGGCCACCGCCCGTACGCCTGAGCGGACT
The DNA here is from genome assembly GCF_042732175.1 of Kitasatospora sp. NPDC059795. NCBI lineage: Bacteria > Bacillati > Actinomycetota > Actinomycetes > Kitasatosporales > Streptomycetaceae > Kitasatospora > Kitasatospora sp. NPDC059795. Next base: position 400,562 of record NZ_JBHWID010000003.1, read on the forward strand.
TCAGCCAGTTCAGCCCGCTCAGCCCTGCTCGGCCCGCTCAGCCCTGCTCGGCCCGATCCTTGGCGATCCGCACCTGCTCGGCGAACTGCTCGGCGGAGATCCGTTCCACCGAGGCCTCGTATCTCGCGGCCAGTTCGTCGACGGGTGCGCTGTCGTGCTCGACCACGTCCAGCACCAGCAGCGCCCGGCCGTTCTCGACCCGGGACGACAGCACGATCAGGCCCGCGCCGCCGTCGGTGATCTCGGTCTGCTCGGCGGCGTTGCCGATCGCCGCGCCCGCCGCGAAGCCCAGCAGCACCCCGATCGGACCGCCGAGCAGCCCCACCAGCCCGCCCACCAGCCCCGAGCCGACGGTCGGCACGCCCGCACCCCGGATGTGGCTCTCCGGAATGTCGACGATCCCCTCCTCGCTGCGCTCCAGCACCGCGACCTGCCGGACCCCCGGCAGGTGCATCGCGTCCTCGTACGCCCGCCGGCACGCCGCCGGGTCGGTGAAGCCGAGCAGCAGCACGTTGTGGTGGTGGTCGCTCATCACAGGTCCCCTTCGCCGACGGTCGCTCCAACCCCGCCCATCCTGCCCCGCGAGCCCTGCGGCGCGCCTGTCCGGCACACCCGTCCGCATGGCCGCGGCCCCGCTCGCACGGCAGCGACAGGCCTGCGCGCGCGGCAGCGACAGGCCTGCGCGCGCGGCAGCGACAGGCCCGCTCGCGCGACAGCGGCAGGCCCGCTCGCGCGGCAGCGAAAGGCCCGCTCGCGCGGCAGCGAAAGGCCCCGTTCGTGCGGCGGCGATAATGGTCGCCATGGCCCGCCGACGCACCCCCTCCGCCCCTGCCGCTCCGACTGCCTGCCCGTGCGGGCTGCCCGCCGCGTACGACGACTGCTGCGGGCGGCTGCACCGCGGCGAGGCGGCGGCGATCAGTGCCGAGCAGCTGATGCGCTCGCGGTTCAGTGCCTTCGCGGTGCGGGACGAGCCGTACCTGCTGCGGTCCTGGCACCCGGACACCCGGCCCGCCTCGGTGGACTTCGACCCGTCGCTGCGCTGGGAGCGCCTGGAGATCCTCGGCGCCACCGACGGCGGCCCGTTCCACCAGGACGGCACCGTCGAGTTCCGCGCCCACTTCCGCGAGCGCGGGCGGGCCGGCGCGATGCAGGAGAACAGCCGCTTCGTCCGTCACGGGGGCGAGTGGGTCTACCTGGACGGCGTCATCCAGCCCTGAGCAGGCGGTACTTGAGGCCGAGCAGCGCCCCGCCCGCGCCGCGCGGCAGCAGCCACCCGGTGTCGGTGCGGTCCTGCGCGCCGAACCGGTACTTGTACGGCTCGTCGCCGCGCAGGAAGTCGAAGACCCGCACGCCGTCCGCCGCGCAGGTGCGGATCGCCGCGTCGATCAGGGCGGTGCCCAGCGACTCGGCGGCCCACCGCTGGTCCCAGCCGATCTGGTAGTAGGCGAACCGGTCGGCCCACCGGAAGCCGTACAGCACGCCGATCAACTCGCCGTCGTGTCGGGCGAGTTGAAAGGACGGTCCGCAGTCGGGCCGGGCGGTCTCCAGCAGTGCCCGGTGCAGTGGCAGCCGGCCCGCGTCGAAGCTGCTCACCCCGCCGGCGGCGGCCTGGCGGCGCAGCCGGTGCAGGCGCAGCAGCTCGTCCAGCAGGGCGGGCCCGGCGGCGGCGGGCGGCAGCCATTCGAAGGTGACGCCGGCGGCGGCCAGTCGGCGGTGGGCGCGGCGGTTGGCGGCCCGGAAGTCGCGCGAGCCCAGGCGGTCGGGCCCGACGGCGAGGTCGAGTCGCGGGCATGCGGTCCGGGCGACGGGCCGGGCGCCGGGCGGCAGCAGGTCCTCGTGCGACGAGTCCCACGAGGGCAGCCACAGGGTGCTCCGGCGGGCCTGTCGGGCCAGCCACGCGGCCACCTCGCCCCGCCGGTGCGGCCGGACGGCGGGCCCGCAGTGGTCGGCGGCCCCGGGCCCGGCGCCGAGCAGCGTGAGCACCGGCACCGCGACCGGCACCCGGTGGTGCGCCCGCACCCGCGCCCGGCCGAGCGGCGCGACCGCCTCGACCCGCCCGTCCGGCCCGCGCCAGACCGCCACCTCGCCCCGCTGCCCGGCGCCGAGCGTCCGCCACCACGCCAGCACCCAGTCCGGCCCGGCGAACCACGACCCGTCCGGGTCGTCGGCGATCAACTCCCGCCACTGGCGGACGAGTTCGCCGTCCAGTTCGGGCGTGCGCAGGATCTCCGGCGCATCCGTCACAGCAGATTCCCCTTTCTCGACAGCGAACTCTCCCCGACACCTGGGCAGTTCGACCCGCGAACGCCTCCGCGGCGCGGTCTTCACCGGCCGCCGCGGAGGCGGTGAACGGCCGGGTGGAGGCCCGAGAGGATGGTGTCGAAGCGGTCGGGGCCGGTGTGGGAGTTGACCCGGAGGCGGCTGATGCGCAGGCGGTGGGTGGGGGCGAGGTCGGCATGGCGGTGGTCGAAGAGGAAGGCGGTGCGGTAGCCGAGGGTGCGCAGGACGGTCTCGGCGCGCGGGTCGTGGTTGCCGTTGGGGTAGGCGAAGGTGGTCGGCGGGTGGCCGAGCCAGCTGGTCAACCGGTCGTGGGCGTCGACGAGTTGGGCGTCGAGGGGGTCGTCGTCGCAGCGGTCGAGGCAGGGATGGGAGGCGGTGTGGTTGCCGATGGTCAGGCCGCCGTCGAGGAGGGTGCGGATCTCGGCGGCGCTCAACTGCCGCTGCCCGGGGGCCTGTCGGCGGGCGGTGGCGCGCAACTCGGCCAGCGAGAGCAGGCGTTGGGCGTCGGGGAGGGTCTTGAGGCGGTGGACGGCGGCGGCGGGTCCGAGTCCGTGCAGCGCGGGGGTGCGGCCGCCGTGCCGGACGAGGTGGGCGGCCTCGGTCCACCAGTAGGGGCGGTCGGTGTCGACGAGGTCGGTGATGACGTACGCGGCGGCGGGGATGCGCAGGCGGGCGAGGATCGGCAGGGCGTGGGTGAGGACGGTGTGGTCGCCGTCGTCGAAGGTGACCAGCACACTGCGCGGCGGGAGCGGCCGGCGGCGTTCGGCGGCATCGGCGACCTGTTCGGGGCCGACGGGGTGGGCGGTGCGGGCGAGGCGTTCCATCTGGGCGCGGAAGGCGACCGGGTCGTCGATGCCGTGGTAGGCGAGGACGGCGAGGCGGCGGGCGGCCCGGGCCCGGAAGACGGGTTGGAGCGGGGAGTGTCGCAGCAGGGCGTCGATCCCCCGGCGCCGGGCGGCGCGGTCCGTGGTCGGCATGGCTTCCCCCTCGACCGGTGGTACGGACGGGCACCCCGGGCGTTCGGCCCGGGGTGCCCGTCGGAGTTCAGGTCATCAGCGTCCCATGCGGCGGTAATGGCTGTCCCAAGTTCCTGAAAGGTTCCTGGGAGCGGGCCCGGCGCGGGCCGGGGCGCAGGCGCACCACCTGTCCGGATCGCACCGCTTTGCGGCAGTTGTAACGGATTGGCATAGTTCTGGGAGACTGCTGCCCGTCCGCCCATGGGAGTGCCCTCACAATGACCATGCCCGGCTTCGGCTCGCTCGGCCCCAACGACGCCTTCTCCGAACTGCTGAATCGCTTCTTCGGCCTGAACCCGGCCGCCGCCCCGCCCGCCGTCCAGCGGGTCCCGATCGGGCGGCTGCTCACCGAGTCCGCCCGGGACCTGATCGGCCGGGCCGAGCTGCGCGCCCAGGAGGACGGCAGCGCCGACCTCGACACGCCGCACCTGCTGTGGGCGGCGACCCTGACCGACCCGGCCCGGTCACTGCTGGCCCAGGCCGGCGCCGACCCGGACAAGCTCGCCGCCACCATCGAACGCACGCTGCCGGCGGGCGAGGCGGACCCCTCCGTGGAGCCCGGTCTGACACCCGCCGCCAAGCGGGTGCTGATCGGCGCGCACGCCCGTTCGCAGGCCGCCGGGGTCTCGTACATCGGGCCGGAGCACATCCTGGCCGCGCTCCTGGACGACCCGGACTCGGCGGCGGGCCGGCTGCTGGCCGCGCACGGCGCGGACGCGTCCCGGCTCCAGCGCGGCGCGGAGGCGGCGGCCGCCCGGGGCGAGCGCGGCGTCCCGGCCAAGCCGGAGAGCAAAACGCCCACGCTGGACGAGTACGGGCGCGACCTGACCGAGGACGCCAAGCTGGGCAGGCTCGACCCGGTGGTCGGCCGGGCCGAGGAGATCGAGCAGACCATCGAGATCCTCTCCCGCCGCTCCAAGAACAACCCGGTGCTGATCGGCGAGCCCGGCGTCGGCAAGACCGCCATCGTCGAGGGCCTGGCCCAGCGGGTCGTCACGGGCGACGTCCCGGCCACCCTGAAGGACCGCCGGGTGGTCTCGCTGGACCTGTCCGGCCTGGTCGCGGGCGCGAAGTACCGGGGCGAGTTCGAGGAGCGGCTGAAGAGCGTCATCGACGAGGTCCGGGAGGCCGCCGACTCGACCATCCTGTTCATCGACGAACTGCACACCGTGGTCGGCGCGGGCGCCGGCGGCGAGGGCGCGATGGACGCCGGCAACATGCTCAAACCCGCCCTGGCCCGGGGCGAGTTGCACGTGATCGGCGCCACCACCATCGACGAGTACCGCCGGTACGTCGAGAAGGACGCGGCGCTGGAGCGGCGCTTCCAGCCGGTGCTGATCCCGGAGCCGTCCGTCGAGGAGACCGTGCAGATCCTGGAGGGCCTGCGCGACTCCTACGAGGCGCACCACCAGGTGCGGTTCACCGACGACGCGCTGCGGGCCGCCGCCGACCTGTCCGACCGGTACGTCTCCGACCGGTTCCTGCCCGACAAGGCGATCGACCTGATGGACCAGGCCGGCGCCCGGGTCCGGCTGCGCGGCCTGGGCCGCTCCACCGAGGTGATCGGCCGGGAGGACGAACTCGCCAAGCTGCAAAGGGAGAAGGACGAGGCGGTGGCCGCCGAGGACTTCGCCCGGGCGTCCGAGCTGAAGACCCGGATCGCCGACCTGGAGTCGCAGAACGCCGAGATCGAGGAGCGCCGCGAGGGCGTCGTCTCCGTCACCGTCGACGACATCGCCGACGTGCTGTCCCGGCAGACCGGCATCCCGGTCTCCCAGCTCACCGAGGACGAGAAGGCGCGGCTGCTGAAGCTGGAGGAGCAACTGCACGCCCGGGTGATCGGCCAGGACAAGGCGGTGGTCGCGGTCTCCGAGGCGGTGCGCCGCAGCCGGGCCGGCATGGCCGACCCGAACCGCCCGGTCGGCTCGTTCCTGTTCCTCGGCCCGACCGGCGTCGGCAAGACCGAACTCGCCAAGGCCCTGGCCGAGTTGATCTTCGGCGACGAGGACCGGCTGGTGCGTTTCGACATGAGCGAGTTCCAGGAGAAGCACACCGTCTCCCGCCTGGTCGGCGCCCCGCCCGGGTACGTCGGCTACGAGGAGGCGGGGCAGCTCACCGAGGCCGTCCGCCGCCGCCCGTACAGCGTGCTGCTCTTCGACGAGGTGGAGAAGGCCCACCCGGACGTCTTCAACGCGCTGCTCCAGGTCCTGGACGACGGGCGGCTGACGGACGCCCAGGGCCGCACCGTGGACTTCCGCAACACCGTGGTCATCATGACCTCCAACATCGGCTCGCAGCTGATCCTCTCCCACCGCGGCGAGACCGACGAGATCCGCGACCGGCTGATGGCCGAACTGCGCGGCCGCTTCCTGCCGGAGTTCCTCAACCGGATCGACGACATCATCGTCTTCGACGCGCTCGGCGAGTACGACCTGCTGCGGATCGTCGACCTGATGCTGGGCAACTCCGAGCGGCGGGTGAAGGCGCAGGGCCTGGAACTCGACGTCACCGAGGCGGCCAAGAAGTGGCTGGTGGACCGCGGCCACCAGCCCGAGTTCGGCGCCCGGCCGCTGCGCCGCACCATCCAGACGCAGCTCGACAACCGGCTCGCCGGCATGCTGCTCTCCGGCGACGCGCAGCCCGGCGACACCATCGTCGCGGACGCCCGGGACGGCGAACTGGTCGTCTCCATCGGCGAACCCGCGCCGTCCTGAGCCATCGCCCCACGGCACGTCACGGCGAGGTGACCCGGGCCGCCCAGGTGGCGAGGGCGGCCCGGTTCGGCTGGTCGGCCTTCTCCAGCAGGCTGGCCACGTGCTTCTCCACCGTCCGCGGCGAGATGCTGAGCCGGGCGGCGATCTCCTGGTTGCCGAGCCGCTGCGCGACCAGCAGCACCACCTCGTACTCGCGCACCGTCACCCGCCGTCCGCGCAGCGGCTCGGGGACCTGCTCGGTGCCGGTGCGCCGCTGCGGGACGCTCGCCCCGGCCTCGCGCAGCAGGCGGCGGCAGGCGGCGCCGACGGCCGGCACGCCGGCCCGGTGGAAGTACTCCTCGGCGCTGCGCAGCCAGAGCACCGGCTCGCCCCAGCCGTCGGCGAGCGCGGCCTCGGCGACCAGCCGCAGCCCCAGGTGGCGGGCCATCTCGAACGGGCGGGCCGCCCGGGCGGCCTCCGCGACGGCCTCGGCGGCGGCCCCGGCCTGCCCGGCCCGGCCCAGGTGGACGGCGTGCGCGAGCCGTTCGAACTGCCGGTTCCAGGCCAGCGTGGCAGCGTGGTCGGCGGCCGTCCGGGCGTGCTCCTCGGCGGACTCGGCGCCGGCCAGCGCGCGCAGCAGCGGGTACAGGCCGTGCGCGCCGTTCAGGTAGAAGACGGACGGGTGCCGGGCCTCCCAGCGGCGGGCCAGGTCGAACTCGGCGAGGGCCAGCGCCCGGTCCTCCTCCAGCAGTGCGCAGACCGCCCGGCAGTTGCCGTGGGCCAGCGGCAGCTGTAAGGAGTCAGCGCCGTCCCAGCGGTCGAACTCGGCCAGCACGTCGGCCATTTCGGTCCGCCGGCCCTGGTGGGCGGCCACCATCGCCCGGGTCAGCAGCAGGAACTGGTGGTGGTCGACGTTGCGCAGTCGGGCGCTGGCCTCCAGGCCCTGGTCGGTGAGGGTCCGGGCCCGGGCGTAGTCGCCGCGCAGCACGGCGTGCATGGCGAGCGTCGCCTCGGCGGAGCGGACCAGGTCCAGCGCCCCCAGGTCGACCGCCGCCCGGTGCGCCCGCTCCAGTTGGACGGACTCCCCGATCTGCATGAACTCGTTGACGCCGAGCCGGAGTTGGGCGTCGACCTGCCAGCCGGGGAGCCGGTGCCGGGCGGCCAGGTCGAGCAGTCTGCGCAGGCAGGCGTCGGCCCGGTCGAAGCCGTTGCGGCGTTCCAGCAGGGCGAGCAACTGCCAGGCCTGGCAGGCGACCTCGGTCAGCCCCGCGGCCTCGGCGCGTTCGGCCGCGCGGCGGGCCAGCCGTTCGGCGACGGCGGTGCGCAGCTCGCCCTCCGGCAGCCCGCCGTCCGGCACCTCGCCCGCCGGCAGCCCGCTGTCCGGTGCCGCGCTGCCGACGCCGGCCAGCGCGAGGTGGGCCTCCACCACCTCCAGGGCGCAGGTCCGTTCCGGGCCGGCCGCCGGGCCGAGCAGGGTGCGGACCAGGGCGGTCTGTTCGGCGGCGTCTGCGAGGCGGCCGGCGGTGGCGGCGGCCCGGGCCAGGCGCAGGTGCAGGGCGGCGGTGCGGTCGTCGCCGAGGGCGGCCGGGCCGCCCAGCGGGAGCGTCCGGGCGAGGTCGCGGGCCTGGTCGAAGCGGCCGCTGTCGGCGAGGGCGTGCACCAGCTGCTCGCGGATCGCGCTGGCGGCGGCCGTGGCGGCGCCGTCCCCGCCGACCAGTTCCAGGGCGCGTTCCAGCAGCGCGACGGCGGACTCGGTCGCCCCGCTCTGCCGGGCCTCCTCGGCGGCCTCGGCGAACAGTCGGGCGGCGGCCTCCGGTTCGCCCGCGGCCTGCCGCAGGACGGCCACCAACTGCCGCCACTCGCCGGGCAGTCCGGGGTAGGCGCGTTCCACCTCGCCGGCCGCGCGGCGGGCGATCGCGGCCCGTTCGGCGGGCAGCAGGTCGGCCAGCAGTGCGTCCGCGACCATCGCGTGCCGGAACTCGTACCGGTCGGCGACCGGCCCGCTCGGCGACAGCAGCCGGGCGTCGATGCCGGCCCGCAGGTGGATCAGCAGGCTGCGGTCGTCCAGGCCGGTGACCAGTTGCAGCACCGGCAGTGCGAAGCGCCGCCCGAGGACGGCGGCGACGTTGAGCATCTCCCGGCCGGCCGGGTCGATCCGGGCGGCGCGCTGCACGACGCTGCGCACCACCGTGGTGGGCACCTCGATGCCGAGGTCGCCGAACACCTCCCAGCCCCGTTCGGGGTCGCGGCGCAGCGCCCCGGCGGTGACCATGCCGGTGAGCAACTCCTCGATCACGAACGGGTTTCCGCCGGCGTCCCGGACCACCCGCTCGGCCACGGCGGCGGGCAGCGCGCCGGGGGCGGCGGACAGGCAGGCGGCGGCGAGTTCGGCGGTCTGCGAGTCGTCCAGCGGGTGCAGGTCGAGCCGCCGGGCCTGCCGGCGGGCGGCGGTGTCGAGCGCCAGGTCGAGGGCCGGTCCGGGGTGTTGACGGAGCGTCGCGACCAGCAGGACGGGCAGGCCGTCGAGGTTGTCGATCACGTAGTCGAGGACGGCCAGGGTCTCCGCGTCCGCCTCGTGCAGGTCCTCGACGATCAGCAGGCAGCCGCGCGGCGGCCGGTCCGGGTCGGCCCGGCCGACCGCGCCGAGCAGGCGCAGCAGCGCCTCCGCGATGTCGGTCAACGACGGTGGTGCGGCCGGACGTTGCTCTCCCCGCCAGTCCGGGACCAGGGCGGCCAGCGCGGACCGGTACGGGGCGAGGGCCGGGTCCTGCGGGGGCCCGCTCACCCGGAACAGTGACAGCAGCGCCTCGGCGATCGGCCGGAACGGCACCGGCGCGCCGGCGCTGCTGCCCCGGCCGCGGAGCACCGCCATCCCGTCCGCGACCGCCCGGTAGGCGCAGTCGGCGGTCAGCCGGGTCTTGCCGATTCCCGCTTCGCCGCCGACGAACACCGCACGGCCCATCCTCCGACGGGCGTCGATCAACCCGTCGAGCAGGACCCGAAGTTCCTCGGCGCGACCCACGACATAGGGCGAGGAGGTGAGCATTCACGCAGGCTAGCCGCCCGCGCCGTCATCGGGCCATGGGGACTTTTCGCACCCCGGTCAGTCCTCGGTGAACGAGAGGGAGGTGAGGGTGGACGGGGCGGTCGTGTCGTTGGTGCTGATGTCGAACGTGCCGAGTTCCGGCGCCACCCATCCGGCCAGCACCAACGCCCGCCGCATGCGCGGGAGTTCGGTTCCGCGCAGGGCCGGGACGATCTCGCCGGCGGGGTGCGGCGTCCGCATGTCGGCGCCGAACTCGGAGATCTCCCACGGGGCGACGAGGGTGGCGGTGGTCATGGTGGTCCTCCTGGGTGGCGTGGTGAACGGCATGCCGGGTGGGGCTGCCGTGGCGGGAGTGTCGTCCGACGGATCGTCGGAGCGGGGGAGGTGCGGAAGTGTGGCGACGGCTCGCGGCCGGGATCGGCGCTGCGGGCGGTCAGCTGCGCGGGGGCTCCAGCAGCAGGACGCAGGGCACGTCCGCGGGGTGGGCGAGGCGCAGCAGGGTGTGGCCGATGCCGGCGAGGCCGGTGAGCAGTCCCGGGGTCGGGATGCCGGACGGGGTGGCGCAGCGGGGCCCGGCGTGGTCGAGCTCGCCGAGCAGGGCGGCGGCGCGGGTGGCCGCGCAGGTCGGGTGGCCGGTGAGCAGGAGTTCCAGGGTGGCGCTGTCGCCGTGCAGCAGGCTGTGGTCGGCGGCGGGTGCGACGGGCACCGGGGGCCGTGCGGTCCCGGGGGTGTGGGCGGCGGCGAGGCGGGCGGCGGGGCCGAGCACCCGGGCGGGTGCGGGTCCGGGCAGCGGGATGCTGCGTCCGGTGGCGGCGTAGCGGTGCAGGGCCCAGCGGCGGTGCGCGGCTCCGTCGGGGGTGGGGTCGGGGGTGGCGGCGAGCCGCTGGGCGCAGTGGTCGGCGGCGGTGGCGGCGGCCGGGTCGCCGGTGAGCCGGTGGACGGCCAGCATGGCGGCCAGGCAGCCGGCGTCGCCGGAGAGCAACTGCCCGTCGGGGTGCGGGTCTTCGAGGGGTGCGGCGTTCGCGGCGCGGGCGGTGAGCCGGACGGCCGCCCCGGTGGCCTCGGCCAGTGCGCCGGTGTCGTCGAGGTGCAGGGCGTCCAGTCGGGCCAGCCCGTAGGCGATGCCGGCGAGTCCGGTGAAGCCGCCCGCGCCGACGGCGTCGAGGTGGGCGGGGTCCTTGGCGAGGGCGTCGAGCAGCGGGGGCAGGGCCCGGACGGCGCGGCGCGCGGTCTCGGCGTAGCGGGCGGTGCCGGTGAGGGCGGCGAGCTGGGCGAGGAACAGTGCGGTGCCGAGGTAGCCGCCGTCGAGGGCCGCGCCCTGCGGCATCAGGGCCCACTGGCGGTCGGTGATGGGTTCCAGGGTGAGCCAGTTGACGCGGCGCCGGTCGCCGTGGGCGTGGGCCAGGATGCGGTCGGCGAGGTCGCAGGCGGCGGCGAGCAGCCGGTCGGGGTCGGGGGCGACGGGCGGGCGCGACTGTCCGGGCGCGGCGGCCGGTGTCGAGCCGGGTCCGGCGGACCGGGTGGCCAGTGCGGCGCGGACGATCCACTCCTGGTCGTAGAGGTCGGTGCGGTCGAGGGCGGCGAGCCGCTGCCGGGTCCGGTCGACGCCGTTGTCGGCGGCGGCCGGGCCGCAGGGGCGGCCGTCGGCGTGCAGGCGTCCGTCTCCGGCGGTGGCGGTGAACAGTGGGATGTCGCCGCGCCAGAGTTCGGCGTGTTCGGAGGCGGCCAGCGGGCGGCGGTGCGGGTCGTCGGCGGACTCGCGCCAGAGCAGGGCGAGCAGCCGGTCGCGGTCGAGGCCGTCGCGCAGCGCGTCGGGGTGGGTGGACTCCTCCAGCAGCGTCGCGTACCGCCGGGTGGGGCGGACCACGACGCGCACGGTGTCGTCCGCGAAGTTCTCCAACGGGCCGCCGGGGGCGGCGAGTCGGGGGGCGGCGTCGACGAGTGCGCGGTAGCCGGCGCGGAATCCGGCGACCAGTGACTCGGTGTACTCCTGCGGGTCGACGTCCGCCCCGTCGAGCCGGGGCCGGTTGTCGGCCCGCCGCAGCCGGCCCTGTTCGCGCACCAGCCGCATCCGGTCGGTGCCGGCGTCCGCCCAGCCGGGCACGGACATCGGCAGCGGCGCGCCGTCGTCCCCGCCGAGGCCGGAGATGTCGAGTGCGCCGTGCTCGCCGAACACCGGGAACGGCAGCAGCGAGATCCGCTGCACGGAGTCGGCGAGCACGCGCCGCGCGGGGTCGTCGCCGAGCGGCTCGGCCGGCGCCTGGTCGGGGTGGAACAGCGTCTCCAGGTCCACCAGGACGGGCTGGTCGGCGGCGGCGATCAGGTTCTCGTAGTGGATGTCGGTGCCGCCGAGGACGTGCAGCAGCGCCAGTTGGACGCCGAGCCGCCGGTAGAAGCGGTCCACGCCGTGCCGGTCCGCGCACGGCCCGGCCCCGACGAACTCCAGCCAGCCGTAGTCGCCCCGGTCCAGCACGGTGAGCGTGCGCAGCGCGGCGTCCGGCACCGACTCGGCGAGCAGCCGCAGCAGTTCGTTCCAGTGCCGGTGGACGGCCAGCGGGCGCGGCTTGTACACGGCGTGCCGCCCGTCGGCGAACTCCAGGACGGCCACCGTGCGTCCGTGGGCGTGCCGGTCCCCCGCGCCGGTCCGTACCCGGACCAGCCGGCCCGGGTCGGCGTCGGCGAACAACTCCTGTGCGAGAGCTGCCCGGTCGGCGGTGAACCGGCCCGCCAGTTCGGTCCAGGCGGCCACCGCGTCCTGGCAGCAGTGCGCCAACAGCCGTGCCAGCACCGGGTATTCGGTGAGCAGTGCGGCCAACCGCTGCGGCGTCCGGGCCTGTTGGACGAAGTCGTCGAACCGTTCCTGGCCGTTCGTGCCGCGCAGGGCGCCGCCGATCCGGGCCACGTTCAGTTCCAGCACCAGCGTCCGGTCGGCGACCCGCACCAGCCGGGACGTCAGGCTGCACTCGAAGTCCCGTTCCAGGTTCGGGAGTTCCGCGACCTCGCCGACGGCCTTCCAGTCCGGTTCGGCCCGCAGCGCGGCCAGTGCGGCGGCGGTGAACGGGGCGACCACGGTCGCGAATCCGGCCGCCCACGGCGTCAACTCCTCGGCGGCGCCCGCCGGGAGGGAAGCGGCGGCGACCGCGTGCCGGACGAAGCCGACCCACTCGGGCGTCTCCGCGACCCGCGCCGCCAGGCTCTCGGCCGGCTCGGCCAGCAGCGCCCGCAGTCGGGCGCGGTCCGCGCCCTGGTCGGCCAGCCACTCGTCGAGTCTGCCGTCGAACTCTCCCTGCCAGGCGGCGAGTCGGCGCTCCGCCGGCTCGGCGGGCTCCGTGCGCGGCGCTCCGGCCGAGCGCCCCGCCGGGTGCGGCGGGTGCTCGTCGGCTGCGCCGGGCAGGCGTTCGGTCAGGCTCAACGCCGGTGCCCACCAGGGGCCGTCGCCGTCCCGGCCCCAGGTGGCTGTGGGATCCGTCATGGTTATGAGCATGGCGAGCTGCGGGTTCGCGGACATGGGGGGCGGCCCCCATATTCCCGCGCGCGGGCGGCGGGTGGCCGCCGGTACGTAGGGAATTCGGGGGCGCCGCCCGGATGGGAACGGAGCCTTCCGGGCGTCAGGCTCTTCCCATGGATGCGACCATGACACAGACGACAGTGCAGGTCCTCGGCCCGATGGCGGCCTCGGTCGACGGGACTCCGGTGCGGCTCGGCGGGCCCCGGCCGCGCGCGGTGCTGGCGGCGCTGGTCGCGGCGGGCGACGCGGTCGTCCCCGAGCAGCACCTGATCGACTCCGTCTGGGAGGAACGCCTGCCGGCCAACCCCCGCCACGCCCTGCACACCTGCGTGACCGACCTGCGCCGCGCCCTGGAGCCCGGCCGCCCGGCCGGCCACCCGTCGTCGGTGCTGTGCCACGGGCCCGGCGGCTACCGTCTGCGGCTCGGCCCGGACGCGCTCGACGCCCGCCGGTTCGCCGCCCTCGTCGAGCGGGCCGGTACGGCCGCCGGCGTCCGGCGCCCCGCGGAGGCGCTCGCCGCGGCGGACCGGGCGCTCGCCCTGTGGCGCGGCCCGGCCTTCGCCGACCTCGCCCACCTGGCCTTCCTCGACCCCGAGCGCTGGCGGCTGGCCGAACTGCGCTGTACCGCACGGGAGATCCGCGCCGCCGCGCTGCTCGCCCTGGACGCCCACCACCTCGCCGTCACCGAGTGCGCGCTGCTCACCACCGAGGCCCCGCTGCGCGAGTCCGGCTGGGCCCTGCGGGCCCGGACCCTGTACCGCAGCGGCCGCCAGGCCGAGGCGGCGGCCGTCCTGCACACCGCCCGCCGCACCCTGCGCGACGAGCTCGGCGTCCACCCCGGGCCCGAACTGGCCCACCTCACCCGGCGCGTCCTGGTCCACGACCCGACCCTCGCGGCGGAGCCGGCGTGGGCGGTCAAGCAGCCCGCCTGACGCCGCCCGCCTGACGCCACGAGGGCAGAGGCCGCAGCATCCTCCCACGCCCGGACCGCCCGGGCACCGTTTATGCCGATGATCGGACTTCCGGGCGTCCGATCTTCCCCCGACCGGTGTTTCGACATGTCCACGTCCCTATGATCTCCTCAGATCGACGGACCCTTCCGGCTCCGTGGATCGCCATACCGAACGCCGAGTTGGAGGAGCGACCCCCATGAGCAGGACCACCGACGAGCTGACCTGGCGCAAGTCGAGCTACAGCGGCGGCTCCGGCGCGTGCGTCGAGATCGCGGTGCCGAACACCGCGACCACGGCCGTCCGGGACTCCAAGGACCCGAGCGGCCCGCAGCTGCGCTTCTCGAACGAGGCCTGGGCGGCCTTCGCGACCGCCGCCGCCGAGGGCGTCTTCGGCACCGGCTGAGCCCCCGCCCGCAGCGACCGACATCGAGGACCCCTGCCGCCGACCGGCGCCGGGGGTCCTCGTCACGCGGTCGGGCCGGCCGGCTCCGGCGGCTTCACGTCCAGGCTCCGCCGGCCCAGCACGACGGCCGTCAGCGCCACGCCGAACAGCGCGGCCACCACGGTCAGCGCCGCGCCCGCGCCCGCCGACTGGAGCAGCGCGCCGGCCGCCAGCGGGGCGAGCGGCTGGAGCGCGCTACCGATGAACGAGGTGGTGCCGGTGACCCGGCCGTACACCTCGTACTCGACGACCAGCATCGTGGTGGTGCCGAGCGCCGCGCCGACCACGGGGGAGAGCAGCAGGACGGTGGCGAGGGCGGCCGCGGGGCCGAGCTGGCCCCCGCTCAGCACGCCCGCGGCCAGTGCGGCGAGCAGCCGCAGCGAGGCGGTGGCCGCCATCAGCCGCCACAGGCCCCAGCGGCGGAACGCGCCCGCCGCGAACAGCGAGCCGAGCAGCCCGCAGACGGCAGCGGCGCTGAACGCCAGGCCGGTGCCCCCGCCGGCCGCGTCGGGCCGCAGCAGCAGCACGTACATCAGCATGGAGACGGCGAGGTTGCCGGGCACCGAGTAGGCGAGACTGGCCCGCAGGAACGGGGTGCGCCGGATGACGGCGAGGCCTTCGCCCAGGCGGGGCCAGCCGCGCGCCGTCGGGGCGTCCCCGGCGCCGGACGGCAGGCCGCGGACGCAGGCCAGCGAGACCAGGTAGCTGGCGGCGTCCGCGACGAACGGCACCGCCCGGGCCACGCCGAACAGCGCGCCGCCCGCGGCGGGGCCGACGATGGAGGCGCTGTAGCCGCGGACCTGGTTGGCGGAGACCGCCTCGGGCAGCTGGTCGGCGGGCACCAGGGTGCGCAGCATCTTGCCGGCGGCGGGCCCGAACGCGGTGAGCGCGGTGCCGGAGACGACGGTGGTGACGGCGAGCAGCCACAGCGGCGGGCCGCCCGCCAGCGCCCAGACGGCGACGGTGCTGACGGCGGCGAGCCGGGCGGTGTCGCAGGCCAGCATCAGGCGGCGCGGCGCGATCCGGTCGGCGAGTTGGCCGCACGGGGCGGCGGTCAGCCAGGTGGTGAGGAAGCCCAGCGTGGCGAGCACGCTGGCCTTCCCGGGCGATCCGGTGACCGCGACGGCCAGCATGGGCACCGCCAGCACGCTCATGGAGCTGCCGAGTTCGGAGGTGAACTGGCCGATCCACAGCCGTCGGAACATCGGGTTCGCACCGACCAGCCGGAACCGGCGCAGCAGGCGCCGGTTCCGGTCCGGTCGTACGTCGGGCGCAACGTCGGCCGCAACGTCGGTGGTCACGGCAGCAGTCCGTCCACGGTGAAGTGGAAGTCGGTGCGGGTGCCGGGGCGGGCGAGGCGCAGCCGGTCGAGGAAGAGCGCGATGCCGATCGAGCCGGTGGCCAGGTCGCAGCTCTCCCGCAGGGCCTGTTCGCCGGGGAAGCCGACGCCGCCGGGGATTTCGCCGTCCTGTTCGATCCGGCTGAGCAGGATGCCGTCGGCGACCCGGCGGGCTTCGTCCAACCACCGCTGTTCGCCGAGCAGTTCGCCCGCGTCGAGCAGGACGTTGCCGAGTCCGGCGAGCCCGTGCGCGAGGTGCGGGAAGACGGCGTAGCGGCGGGCCGAGTCGAGCAGCAGTTCCTCGGCGACGGCGGCGAGTTCGTCGTCGGGCCGGGCGGCGAGGTAGCGGACGACGGCGACCGAGACGCCGGCGGTGCCCTCGTCCCAGTAGTTGCGCAGGATGGTGCGGCCTTCGGCGGGCCCGCCGTGGGACGGGAAGGCGAGGGTGCCGCCCGGGAGGGGGCCGGCGTGTGCGAGGTCGTGGCCGAGTGCGGCGCGGCCGAGGGTGTACCAGCGTTCCTCGCCGGTCGCGAGGTGCAGGTAGAGCAGGAACAGGGCGATGCCGCTGGCGCCGTGGCCGTGACCGAGCCGGACGCGGAGCCGGTCGTCGCCGGCCGTCGCCTGCGGCCAGTGCGGCCCGTCGGGGCCGTGCACGGCGGTGGCGGCGAGGTGTTCGCCGTCGGCGACGGCGTCGGCGAGCAGTTCGGGGTCGTGCTGGCGGTGCCACAGGTGCAGGGCGGCGAGGCCGTGGCCGGCGGTGCCGTGCAGGACGCCGGGCAGGGCGTGCCGCAGCGGGTGGCGGCGGGCGGAGGCCATCAGCGCGCGGGCGACGGCGGGGTGGCCGAGCGCGTCGAACGCCCAGGCCAGGCCGGACTGGCCGAGGTACAGGCCGGGCGGGTACGCGGCGGGGTCGACGTCCTTGGACAGCGTCCAGCCGAGCAGCCGGTCGGGCACGCTGCCGCGCAGCCGGTGCAGGCCGTACAGGATGCCGGTGGCGCCGTAGGCGAGGGAGAGCGGGTTGGTCTGGTGGACCAGCGGGTTGCTGGGGAACAGCCGGTCGGCGCGCTGCGCGTCGGCGGCGGCCTCGATCTCGGCGGCGATGCCTTCGACGGTGGCGGCGAGGTCGGCGTCCCGGAGCCCGGGCACGGCCTCGGGGTCGCGGTAGCGGCGGGCGGCGGGCTCGGCGAGCGGGACGGGGGACGTCCACAGCGCCGGGTCGTCGAACGGCAGGGCGTCGATCCGCTTCAGCAGCTCGTCCGGGTCGAAGTCGCCGTCCACGGCCTCCGGGGCGGTCAGGTCCCTGATCAGTGCGGAGAGTTCGGCGGGCAGCGCGAGGTCCTCGGTGAACGCGTCGAGGAACCGGTCCTGGGCGGGGCGGTGGAAGCCGGTGATGTTGTTGACCACCATGATCGAGGAGAAGATCAGCGCGCCGAGGCAGTGCCAGTCGTTGGCGCGGTCGTAACGGTTGGTGGCGCGCAGCCGGGGGCTGGCGAGGCCGACGGTGTGCACGCCGAGGTGCGGGTCGACGCCCTCGCGGACGGCGGCCTCCAGGTCGAGCAGCACGGCCCGGCCGTCCTGGGTGATGTGCACGTTGGTGTACGAGAGGTCGCCGAGCAGGATGCCGCGGCGGTGGGCGGCGGCGATGCCTTCGGCGATCTGCCGCCACACGTCGCGCTGCGTGCGGTAGTAGGCGCGCAGGCTGTCCCCGTCCAGCTTGCCGGTGATCACGGGGTTGGTGGTGATGCAGTGGCGGCTGTAGTGCGGGCCGTCGATGTACTCCTCGACCAGGAAGGCGTGGCCGCCCTCGTGGAAGAAGTCGAGCGGTTTCACGTAGTACCCGGTGTCGGCGAGCTCCGACAGCACCTGGTACTCCTTCTCCAGCACTTCGACGGCCGCCCGTCCGGGCCGCCCGACCAGCACGCCCGGGCGGGCCTCCTTGAGCACCACCTCCGCGCCGGTCTCCCGGTCGGTGGCCAGGTAGACGCCGCCCCGGTTGCCGAACATCAGCGCGGACGTGGGCAGGTACCGCCCGTTCAGCGCGCTTCCCCCCTCGGCCTCCTCGGGCGGGAACGGGTCGGTGACCCACGCCGGCGACTCGAAGTACGGGTTGCGGACGTCGGGGACCAGGGTGCCGTCGGGGGTGGCGATCATCAGGTCGTTGATGCCGTCGGCCCGCAGTCGCTTGATCGCGGAGAAGCCGCCGTAGCGGTAGTAGACGGCCGTCGAGCCGGGCCAGCGCCGGTCGGAGAGGATGTACGGGCCGCTGCGGCCTTCCAGCGCTTCGGCCAAGTCCTTGCCCACCGCGTGGAATTCGGCGTCGTCGGCCGGATAGATCGTGATGAACTTGCCGCTGGCGGTCCGGGAGAAGGTCTTGCCGCTGGTCAGGGCCACCGACCACGGGTCGATCAGGAACTTGAACGCCGCCTTGTGCGCGAACAGCACCGGCAGGGCGAGCCGCAGCACCTCCTCGCTCTCCGCCGCCTCCGCGGTGACGTGCAGCTTCCACCCCTGCGCGGGGGTGTTGCGGCCCGGCGGGTCGGCCATGAACCACAGGCCGCGCCGGCGGGTCGCCCAGCCGTCCGGGACGAGTTCACGGAAGGCCGCGAGGTGCGCCGGGTCGGGGCGGCGGCGGTCGGCAGTCTCGTACCAGCGGCGGTCGAACTGGAGGTAGTACTGGAGCGATTGCCAGGAGAGCACGGGTGTTTCCCTTCCGGACGGATGGTGCGGAGGCAAGGGGTGGGCCCCGGCGGCAGCGCTTCGCCGGGGCCCGGGAGACCGCTTCGGTCAGCAGCTGTGCGAGTCGCAGGACGAGAGGCTGACGGCCTCCTGGTCGTCGATCGGGCGCTCGTCGACGACGATCATCTTCTGCAGGTTCAGGACGTTCGCCATGGTGTGCTCCTCTGTGGTGTGTACTTCGTCCGCCCGACCGGTCGGCCGGCGCGGTGCGGCGGCAGTGCGCCGCCGGATTTCGGAAGACCTGTGCGGGTCAGCAGCTGTGCGAGTCGCAGGACGAGAGGCTGACGGCCTCCTGGTCGTCGATCGGGCGCTCGTCGACGACGATCATCTTCTGCAGGTTCAG